>JAGGXR010000049.1 GCA_021162935.1 Deltaproteobacteria bacterium
CCCCAAAAACGGCGCCACCCCGCCGTCTCGCCTCCCGCCCCCATCGTCGAAACCAGCGTCGCCGGGCCCAGCATCACCTTCCATGTGGCCGTCCAGGCCGCCATCCCCATCGCCGGACCCGGACGCATCATGCTGGGCCGCATCGACCAAGCTGGTCGGTCCGTGCCCTCCACAGGCAACCGGGACGAACAGCGCTGCCACCAATGCCGAGCAGGCCCCGACGGACCAATATCCCTTCCGACTCCATCCTTCGTGATCATCCCTCATCATGACAACCCTCCGGCCGACCGGCCAACCTGTTCTTCATCAATGACATCCATCATGCCGCGATGTTCGCCAACTGGCAAGCCTGGTCAAATCGACGGCTGGCCTCGATCGTTGACCAAAAACCATCCAACAGATGCATCTCTACTGAGATTTCCCAGGATTCTCCGCCACCGAAAGCGCTTTTTGTCTTGCAATCCAAATGCTTTTTTGACACCTTTTCACTAGTAACTCATACCTGAGTCACTAGAAAACATCTCGGGCCGATGAAACAGCCCAAGGAGAACCGAATCATGGCAACCACAACGTCCCATTCATGTCCGACTCGACGAACCCATCCGAGTCTGGACGCACGTCCAGGCCGCTCGATGCAGCACCGTGTCCAAGCAGTCGTCGCATCCGTCGGACTGTCCCTCCTTGCCATGTTGACGACGAATCTCGGCGCCTGCAGCGCCCAGTCCACGCAACCCACGGATCGCACGGAACACGCCGTTCAAGCGACGGAACCGGCCACGGACAAAGCCGACGGCACCGACCTGGCGGACCATGGTTGCCAGATCGTTCTGCGCTCGGTGACGCGAACCAGGGACGCGAACGGACAGTATGCTGAGACCTGCGACGCAGACGGCTGCCACTGGGCATGGGAGGCGACCATCGACGTGGCCACCGAATTGGTGCGCCAGGGCGCATCACCCGCACTGCTCTACCACCGCACGACCGACCCGACATGGTGGGAGACGCCGGCCGATCCGATCGGCGTGGGCGATGCCGGGTTCACGCGCTATCGCGTCCTCCTCGCAGAGCATGTTGCGGGCCCAGGCGACAGCGACGACATGGAATGCATCCCCGTGCTCCACGAAAACGGCGGCATTCGACTCTTCGACCACAACATCGTGGAACGCGACTTCGACAACTATCGACTCGAATCAAACCAGGGCTACAACCTCTGGCCCAGGGGAGGCATCTGCACGCACCGGCCGGACACGGCGGCTCTTGTCTTCATGGCCCACTGGGTCCAGTTCGTGGAACGCAACGACCTGAGGGCCGGCGGTCGCGTGGCCATCGAGTACGATCCCAGCCGCCTGCCCGACTGCCGCGCCACCCACGACGGATTCCCAGCCTGGGGAATCGAGGCGACCATCCAATTCCTGCCCGGCGGTCAGATGGAAACCGGACCAGTCGTGGCCTTCAAAAACGACCACGGCAGGCCCATCGACGAGAGCTATCCTATCCCCTTCGAGGTGGCCGTGCCCGAAGACGCCACCGAAGCGGTGCTGTGGTTCCACAACGCCTCGGGGGCCGGCAACTTCTGTGACGCATGGGACAGCAACTACGGCCGCAACTACCATTTTGATGTCAAGCCACCCAGAGGCCAAGATCCCTGTGCCGGCTCCCTCCATTGGCTGGCCGACTCTCAACGAACAGAGGCCTGGTGTCCTTCGTATCGCATCGACGACAACGTGGATGCGACCCACTGCGAGTTCTACCTAAACGCCATCGACGAAATGCTCAAGAGCCACTATGGTATTCCTGAATATTGGATCGAGGCGAACCTGGCCGTGGGACCTCAGGACGGTCAGGTGCTTGCAGCCGGAATGTACGTGGACTACTTCGACCGGGGAGACGCCACGCAAAAGCAGGCCTGGATCGAGGGCAACGAGGACATGCCTGGTCATTGGAAAACCGGATTCCAATATGTCACGACCATGTCGCCCCCTTCGGGCAGCGAACTCGATCGCATCGACGCCTTCGCCTTCTTCCTGGACGTACACCGTCCCAACGGCAAGGTGCACCGACTCTGGCTCAGTCGAGGAGGCGCCAACTACCATTGGGAGGATGCCTTCGGCCTGCCCACCACCAGAGAATATATCTCCTACGGCCATGAGGAACACGCCAATCAGTCCGCTCCTGTCTACGACAGCAAGTGGGCCTGTCAGTAGAACCCTCATCGCCCGATTCCGGTACGGATTCGATCTCGCCGATACGATGGTCCGATGATTCCCGACAGACCATCGCAAAGTCGTCCCTTCCTGTTGGAAACATTCCGTAAGAAAATGAACACTTTTGGTTGCAATCAACGTTTCACTGCGTATCATAGCCAGGATAGATTACCGTAGAACGAGGTATTGAGACCAGAATGGGCGGAACAACCACACCCTTAACGACAACCAACAGAGTGAAGAAACTCACACCTGTAACATGGAGGGCAATGCGCATGAAAACGAAACGACTGATGGCAATCCTTGGCAGTGTCACGACCGTGGCATGGCTTCTGGTCGCATCTGCTGCCTGCAGTGGCTGCAGCGATGACGACAACGGAGGCAATAACAACGTCAACCAGAACAACAACACAAACAACAACACAAACAACAACACAAACAACAACACAAACGACAACAATAACCAGAACAACAACAACAACAACAACACCGAACAGAAAAAACTGACGCTCATCGAGACCACCGACATTCACTCGCACGCCAAGGGCTTCAACAATTTCCTGGACTACACGCCGCTCGACACAAGCGACAACGACGACGTGGTCGGTGGCCTGGCCCGCGTGACGACCGTCATCAATCAAATTCGAGCCCAGAAGGCCGAAGAAAACATCCCGGTTGTCCTGGTGGACGACGGCGACTTTTTCATGGGCACCACGTATGACATGGCCACCGACTACCCGATCGCCCTCATGTTCTTCCAAACCATGGGATACACGGCCACAACTATTGGAAACCATGAATACGACTGGGGTCCTGCCGGTCTGGCCCTTCTTTATGGTAACGCCGTCACCAACGGAGGGTTCTCTATTCCCGTACTCGCCACCAACACGGTGTTCGACGCCACGAACACTGCCGATGACGACCTCGAGGCCCTCAAGTCCGCTGGCGTGATCATGGACAAGTACGTGACCACCCTGGACAATGGTCTGAAGATCGGATTCCTGGGCAACATGGGTCCACAGGCCGACGACATGGCTCCCACGGCACCTCCTGTGACGTTCAACCATGACTACGACTTCATGCAAGAGAAGGTGGATGATCTGCGAAACAACGACAACGTGGACCTGGTCATCATGCTCTCCCACGGCGGTCTCCACACGGGCGGCACCGGAGACGATGCGAACTTAGCGGCCAACGTCGACGGCATCGACATCGTCTGCTCGGGCCATTACCACGAGCTTACCCCCACGCCATACAATATCAACGACACCCTGGTCTTCATCTCCGGCGCCTATACGGACCATGTGGCTCAGTTGGACACCACCTGGGACATGACCGCGGACGGCGCCAAGCTGGCGGACTCCCACTTGAATGAGATTCCCATCGACGACTCCATCATGGGTGACGCCACGATGCAAGCCCTCATCGATCAGTACGACCAAGGCATCGATGCCAAACTTCTGCCTGCCATCGGCATGGCCATGGCCTCACCTGTCGCAGACCTGGACTTCCCCTTGATCGTCCAGGAATACCAATACATCGAACTGAACATCGGAAACCTCGTGGCGGATGCCATGAGGACCGTAGCCTCGGCGATCGTGGCCCAGCAAGGCCAACCGCCCTTCGACTTGGCGGTCATCCCGGCCGGCGTGCTCCGCGACGACCTCCTCCCTGGTATGACCGGCACAGTCTGCTTCTCGGACGTATTCAGCACTGTCCCGTTGGGCGTGTCCCCGGACCCAGCCAACCGCTTCGCGCCCGGCTGGCCCCTCGTGGAGGCCTATCTGACCGGCGAAGAAATGCGGCTCATCGGCGAGGTGGCGCTCACCCTGTCCCTGGCCATGGGCGACTACACGCTGTGGACGAACGTCTCCGGCGTGCGATACGACTACGACTCGACCGGCACGCCGCTCAACAAAATCTCAACCGTCCATCTGTGCGGCAACACGCTGCCGTCCGGCTTGGGTGGTGACGAGGACTACTTCAGCCTGACATGCAACACCACAGTGGACACGAACGACACGTCCACGCTCTATCACGTGGTGACCGACCTCTACACCTTGCTGATGCTCCACATGGCCACGTCCCATGGCGTAAACATCGTGCCGAAACATGCCGACGGCTCGCCTGTCGATCTGAGCGATCCTACGGACTACATGGCCATGCGCATCGACAGTGATCCCGGGACGGCCGGCATCCAGGAGATCAAAGACTGGATGGCGCTCCTGTTCTTCCTCCAGTCACTTCCGGACACGGACACCAACAATCTGCCCAACATTCCCAAGTTAATCTACGACCAGGACACTGGTCTTGCCATGGGGCGGTACAACAAGACAAACTAGGCCAACCGAAGCACCGGGGCTGCGCCGCGGCCCCGAGCATTTCTCCTTCAGCTTCCTCCTGATACAATCCACCCAAATTTTATCTTGGCGCATCGTCGCATTCCTCTGTGCTGATGCCAGACATCTCGCATCTCCATCGACCGAAACACCCCCTCGCGCTCCGAGACAAACCCGTGTATCCTCACTACAGGCACAGCGAGGATTTCAGGCACGTGAGAGGTTCGACCATGTATTCGTTCTCCTCGAATCGAATCGTCGCCCTGGTCGCGACCTGTGGGCTCTGGTGGTCTGCGTCCTGCAGCGGGCCAGCCGTCCAGATCGATGACGCGGCCATTCGGGACGCTGCGACCGCCGACGCCAATCGCGGTGATGCCCAGACGCGAACCGAGGGCGGCCCAAGAACCGATGGCGCCCTGGACGCCGGTTCCCGAATCGACGAAATCGTCGCCGCCCTGTCCAACCCATCTACGGGCATGGATGGTGCCGAGGCGATCCGTCACGACGTGGCCTGGCACGAAGGCTGGCCGCTCCACGAGGGCAACCGCTGGCTCTTTGTGACCTTTTGGCCAGGCCACCCGGCGGACGTGAGCCTCGTGTGCGACTGTAATGGCTGGGCACCCGGTGCAAACCCGGCACAACGCTCCCCCTGGGACGACCATCTGTGGGTTTTGCTCTCCGACGACGAGGTCGGCAATCCTTCGGGCCGGAAGTACAAGTGGTGGGCTGATGGGCCCACCTGGCTCCCGCCCCCCGAGGCAACGGCCTACGACTACGATGATTTCGGAGAAGTGGGCTATGTACGCCCACCCACTGACCGTGCCTGGCTGGAACGATTCCCGGACCTGACCACCGCAACCCTGCCCATCCCACGCACCATGAGGGCCAGACTACCCGCCGGGTTCGTGCGCGGATCACCGGCTGCCTCGGCGAGGCGGATCCTCTTCATGCACGACGGCCAAGACCTATTTCGCCCCGACGCACCCTGGGGAGGCTGGCAACTCGGCGACATCCTCGAAGATGGCTGGAACGACGTGGTGGTCCTGGCCATCGACAGCGTGTCCGACCGCATGGACGTCTACACGCCCGTGCCCGACGACATCAATGAACGCCAGAACTGGATCGGCGGCCGAGCCGACGCGTATCTCGACCTCATGCTCGATCAGGTGCTGCCCTTTTTTCAGTCCCGCTACGGCCTGACCCACGATCCGGCCCGACTCATGGTGGCCGGATCCTCTTTGGGCGGACTCGTCAGCCTCTACCAGGCCATGACGCGACCGAACAGACTGGCCTGTGCCGCAGGTCTATCCTCCTCCCTGGGCTGGGGTGCCTATGCGGCCACCGCGGACGGGTCGGCCACCCTCACGAGGCGCTGGCCCCTCGAAAGAGGCCACGGAACCGTCGCCCTATACATGGACTCGGGCGGCGACGTCACGGGGCAATGCACGGACGTGGATGGCGATGGGATCTTCGAGGACAGCGACGATGAGGACAACTACTGCGTCACCCTCCAATTTCGAGACATGCTCTTGGGCCTGGGCTACCAGGAAAGCGTGGACCTGTCCTACTGGTGGCAGCCAGGCGTCCAACACAACGAGGCATCCTGGAGGCAGCGCTTCTGGCGGGCGCTGAGCGCATGTGAGTCAGCCGGCTGGACCGCCGCGCCCTGATCAAAGCTCCGGTTCGAATTCGAGCCCGCCAGCCGAACCGCATCGCGGGCGTGGATGCGAGCACCTGCCGGCCGTGGATCATCCACGACAGGCGGGATCAACTCCCGTGACGATCACGAAACGAGGAGGCCTACCTGGGGGCAGAACCAGCAGGTGTCTTGCTTGGTGCAGAAGGTCCTGTATGCGGCGTCTTTTCCTCCACGGGTGCAGAAGGTCCTGTATGCGGCGCCTTTCCCTCGACGGGTTTGGACTTGTGCTGACTGATGACCACCTTGAAGCAGGCGGCGAAGACTTTGCAATCGGACGGCTTCGCCATGCAAGCTCTGATGCCCCGGTTCTCTTCCGAATCCGGATGTGCGGTCACGTCCGGCGTACATTTCCGAATGCACTTTGGCACGTCGCTCATTTCCTTCTTCATGGCCGTCCGCATCTGAACCTTGGCCGCCTCGGGCATCCCCACGCTCATCACGTCGCAGATAGCGTCCGAGCAGGTGCTGATCCGCCCGCAAGCAGACTCACAGAAAACTCTCGCAGCGGACGCCGAAGCAGCGGCTGCCGGGCGAGAAGACGCGGTCGAACGCGCCTCAGCCCCCTTCGCACCAGACTCCGATGCGGTCGCATTGGGCCCCGGGGCGTCTGCGCTCTTGGCATGAACGGCCCCGTTGTTCGCCTTGTTTGCACAGCCAAACGACACGAGCATCCCGACGGCCAGAACGATCACGAGCAGCTTCTTTTTCATCTCGAATCCTCCAATCCTGTAGCGACAGATGCCCTGACTCCTGCTGCAAGGACACTGTCATTTTTAGGACCAACACGAGGACCCGTCCCGATCGCATCCTTGAGGCACTTGACCAAATCAGGTCGAGCAGGCCCCATGAGGCAACCGACACCAGCCCCTCATCATCGCGTGGATCCTATTGGAAATCAGACCGCAGACGACCGCGGTCATCGGTCGAGAAAGGCTATCGTCCCGCTGCAAAAAGCAACCAGCGGATTACTTGCGGGGAGCAGGACGCGCAGGCGCCATGGCGGCAGGCGCCATCGCTGCGGGAGCCATGCCGGCTGCCGGAGCCATACCGGCTGCTGCAGGAGCCATACCGTCTGTGGGGGCCGTACCGGCTGCGGGAGCCATACCGGCGGCTGCTGGGGGAGCCGAGGGCACCTTAGGCGCATCGTTGATGGCGGCCTTGAAGCAGGCGGCGAAGGCCTTGCAGTCGCCGCCCTTGGCCATGCAGCCCTTGATGGCCTTGGTCTCTTTGGAGTCGGGGTTCTTCTTCATGTCCGCGTCACAATGCTTCGTGCACTTGGCGACATCACCCATTTCCTTCTTCATGGCCGTCCGCATCTGAGCCTTGGCCGCCTCGGGCATCCCTTCGCTCATCGCGTCAGAAATGGCGTCGGAGCACTTGCTGATCTGCTCACAGGCGGACTTGCAGGAGAATCCGGCGGCCTTGGCGGCGGTAGCACTCGCTTCCGTCTTTTTCTTCCCACAACCGAACGACACGAGCAACCCAACTGCGAGCATACTCACTGCGACTCTCTTCAACATCTCGACCTCCTCCAATGGTGTTACGACACGAGTGGCTGCAGCCGTATCAATACGGCGCACAGCACCCTGCCCTTTCGACGTGAACCGACAGCGATAGGTCACCCACGTCCTGTTCGAATTACCTTATGGAGATTGTCAATTGAGTCCCTGGATGTCAAGAATTAGATGACTGGTCGTCGAGGTTGAGACGATCGGGCAAAGGGGTCAAATTTCCGTCTGGATCGATGCACACGACCTGAGTCTCTGCCTCGACCAGCTTGGTCTCGCCTCGACGGACTTCCTGCCAAAACGTAAGCCGAAATTCCGAGGCCTTTTCGTATCTGGTCATGACTTGGATATCATCGCCCAGCAAGGCTGAGCGCAGATATTTCATATGGACCTCGTGCACCACGAACCGATGAGCCCCACGGCCCTGCTCATCGATGCTGACTCCCTTGGCCGCCAGCAGGTCGCTGCGGGCTCGCTCAAAGAATTTCAGATAATTTGCGTGGTACACGATGCCCTGGGCGTCCGTGTCGTCCAGGTACACGCGATGCACATACGGCTTTGCCTCCATCGAAACCTCCCATCCACCAGGCGCCCACGGGCGCCCGTGAAACAATCGTCAACCAGTCTCACCTGCGTGAGGCACGATCCATCGAACCGTGTTGCGATGACGAACCATCGCCAGCTTCTTTTTGCAATCGACGGTCTGCGCCTGTCAAGGGACAACCGACAAAGCAGAAGGGGCAGATTCGCTTCTGTGCCGTCTTTCCAGCCCGATTCCTAAGGACGCTCCATGCCAATCCAGCAAGGTCCACCAACTGTGACGATCCCCTCCAAGCAGGGACCCCAAATTCTTTGCGGAGTCCACAATAGACTTTGTGGTACTTTTTATCCCGATTATACTTGCCTTTCCAAAAAAACGTCGCATGTTGATTGCGGTTACAAAACCCGAGCCTCCTAGGAGTCAGGCCATGCTCATCACAGCGGAAACACGCGTCGGTCAGGCGCTCGAAGCCCATCCCAACCTCAAGCCCATCCTCATCTCGTTGAGTCCCAGGTTCAAGAAGCTCAACAACCGAGCCATCTTCAAGATGGTGGGCCAATGGGCACGCATGAGAGACGTGGCCCGGATCGGTGGCCTGTCGATCTGCGAACTCCTCTACACCCTCAACAGAGAACTGGGCCAGACAGAAGAAATGAGCCGACGGTTCCCAGAATGTATCCAAGAGACGGCAACGCCGCCCACCCAGCCGCCGGATTGGTTTTCAACCTTGAGCAACGTCCCCGTCAAGGACGTGCGGGGGCGAGACGATTTCTTCCTGCCCGAGATCCAACTCCTGCTCGACACCCTGGCTCCCGACGCGGCCATCGAAGTGGTCAATGCGTTTGATCCCGCACCCCTCAAGGCAATGGCCGAATCGGACGGTCTCCTCCATCACACCGAAGAACGGGGCGTCGACGAGATCCACGTCACGTTCTATCGGCCTGCTGCCGGTGCAGACTCCGCTGCCGACACAGGGCCCGCCACGGCGACGGGACGGCCGGCTGCCGTTGACCGAGACCGAGCCGAACCAGAAGGCCGAACCAAGCGCTCCGTTCCTGCCAACCAGGACGATCGCGTATCGGTCGTGCTCCAATCCGCCACCCCCGTGGTCTGGCCGGTGCTCGTCCGGATGCTCGAAAGCGACCGCCTCATGACACGAATGAAGTTCGACGAGGTCAAAGTCTGGGACAAGACGGAAAAGCACCTCGGTTGGATGGTCCAGGGCAAGGCGGACATCAGCTTTTCGGCCGTGGTTGCTGCCACGCGACTGTTCACCACGGGCAAAAACATCAAGATGGTCTCGGTGGATGTGTGGGACAACTTTTACGTGCTGAGCCGGGACGGCGCCGTCAAACGCCTCGAAGATCTCAAAGGCCGCCGACTCCAGATGCCCCTGATCAAGACGGCTCCTCCTGCGGCGGTCACGAATTATCTGCTGCGCGCCAACGGCCTCGATCCGTCCGACTTCGAATTTGCCTTCGGCGATCCGTTCGGCCGCCCCGAAGACATCAAAAACGGGTTCATCGCAGGAACCTACGATACGGTCCTCCTCAGGGAACCCGAGGCGAGCTTCGCGCTCGAAGCCACGGGCGGTGATTCCTGCGCATGTCTGTCCTTTCAGGATCTGTGGCAAAAACTCCACCCCGAATCAGGAGACCTGCCCAATGCGGGACTCGTCTTCAAGGGCGAATTCCTCGAACAACATCCCAAAGAGGCCAACCTGTTCCAGGAGGAACTCGACACCGCAATCACCTGGGTCACGACCCACCAGGAGGAAGCCGCCGACCGATCCTGGAAGATCATGGGCCACAGCAAGCAGCAGGTGGCGGCCTTCCTGGCACACGTCCACCTGGAACACCGCCCAGCCTCGCAGGCCAAAGACGCAGTGGCCCACTACCTCGAAGTGCTTGCCAACGAAGGTGGTATGAAGATCAAGGGAGGGCTCGAAGCCGCCATGGCGTTCTTCGAGCCATAATGCTATGAGCAGGTGCCGGTGATGCAGGCCATCAACTCTGCACTGCACGAATTCATCAGGCACTGCTGGCACTGGGGATTGTTCGGACTGATGCATTGCATGAGACAGTTCGAAATCATACATTGGAGCACCGCATGCCCTTCCTGCTGTGCCTCGTAGCAACCCGATGACAGGCAATCGTTGGGGCAGATGATGGTCGAACAGTTCGTCATGCATTGGAGCACCACGGCGCACGTGTCGCCGCCGCACTCACAGTCCTGCGGACAGACGGCACAACTCTCTCCCAAGAGTTGCTCACACTGTCCGTCACCACAGGTCAAGGCGCACTTCCCGCAGTCGTCGGCACATGAGTTGCAATCCTCGTTCTTATCGCAATACCCGTCACCGCACCAGGCGCAGGGACCGCAATCCTGGGGGCACGTGTTACAGTCCTCGTAGGCCTGGCAGTAACCGTCTCCACACTGGTCCGGACACTGACCGCAGTCGTCGGGACAATTCGTACAGTCCTCTTCAGGCTGGCATTGTCCGTCGCCGCAATGAGCGGGCCCGCAAGTGCCGTTGTAGCAGGCCATGGCCTCGGCGCTGCAGTTCGTCATGATGCATTGCATGCAGCCCTGATCCTGGGGATTTTGACATTCGGTGACGCAGTTTGCGAGCATGCAGGCAAACAGAGCCGACGCCTGAACCTGCGCCTCGTAGCAGCCATCCTCGGCACAAGTATTCATGCAGCTTTGGTCCATGTTGCACCCTGACGTGCAGTTGAGCACGTCCTGGCACGTATCGGTGCCGCAGGTACAATCAGAAGGACAATTCGCGCAGGTTTCTCCGCCGAGGGGCTGGCACTGCCCGTCGCCGCAACTCTGGGGGCATTCTCCACAATCCTCCGAACAGGAGTTGCAGTCCTCGTCATGGTCGCAGTAACCATCGCCGCAAAAAGATGGACATTGCCCACAGTCTTGCGGACAGGACGTGCAATCCTCGTCGTCGGCGCAGGTTCCGTCGCCACACCCCGTGCAGGCGCCGCAGTCATCGGGGCAATTCTGGCAGTCCTCGGCGGGATCCGTACAGATCCCATCACCACAGGTGACCGGACCTTCGCAGTCCTCGGGACAGGTGGCAGGCGTCTCGCCCTTGGCGTCCTCACAGACCCCATCGCCGCAAACGGCGCAGGCGCCGCAATCATCGGGACAGGTGTCGCAGGTCTCGTCCCCGACGCAGAACCCGTCGCCACACCCTGTGCAGACGCCACAGTCATCCGTACAGGTCTCACAGGTCTCGTCTCCGACGCAGAACCCGTCACCACACCCTGTGCAGGCACCGCAGTCATCCGTGCAGGATTCACAGGTCTCGTCCGCCGAGCAGAATCCGTCACCGCACGTTCCGTTGCAGGCACCGCAGTCACCGGGACAATTCTGGCACGTCTCGTCGCCCTGACAGACACCGTCGCCGCAGGTCAACGCCTGACCACGAAACGACCGCCCACAACCGACGAGCCACAAAGACCCGAGCAGCACCAACCCGCCACGCACCTTGGGCATTACAACCAAGTTCTTCAAGAAACGACGCATCATGACACCTCCCGTGCACAACCCGCACAACTCCCATCGTGGAACTCACGCAGACGAGTCTATCTTGCCACTGTCAGACCAGGCTTACAACACGAAAACCAAACATCAACGAGATCATCGCAACATCGACTTGAAGTGGACCCCAAGTTTTGGACCAGGGTGTAAGGTGGTATGTGGGGCTTGCTCCCAAGAAGAAAGGAGCAGGAGCAATGACGAGGAAACGCAAAAGGTACGGGACGGAATTCAAGGCCAAGGTTGCCCTGGAGGCGATACGGGAAGAACAGACAGTGGCGGAAATCGCGCGCAGGTACGTCGAAGTCGCCGGGCTCTATCACGAATGCTGGGAGTTGGAACTCGGTTATGACGAAATCAAGACGCACATGCTTGAGCGCCAAGAAGCCCTTCGCAGCAAAAACCCCGAAGGCATTCGATAAAAAATATGGGGCATTCTTCTCGCCTACAATCTCGTCCGCAAAAAAATGCTCGACGTTGCCGAAGCAGCGGGAGTAGAGCCGCTCAGAATCAGCTTCCGTCACTCGTTGCAGCTCATCCGGATTTTCTGCTTGATCGAGGCTTGGACTTGCGCACCGGGCAATCTCCCCAAGCGACTCTCATCTCACCTCGAGATGATGGAGAGCCTTCTCATCTTGCCCGAACGTCGGCCTGATCGTCGCTACAAGCGACACGTGAAAATAAAGATGAGCAGCTACAAAAGAACCCCAGGGCGACCGATCACCAAGGGAGCGAAATGATCCAACAATCCCCTTATCTGACCGGCATTGGCCCTAAGCTGGTTTCACGGACGGACGGAATGGGGCAGCACCACCACCGAGGGGTGGTCTGTGAACTTGTCTCTTGTGAAGCTGAAATCCTCGGTATAACCGGCTTCCTCGGCGGACGAGTAGTGATTGTTGTTCGCCAAGGTGGCCACGAAAGCCGAGTTGTTTCCGCCCAGGTCATTCCAGACGTCCGGGCTATTGCAGATGTCGTTGTTTTGGAACGTGCTCTCTGCATCGTTGCCCGAGGCTTCCAGGTACCCACTCTGACAGTCTATCAATGTGTTTTCTTCGACGATCGTGGCATAAGATGCCAGTTTGAGTGGAAAGTGCCCTTCGTCGCCGCAGTTATAGAAAAGATTGTCCCTCAACTCCGAGTAGGCAAATCCCGTTCTCAGGCTGCCCTCTCCTTCGTTGTTCGGGGGCCCCCCCGATCCGGAGCTGATGCAAGGTGCCGAATCGAAGATCACGTTCTTGGTAAATATCGTGTTTCGGACGTTGTAGTGTCCCACCACTGATGCCCGTCCACGATTTCCGACTCCCGTGTAGCCCCAGAGGATATTGCCGGTGATGATCATGGGGTTGTCCGGATTCATGGAACCGCCCTTGAAGTCGAAGCCGTTCTCCGTGGTGGGCTTGGTGTCATCGTCGATGTACATCTGGTTGCAGGCGCAAAGGAGCCCCTCCACGTCCAACGGTTGCCTGAGCCCGGTGTCGGGATTGATGAACCTGACGGGCATGATGGCATCGTTCTGGTTGTAGAACTCGTTGTTGATGATCTTGGTGTTCATGATGTGGATGCCGGTGGTCCGAGTCATGCCTCCCAGGATGATACCCACGGCGTCGCATTCTCTCATGTCTTCGAATCGGCTGTTTTGAATCGTGTTGTTGTGGGCGCCGCTCCTGATGTTGATGGCATTGTTGATAGACCAGGTGTAGGCTCGGTTGACGACGTTGTGTTCGGCTCCTGCCTTGAATGCAAAGATCCCGTAATTCGAGGCGGTGTATTGATCCCAGAGCGCCATCCGGTCGATGGTCCAGTACGATGAGTCTACGTCGAAAAGGACCTTTGCGAGATGATCCGTGTCCCTGGGAAGAGCACCTGGGTGATCGTCGTTTCCGTTGTAGAGCGCGATCGTCCTACGACGTGATTCGGTGCCGCTTTGTGTCAGGACGATTCGATCGATGCCGGTGTAGTCATTCGGGACCACGTAGAAGTGGAACTTGTCCGGGTCATTGATGTGTGACCAATCTTCGTCTGTTTGGATCAAGAAATGCTCCGGATCGTTCGAGTCGTAAGGGGGGATCGATACCTCTTCGAGATACTGCCTCGCACAGGCATCGCCCATGTGCTCGATGCATGCCAAGCCGTTGGGATAGTACCCGGCCTCGCAGTCACATTGGGCTTCGCCCTCCACGACGCTGCAGGTGCCGTGCCCCGAGCAGTCGATACCATCACAGGGGTCAGCGCTGTCCTCGATGCATGCCAGGCCGTCTGGGTGGTACCCGGCCTCGCAGTCACATTGGGCTTCGCCCTCCACGACGCTGCAGGTGCCGTGTCCCGAGCAGTCGACATCCTTGCAAGGGTCGGCGGCGTCCTCAATGCAGGACAGGCCGTCTGGGTGGTACCCGGCCTCACAGTCACAGATCGCAGCGCCGTCGGCCACGGCACAGGTCCCGTGGCCCGAGCAATCCACGTCTGCACAGGGATCGCTTTCGTCCCCGAAGTCTCTCTCGCACCCACCAGTCAGACCAGTCAGAAAGATGGACAGAACCGACACCCCCAAGTAGAGCGGTGCCCAAGAGTTCGTTGCTATAGTTTTTGTTTCGTTTATCATATTGAGCCCTCCTTTCCTTTGTGGTTCCCTGTTTCGAGTATACCCTTGATGAGTGCACAGGTGTCAACCGTAAAGGCAGGACTGAGTGTGGCTCCTTTTCCCCGACGCGTCGGGGAAAAGGAGCCGCACTCCACGAAAAACCGGACCTTGCATCCATCCTTCAAAATAGGTACCCTAAATCGTGTCATCATGGAACAGCCGCAGCCCCACAAGACCAGGACGCTCAAGACGGAAATCGGTGCTGATGAACCGACACCCATGACCGAAGACGTGCATCCCGAGCAGCTCTCCGAACAGGATTCCTTGGTATTTGCGGCGAGCTGGAACCTCGCAACCAACTATCAAATGGTGGGCCGCATCCAAGAATCGGTGGAATATTATTTGGTCTCTGCGGCCATTCTGGAACGATCTGGTCAGTATCCCAAACAAATCTACGAGATGGTGCTCACCCTCGACCAGGACAACGCCCTGGCCGCCTCCCGACTGGATCCGTCGGCCGTATCCCGATCCCGGGGCGCCTTGTTCGTGCAACACGTGCTGTCCCGTCACGACGTGGAGCAGATCCTCGAAACCCTGAAGGACGAGGAACGACGCCGATGGGTGACCCCGCCCAGGGGCAACCAGCGGGCCTGCCCCGAATGCGGCATGGGCATCGCCGAGGGCCAAACGGTCTGCGCCATGTGCGGAGCCAAGCTCCAGTCGGCCTATCAACGCCGATCCACTGCAGCCTATTCGGTCACGGCCGATGGCTCCATCGAGCCCATCGCTCTCGCAGCGGCATCGACCAACGCTACAGCCGACGAGGCACAGGCCCCGATCAAGCAGATGGATCCATCACCCAAACAGGAATCCTCGTCCCCAGTGCCGAACGAAAACGCCGATGACCTCCAGACGGATCCGATCGTGCCTCGGACTCAGGCGGACAGGACGGATACGGCCAAGATTCGCATCAGCAACGTCGCCGGGATCCAGAATAGCGCAACGCCTCCGGTCGGACGGCAGGTGAACAACGCCTTCGTGGCGCTCGTGGATATGGAAGGCAAGCCGCTCGGACAGGCCGCGGGCCCCGTCATCGAAGTGGGCAGTGCTGTGGGCCGCCTGGGCACAGGCCGCCCAGGCCTTGCCGACGAGCAGGCCCGCATCGAGTGGAACGGCTCGGCCTTCACCGTACGGACGGCAGACGGAGCCCCCGTCCATGTCGTGGTCCATGGGGAGTTTCTGTGCCAACCAGGCCAGCATGTCCAGGTGGGCCGACAGGTCCTTCGGATCGACTCGGTGCCGAAAGGCATCCAGGTGGCGCTGCTGGGGCCGAATGGACAACCCACCATAATCTGCGCCTTCAAAGAGGATCGGATCAACCTGGGCGCCTCGGATGCGTCCCTTTCCTTTCCCCAGGACCCATACCTCGCGCCAGGCCACGCAGAACTCGTCCGCACGGATCAAGGGGTGCTCCTGCGCGACCTGGACACGGATTCGGGCACCTTCGTAAGCCTGCCGAGCCCCGCGGAAGTTTCTCCGGGCACCGTGTTGCGCTTTGGGGACTACTTCGCCTCCCTGGACCTCTCTGGCACGCAAAACTGAGCTTTCGCCATGGCTTCTGCAGAATCCCTGTCCGCACCCGTTTCCCCAGGCGAAAACCCGAAAATTTTTTCATCGGAACGGGGACAACGGCCGGTCGCTGCCTCCCTCGGCCTCGTCCCCTATGGTCGGGCCCACGACCTCCAGGTCCACCTGCGTGACTGCATTCTCCGCAAACGCCTGCCCGAGGTGATCCTCGCCCTCGAACACCCACCAGTCATCACCCTGGGGCGCCGCGGGGATCCCGCCAACATCACGGTGCCCGATGAAACACTCGCCAATCTGGGCGTGGAGGTGCACCAGATCGAACGAGGCGGCGACGTCACCTACCACGGCCCAGGCCAGCTCGTGCTCTACCCGATCATGCGCATCGATCGATCGGTCCGGGCCCACGTGGCCGCCATGGCTCAGGCCGCCACCGAGGTCCTCGCCGACCTGGGAATCGAAGCAGCCTGGGACAACGACCGACCGGGGCTGTGGGTGGACAATCGCAAGATTGCCGCCATCGGCGTCCACGTGCACCACGGCGTGGCCATCCATGGCCTGGCCGTCAACCTGTCCACGGATCTGTCTGGATTCGACCTCATCGTGCCCTGCGGCCTGCGGGACGCAGGGGTCACCTCGGTCGCCGAGCAGCAGGGACGATCTCCCAACCCGGCGGACCTGTCTGAAGTGCTCATCACGCGATTCTTAGAGGCGAGTCACCGGCCAACTGCTCACTTTTTGCGAGACTTTGAACTTTTTTCATATCTTCATGAGCAGGACTGTCCCTTCGATGGAGAAAAGGCCGCCGATCGAAACGGTCGCTGATGGAATTGAACCTGGCGATCGGCGTCTCTGCGCCCATTGGCGACCCCACGAGCCTGCCCACAAGGCCACAATCGGACCTTGCGTCACATGGTTCGTATTTTGCATGACACTTGTTTCATCAAAGATTGGATTCGAACCCGCTCGGAGGACAACGTGCGACATCCACCGATTTCTACTCAAGGCCACCACGCCCCCAGTCATCACGCCTGGCCAGCAGGACAACGGGGCTTTTCCCTGGTCATCGTGTTCCTGATCCTATCCCTGATGGCGGCGGCGGCCATGGCCGTGCTCCTGTCGACACGAACAAACGTCCAAGTCGTGGGCCACGAACGGGAAAATGCCGTGGCCTTCTACTCGGCCGAGGCAGGGCTGGCCTATGCCAAGGCCGATTTGCTTCCAAAGTGGAACAGTTCCACGTTCTGGACGCCGGTCCTGCGCACCTCGAGCTACACGATCGGCGTCACGAGAGATTACAAGTTCGGCGGGCAGCAGGGCATACCCCAAATCCGGGCGAACTACACGTTCCGATTCTCCAACAACGACAGCGACCCGAGCGCGTCGGCCAATACCGACAGCGACGGCAAAATCGTCATCACGTCGGTGGGGCGCGCGTTCGACTCATCTGGCACGAGAGTCATCGCCACGGTGACCCTGCAGATGGAAGTGGAATGGCAGGCAGCCGCGTCCAGTGCGGCCGACTACCAGGCCCAGTCGAATCAGGGAGCCACCGGATCCGCGCAATCGACGTCGGACACGGGAGCTGTGGACATGACAGGCCATACAAGTTTGTAGAGCACGAGGAGGCCCGAAGATGAAACGTATGCTGACCATCGTCGCCGTCACGGCGGCCGTCCTCTTCTGGTCGAGCGGCGCCGCTCGGGCAACAGATCGATATTCGAGGGGCAGGACCCTCTACTTTCGACGCTGTGGCCCCTGCTTCAGCATGGGATGGAAGTGGAACCCCTCGCCCATCCGCACCAAAAACCTGAACCTGTTTGCCCTGGCTCGCAAGTGGAGTCCGGCAAAGGTCTGCACCTGGATGCGGACCTCCACCAAGCACCTGACCCCACCTGGCTGCTACCCGGGCAGGATCCGATACCGCAACAAAGTGGATATCCTCTATTACATCATGCGCGCGAGTCAGGGGCCCATCAGACGACCTCGCATGGAAGCACTTTGGCCGGGACGTCTCAAGCCGATCCGATTCAAGCGTCTCCTTCCGTCCAAGTTGGCAACGGCTCGAAAACGCCTCAAGAACCTCCTGGAACTGCGCCGATTGCGCTGGCATAGCCCCATCAAGAAAGGGAAGTGGAGCGGTTCCACCACCCCTCCCACATCCGCCGGGTCCAAGAGCAATGCCAGTGACCGCCGTCCGGTGAAGAGGTGATGGTCATGAAAAAAACAGCACTCACCCTCATCCTTGGCGCCATTTTGCTTCCGTCGTCCGCCCGGGCCACGAATCCATACTGCTTCAACAACCTGGACCGGACCACGTACGACAGTGGATTTTCAGACTCGGACTTTCAATCCAAAACCGACATGGAGGTCCAAAGCGGCCATCTGAAACTCGTCACCGACGACAAAAAACTCGGCGACGTGAACCACATCACGATCCGAACGAGGCAGGATCTGAGGATCTATTATTTGTATGAGTCGGCCGGTGGAAGCCACACCCTGGGTTGGTTTTTGTGGGACGACAACGTCAAGAAATACACCACGGACAACGGCTGGAACTACACGTCCCAGACCTGCGGGAGCGACAGCGACTGTGACACGGGCATGCGGTGCCAGAGCAACGGCAGCGGCAACTATTGCGCCTACCATCGCTACAAACTACGCGACGACGGCACGGCCGGCGGCGTGGCCAACGACCAGTCCTACGACTGGTTCGAAGACATGTACCTCAGCTCCTGCACCACCTGCACCCCATACCTCCTGACCGGCAACCAGTCCGACGGGGGCGCCTATCCCCATATTCCGAACCTGCTCGAACACCTCGTGTCCCAGGGCGGCGGCTGGATCTTTTTCCTCTGCGACGACGACACGGATCTCGCCACGGGTGGCGGATCGCCCAGGTTGCCGCCGGTCGCCGACATCTCACGGACAAACAACGGCATCCCGGACTACGACGTGAACGGCGACGGCGACATCACCCTGGACGACCGAATTCATGAAATGGGCACCTTCGACTCTGGCACCGAACTCGTATTCTTCCACGTCATGTACTACGGCCAGTATATGAACAAGGCGTCGGCCGGCATTGGTTCCACGCAGCAATGCCAGTCGGTGCACATCACCTGCGCGAGTTCCTGCGATGGCACAGAATGCAACCAGTGTCCCACAAAATGCAGCAGTCGGCGGCATTATCGCCGTACCTGGTGCTATCGGCATGGCTGCCACGCGTGCTACGACCACTGGGAACAGCAATGTTCCGGCTCGGGCAACTCGGGCACCATCCACTCGAATATTATCCCGTTCTTCTCGAAGCGGGTGCTGAACCCGGACTACGCATCATCGGGCAATGAATCCTGGGACCGAGACATCGGATGTGGATATCCACACTGGTGCAGCGGCTCTCAGGGCTGGCTGGACCAGGCCACGCTGGATCGGCTCAATTCCGATTTCGGCATCGTGATGCCCCACGAGGTCAAACGTATCTACGTGCGCCAGGACGGTCAGATGAATCACATGTTCCTGGGCGCACCCAGCACCGACCCCACTTGGTGGCTCCTTGGCTTCGAAGACCTCTACAACGGAGGCGACAAGGACTACAACGATATCGCCTTCCTGGTCTGGAGAACGAACGGCGGCGAGGCCGTGTCCGACATCGTGTCGGACGAGATTCCTGCAAACGAGCGCAACGAAGTCACCATTACAAAAGTACACATCAAGAAAAGCGATCACATTCCCATTCCACCCTGTTCTTCGGATCCGGCCAAGACACGGATCGAGTATTATGTCGCCGTCAGCGAAGACGCCCACGGCAACCCGCTCTGGATCAAAGTGGACTTTCCCGCCGACAGCCCCGACGAGGTCACGTTGGACATCCAGTCCATGGGGTACACGGGCGGCGAACTGCGATGGAAGGCCGTCATCATCGCGGACAACCACAAGTGTCAACCCGAGGTGGACGACATCGACGTGGGCTACGAGGCGCTCAAGCATGGCGAGTACGTGTTCACCCAGCCCATTGTCTTAGCCAATGCTCTCTACCGCGGCACCACCGAGACTCCATCCTCGACCTGGAGCGTGACCGGCAACGACCGGTCCAACCGCGGACACTTCACCATGTATGAAATGTATGCGCCGTCCAATCCGAACAACACGATCAACCAGGTTGTGTGGGATGCGGGCCAGTCTCTGGCAAACACGAACCCGGACCAACGGCACATCTACACGAACAACAACGGATCGCTCGAAACCTTTGCGGCTCCTGGTTCGAGCTGGTTGCTCCAAAGGATCCTGACCAGCACGGACCGCACCACGAAAAACAACGGGCTGCCAGTCTACGATCTGGATGGGGACCGGGACAGCGACGACGACGATGCGCGATTCGTGGTCCAATGGGCGCGTGGCTGGGAACAGCCCAACACGGTCCAACGAGCCTGGAAGCTCGGGTCCATCAACTCATCGAACGCCGCAGTGGTGCACGTGCCGGGCCGGCCGGCCTGGCTGGAAGGCACTGGCATCAGCGGAACGATCAAGTCGGGCTACCAGACATGGGCCAAAAACCAGGCCGGCCGACGGAGTATCGCTATCGTGGGCGCTCAGGACGGCATGCTCCACGCCTTCGATGCCGGTGAGTTCGAATGGGGTGACAACCCACAGACAAGCGTCGTGGAGCAGCGGGGCTACTTCAAGTTCGTGTCGGGCAATCCATCCTACGGTGACGGCCATGAGGTATGGGCCTTCGTGCCGGAAAGTCTGCTCAACTTCATGAAGAACAACGAGGTGCGCAACTACTATCCGGAACTGAACCCCTTTGCCATGGTCGATGGCTCGGTGATGATCACGGATGTCTACACACAGAGCAGTTGGAAGACCGCCGTTTTCTTCACCATGGGGCGACAGCACCCATACCTGTCCGGTCTGGACGTGACCACACCGACCCAACCGCGTCCCCTATGGCCCCAGGACTGGAGCGACTCCGACTTCCACGGCACCGTCGCCGCCCCGACAGCCTCGTGGGTGAACGTGGGCTCCGTGGACCCCAAGGGCAAGATCTGGATGGTCGCCACCTCATCGGGCCTGGCGGACACCCCATCCGACGTATACCTTTTCCTGATCGACGCTGCAACGGGCCAAACCCTGACCCACGGGAAGGTGAAACTGAACGTGGGCGCAGGCGTGCGATCCGAACGGGCGTACGGCGTGGCCGGTCGCCCTGTCCTCGTGGACCGAGACGGCGATGGCTACACGGACGCAATCTACGTAGCCGACACCACGGGACGCGTCTGGCGGCACGAGCCCAACGGGGCTGCCGGCAACTCCTGCCTCGTCGCCTCGGTGGGCCAACCCATCTACGTCACGCCGGTGGTCTCGGTCCGCCAGGACACGTTGAGCGGGTCCAACGTGGTCGCGTTCTACTTCGGAACGGGCGACCGGCCCGATGAAAACGACACGGTGCATCCGCCTTACTCCTTCTATGGATTCGTGGACCGGGACACGCCGGGCACATGCAGTCTGTCGGACCAGCTCTACAAGGCCACCCTGCCTCCGGACGAAAAGGTCTGGGCCGACGCCTTCGTGTCCGCCGATCGCGTCTACGTGGGCACCTCGACCGGCGACAAAGCGAACATCTGCGACGAGGATCCCACAAACCCGGGTCATATCTATACCTTTGACCTGCAACCTGATTCGAACGGGCATGCCCAGCAGCTCTCCAACCCAGTCAGCGCAGGCGGCAGCGTGGTCTCTGGCGTCATCGTGTATGACCAGCACCTCTTTGCGAATACCCTGGGTGGCAAGACGCAGATCGTGGGAGGTTCGACATGGAACAACCTGGCCTCATCGGCCTCGAATACGGGTCTCCACGACGTCTATTGGCAGGAGGTGGTCCAATGAGTCACGCCCCGACCCCTCCGGTATGGCGTTCCTGTGCCTTGCCGAATCGTGGGCAGGCAGGGATCACGCTGACCGAGGTGCTCATCTCCATGCTCCTGGTGGTCGGTGGGCTGCTGGGTCTGACCCGAGTCGCATCCGTGGCCGTTTCGTCGAACAGCAAGAGCTTCCGCATGGACCAGGCAGTGAGCAAGGCCCAGGCGCGCCTGGAAGCGCTCAGGAACGTGCCCACGGCAGCCCTATCCTGCCTGGCCGGTGGCTCCGCTCCGTCCGCGTGCGTGTCCAGTTGCACCGCGGCAGGCGGCGAGCAGGTCGCCTGCCAGACGGCCATGGGGACGGCGCCCGGCAACAACACCGACCAGATGGCGACCCCGTACCAATATGCATTCCTCGTGCGGCAGTCGAACGCAAACGTGTACGACATCCAAGTCCTGGTCACCTTCAACGACGACTCGGTGGATCCCCCAAAACCGGTACGCATCCTGCTGCGGACCGCTGAGTTCAGGTAGGCAGCCATGCACGATCGAATCATGAAACGAACCATCAGCCAACGACGCACAGCCGGATTCACCCTGATCGAACTGATGATCGCCATGTTCCTGGCAAGCTTCGTGGTGGTTGCGGCATTCCACATCCATAGCACCTTCCAGTCGGCCCTCCATCGCCAGGACCAGGTCAGCCGCATGCAGCAGACCATGCTCGTGACCAGACGCTTGCTGGTGCGGCGACTCCGATCGGCGGGAGGCGGTCTGACCACGAATCTCTGGTCCACCTGCGGCGGAACGCATCAGGTCGGCCCTTTCATCCTGCACAACAGGAACCAATTCGGCGCAACGGACACATCGAACAGCGGGTCGGATCCGGACCCGGACTGGTTCGAAATCATGTCGGTGGATCACTCGCGAAGCGGCGTTCTGAGTAGAACCTTTCCGCTCTCGAGCCAAGAAATCCCCACGAATCAGGCCAGCAACTTCCATCCGGGAGACATGTTCGTACTCCAAAACGAGCACGGCGCCTGCCTCCTCATGGTAAGCAAAGTCCAACACAATCCAGCATCAACCGGCCGGCTGGGGTTCGACCAAACTGGCAAACTGTTTCAATCAAGGGCGCTCCATGACAGCCTGCAAGAACGAAATGAAAACAAACAAACTTCCTGTAGGCTCTCCGATCCTGAACCTGGGCAGCGGCAGCGCGGCCTTCCGCATCGACGACTCGAACCCAAAGCGCCCCCTGCTCATGATGGCGTCGAGCCAGGCGGGAGGCGACCCCTCTCAATACGATTGGCAGCCCGTCGCCGAAGGTGTCGAGGACATGCAGATCGCGGTCCAACTGGACACGAGCGACCCACCGGACGCCATCGGAGACGTCTGGGTCAACAGCCGCGACCTCCAGACGAGCGAACTCGGCAAGGCCCGTGCAGTGCGTATTTCATTGGTGTTCCGCTCCATGTCGCCGGCGACGGGTTGGAGTTCCGGCAGGCGCCCGGCACTTGAGGACCGCCCGGCGGCAACGAGCCAGGACGGCTACATCCGTAGGGTGCTGACCACCATGGTCAAGCTCCGCAACGTCCCCACGGAGGCGAAACCATGATTCGCACTCGAAAAACCATCACATCGAGCCAATCAGGCTTCACCCTGATCGAATTGATGATCACCATGGTGATCGCCGTTGTCTTGACCACCGTCGCCTACTTTTCGACCCGGCAGGATCGATTCGAACGGGACATGGACGATGACGCCGCGGCCATCATGGCCGCCATGCGCGAAGCCCGGATTCGCGCCATCAATCATGGGGTGCGCTACGCCGTCCGTTTCACCCGCACGTCGGTCCAATGGTGTGAGGACACCTGCCCACCGCAATCCGGAAAAGAATTCGGAAAGCGGTACTGGGTCCCCAAAGGTCCTCTTGCAATCAGGTATGCAAACGTGGCAGACTTCGACCTGCCAGCTATGCCGTCGAACTACTCCATGTGGTCCAAGTTGATCTACTTCCTGCCCGACGGCACCATGGACGCAAACCTCACCACGACGCAAAAGGAGGGCTTCACGGTTTACCTCCGCCATCAAAAAAAGTTCGCCTTGCGGTACCGCATCGTGGTCCTTCCCCTGTCCGGGCAGGTCCGCCTGTTCAAGAACTGGTAGCCGAACGATCGACACGCCGATCTGATTGTCCTTTTCTTTCGTTTCCGGTTTGGATACAACCCAATAATGCACCACGCGGAAGCATTCATCGGGAAGACATTGCTGGGAAACTACGTCATCGAGACATCCATCGGCCATGGCGCCATGGGAGCGATCTATCAAGGACGGCACCGCGTGCTGGATCGCAAGGTGGCCGTCAAGGTGCTGCGTCACAACCTGCGCGATGACCCGGACGAGCGACACAGATTCCACGTGGAGGCGGAAACCGTTGCCAAACTCACGCACCCCAACGTTGTGACCATCCTGGACTTCGGCACGACGGACGAGGGCGCGCCCTGCATCGTGACCGAATTCATCGCCGGCGAGACCATCACCGACATCCTGGACAGCGAAGGGCCTATCGAGCCCTGGAGGGCCACCAATATCATCGAACAGGTTCTGTCCGCCCTCATCGAGGCCCACTCCATGGGAATCGTGCACCGAGACATCAAGTGCGACAACATCATGGTGCAACGACTCCGCGACGGCCAGGAACAGGTCAAGCTCGTGGACTTTGGCATCTCGCTCATGAAGGGACACGAGGTGTCCGACTCCGGATACATCTTCGGCACACCTCTCTACATGTGCCCGGAACAATGCAAAGGGATGACGCCCGACGGACGCGGCGACCTGTACTCCCTGGGCGTCGTGTTCTTCGAAATGCTCACGGGCGAGCCCCTGTTCTACTTCGACAGCCCGTACGACTACCTCAACGCCCACATCACGATCGTACCGCCCAGACCGAGCGACATGGCCGATCAGCCCATCCCACGAGCCATCGAGGCCATCATCCTCAAGCTCCTCGAAAAGAATCCAAACGACCGCTACCAGTCCGCACAGGAAGTGAAGCAGGCCCTGCACCAGTGGAGTGTCTCCCGAGTCTCCACGGACAAGGGCATCATGCCCATTCGAGAAGGATCAGACTCCGACAGGACCCAACGATTCGACGATCGGACCACGTCGGTCCGCACGGCCACGGACATCGAACGGGAGCCGTACCGAGCCGCCATTCTGTCCGAGGACCATGACTTGGTCGAGGTCCTCTCGTCCACCCTGGTCAAGGCGGGTCTGGAGCCCTCTGCCTTCGAAGATCCGACAGACCTTGCGTCGAGCCTGCGGTCCGATCAGACCTTCGACCTGTACTTCTTGACCACGCCACGAGAACCACAACGCCTCGGGCCACTTGCCACGGATATCCTCGTCCGAGACCCCCTGGCCGAAATTCTGATTCTGGGAGGCATGGCCCATATCCAGGAATTCCCCGATGGACTGCAATGGGCGGCTTCGGATTTCCTCATTCGCCCCTTCGGCAATGCGCGGACCCTCATGGGGCGCATCCGGGCGGCCCGCAGGCGCAGACAGGAAAATCGGGTCCAATCCGATCTCCTCCGCACGGCCATGGCCGCCCTGGCCCAGGCCGACCGACAGGGAAACTCACTGGCCGGCGAACTCCAGGCCATGCTGGAACGCATTGCGGCGAACCCTCCCCATATCGTTCTGTTGGGCACCGACGCCACCCAACGAGCCCTGCAACGACGAGGCCACCAGGTCCTCCTTGCCGAAAACGTGGAAGACATGTGCCGTCTCATCGCGAAACGAGGTCTGGACGCGGTGGCCATCGAGACGAACATATCGAAACAGTCGGCCGTGGAGGCCACGTCGGCCGTGATCTCCAGACGCCCAGACCTGGAGGTCATCCTGGCAGGATTCCAGGCCGAGCTGTCGGACCTGCTCGAAGCGGTGGACATGGGGGCCACCGACTTCTCGGTCCGGCCTATCGAGGACCTGGAAACCTTTTGTCTCAAGGTGGAGCTGGCGGTAACGCGCCGCAGGAGACGCCTGCGCATCCGACGCCTCCTCAAGACCCTCGATACGGTGGTCGAGTCCACGGACGAACAGACCACCAGGGAACGATTCGAACACGTCCGTGCGGCCCTCTCGGAAACCCTGACTATCGAAGCAGAGCCTCCAGACTACCATGAGACGTCACCGCTCCAGGGTCTGTCCAACCCCGTCATCCTTGTTGCAGAGCCCGATCGGATCGTGGCAAGCCTCATTGAACGCAGCATCGAAACCACTGGATGGACGGTGGTTGGTGCCCATTCCATGTCCAGCGCCATCGCGGCCATCCGGCAGAATGAATTCGATCTGGCGGTGGTGGCGAGCAAGGCGCCCACGGATCCCGCCTGGACCCTGGGTGCCTTGCTCGCCGGTATCGCCGAGGGTCAAAAACAGACCCCCGTGATCCTGATCGGCCAGCCATCGCCTGGACAGATCACGGGAAAATTTCCCACCGAACGCATCGCCGGCCGTATCGCCACCCCCTTACAGGGAATCGCCTCGATCAAGACAGCGGTGCAACTCGGCATTCGCCTGAGGAAACGTCTCCTGCAGATCCGATCCGATACGAATATGGTCCCCAACGATCTGACCGTGCTGCTCGTGGAACCAAATACGACCATCGCGGAGCGCCTCTCGAATCATCTCCACCAGCACCGCATCCCCGTGCTCCATGCCACGGATCTCGAACAGGCTTGTAATCTGGTGGCTCGATACGACATCAGCGTCGTGGCCGCCAACATGGAGATCCTGCTGGCCGGAACCGGCGACGAACTCGAACGAATCCATACCATAGAATCTCAAGTCCCCATCGTGGGATATGGCCCATCCCCCAACCGAACCCAAGTGCTGTCAAGTCTGGCATCGGGCGCACGAACCGTCATCGCCGACCCAGTGACCAACTTCCCTTCGTTCGTCGAGGCCATCCAAAGCGCCCATGACGAACGTGATTCGTAACACCGGACGCGCCAACCAAAACAACCGCCGCCGAACGAGGCTCCAAAGCAACCCGCTCGCCGAATGGAGCGTCACACCACGATGGGGCCGCCTCCCAGCCGCTGTGCCTTGTCGGCAAAATCGTCCAGGCGAGCCGCCACGAGGGCGTTGATGCTCCCATCGGTCCAGGGACCGTTGCCCCGCCTCGTTCCAGCAGGCAACCCCGTCAGGATCTCGATCCCCTCGTCCACCGTTTCGATGGCCCAAATATGGAACCGACCCTTGGCCACCGCCTCGACCACCTCTGCGTCCACCATGAGATTCGCAAGGTTGGACTTGGGAATGATCACCCCCTGTTTGCCGTCGAGTCCCTGCATCTCGCTGATCCGGAAAATCCCCTCGATCTTCTCGTTTGCCCCACCGATGGGCTGCACCACCCCTTGCTGGTTCACCGACCCGGTGACCGCCACCCCTTGTCGAATGGGAACCCCGGCCAAACTCGACAGGAGCGTAAACAACTCGGCCGTGGAGGCCGAATCGCCTTCGACCTCCTCGTAGCTCTGCTCAAAAGTGATGGAAGCCGAAAGGCTCAGTGGATGACTGATGGCAAATCGCCCACCCAAAAAACCACTGAGGATCATGGTGCCCTTGTTGTGGATGGCACCGGTCATTCTCACCTCACGGTCGATGTGCACCACTCCCCGATTGCCCACGTATGCCTGCCCCGTGATCCGGGACGGCACGCCAAACGCATAGTTTCCCAGGTCGTAGACGGCGATGCCGTTGACCTGCCCCACACGCGTACCGTGCGTGTCAATCAGGAGCATGCCTTCCCGGATGTCGGCCCGAACCAGATCGTCGAGCTTCGAGTTTCGTTCATGACGCCCCATCAGAGCCCGATCCACGTCCATGGCCGTGACCACCGTGTGCCTCGACCGCCTGGCCCAATAGTCCGCCTCACCGACGAGGTCCACCACGGACGAGAGCTGCCCCGTCAGGCGGCCGTTGTGCTCGGCAGCCCTGGAGCAGGACTCTACGATCCGACCAATGGCGCCCCGATCCAGGGGTCGATAGTCCTCTTCCTCGCAGACGCGCGCCACGAACCTGGCGAGACGATCCACGTTCCGTTTCGTCCTGGGAAACGTGTCCTCGAAATCAGCCCGCACTTTGAAGAGGCGGTCGAAGTCCGATTCGGCCCCCAGAAACGTCTGATAGGCATCCATGGTTCCCAGGAGAATCACCTTCACGTCCACGGACACGGGATCACAGGTGACGGACCCGGCAAGACGGTGCTGGCCGTCTTCACGGCCGTCTTCCACCTTGGCGTACTGGTACTCAAGGGTCTGCTTGACCGCATCCCAGGCAGCGGGCCGACGAATCAGGTCCATGGCCTGAAGCACCAAGTAGCCACCGTGGGCCCGATGGAAGGCGCCTGCACGAACCAGGGTATGGTCCGTTTGCATGACCCCGCGCTGCTCGCGATATTCGAGATACCCCACCAGATCCATGGCCGTAGGATTCTGTTCATAGATGACCGGAGCGCCCTTGGACTTCGCCCGATTCACCAAAACGTTGACCTGCAACTCCACCAGGTCCGGCCCGTCGTCGGCGATCATCTCCGACGTGTCGCCCTCGCCTGCATCCTGACGTGACTCCTCGTTGCCCGCTGAAAACCGATCGTGGTTCTTGAGCACGAACTGCTCCACGTCAGCCAGGTAGCCAAGCACCGCGGGGCCACACCGTCGGTACCTCGCCTTGAGTTCCGCCACCAAT
This sequence comes from Deltaproteobacteria bacterium, assembly GCA_021162935.1. Classification (GTDB taxonomy): domain Bacteria; phylum Myxococcota_A; class Polyangia; order HGW-17; family SLPX01; genus JAGGXR01. Next base: position 28,626 of record JAGGXR010000049.1, read on the forward strand.
TCCTTGACGAACGGCTCGATGGCCGCTCGTTCCTCATCCAAAATATGCGCCTGGACCTCCCGTTCCAACTTGCTTCGCTGACGCTCGAAATTGGCGATGCGCTGCTGAAACGTGAGCACCCGCTCGTCGAGCACCCGCTGCACATCCACGGGCATGGATTCGAACTCCTCGGGGCCCACGGGCTCGCCATCGACCAGAGGCGCTATCAAAAGACGATCCTCATCCTGCTGCACCCAAAGATGCTGCCGCTTCGCACTGTCCATGAGCCTGTGGAGTTGCTTCTCCACGCCCATGCGAAAGGCCGCCATCAACTCGGCACGCCGGTGTGCCAGCGTTCTGGCCCCCAGCACCTTCGGCACCTGTCTCTTGAGTTCGGTGACGAACTGCTCCATGTCATGAGCAAGATCCGGCCCCCTGCCGGGAGGCAGAAACAGGACCTTGGGTCGAGTCACCTCATCGAAATTGTAGATGTAACAGATGTCATCCGGAACCGCCTGCCTGCCTGCCCGCCGTTCGAGGAGGCGACGCACGATGGAGGTCTTGCCACTGCCCGACTGCCCCATCACGAAGATATTGTAGCCCCGCTTGCGCATACCCAGACCAAACTCGATGGCCGCCATGGCGCGCTTCTGTCCCATGACCCCCACGAGGGGCTTGAGATCCCTCGTGGTCGAAAAGTCGAATGCTGACGGCGGACAGGTCCGCCGCAGCTTCCGCGCCGCAACATGACGTCGCACTTCCGACCTGGTCACGCCCCCCCCGCGCTTCCTCTTCGTCCGACCCATGCGACACCAATTCCTTTCACCAGCGTTTCAACAACGATGGGAATACGAGACACCGTCGATGACATGGATTTCAAAAAAGGCGGACCGTCATCCCTTGACCTGCGCGAGCCCATCCTTCGTCGCCCGGTACTCCATGGCGCCACGCCGGCTGCCCTCTCTCGGACGCATCTCGATGAGTCCTTCTCCGCGCAGACGAATCGCCTTCCGCACGTTGCCTGGCAAAATCTTGTTTCCCTGACGATCCGTGGCTGCGGACAATTCTCCGGCGCTCATCCAACGGGAGGGATCCTCGGCCAGGATCCCAAGCAACCGAAGGATCTGGCTGCCCCCGGTTCCGGCCCGCTTCTTCGTCTTGGCGGCTCCTTTTCCCTTCTTTGCCTTGCGCGCCTGCGCCTTGCTGCCCCCCGATGCCTGCTTCTTGGGAGCGGTTTTCCGTTTCGCCGTCGTCTTTGCGTCTTCCAAGGCATCGTCCTTGGATGCAGACGCTGGTACAGCGGCAGCCAAACCAGCCGACGTGGTCGCCTTCACCGGCTCGGTCACGGCCTGCTCCACCACCTCACCGACCTCATCGTGGAATGGGTCCCTGCCTCCCTCGTCATACGTCTGTGTCGACGAAGGCTGCTCCCAGGACTTGACCGGAGCGCCGAAAGGCACTGGAAGCCCCGTGTGCTCCTCGACCTTCAAGGCCACGTCCCGGACCAATTCCATGACGCTCGACAGGGCCTTGCCTGCCAATGCCACTCCGGCACCACTGATGTTCTGACCCAGCTCCCACAATGTCTCAAGCATGGCACTCTCCCCTCACGGCCCATGGGCCGGCTGACCCTCGACCAAATATTCTCAAGCAACCCCATGAAGGGGCAAGGCGAGGGATTCGAATCCACCTATCCATTAAAACTTACCGGATACGAGCAAAAAGAGAACCCCTTTTTTCTCCCGCCCCGTCAGTCGAAGAAAATGGCCAACTCGCCCACCCAAGACACTCTACATGACGAGACTTCAATAGGGTGGCATCGTAACATCGATCCACTTCGGCCCGCTCCTCCCATGAACGCTCGGCCCCAAATCTTCTACGGATGTCTCTCTCTTTTCCCTGCAAGGGCGCTTCGAGCTGCCTGCTGCACCAACGAGGACTTATCCTGGAGGGCTCGACGCAAAATCGTCCTCGCCAGGGCACCGCCCATGCGAGCCACCACATCGACCACATCGAGACGATCCTGGGCGGTTCCTCGCGCCAAAATCGTTTCCAACACACCACGCATTCGAATCCGGTCGAGACGAACCAGAGCCTCAAGGCCACAACGGCTCGCACGACCCCGCCTTTCGACCCAGCGCCGTAACAGGGACCAGGCGGTCCGACCGCCGATCTTCGACATGGCGCCGATGACGGAGCAGGGATCCTGGAACCGGTCCGAGGCCAGTCGTTTCTCCAACGTGGACAAGAGCGCGCCCCGGTCCCCCGGCCTGCGCCTGGCCGCACTGACGGCAGCCCGCAACGCCGCGGTCCGAACCTTGCCGACAGGGTCCCCCAGCCCCTTGGCCACAAGGGGCGCAATGGACGTTCGTGACACCTTGCCCAGCACCGACAGCGCCAGCGCCCTCACGTCCGGGATGGGGTGCCGCGTGAGAGAAACGAGTCTAGACGCCAATCCCGCACCCACGACTTCCACCGAAGAGGGACTCCTCTGTCCGGGATCGAGGGGCCCCAGGCAGAATCGCTCGCCGCAGGAATCCAACTCCAAAAGGGTTGCAATGAGCACTTCCGTATGTCGGTGGAGCGCACGATCGAGGGACCGGACGATCCGCCGGGCGTACCCCGTCACCAGCCGCACCCGACCAGCCACAGGAAGAGTGACCCTGCCGGGACGGAGGTGCCGAACCATCCAGGCCACCGGCAATCTCCCCGAATCAGCCACGTCCAATTCTTCGATGGCACGCAGGCCCAACTTGGATGGTTTCCCCAATGCGCTGCGAACCAAGCCCCAACGAACCGCGATGCGTCCCTGACCCCGCCTGGTCCAAAGGAGGTCCAACAAAGACGGCACTGCGGCGGAACGCGCCAGCATACCAAGCGCCCAGGCAGCCTTATGATGCAGCAGGGACCGACCTCTGACCACGATGGACAACAGCGGCGAAACAGCCCGGTCGTCATTCGTCCACCCCAGTGCCCAGGCGCAGGCCGCCCGGATCTCCACCCGGCGGGTGCGATCGGTCACGACGGACACGAGTTTGGGGACTGCTTTGGCACCGTAGCGACCGAGCCCGAGACATGCCAGGGCCTCGACCCCCACCTTCCGATCCGACAGGGCAGCCGACAGGGCACGAAACGCCTGCGGTCCCCCAATCAACCCAAGAGACCACACGGCAGCCTCTCGGACCGCCGGCTCACTGTTTCTCGCCAACCGGACGAGATCCGAAACCGTACGCGGATCTTGCAAACGACCGGCTGCCACGAGGGCACGAACCTGGAACGCAATAAGGCTCGAACGATCCGAGGATGACAAGGACCCTGGACCAGAAGACGACTCCGGCGGCTCCAGTACGAGTCTGACGAGCGAAGGCGCGGCGTCCTTGTTCCCCAGGTGGCCCACGAGGCTCACCGCCAACTCACGATCCCTGGGACGCCCCGAGGACAGAGACTCCAACAGCGGCTTGAGCGCCCTCTTCCCCAATTCGGCAAGCTGATGTCTGGCAAAATCCCGCGCCTTTTTCGACGAACCAAACCGCTTTCTTCGCACGAGGGCCGGAATCCAACGCCCATAGACCTGCACGAGTAACCGGCCGTAGACCGGCTTATGGCTATACACAAAGCTCAACGGAATCAGAATGCGCTCCAGCTCGGGCAGGCGTCCCAGGTACTCGTCCAAATCAAGCGAACGCCGCCCCGCTCTGGCCACCATTTCCTGATTCGGACTCCTGCGGACCACGTCATGATAGAGGCTTACAGCGTGGTCGTAGTCTCCTCTCCTCAGGTAAATCCGCGCCAAGGCAAAGGAAACGCTGAAAAACCTGGGCCGGATCTTGATGGCTCTGCGATAGGCTTCGATGGCCCGAACGTCATCCCCCTTCTTTTCGTAGATTCTGGCCACCCTGGCCCATCCTTCGGCGTCTCCCTTGCTGATGGTCAGGGCCTTACGTGCATAGGCCAAGGCCTTATCGTCGCGGTACATGAGGAGATACAGCTCGGCGATCCGCATGTAGAACTCCCGAGCACGGGAAGGCACCAACTTCGCCAGGCGCAAAAGCACCCCAACCGCCTTGGCCAACTGATGCTGCCTCCTGTATATCTCGCCGAGCGCAAGCAGGGCCTCGACCTGTTCGGGATGATGGGCCAGAATCGTTCGAAACACGTGCTCCGCCTTGGGTAATTTTTTCAAACGGATGTAGGCCTCACCCAGGAAATAACCCGATTCCAGATCCGCCGTCCTGTCGAACACCGATCGATACCGCGACAACTTCCGCGTGATGGTCCCCTGTCGGATCCACAAGGCGATGATCGCACTGCGAGCCTGCCGCCGCCAGGGCTGCTTGTCGATGCTCTTGGCCAACTCGATGACCTTCAGCCAGGCCGACACGGCCTTGGCGTATCTCCTGGCCCGCTCGTAAACGGGAGCCACGGCTCGATAGAGGCTCGGATCCTTGGGTGCCAATTTGATCGCCTTGCGATAATTCCGGAGGGACTCGGCGAATTGGTCATGGTCGGCCAGGACCTGGCCCAGCATGGACAAAGCCTCGCGTTTCGTCTGGTACAATCCAGGCTTGAGCAAACGCCTCCACAGACCAAGCGCCTGAGCCTTGCGGCCCCTCTGCCAGTACTGCTCGCCCAGGTTGACCAGGTGCGAGGGCTCATTCGGTTCGATGCGCACGAGCCTTTGGTACTCCTTGAAGGCCAAGTTCGGCTTTCCCCACTTGTTGTACAGATCCGCCAAGGCCGTGTGCACTGAGGCATCTCGAGAAAATTTTCTACCACAGGTCCGCAGAAGACCAATAGCACGCCTCTTGTCCTTTCGCCTCCAGTACATGCGAGCCAGCCGCAGCAGGTACCTCGGCTCGCCGGGTGCGAGATGCATCTGACGCTCCATGGCCTTGAGCGCCTCTCCGTGCCGTCCGACCCGCTCCAAGAGTCTGATCATCTTGTCGCGCGTGTCCACGGCGGACGGACGAAATGCGAGCGCCCGCCGGTACGCCTTGATCGCCTTGAACTGCTTACCCAACTCGTCGTACAGCTCCGCCAGAACCCGCCACTCGAAGAACCCCTTGTGATGCCAGGCATGTTCATAATAGGCCACCAACGACTGGATGTCGTTCTTGCGCCGATAGATAGCGACCACCTTGTCCGTGAGTTCCCGGCGCAGCCAGTGTCCATGCACGGTCAGGCGCATAGCCTTGCGATAGGTGGCAATGGCCTTGGGGTCGCTCCCCATTTTTTCGTAGAGTTCTCCGACCTCCTTGAGCAGCTCTGCACGGCGCTTGGCGTCGCCGCGCGCCTGACGGAGCAGAACCTTGTATTCGACCAGGGCGTCCTTGTACATGAGGTGCCGCGTCAGCATCCTGGCGTACTCGCCACGAAGATACCGATTTCCCGGTTCGAGCAGCAGCAACTTGTGGAAGTACCGCTTCGCCCGAGCCAGGTCCTTTTGCACGATGGACACGTCCACCAGAGAACGCAGGATCTTTCTCCGTCCCGTCTTGGACCGAGTGAGCGCCAACGCCTTTTCATAGGAAACAACGGCCTCACGCCACTTCTTCATGACCTGCAGGACTCGCCCCAAAGACCAATGGGCGGACGGGAGATTGGGTTTGAGCGCAATCGCCTTTCGATACTGCGCCACTGCATCGACGCGACGCTTCGATGATCGGTACAGATGACCGAGCACCACGTGCCCGGCATACCAAGACGCATGGTGCCTCAACCGTGATTCGTAATGTTTGATCAGAATCGTCAGGGACCGACACTTGCGCAGCTTCCGCATGGGGAACGAATCATTGGGGTTCGCATCCAGCATCGAATAGTACCGACGGAGCAGACAGACATTACAGGGATCTCGCCGCAGTCCCCACTGACGACAGTTCTGCCCCCTCGCCTGACCGGCCTCCAACCACATGGACAGCAGCATCACGACGAGCAGTCCCACGCGGTTGGACCAAGCGGCATCGAACCGCCCCCTGCACGCCCATCGCAATCGGCCGTCCCATGGGCCGCTGCGCCTCCAACCGCTGGACTTCATGCTACCTCCTGTCTTCGAATGCAGAAGAGACCTTACCATCCGAATCGAGGCAGCGGCAAGCAGATCGTTGCCATCCCGGTCCACGACTCATACCCCAATCACACCATTCCAGGAACCAGCGACGTCACAAGGCTGTCGTCACTCGGCGCAACGAAACTTCATCCCCCTGTCACCGCCCACCCCGAGGTGAGGAGTTGGATTCGCAAAAAGCGAGGTCCAGACCGCTTCTGGCGGGAGGCACAGGACTACATCACTGAGCACAGACACCGCAGCATATGCCGTAGATGCCATTTCAAACGCAACCATTTCGACTTGATACAATAAAGGCACGATGACGCCCGCCGCGTCGCATGATATGTTTCCTCCATCACGACATGGAGGCCTGCGGCGCGGAATGAAACCAATGCACCCGATCCCCCTTTCTCCAGCACAACTTCATCGAAGCGGCTTCGATCGACCCGACGTGCTGATCCTGTCGGGAGATGCCTACTGCGACCATCCTTCATTTGGCACCGCCCTGGTCGCCCGACTGCTCGAATCCTTCCACCTCACGGTCGCAATCGCGGCCCAGCCCGAATGGAAGAATCCAAGCGACCTGGAGGCATGGGGCAGGCCGCGCCTGTTCGTCGGGGTCACGGCCGGCAACATGGATTCCATGGTTAACCACTACACGGCTCACAAAAAGAAACGCCGCACCGACGCCTATTCGCCAGGCGGTCGGGCCGGTCTACGCCCCGACCGAGCCTCTATCGTGTACAGCCAATTGGCCCGCCAGGTATTTCCCGACAGTCTCATCATCCTTGGAGGCGTCGAGGCCTCCATGCGACGATTCACCCATTACGACTACTGGCAGGATGCCATCCGCCGCTCCGTCCTCCTCGACGCCAGGGCGGACTTACTCGTGTACGGCATGGCCGAGCGGCCGCTGCGTGCCATCGTGGACCGGCTGGTCCCTCGGGGCTCGAATCAAAGCACTCCATTTGGAACGGAAAAGCGACCGACCATACCAGACATGCCCCGTCGAGACGCACCCAAGCTCATGGGGATACGCGGCACGGCGTTCGTCCTAGGGACTCGGACCCTGGCCGAACGGAACCTTGCACTCGACCATGGCGACATGGTGCCCCGCGACGTTTTCTGCGCACCAGTCGGCACCGTCGCAAACGCCGAGCCTAACAACAATGTGATACCCAGCCATGAGATCGACGCCCCACCATCGGGCCTATTTCGCGACGAACCCGAGACAGCGCCTTGGAAGGTCCGGCGTCTGCCAGCCTTCGAGGCGATCACCAAGGATCATCGACTGTTGGCCATGGCGTCCCATATCATCGAGCGCAGCTCGAATCCGACAGTGGGAGAAGTCCTGGTCCAAGAGCATGGCCGTGCCCTACTCGTGGTCATGCCTCCTGCTCGCCCTCTTTCTTCGACGGAGTTGGATTTCGTCCACGAACTCCCCTACGAAAGGGCATCGCACCCAAGCTACAGGGAACGTATTCCTGCCATGGAAATGATCGAGACATCGGTCCAGATCAACCGCGGCTGTTTCGGCGGTTGCACCTTCTGCGCCATCACCATGCATCAGGGCCGGGCCATCCAGTCCCGGTCGGCGGCCTCGGTCCTGCGTGAGGTCCAAACGCTGGTCGACATGGGCCACAAGGTCGTCTCGGACCTCGGCGGACCGACCGCCAACACATGGAACATGGTGGGACGAGACCAGTCCATCTGCAATCGATGTCGTCGTCCTTCCTGCCTCCACCCCACCATCTGCCCCAACCTGGATACGGACCACGAACCCCTCCGCGACCTGCTCCGCCAGGTCCGCAGGGTACCTGGCCTCAAGCGGGCGATCGTGGCGTCGGGCGTCCGGCACGACCTGGCCCTCCGCTCTCCCGACTACCTCTCGGATCTCGTGGAGCATCACGTGGGTGGGCACCTCCACGTGGCTCCCGAACACGACAATCCTCAGGTCCTCGCGCTCATCCGCAAACCCAGCTACGATCGATTCGAGGCCTTCCGCAGCCTTTTCGATCGGCTCAAAAGAAAACTGCACAAGCAGTGCTACCTCAATCCGTACTTCATGTCGGGGCTGCCCGGATCCACCGACGTCCGCATGGCCGCCCTGGTCCGACGTCTTCGGACCGAAGGCTGGAAGCCGCAACAGGTCCAGAGCTTCATCCCCACTCCTGGAACGCCGGCCACAGCGATCTTCGCCTCGGGCGTGGATCCGGACGATGTCTCGCAACCCATCGAGATGCCCAGGACACTGGGCGACAAGATCCGCCAGCATCGCATCCTCATCGAAGACCTCTCCGGGCAGCCGCACCACTTCCAGGCGAACCGATCGCCCTCCGACGGGGCACACCCGAAGACGCATCGCCTCACCTCCACCAAGATGAAAAGGACGACGGCCCACAGACCGCACGGTCGGCCGACCACGAAACGTGTGCGCCCACATCGAAAAAGACGCCGTCGTTGACAGATGGGGCCCGGCCGGACACATACTCAGTGACATGGAATCCAATGGAAGACATCGGACCACGGGCGTCCACCACGGCATGAGTCGTCACCCCAAAAAACCAAAGCCGCCCGAATCGAACCCAACTCAGTTTGAAGAGGCTGGCCCGAATCCACCACGACTCCGCCTCGTTCTGGATCACATCGACGCCACGAGGGGACGACGCCCACTGCCACAAATGAATCAGTCCGCTTTGCTCCTCGTGGACCTGCAGGCCCTTTTCACAGCCCCAAATTCTCCGGCGCGGCTTGCCGGATGGCCCGCTGCAAAAATCGGGTGTCTCCAGTTGCTCGCTACGGCAAGAAAACTGGGCCGGCCCGTGCTGTGGACCAGGCACGTCCATCCGCCAAACGATCGCGACAGCGCCATCGAGCACTTCTTCGGCCGTCTGATCACCAGCCAGGACCCCCTATCCGAAATCGGACCCGATTGCCGGCCTGAACAGGATGAGCCGGTGATCGAAAAAGCACGACATTCGGCCTTTTGGAACACGGACCTCCAAGAACGGCTCCGGAACCAGGGGGTGGACACCCTGGTCATCGCCGGCGTCCAGACCGCGCTCTGTGTGTTGGCCACGGCGGCCGACGCGAACAGCAGAGATATCGTTCCCGTCGTGGTAGCAGACGCTTGTGCTGCAAAACGAATCGAAGAACACGATGCTGCAGTGACGGCACTGGCATCGGGCCTCGCCCATGTGACCGACACCGCTGAGATCGTGACGGCATGGAACAACCAAAACCATCCAGCTCTCGCCCGAATCGAATCGCAAAAAGAACACACATGAGCAGCACCATGAACAACGAAGGACAGCACAACGTCCAACGGGAAGTGGCACCATGAACACACCTCATGGCATCGAGGAAGTGATCGTGCGTTGCGCCCCATCGCAAACAGACAGCAAGCAGAAAGTCTCATGCTCCCGATCGTCCTGATAGCAACCGCATGCATGGCGGTGCCAGCCACACTGCACCAAGCCGCCCCATTGCGCGACCGACGTCTCCTCAGCTCGGACCGACACAGGGCCGATGCGGACCTGTGCCTTCTCCCCGACGGATCGGCCATGGTTGCATCCGAATGGCTGCTTGCTGCAAACGTGCGCCGCGTGTCCATATATCACTGCCGGCCGGTCCGACATCGGTGGGCCTGCCGACGCATCCGGGACCTCGTTGTGCCGCACGAAGACTGGAGCATGGACCACCCAACCTTGATCTGTTCGACCAGCGCACCTTCGTCACGAAACCCGACCACCGCACGGAGACCGCCACGACGAACATCCCAAAGCTGGACCATTCGGTTGTGGACGAGACAACGATCCCCGGACAAACAACAGTCCGAAGTCCAGTCCTTCCGAATCGACGTTCCTGTTTCCAGACGCCATGGGTCGATCGCAATCGCGCAGCCTGCATCGATCGTCGTCCGCGCCCTGGGCGCCCTGGCCATCGCCGGCCTTCCGCAAGCCTCAAAAATGCGCGTCCCCAACCCACCGCAACCGACGCAGCACGAGGCTGGATCAGACGTAGGGGCGACCGCACGAACGACGCCAACAGTCCGGATCCCGTCGCTGATGCCCTTCGCTCGACTGGACCACAAGGGACACGTCATCTTGTCCCTGTCGTCCCAGCAAGACGGATGTTTCATCGCCTCCTGTTCGATGAACGGCACCTGCAGATTTCTGGCCAAGGGCCCTCGAACCGCCGGACGTTGCGGAGTCATCACGATGGGCCGTCACACATGGCTCGCCCTGTACCACCAGAAGGGAACCGCCCCAAACGCATGCCGCATGGCCTGGAGCGACGGAGCGCCTCACTGGACCTGGAGCATCCTCCCGTCCCGGCTCTATGGCTGCGATCCCAGACCTTCTCTCATCGCATCTCATCAGGCCGCAGTGGCCCTGGTTTTGACACCGGGTTCTCGCTTGACCGTTGCGATCTCGTCCGTACAGCGAACCGGGGCAAAGGCACGCGTTTGGCATCTCGCACGCCGCCGAATCCATGTGCCGCGCAGCCGTCTGCGCCGCCTCCATCCGTTTCTCGCGGGCAACGCCACGCATCTGTTTGTCTCATACATCCAAGAACGTCCCAGGTTGCTATTCGAACAGAGAATGGCATCATGGGTCACGTCGACGATCCCGGGACACGGGCATCCTCGCCACCGTCGATCGAAGCGACAACGCTCCAGGGCCGAACGAAGTTCCGAAAGGATGCGATCTGAAAAATGACCGAATACCAAGTGGTGGATGATTTCCATGCCAGGCAATACTGAGGAACACGATCATGGCAAAAGCCCCACGAGCCTGATTCCCGCGTTCGAGGAATTTCTGGCAAGAAAAGGGATGCCCCGACCCTACCTACCCCTGTACTCGGTCCTTGCCCACCGACTCGTTCACCAGTTCGGCGTCGAACGCCTCAAACGTCTCAATCCGGAAGAAGCGGCGACACTGGTTGCCCAAACGGCCAAACCAGACGACTCGGCCCACAACATATCAAACAAACAAAAAGTGGTCCGTGCGTTGGTTCGGTACCTGTCCACCCATAAGAGCATGTGAATCGGGTCACAGGGATCGTACGACAGGACATGCTGCGTCCGACCGACGACCCCGGTCAGTTGAATTCCCTAACAGATTTGAGCAAATCGTTCAGGTGCCTGGACGCCACGTCAATACGCCCCTCATCGAGGGAACCGAGCGCCGCATCGATGTGTTCGGTCAAGACGGACACCTTGGCATGGACCCGACCCGCGTCGTCCACCGACGTGGCCGCGTCCGCCAGGCGCTTGAGCTTCAGCCGCGCCGGTGCGATCGCCTCCTGACGAGCCGGTCCTTCGTCCGGATAATGCGATTCGAGTTCCTCCAACTCATGCAGCACCCGCTCGATCAGCCCGAGATCCGGCAGCCGCATGGTGGGCGCCAAGGCAAGCTCATCGGACGAAATGCGAATATCATGGCCCTGCCCCCTCAAGAAACGCTCCAGAGACTGAGCCACCGTGGTCAGACCGGCACGAATCTCGGGACTTTCGTCGAACTGTGTGGTCGCGTGGGTCAGACGACTCGAACACCGTTCCAAAACCTGAACCTGGTCTTCGATGCTCGTCTCCAACGCGTCCACAGTCACGGCGGTGCGAACCTCGGAAATATCGCCACCCATTCGCTCGATCAATTTCTTGTGCAGTTCCACCAGCCGCTCCTGGACGTCAGCGGCTCTCCTTGTCCTGGTCGTCACCGACCGGTCCGAACCGTTCGACGCCACGAGGTCGACGGCCGAAGATTGGAGTTCACCCAGGATAGGGCCAAAATCTGCGAGATCTTCCGGCTCAGACACGAGACGAAGGAGATCGAGACAGGTTTCGAGCGAATGCACCAACAGAGCGGAAACCTGCCTCGCCTTCAACCTGGTCCCACGCCCAGTGACACTTGCCCCGCCCCAATTCGAATCAGGACTCGAAGCAGGCTTCGCGGAATCGCCCCCGCCAGCTCCTCTCTTGATAAACAGCTTCCAAAACATCATCACGAGCCCGACCAGCCCGACAGAAACCAATGCCACCGCCGCATACAATGATCCAGGAAAGGGTCGGCGGAAAAACAGGGCCAGGCCCGCACCCGTGGCAAGGCCGGACATGATGAGCAACAACCAGTACAGCATCGACGTTCCATCCAAAGGAAATGACGACCCAAGCAGGCGACCATCGTCTCATTTCGTTGTGGCGCCTGCACCCGGCCAGCGTGTCTTTTCATGACATACCAAGTTCATAGCATACCGAAACCCCGAAGATTCGTCCAGACACAGTTCTTCTGACAGAAATCCTGGACCCACGCCCCGCCAAAGGGTATCGTCGAAAACACAACACAAACGCAGGTGGGCGCGGCAAGCAACCCCACCACGATCGAAAAGGATGAGGCAAATGAAAACCATGACACTATCATTCAAACGACTCTGGCCAGCCCTGATGATCGTTGCATCCTTCATGCCCGCCTGCAGCGACGACAGCAATGGCACACAGCAACGAGATGGAAGCATCACGGACGGAACCAACCAAGACGGCAGCGCCACGAACCACGACCCCGTTGCAGCCGATGACAGCGCCCAAACCACCTTGAATCAGTCGGTGAGCATCGATGTCCTGGCGAACGACACCGACCCGGACGGCGACGCGCTGACGGTCTCCAACGTTGCTGCCCCGGCCCATGGAACGGCGTCCATCGAGGCCGACGGCACCGTGACCTACAGACCCAAGGTCGGCTTTGCGGGCGAAGACACCTTCACCTACACGGCTCAGGACGACCAGGGAGGCAGCGGCCACGCCCAAGTGACGGTGACCGTGACCAGTACGAGCGGCAAGGACTATTACGTGGCTACGGATGGCGACGACACCAACCCGGGAACGGCCGACGAGCCCTTTGCCACATTGAATGGCGCCCAGGCCGCCATCCGAGCAATCAAGACGGCTTCGGGTCTTCCGGACGGCGGCATCACGGTTTGGATTCGCGAAGGCATCTACGACCGAACCGAAACATTCCATCTCACATCGGAAGACTCAGGAGACGCAAGCGCCCCCATCACCTATCGATCCGTTCCCGACGAAACGGTACGGATCATTGGAGCCCTACGCTTGGACCCAGCCGACTTCGTCGAAGTCACGAACGATTCGATTCCCGACGTGTGGAGCCGCATCGACGAGGCAGCGCATGGTCACGTGATGCAGGTGGACCTGTCTGCCTACACCACGGACTACGGCACCTTGACCGATCGCGGATTCGGTGGCTGGTCCGGCGATGTGGCGGCGCTGGAACTCTTCTTCGACGGCGAGCCCATGCAGCTCGCCCGTTGGCCGGATGCGGACGATGCCTCCCCCTTCGCCCGTGTCGACTCGGCCATCTCCGACACTCGGTTCACCTACCTGGGAAACCGCCCGGACAGATGGACCCAGGCCGAAGAAATATGGTTCCACGGCTATTGGAGACATATGTGGGCCGACAGGTACATGAACGCCGTTTCCATCGACCACGCCAGCAAGACAGTGACCCTGGCGGCGAAGCCAGGCTATGGCATTGCCGATGGTCAGCCCTACTACGCACTCAATCTCCTCGAAGAAATCACCAAACCCGGTGAATGGTATCTGAATCGAGACACGGGCATCTTATATTTCTGGCCGCCTGCCACCATGTGCGATCCGGACCCGGAGGTCTTCGTCTCGATCCTGGCCGAACCGCTGCTCTTCTTCGATGACGTGGAGTACGTGCGATTTTCTGGCATCACGTTCGAAATGGGCCGTGATCATCTCATCCGCATCGATGGAGGCGCCCACGACCGCATCGACCACTGCGTCATCCGAAACGCCGGCCGCAAAGGCGTGCTCATCCGCGGTGGCGCCAACAACGGAGTGGAACGCTGCGACATCACCAACACGGGCGACGACGGCGTGGACATGAACAGCGGAGACCGCGCCAGCATCACATTGGCGAAAAACTACGTGCGCAACTGCCACATCCATCAGTTCAGCCGATGGGTCTGGACCTACACTCCCGCGGTCCGCTTGGCCGGAGCCGGCAACATCATCGCACACAACCTCATGGAGAACGCACCACATACAGCCATCCTATTCGGCGGCAACGAACAGGTCATCGAATACAATCACATCCACGATGTCTGCATCTGGTCCTCGGATGCAGGTGCCATCTATACCGGGCGTCATTGGGGATATCGAAACAACGTCGTGCGGTACAACTTCATCCACGACGTAGACAGCTCATTCGAAGGATACGGCACCCATGGCATCTACCTGGACGACTGCGTCAGCGGCATCACCGTGTTCGGCAACGTGCTCTATCGCATCTCGGGCAATGCCATCCAGGAAGGAGGCGGCCGGGACAACACCATGGTCAACAACGTCATCGCACGATGCGGGAGAGGCTTGGCAGCAGACACCCGCGGCACGTCGCGCATCGTGCACGACGGATCGAGTTGGGACCTCCTGCTCAAGCTCGAACAGATGAACTACAAACAAGAGCCGTGGAAATCGGCATACCCACGTGTGTATGCCATTCCAGACGACTGGAATCAGATCCAGGGATCCCACTGGCTCTACCCTGAAGGCTGCATTTTCTCCCGCAACATCGGCTTTGCGAATGACACCTGGATCCACGGAACGAGCGCGGTGGACCATTACGAAGAAGTCGTGGACAACATCGAAGACGAAGACCCCCACTTCGTGGACGAGGCCAATTTGGACCTGAGCCTCCAGGCGGACTCACCCGCCTACGACATCACCGGCTTCCAGCCCATCCCATTTGACGATATTGGAATCCAGCAGGAGCCCTAAGGAGTGTCCGCCCGACAACGCTTCGAGCTGACACACAGCCTCTGTCACATTCGAGTCTCGGTTCCTCATGGGTCATCCTCCTGCCGAATTCATTCATCCAGCGGCCGCGTATGGCGGCCGAGAGCCCTCGCCAACAAGCAGCCTAAAAAGTGATCATCTCGGCAGCAAGCAGAAAATGCGCCCAAACGATCAAGGGCGAGGCCTGACTGCTCGGGCTGATTTCGCCAGAATGTCGGACGCGATGCGATCCAGTTCATCGCGCCAGTCTTCCTCGGAGCCGGATCCCTGCTGGCCGGCCTGATGCGCAAAGTCGGACAGGTGTCGCATGTCCGACCGATCCGGATCGAACGCAGGCGCGTCGAGACGGGAGATCGCCTTCTTACCCAAAGCCCGCTTCGAACCGGACGCCAACAGTCGCAGCCGTCTCTTGATGGGAGTCGAGTTGAGCAAGCCGGCCACATACCAGGCTTCCTGCTCCGAATCTAGGGCCAGGCTGTAGCAGCCGCCGTCTACCAGGGGCGGCTTGCGCCCTATCCACTCATCGTCCAATTCGGAAAGAACCACGAACAGGGGACGAAATCCCAGGCCGCTCCAGGCGACCCGATAGCGATTCCACGTGTATGGGCCCAAACCGAACATGTTGTAGAACGGACCAATGCGAAACACCTTCGACTTACGTGCATCGAGGCGTGCTCGGTTCCGACGCAGGTATTCATAGGTCCTGGGAAACCGCTCGGCCAACTCTTCCTCGTTGTCTTCACCCGTACGCAACTGGGGAACCAGGACGTATCGCCACCCCTTCAACGTCAGGGCGCCGATGTGCCTCGGTTTGACGTAGGGAAAGATGCAATCCGGTTCCAACAGCACGGCCTCCCCGCCCCCCTTGGGCTGAGCCACAACCACGTCTTTGCGACGCTCCAGGGCATCAAAGACCAACAATCCCTCAGCGTCGTGCTTGAGCCCGTGGCGCACCCGATCAGCATAGGCCCAACGTCGATGATCGGCTTCGTCGGCGTTGCCGACAAAGCTGCCCATAGGAACCACCTGCCAGGTGGAGCCATGCTCCTTCGGATTGATCGGAACCGCCTGGACCGTCTGGTCCGGACGGAGGTGCGCCTTGCTCAAGGTCCAGATCCGCCAGGGAACGGGAAATGCCGCCGGATGTCCCAAACGAGCCAGCATCAAGGCCGTTTGCTGTCCCCCTGAGCCGAACAGGCTGTGACAGTCGCTCAGATCCTCGACGCCAACCACGCCAAGAGGCAGGCATCTTGGTCCCTGGCGACCCAAGGCACGCAGAGCCGAACCAGTCTCGTTCGTAAAGAGCGTCTGTTTGACCAGAAACGCCATCACGCCCGACCGCCGAAGATGCCGCTCTACCGACAGGGCCACGAAAACCGACGACAGATCGTCGCTTGCACCTCCCGTCATGGCGGAAAATCCAGTCTCTGAGAATAGATAGGGCCGACTTTGTCCCATGGCCCGAATCCGACGACGATACGCGGCCGAGACACGATCCCATGGGACCCAGGGCGGATTTCCGACCAGCGCATCAAAGCAAGGATCGACCGATTTTCCCTCAGGGCCCAACCCCACAATCACGTCCTCGATTCGAACGGCCCGCATGACCCACTGCTGGGCGGACGACACGCTCCAACCAAAACCACGAACGAGTCGCTCCAACAGGACGAGGCGAGACAGATAGACTGCCAAGGGACTCACGTCCCGGCCTTGAATATCGAGGTCCGTTCCGAAGCGTTGCAGAAGGCTCACCAGGAACACGCCGAATCCGCATCCAGGATCCAACACGGAACGAATGGGCCTGGCCAGGCCTAAATCTGAAACGCTCACGAGTCGATCCACGACCATGTCGGCCAAAAATCCAGGCGTATGAAAGGTGCCGGTCGTCTGTCGATCCGACCGTTCGAAGACCAACTCGTAAAGTCGTGTCAGAAATTCGGTGACCACGAACCAGGATCCAGACCGCTCTTCGGCTCGATCGATGGCGTCGACCGAGCTTTGCACCGATGCGAGCCATTCACCTGGGCCAACGCCTCGGTCCTGCGCCCACTCCAACCCAACTTTCAAATCGAAGGGAAGGTCCACACCAAGGCGCACAAGGGTCTTTTGCCTTCCCAGGCCGAGGCCCTCCATCAGGCTCGTGGCCCAACAGGCGACCGCGATTTCCTGGCGGTACTGTCGCTCCCTATCCGGTCCCACGAAGGCGCCAACCATGTTCGTCCAGGCCTCAAATGAGGAAAACACGTCGCCCAGGGACACCCGTGGCGGATCGTCCGCGCCCATGGCCGCAACCAGACCTGCCACGGCGCCAACCGCCTTGCTACGACGGGTCAACAGGCGGCCATGGCGGACCACGGTCCAACCGGGCCCAACAAACGTTCCCCCATCGTCATGAAATGGTGTGTTGGACCTATCGACCACCGTTGGTCACCGAACCGGTTCCTGTTCGTCATCGTGGGTTGGGTCGGCCATGTGGCGGCCCTGATCATCGAACTGGATGTCTCCCTTGTCGTCCCGCTTCCAACAGCCCGGATCCATGTCGTCGATCAAGCCGTCTTGGTCATTGTCCACTCCGTCGAGGCACTTGGCAGGCCTGAAGAGTTGGACCTGCGTATCAGTCGTCTCGCCGCTGCGCACCTCGACCCCGCGCACCCAGGTCATCACGAGATGGCCTCCCGTATCTGGATCCAGAAAACTCCTTCCGTCGAATCGAATGCCCTCGACCTGCAGATCGTACGTGCCGGGATCGAGTTTCATGCTCAGACGCTCAGGTGGAAAGCACCGCACCCGCTGCGACCCAATCTGCTCGCCTCCGCCGGAACGAAAAACCGTAATCTGAACCAGTCCGACACCTCGACTGGAGCAATCGGCGGCATCGACCACCGGTCCATCAGAAAAACTCCAGGCCAACCGGTATCGACCACTGTCGTCACAGCCTGCCACAAACACAGCCACCAGAAGCGAAACGCACAGTGCTAAAACCGCAAGGCCACGAGTCCTGCGACGAACCGGTCCACGAAACGATGTCTCGTCCGTCATGCCCATCCCACCCATCTCCATCCCACCCTTGTCCGTTCTCCTCGACACGTCCATCCTCCTCGATCAGAGTCGGGCGCCACGGTCTCACCCGGTCCAAAGCATGCTCTTTGGAACGTGCTCAGTGATTCAGTCCCACATCCGTTGCATCGAAGGAAACTGCCACGGATTCCGCCGTGATGCCAGCCTCCACCGTGGTCGATCCGGCGTCCTTCCAACCGGTCAGGTCGCCACCCGAAGCATCGAGCAGCCGGACCGACACCTGGTAGGTATCCGGCGTCAGGGGCGTAAAAGGCGTGGCATCCGAAGACCCTGCGGCGCAATCGAACCCACGCGTCTCATCTTCTCCTCCGCCTTGTCCCACCACATGCACCTCCGCCGTCTTGGCGCCTACGCCTGCGCAATCCAAGCCGCCGGAGAAGTTCCATGTCACGTCCGCCCGACCAAAGGGCACCTCGACGTTTACGTCCAGCCGCGCCCGGCCCCCCCGATGGACCTTCACAGAACTTTCAACAGGCACAGGATGCTCCAGGTCACGGCCATTATGATCCACGAAGGACAGGCGGACCTGATACGTGCCAGGCGTCAGGTCGAACAGCGATACTGCGTACACGTACGGAGGTGCTTCCGTCATGTCCTTATAGAAACCGAGCGGATACTCCACGTCGCGATTGTCGCACACCACGAAATCCACGAAATGGGTCGGTCCCGTCACCTCGATACGTGCCAACCCCGAAGGCGTGGACCGTCCAGAAGCGTTGAACACGGCACAGACATCGTCTGTCGACCTGGACACCGGCTGATCGTTGAACCGCCAGGTCACCACGAGATCGCCGCGATCGACGATCTCACACCCTCCGGCCGCGATCGCCGCAGATGTCAGCGCCATCACCACCACAGACTTTCGTACCTGCGACCACGTAGCCCTCATCCATCACCCTCTCGACATCGCACCACGGCTCATTGCGCCGCAATGAAAACAGGACCAACAATGAAACTGTTGGTGTTTTCGCACAGGGCACGGCTACGGTCAACCCTGCACAGGCGCCATTGTTTGCCACCCAACTCACGCGTCGATGATTCGGCAGCCAAAACATCCGGAGGGACGATGAACTGGACAAGAAAGGACTTGGGAAGGATTACGACTGCTCAGCCCAAGGAAGCTCGACGGTCACGACACCGGCGTCCCCTTCGAACTCCGACGTCCAGGTCCCGCCAAGCAGCCTGGCGGCCCGACGGCCGAGCCAGGCTTCCACCCCTTCAGAAAACGGTTTCGACCCCGTTCGCCCCTTGGGCAGACCGGAAAAATCAACATCGAGACGAAAAACGTTTCCTCGTAAAATGGCGGCACGCACCGCCACGGCCTTGGCGCCCACGG
>JAGGXR010000127.1 GCA_021162935.1 Deltaproteobacteria bacterium
AAGGCCTCGGTGTCGAGCCGCAGGACTCCCAGTTGTGTCTGGATGAAGGTCATGACTATGTTCCAACTGGGCCTGGTTGCTGAATAGTCGATGCGGCTCAGTGCTCGCATGACAGCCAGAATCGAAGGAGCAATGGCTCTGAGTGCAGCCACCACCAAGATTCCGTCGGGATGCCGACTGATGGCCAACCTGCGATGGTCTTCTCCAAGGACTGCGTCAGCGGTCCAATGGATGTTGTTTTCCACTTTGCTTGTCGCCGTAGGAGGCCTGGGCACTGTCTGCGTCGAGGTCATCGAGCAGTCGCTGGGCCTCGGCCAGCATGTCGGGATGGTTGGCCTTGATGCGCAAGAAATAGTGCCAACCATATCTGCGCATGTGCATCGCCGTGTGAGCTGACGTGTTTCCCGCATCGGTGGTCACCAAGCTGAACAGTCTGGTGTGGGAATACGCTCTGTGCAACATATCGAGCAGGTCGGGCAGGGCGCCAATTTCATTGGTGTTGGCCTCGATGGGTCTGGTCAGCACCTGCACGGCCGCCTTCGACGAAATCAGGGCCACATTATGTTGGCGAATCACGGCGTAGACTTCCCCTTCATCCGGCCTGCGGAGTTGGACCCATGGGTCGTCGTCCTTGAGCATCTTTGCGATTTCGTCGACTGCATTCGGGCTGTTGAGGAACGATATGTCCAGTGGGCGCAAGAAAAGACGCAGGACGTGCGAATTCGCGGCTCCACCGGAACTGCGAGGCAACCTTGAGGTAACGAGACTGAACTTGCTGGCATTGTTTCGGTCCCTGGACA
Organism: Deltaproteobacteria bacterium; assembly: GCA_021162935.1. Classification (GTDB taxonomy): domain Bacteria; phylum Myxococcota_A; class Polyangia; order HGW-17; family SLPX01; genus JAGGXR01. The sequence continues at coordinate 801 of JAGGXR010000127.1, forward strand.
GGTTGCATTTGGCTCAGGAGTTCCCTTGGGAACTGCGGACGTTATTTGAGCTGAATGCAGATCTGGCGGAGGCTCTCTGGGTGCTCGATCAGCCGTTGGGACGATCCAACGTGGCCGCGATGACACAAGACAGTCTGGCATCGATCGAAGCCATCTTGGAGACGCTGGCTGAGTTTCTTGAGACGCTTCCCTTGGGAGATCGCATCAACCTGGCGAAGGCAATGCCTGCGGTCCGCAAGTCGTTGCGCCAAGAGGATGCCTGCAATCAGATTCCTGGACGAGATCCCGCCGCCGGGTAAATCGGTCCACCACTTACCGAATGGAGTGTGTCATGAAGCAGATGGCGCTCAAGTCGATTTTGGAGAAGGCGGTCACCTCGTTGACGGAGTTGTTGGAGCAGGACCAAAGCGCGCAGACCTTTCCAAATCTCCTCGACGCCACGGAGACGGTCGTTTCGACACCACGGAGACGGTCGTTGAGTTTTCGCAGGAGCTTGGACGCCGGATGCTACAAGGCTACGTGGACGTGCGGCTCAAGCAATCGAAGGCGAGGCGGATATCCTGTCCTTGTGGGGAAGGGGTGATGGAGTGGCATTCGAAGAGCAAGTGGAAACACGGGACACCGTTCGGGGACATCGAGGTGGAAGATATCTACGCATATTGCCGCAGGTGTCATCGGTCAGCGCGCCCGTTGCACGGCTGGCTTGGCACCGACGCCCAGCGCTGGTCTCTGGTCGTGGAGGAGGTGGTGGTAGACCTGGCAGCCGATGAGTCCTGCCAGCGGGCAGTGGACAAATTGCAACGCCATCATCCGGGTGTGGAGATGGGACGAACGACCGCGTTGCGAATGTTCCACAAGCATGGCGAGCACGCGCTGGATTTCATCGAAAGGAAGTTGGGAGAAGCCCTCGCGGAAGCTGCACGGGAGGGCCGTCGAGAGGGCATCGTCGAGCTTGAGGTGGAGCACGACGGTGGCATGATCCCGGTGGCCACGCTTGAGTCGATTGAGACACCCGAAGGTCAAGAGCCCGAGGTGACGCTGGTCCGCGGGCTGCCCAAGCGTCACAAAAATTGCCGCTGGGAGGAGGTCAAGCTGGGGCTGGTTTAAATTCCCGGAGAAGTGGAGCTCGAGCAACTCGGTGGACTGCCCAAGGCCACCTGGATCCAGTCTGCGCTTTCGCGGCTTGAGCGTGGCGAGGCACGCTCTGTCGTCGCCGAGCTACGGTGTGCGGCGGAGCAGAACAAAAACGAAATCCTACGGCACGAGGCCGACTACTTCGAGCGCAACCAGGACGCAGTCGCTTACCAGAAGTACCGCGATCATGGCTGGAGCACGGCAAGCAGCGAGATTGAAAGCGGACACCGTAGCGTTGTACAGGTCCGACTCAAGCTCCCAGGCACCTGGTGGCATCCCGACAACGTCAAGAACATCCTCGCTCTGCGAATGATCAAGGTCAACGGTTGGTGAAACGAATACTGGGCCTGGCGCCGTCAGGCATGGAGGGAGCATGCCCACAGATTCCGAACGGTCGAGCCACGTACCAGCCTGGCTGCTGCCGCCTGAGTCGTCGGCTTCCCCGTCGAAATGGCCAAGCTGGCCCCTTGCTTTGCAGGGGGCAAAGGGACACGTGACCTTCCCAGGCATTCTTGCCGCCCATCTGCTGCCCGAATCTGGTCACCCGCGCTCGAATGATCACCCCCGCAGGATAAAGTCCCGCGTGGGGTAGCGCTCCGCTACGGCTGGAAGGGGTCGTACCAAGGGAAAGCGATCACACCCGAATCTCGACGGACGTCTTTGGGTCTGGGAACCACGGTCGGGATGTGGAAGGGCACGAATGGTCGTGTTTTTTTTTAAGTGGCGGCCGAATACTGTCTGAACCGCAGCGCCTGATCGATCCTCGTTGACGCACTCACGGATAGTTGATATCCTGATTTGGGAGTGCCAGCGGCACTGCTGTTGAGGTCTTGGAGGGTGTTTGGTTGCCTCTGCGAGGTAACTCTTTTCCGGTTGCGGCATGAAAGTGACGTGTCCGATGACCAAAGAAACGCACATCACGAATTGGGGAGGCGGGGGGCGGCTTCGTAGGTGGCATTCAGGGGCCCGTCTAATTTTCCCTTTCATCGCCGTTCTTGTTGCGTCAGCCTGCGCCTGGCCTACCCGGCTGGAAGTCGAGCCCCAGCCCACACCGAACGCCTACGTACGGAAGTGTTGGTGTGATTGTATGCAATGCACAGCGTCTCTTCAACCTGGCGAAACCTGCTCCGCCAGTGACCTGTTGTTTGAAACCGATGCGCGCGACATCTATCTCTGCGTGGGACCAAACGTGACCCATGATGCCGAAAACCAGGCCTGCGATGAGCGCTGCACGCTGAAACCCGTGCTGGAAAACATGAGCCGGGGAAGCTTGTGCACCCGGGCGGGCGACGTAGAGCCGGTCTGGCTCGACTACGAGGCGGAGGAAAGCAAGAAGTGCGTGGTGGCCGACGAGGGCGATCTTATTACCCTCGTTCCGGATCCCCCCTACACCGTGCTCCAGATTGACGAGAACAGATCGCGGATGTCCATCGACGTCGACGGATACGATGGAAGCCAGAAGATCGTTGGTCAGGTGGGCCTTGCTGGGGCCAACTGCCCTGGCGCCACGTGCGGCATTACCCTCGCAAACATGGTCCTGCACGCGCCCCACTTCAAACTGAAAAAGAGCTGGGATCCCATCCCCATCCACATCCCGTTTTTCTTCGGGCTTCTTCTCGACAGCGCCAACGGTACGGTCCATCCTGACGGACATTTCGTGTTTCCAGGTTCCGAGATCAGGATGCTGACCAAACTAAGAGCAACCAAGAAATATGCGTTCCAAAACACCTATTTCAATATCGTCACCGATCAGGAGGTCAACACCGGCAGCCTTGACTTCGCAAACCGGGAATTCCGCTTTGAGACCTCCATCAGTGAAGGAAACCTCGACGTGGACATTTCGGTGGTCGCCAACTGGGCAAACCTGCCCCCGCTGGTCCGCGGGTTCGCCGAATCCACGGCCGTGGAATGCGACGCGCCCGGGACGGGCACCGTGAGGCTCTGGGGGGAAGCTTCGGATGCCGATGGATTCGTGGAAGGGACACAATGGGTCATTGATCGTATCCTGGTGAGCAAGGAACTGGAGACCGAACAGCACCTGTCCCTGGGGGAACATGTCGTGTCGTTGTTTGCGAGGGACGACGATGGGGCGTGGAGCCAGCACACTTTCAATGTGAGTGTCGTGGATACCACCCCGCCGGTTCTGGGACCGGGAGAGGGTGCGATCTACTGCACGTGGCGGCCCAACCATAAGTATGTGCGGCTTGCCATCGAGGACCAGGTCCTAGCTTTCGACGTGTGCGATCCAAACCCGGCCGTGGTGTTTCTGGATGCATGGAGCGATGAGCCCGACAATGGCACCGGCGACGGGAATACCGGAAACGACGTCCTTGTCTATGACGATGCCGTCTGCCTGATGTCCGAGAGAGCCGGCATCGGCGACGGGCGGCGCTACACGGTTGCGGTTGGCGTCGTGGATTCGTCGGGAAACCGGTCGGACTCCACTTTCGACGTGCTCGTTTCCCACGACCAAAGGAACCACGAGTGCCGCGCATTGCCGCAGTCCACTTTTGTCTCGCCGCAAGAGGAATCGGTTCTGTGTCCGCCCTTGCCTCCGCGGGCTCAAGCAGTTGCCCAACCCTCGGCCGGGGAGGACAACGGAGGATGTGCAGTATGCCGTCTCCGGGCCCCAACACGCGGGAGCTTTCTGGCTATTCTGCTCCTCGTCGCCTCGCTCTTTCTCGCCGTCAGGCGGCGTCTCGGGTCGAGGTGAGAGATGGGAGCCAGCCAACGCAAGTGGAGTAACCGGCACGCGGCGGCAAGGATGGTGTCAAGACCGGGCATTGTTCCAATGCTCTTGCTCGCGTGGCTGTGGGGGTGCGGGTCGAGCAATTCGGGCATCCCGGATATCCTTGGAAGCGTTTGCTGGCCGGGCGAGAGCGAGCTCCGCCCAGTGGAGCTGTCATCGGGGTTCTTCTTGCCGGACCCCACGGACGACTGTCCCAATCAGCTCGTGGTGGTTGTTACCAATGTGGACACGGATTGCGAGGATCTGGCCGACGGGGTGGTCGACGCCGGTGGCTTTCCCAAGACCAACCTCATTCTGGTCATCAAGGACAACGTTGAGGGCACCTATCAGTTGACAGCGGACCCGGAGGCCTTGGGCCAAGTTTTCAGCGGGTCCCTGGACCGCATCGAAGAGGACGATTCATGGCAGAACCTGGGCATCGTGGCTGGCACCCTGGAGATCCTTCATGCAGGCGAAGCCGAGCTGATGCTGCGTCTGGACGTGGAATTGGTGGACCAAGCCAGCCTAGAAAACCCGGCGGGGCATCTGTCCGGCCGGATCTCGGCAAGGGCCTGCTCCGCCACCGAGATCTGAGGTGGACACGCCAACAGCCGGACGACGAGCCCGCGGCGGCCGGGTCCGCTCGAGCTCCGGAGAGAAGTCTACGCCGGCGTCTTGCTCGAAGCGCGCCGGCCTGCCGGGCCCTGGCCCTCGCCCTGGCCCTCGCCTTGATTGGCCCTTCCTGCCAGTGTTTGATCGAGAGGCCCTCAACAAAAGAAAGCGATGGAGGGCTGTCCAACGACGGCCAAGGCCCGCGGCATGATGCCGGAGCGCCCAGGGAGCACCACGTCGGACCGTGTCTGTCGGGCGATGCGGGACCTTTTTCGACGTGTGGCGGGGGCCACGGTCTTCAGGCCGGGTCTCCATGGCCCATGCGCGGGCGGTGCACGACCCATGTGTGCCGAAGCCCGTTCGTGGGGCCCAAGACTCGGAAGATAAAATGGATATTTCAGACGGCGGACTGGATTGTTCACTCTTCGCCCGCCATCGCCTCGGATGGGACTGTCTACGTTGGGTCAGATGATGGGCTCTTCTATGCCATCAACCCGGATGGGACCCGCAAGTGGACATTCGACACCGGCGACTGGATCTGGTCCTCTCCTGCCATCGGCGCCGACGGGATGGTGTACGTGGCGTCCGGTTCCGGCAACCTCTATGCCATCAGGCCGGACGGGAGTCACAAGTGGGAGATCCCGGTGGGTCTGGAAGTCAGCTCGTCTCCGGCGATTGGGCCGGACGGGACCGTGTACATCACGGCAAATACTCAGATTTCCGAGGAGCCGTTTCTTGGGTCCCTGTTCGCCATCTGCCCGGACGGCTCCGAGAGGTGGCGATACGAGCTCGGGGAGGCCGTGTCGGACTCCGCGACGATCGACGGCGATGGCATCGTATATGTTACCTCCCAGCGGGCTGTGACGGCCATCCGCGCCGATGGCAGCCGGAAATGGGTGTTGGTGCCGGGCGGTTCGATGTATGGCCAGTCGGCGGCCATTGCAGACGATGGCACGGTCTACGTGGGAAGCCGCCGACCCGGCGACCTGTACGCCATCGACCCGGACGGAGCCGTTAAATGGGTCTTTGCGGCCGGGGCAAAGGTCTGCTCGAATCCGGGCATCGGTCCCGACGGTACCATCTATGCGACAGGATGCGACCCGGACCACCCCGAGGACGGGGCACGGCTTTACGCCATCACTCCGGACGGCACCGAAAGGTGGAGGTTCGAGAGCGCCTCGCCGGATTTCTCGGATCCCGCCATCGACGGGGAAGGAACCATCTACGTCGGAGGTCTGGACGGAAAAATCTATGCCATCGCCCCGGATGGGACCAAAATCTGGGACCTTGGCGACCTCGGGGAAATCCGTGCCTCTCCTGCCATCGGCGCGGACGACACGCTTTACGTGGGGTCCATGGAAGGCCGGCTCTACGCCTTCGGCGACTGAGGGCATCGCCTCCTTGCTAACCTGAAGTTCCCCCTGCTTTCATCCTGAAAAACCAGCCAAACGTGAAGGAATACAAGGAGATATGACTCTAAACGCCTCTTTTGAGGTTGACATGTAACGGGCATTTATTTGCTTGCAATGCTGGGTGTGTTGTGATATGCCGTTGGCATGTATATCGCCATTATCCCAAACCGAAACTCGCCTCCGGCTATCCTGCTGCGTGAGGGATACCGCGAAGGCGGCAAAGTCAAGAATAGGACCATTGCGAATCTGTCGAAGTGGCCGCCGGAAAA
>JAGGXR010000061.1 GCA_021162935.1 Deltaproteobacteria bacterium
CAGGCCCTCGGAGTCGTGGACGACACGGGAAAGCTCCTTGCCGGTCCACCCCTCGAGGAGATAACCCTCCTTGGAGACCGGTAGAACGCGACCTTCCAGCGGCAGCTCCTTGCGTACTTGGAGGCCAGGCGCGGAGACATACTCCTCGTGGAGGAGCCAGACGCCCATCTGGAGGCGCCCCGCCAGCGGGAGGTGTACGACCTGCTCGCCGAGGTGGTGGAACGTCGAGCGGGACAGGTCATCGTGGTCACCCAGTCCGAGGCGCTCCTGAACGGAGCCGCGCAGGAGAACGGGGCGGTGGCTTTCGTGGGGCAGCCGCATGGGATACATGACCGGGACCGACGCTGCATGCCGCCATGTCTCCTGGGTCGGGAGGGCCCGGACGGCCAGGGAAGTATGAGTCTGCCGGTCGACATCTCCAACGAACGAGACTCGCTTGTGAGCAAAGGGCCACAAACGGTCCCGAGGAGTTCGGACTCCTCCCGACCGAGCTGGTCCGAGAGTGCGGCGATCATGCCCTTGGCCTTGTTCGCCGGGGTGTTCGCCGCCCCTGCATCGAGCTGGCGGACGCTCTGGAGGAGGCGCGGAAGCTCCCCCTCGGCAAGGCCCAGGAGGGCCGCGTAGCCTCCCACGTGGGCCTCCAAACTCTCCCAGGCCCACAGCTCCGGTGCGCTCCCACCCGGCAGGCACACCACATTTGCAGTCTGGCCGAACCGACTCGCCTGTTCCTGGAGGGCCGGGAATCCGAAGCCATTGTGGCGGTGCGGGCTTGGGTGGACGCGATTCTCACTGGTGTTGTCGCAGGGCAAAGAAAAAGGGGCCGCGACGCTTCGAGACGTGGAGGAGCAGATCGGTGATCTGGGGCTCTGGGGCTCTGGGGCTCTGGGGCCAAAAGACTGGTGCCAAAGCCCATTTCGGACACCACGCTGGATACAGAAGCTCGACGGCTCGACGAGCCCTACCTACACGACAAGTTGGTCGCACAGGTGCGGGACATGAACCGCAGCAAGATGCTCTCGCCGGTGGGCTTGCCTTGCGGTGTGGCCACAGTGGACGGCAAGAACCTGGCCACCTTGAACCATGACGCGGGCGGGCGCGCTCAGCCGCGGTCGGACGAGAACAAGAAGTGGCAGCCCAAAGGAAGCGCCAAGACGGGCAAGCCCTATTTCGTGGCCCCCGTGTTGCGGGCCGTCCTTACGTCTGCCGAGGCAAGAGCCCTGCTGGAGCCCATGACTGCCAGCGAGCCCGCAGAGGCCGAAAGCGCCTGGGAGGGCCGAAACGGCAAGCAGATCCGTCGACGCATCTCGAGGACGCCACAGATGCAACGCTTTCAAAACAGCGTGGGCACCTGGAGTCACCTCCGCCGGAATTGGTTGGTACGCCAGGAGACGCGTAACAAGCAGGGGAGCGTGGAAATCGAAGACCGATTCTTCGTGACATCCCTGCTGTGGAACTACTTCAAGCCTATCCAGATTCTCCTGTTGGTCCGAGGTCACTGGGGGATCGAGAACGACTCCAACAATAGCCTGGACCTGCAATGGCTTGAGGATTCCGGCCCATGGTGCACCCAGGGCAACGCGGTCTGGGCACTGGGCCTGCTCCGGCTCATGGCCTACAACGTCGTACAGTACCTGCGTAAACGCAGGTTGCGCCGCAAGGACAAGACAGGGGCGTGGATGTCGCCCATGCGCTGGCGCAGGGTCTTCAAGCTCATGCGCCAAGCACTAGAAAATGCGGCTCCTGTGCCGCTGCGGGTTTTCCCCGGCGTCTGATTCGAGGCCCTTCCGCGCGCCGGGTCACAGAGCGTCCGAGTCCGACGCCGCGCTGGCGCAAAGGCCGTGGTCTCGCTCGACGCAGGGCAAACGGACACGCGGACGACGCAGGCGGCCTTTGGCCGCCGCGCCCTCGTGCGCCCTGGGCTGGACGACGATCGGGCCTGAATGAAACCATCCCTATCGCTTGCCTTGTGCCCACTTCCACCGTACACTGGGAAAAATCGGTCGCGGTTCCATCGAACGGTAGATTTCCACTCGAAGGGCCGTATCAAGAACCGTATCAGCGAAAAATCATGGTCGCTGCGCTGTCTTCGGCCAACGGAAACGAGGTGCATGCATGCTCAGAGACGTGGGATACTGGGAAGCTGTGACAGGACGAGTCATCGACGACGCCACGGGCAAGCCGATCGCGGCAGTGACGGTCCGTGCCTATGACAAAGATGTGGTCAAGGATGACCATCTGGGCGAGGCGGAAACGGACGCAGACGGACGATTTCGCATCGACTTTCCGCAGCGTGCCTACCAGGGCGCCCTGGCCCTGGCAGAAGGCCGCCCCGACATCTACCTGAAACTCTACCATGCGGACGGTCGCATGAAGACCACCAAGGTCCATTACGATATGGAAGGCGATATGGAGGCAACGTCCGACCCGGAAAAGGCCGGACCCGAGAGCGAAATCGAAGTGATGGACATGGGAGAGATTCGCTTCTAGAAAGACCGGTCGGAGCTGGATGGTCAAGTTAGGATCAGATGGATGAGGCTTCCCGTGACGGAAACGAAACGAGGTCGATGATGCGCCGACACAATCTGCCGGTCCGTCTTTGTATGTCTGTCGCAATGGGGCTAGCCTTCCTCTTTGCGCCACTGACGGCCAAAGCCCGACAGACTCTCCCCCATCTGTCCCTGTCCGTGGACGGCTATTATTGGGCGAGATACACGTACATCCGCGACCTGGCCAATCTCAAAAACCAGGTTCTTCCAGGCACAGGCAACCGACTCCGAAATCCCATCCTGAACACGAACTACATGACTCATCAGGTGCGGGTCGAACCACGCGTCCGCCTGGGCAGACTGGCCAAGGTCCAAATGCGCATCGATGCGCTCCAGGACGTGGTCTGGGGCGATAACGCCGGTCTCGCCCCAATCGGTCTGTTTTCTGAACAGCCGTCAGACACCGACGCCATGGGCAACCAGGTGTCCTCCATCGCGCTGCACTCCGTATTTCTGGAATTGAACGTAAACATCGGCCTGCTGCGCATCGGCCGCATGCCAGCCAATTGGGGCATGGGCTACCTCATCAACGACGGCGGCAATCTCACCAAGCATCGAGCCGGGGTGGACGACTCCTTCGGCGACAACCATTTTCCAACCATCTACGACCGGGCGATGTTCCTGACGGACGTGATCAAACTCGTCCGTCGATTCAGCAGGTTCAAGGTCGCAACGAACCACCATCTCTACCTGGCCTATGCCTACGATCGCATCGTGGAGGAACCCAACGTCCCTGGACTCCCCTCGGACTTCCAGCGCCCGTATGGCGAGCAGACCTTTCTGAGCCGCGAGCAAAACAACGTAGACGAACACGTGGGCATCCTGCTCTATCAATGGAACCACTTTGCCGACTCCGTGCCCTGGTTGAAACGCTGGGGGCCAACCGCCCTCAAGGCCGGTCTCTATGTCGCCTACCGTCGACAGCGAACAACCGCGGGCATCATCCGACTCTGGGACTCAGCCACGAATGGATACGTGGCGCACGACTGCACAACCGAAGACTTACCCATTTGCGGCGGCAAGAACGACATCATGACACTGGACCCCTACTTCAATATTCATCTGGGCCGGCTCGTGACCGCCGGCGCCGAGGCATACTTCGTTCGGGGACAAACCGACAGGCGTGCCATCGCCATCGGACCAGGAGTCACCAGGGTCGCTGCCTACGGATGGGTCACCAGGGTCCAATCGTCGGTCCTGCGTTGGCTCGGCATGAGCGCCGAAGCCGGCCAAGCCGCCGGTGACGCCAACTTCTCGGACCGCACCTTCCGGCAGGTGTCCGCCCACCCGGACTACAACGTGGGTCTCATCCTCTATGAGGAGTTCCTGCGACAACGGTCGGCCACGGCGCTCGCCTATGCCTACCCGTATCGACAGGATCCCACCAAAGTGTGGGCCTCACGCGGACTCCAGTCCAATGGCGGCGTCATCGACAGCTTCTACTTCATGCCCATGGTCTCCGCCTCCCCTGTCGAATTCCTCAAGGTCCGACTGGCGGTCCTGACCGCCTGGGCCCACCGCCAGGACGGCGCCCTCTTTCCAACGGGCCGAGGCCGGCGCATCGGCACCGAAGTGGACCTGGGCCTGGACGTGAAGTGGGGGCTGGGAGACGACGAACTGTCCCATCTCCTCCTCAGAGTCGAAACCGGTTATCTCTTCTTCGGCCCACAGGTGGCACCGGACTACGCCGCACCAGGCAGTTTTTCCATCCAGGCACGGGTGGCCTTCGTCCTGTAGCGCCTGTGCCGCACACCGCCGACATGGAACCAAACACCATCGATACGAACGGCTCATCGAAATCGATCCTGAAAGAGATCCTTGTCACCTTCACCGTGGTGACGGCTCTGCTCAGCATCCTCTTCCATGCAGGGCTCGTCATCCCTTGGCTCGGTCGCAACCTGGGCGGTGTCGCCGCCCTGCTGTTCCTCTACGCCGCATCGAGACAGATCCGGCACGCTGAATCCGACCTGCCCGACTACGGGATTTCAGCGCGACCTTTCGTGCCGGCGCTCGGGTGGGGGGTCGGCTCCATCGTGGTCATCCTGGGCCTCTTCGTCGCCCTCTACCTCGCCTACTACTCGTACGTCTGCGCCCATGGCGGCCTGTTGGGTGCCCTTGGGCGAAACTGCCACCATTTCGCCGGGGTCTCGGCCAGCATCCATCTCCCCAAGAAATTCTGGCTCCTCGCCGCCTCGGAACTCGTGGTGGTGGCCATCCCAGAGGAGATCTTCTTTCGAGGCTACGTCCAGACCCGCCTCAACCAAATCTTCACGGCCAGAATCCGGGTGGGCAACATCGAACTGGGTTGGGCGGTGGTCATCCAGGCCGCTCTGTTTGGCCTGGGCCATTTCCTGGTGGACTTCAACCCATTGCGACTCGCCGTGGCCATTCCCGCCTTAGCCTTCGGCGTCCTACGCGAGGCATCGGGCGGCGTGGGCGCCTCCGCCCTGCTCCACGCCTCGTCGAACCTCGTAGTGGGTGTGCTGGACGCCACCTACTTCCTCGGTCCTTCATAGCCCTGGGGGCCAAACCATCCTGGATGAATCCCAGGGCCAAACGACTTTTTTCGTTTTCCAACACGAAAGAGTTCCGTATACTCCATACTCTAATCGACAACAGGAAATACGAGCAGTCGAAGGTTTTCAACCACAAGGAGCAAGGCCGTGGGGTGCCCAATCACACCGTTAGTGGAACAACTCGTCAACCTCGCTCTGTCAGAGGACGTCGGTCGCGGAGATGCAACCGCACGGTCGGTCCTGTTCGAGCCGGTCATGGCCAAAGCTCAGATCTTGGCCAAAGAGCATCTGGTGGTCTGCGGCCATGACCTGGCCGCATTCGCCATGTTCCGCGTGGATCCCTCCATCAAGTTCGAGGCGCTCGTGTCCGAAGGATCCGAAGTGGAACCAGGTACGGCCATTGCGCAGATTTCCGGCCAGGGTCGTGCCCTGCTCGCTGGCGAACGCACCGTCCTCAACTTCTTGATGCACCTGTCTGGCATCGCAACTCTGACCAGAAAATACGTCAAGATCGTTGCCGCGACAGGCACCAAAGCCAAAATTGTGGACACAAGGAAAACCACGCCAGGCTGGCGTTTGCTGGAAAAGTACGCGGTCGCCTGCGGGGGGGGAGCGAACCATCGTATGGACCTGGCCTCGGGCATTTTGATCAAGGAAAACCACATCGCCATGTGCGACTCGACAGGTGAAGCGGTCGAGCGGGCGCGCAAACTCGCACCCCACTCCCTCCGGATCGAAGTCGAAGTCAGAAGCATCGAAGAAATGGAAGAAGCCATCGAGGCGGGAACAGACGTGGTCCTGCTCGATAACATGACACCGGAGACCATGGCGAAAGCCGTGGCCCAGGCTGCGGGCCGAGTCCTAATCGAGGCATCGGGCGGCATCAACCTGGAAACCGTGGCCGATGTCGCCCGCACGGGTGTGGACCTCATCTCAGTCGGCAGACTCACCCATTCGGCTCCCGCCGTGGACCTTTCCCTGCAGGTGGTCGAAGCGGAGATCCCCGCAGACGAAAGCGAGTAACCATCGCCACCCACCCAGGTGCCCCATGGATGACATCCATCCCATCGTGCCCGCCCAAATCCTTTCAGCCCTGACGACCAAATGGGCAGGCCGAGAACTCGTCGTAATGGGACGGTGCGGCTCCACCAACGATGAGGCGCAAAACCTGGCCAAGCAGCAGGCGCCCGCCGGAACCTGCGTCCTGGCAGACACCCAGGACGCGGGCCGTGGCAGACGAGCAAGGACCTGGCATTCGCCCCCAGGCAAAAATATCTACATGAGCATGGTCCTCAAGCCGCATATTCCGCCCGACGATGCCGGCGCCCTCACCTTGGCCGCCGCCGTGGCCGTGTCGGACGGCATCGAATCCGTCACCGGCCTGCACCCCCACCTCAAGTGGCCCAACGACATCCTCATCGCAGGTCGCAAAGTCTGCGGCATCCTGACCGAAATGGTCGCCGACCAGCACAGCATCCAATGGGTCATCCTGGGAATCGGCTGTAACGTGAACCAGGTGGAATTTCCAGACGACATCCGAGGAATCGCCACGTCCTTGTCGATCGCGTCCGGTACTCCCGTTGACCGAGCTGCCCTGGTCGCCTCCATCATCGGCCAGATCGAACAGTGGCACGACCGCTACGTAGCCGAAGGCAAAGGCGTCATCCTCGAAGCCTGGAAACGACACCCGAACGTGCTCGGCCACCGCGTGACGGTCCACCCGCCGCAGCCCGCACCGGACATCGTGGGAACCGCCCTGGACCTGGATTCCGATGGTGCCCTCCTGGTCACCACGGACTCGGGCGTGGAACGCGTCCTGGCCGGGGACCTCGTCGAAGAATTCTCCCTCCCTACTGGTTCTCCATGAGCCAACAGTTCAGGCTCTCCAGCACGCCGTACCGTTTGCCGTTGATGGCCACTGGCTCATCCATTGCATCCAAAGCTCTTTGCCATCAGCCTCGAAGACAGGGAAATGACCTGACGTGGTTCCGAAAGTGTGATATGAAATGATGTCCCTGTAGGCAGAGCCTCACAGCCCACGCCAACTCTGGATCACCATCCAAGAAAACGCCCCCAAACCACTGGTGGCGACGCAACAGAGGGAAGACAACCCCGTCGGTTTCCACCGACACCAAAAGGATCACGGAGGAACGTCCATGAAGCGCACCTTTCTACTGACCATCTTCGCCAGCCTGATTCCGCTGTCTTCAGCCAGCGCCAAGCCCCTGGTGGACTGCCGACAGCGGGTGTTCCAATCCCCGAACAGTATCCGGTCCCTGATGGGCTGGTCGAAACGATACCAGGCCGCCCTGGAACAGTGGTCCGACCCGAATTCCTATCCGGGTCGCCCCTGCAACGAGGCAATTCGACTGCGGGGCTCCGCATATTGTAAGGCCCCAAACGATCCGAACATCGCAGCAGCCCTGCGGCGGAGCCTCCAGCTCTGCCGGGTCTGGAATCAGCGGGCCACCATCGCCGCCAGGGCCAAGGCCAACCACCAGCCGCCTCCCAGGGGTGCTTACTCTCCTGCACAGATCGCCAAGCTGCTCCGCGGCGGCATGCGATGGGTGCAAATGGACCTCCATTCGTCCAAGACCGTTCCCAGAGCCTTGGGCAGACTCTTCAAACTGCTGCGCCTGGCTCCAAACAATGCAAAACTCGTTGGTCTGTTCGACCGACTCTATGCCGCATACTTTGGCGTCACTCCGCAGAAGGCGGACCAACTACGACGCGCCGGCCTGGCCAATGATCCCCTCGCCCGGTGGTCTAAGGCCAAACTGGCCCAGTTCGCCATCGACGTCCTCCTGGGAAAACCGGCCCACGCGTCACCGAAACGCATCGGCGTGTCCTATCTGATGCTCGCGTCTCTGGTGGACAAGGTATACGAACCGGTCATCAAAGCCAATGCCAAGGAGTTCCGCCAGGCAAACTGCGCCGTCTGGTTGCGACACAAGCGCCGCAACTACTTCGCCGCCGCGGTTGCCAAAGCACTCGGGACCACCTGCCCGCGCAGCTTCCGAACCACGCTGCGCAAGGTTTTGACCACCGACCCGCTTCGCCTCCGACTCATCGAATTGATCGCAAAGTCGCTTCCAGACAGGCAGCAAGTCGTCTCCCTGGCAGCTCTCACTATCGCCCAGCAGGCCGGAGCGAAACGGACGCCCATGTGTTGGGCCCTCGCCGATCCGGTCAAGCCGCCCCAGACACCCCAGGTCGCCACCGGTGCGTCCGCCTGCGGCGTCAATCGGTCCGGCTACCGTTCGGGGCAAGACCGATACGGTCGCCCCCTGCCCTTCGTCATGGCGTACGAAGCCACCCCAATGAACACATGGACCCGACTGACCATCATGGAAGCCATGGAGTTCGCCAAGAAGGCCGGCCCACCAGCCAGCGCCTTGATCGGACAGCTCGCCAGGGCCATGCGCAAGGCCAAGGCGTACAAGTGCATCGCCTTTACCGTCACCATGGCCAAGACGAAACTGACCCATGGTTGGGGGAAACTCCACCTCTACTCGGTGGGCAGCAACAAGGAAATTTCCTGCCGCCGGCTCCGTCGCTCTCGTTCCTTCGTCAGGGCCATGCCTGCCAACTGGACCAACTTCTTCGACCAAGTCGTGGGAGGAAAATTCACAGGACGATGGCAAACCTACTATCGCAGATACCTGTTGCGCCATCGGATCGTCAGGATGCCTTCCATCAAGAAGCGTCCCGCCCTCATCTTCGTCCGTCGCAAGATCTGACCGTCCTTCGGGACGGATCCGGAATCATGGAGCATCAGGCTCGTCGTTGTCGTCAGAATCATCTCCAGTCGATCCGGCCCCCAGATCCGAATCCGAATCGGAATCTACATCTTCGTCATCTGAGGTCCTCGTCGCCGGCCTGAGGCTCTTGGGCAGACACGCGATGACAGCAGTCGGAGTCTTGTCCTCGAGATTCAGAACGCAAGAAACGACCTTGGCGGGAATGGAGCCACTGCGGCAACCAGCCTCAAGATTTCGATGCTTCGCCCCCATCAGGACATTCGGCTTGATGTCCGAGGCCTTGATCTTGACCGAAACCACGACCTGGTAGGCGGCAAGGACCTCATTGGCGAAGTCCAGACAGCGCACATCCTTTTTGTTGCCTGGCGGTTTGCCCTTGTGCTTCGAACAGCCTGGGGAAACCGCGAGCATCATGATGAGTCCGACGGTAGTCAAGACGCCTGCCGCCCGCATCGTGATTCTGAAACCACGGGTCTCAGGCCGTCGTGTCACGAATATTCGATTCGCGAATGCCAACCTACCCGATTCTTCCATCTCAGGGTTCGAGGCCAATGAAACCGATTTCCACGACTGCATCACGGTGCCTGTCCTCCTTTGTTCCAAATCCCGCCTTCATTCGCGGTCCATCCCTGTTCGACGTGCACCCTCACGGCAGGAAATGCACCGTCTCGCCCAGTCAGAGGAGCCCGGGGCACCGATGGTCAGTGTCGCCTGGGAGGCACCGGCAGGCGATGGAGGTACCGGCCGCCGCCTCGCCGTTTCCTACCGCCGAACCGACCACCACCCCGCTCCACGGGGCTCGTCTTGCAGGGCTTGAACCGGGGCTTCTTGAGCCGACCCGTCACGCAGAGGCCGAGCATCCCGTCGGCCCTCCTGCCGCGTCCCATGGAGGACTCGATGCCGATGGTCTTGGGCTTACGCTTCTTCAGGTCGTCCGAAAACTTGAACTTGAACAGGGCCAAAACCGACGAGAAGGCAACTGGATCCCGGAGCATGATGGAGCCCAGGACCTGTGCCTCACCATCGGGCGAAAAGGCCTCGAACTGGTCGAAGGTGGCCTTGCCGCGTTTGATGACGATGTCACCGCCGAACTTGCCAAGACGCAGTCTGGGCAACGTCACTCCCTGTTCGGCCAGGGGATCGTAATGGCCCGGCCGCTTGGCGAATTTGAATTTGACCTTGTGCTTCCCATCTCCGACGGAACACCCATGGCAGGCAAGGGTCATCTTACCTTTCGACTTGCGCATCCCCGCCTTCGGAATGGTCAGCTTTGCCGAACCGGAAACGGTGCCGTCCATGGGCAAATCCACCGCGTTATCCAGACCAGGGAGGTGCTCGAATTCGATGGAAGAAAACGCAAACTGGATGAATCGGCCGCCATCGGCGTCTTCCCGCGTCTTTCCATCGATATGCCCACCCAGGGTCTCCACGGAAAAGTGGATCTCAGGTCTGCCGCTCAACAGGGAAAAGAATCCAAAGCTCACGGTCGCCTGGTCGATGACCATTTTACTCGGCTTCTCCTTGGGCCGCTCGGGCCGGCTCACCATCACCAGATCTTCGAGGCTCACCCCGATGGGGAACGCGGCCGACACCGAACCGATCGTCACATCATAGCGGCCTCCCTGGGACAGTTTCTTCGTAATGAGATCCTTGAGGCGCTCGAAGGGAAAGGCCATGTACGCCGAAACGAACAACACCACGATCGCAAAGACGCTGTAGCCACCATACTTGAGTGCCTTGGTCAGTTTCCTATTCATCCGTTCCTGCTCCCGTGTTGCACAAGCTGAAGGCCGCTGGCCTAGGGACCGCTCCTGCTGGGTTTCCTGCTCGAAGTCCGATGCCGCTTCTTCGACTTCTTCTTATCCTCGTTCTTGCCCGATGCCTTTTCATAGGTGGAAATCACCAAATCCACGTCGAGTTGGTCCGACTGCCCGGTCCGGGGCACGATGCTCAACTGCGTGGTCATGACCAGACCACGGCCGCCCTCGATCCGGTCCAGGAACCGGGAGAGGCTGTCCAAATCCACACCGAGCAGCTTGAGACGAATGGACCGCTCCTGGTACTTCTTCTTCTTGTCCAGAAAACGCGGCTTGAGACTCTTGTACTCCTTGACGTCAATATTGACCTTCTTGGCGATTCCGTCGATGTAGCCCTGAAGCAGCGGCACACTGCTCGACTCGATCCGGGCATCCGCCCGAGCCTCGGCCATGCGCGCCTGCCGCAACTTGTCTCCTTTCTGAATCAGGATAGTCAGCGCCCGTCGCATGTTTTCCACGCGTTGTGCCCGCTCGTCCAACGAATCCGAGATGACGTACCAAAGGATCACGAACACGAGGAACAGGACCGCGCCGGCGACCCCGACGATCATGGTCCGCTCCCTCTTGCTCATGGACGAAAACGACGACGCCATGAGTCCCATTCGCTCTTTCAACGACACTGCCGCCATTCGCACCTCCAGTCGCGTTGCACGGTGGCTCGCCTACCTGCCCTGCCGCTCGGCAGGATGCCTACATGCAACTCGATGAAATCGTAATCGTGAACGAACTCTTCTTCTCGTCACCCACTCCGACCTCAGTGGTCTTGCTCGGCTCCACCTTGTCGAAGCACTTGATCTTGCGGAGAGCCGTTGCAAACAACTCCACATCAGAGGCCGAGCCCACGGTTCCCTTGATCACGATCTTGCGCGCCTTGAGGTTCATCCGACTCACGTCCAGCGTTACCTTGTTGCGCGGGGGCGTCTGCCTGGAAATCTCGCTCAGGACGGCAAAGGCACTCGATCGTGGGATGGGTATTTCCGAGCGACGCTTCGCCCTCTGCAACTGCCGGATCTTTCTCAAGACGCGGCCAGGGTCGGTCATCGGCTTGTCCAGAACCTGCTCGGTCTGGGTTCGGAGGTGGGTCGCCAGTAGGTTCTCCTCCTTCTTCAGCAACGCCAATCTGGCCCAACCGTTGGCAACCAAAAGGCCAAGGGCCACGACCGCTGCCGTGGCGAACACCAGCCCCTTTTCTCGAACGAGGGAATGGCTCGATGCAGACGCCAAGGGCCCGTTGCGAAGATTGAGCGCATCGTGGCGGTGTTCGGCCGCCAGATGGCACAGGCCAACGGCGAGGGCCATCTGTGGACCGCCACCACCCAGCATCTCCATGTTGGGCCGCACCACCTGCGAAAGCTCGACTCCGAAGAGTTCCGCCACGTGATGGGGCAGCCCCTGCAACGTGCTTCCGGATCCGCACAGAACCACCCGATCCAGGTTCTGGCCGAATTCCGAGCGCACGGCCGACAGGGTCTGACGCACCCCAAGGTTCCACAACTTCAAGGCATCGAGGATTGCCCCGGCAACTTCTCCTCTGGGACCATCAAGGTCCTGCCCAGGCAGCGGCACCATGCCGTCGACCTGCTTGGTCCGCTCTGCGTCCTCTATGGAAATGCGCAGTCGTGAGGCAATCGCCTCCGTCACATGGCCGCTGCCACGAGACAGCGTCCTGATGAACATGGGCCTGCCTCCCGACAGAATGGTCAGGTTCGTGGACCTGTGCCCCACATCCAACACGGCAACGGCCCCCGTCTCCCCCTCATCAGAGCCGCCACCGCCCAAGAATCCGTAGGCCAATGGTTCGACGGTCAACGGATCGGGGTCCAGGCCGACTCCACGCAACCAATCAACCACGGCCTTGGCCCGACCAATCTCGGCGGCCACCACCACCACACGGGCCGACGGCTGACCGTCCTCGTTCGAGCGCTCCAGGATCACGTGGTCGAAAACGACCTCATCCAATTCGTACGGAATCTGTCCTTCCATCTCATAGCCCACGATGGGGGCGATTTTTCTTGGATCCATAAAGGGAAAAGACAGGTAACGGACCATGGCTGCCTCGCCACCGAGCGCCGCAACCACGGTATCGGCCTTCCATCTCCCAGATGCCAGTTCCTGACCTAAAATCTGCTGCCCATCACCGCCATCGGGCACTGGAAGCTCCGCCACCGATACGATCTTCGTACGGCGCAGGCTGGTCTCCATCAGAGCCAGCTTCACGGAATAGGAACCAACGTCTACTCCCAAAATCCTATGAGCCATCGTCTGCTCCACCAGGGACGAGCCCTGCTCCATCGGGGTCGAACAAACCCACGATCAACGTTCTTTCCAATACACGAACGCGCCGAGCTTTCCGGTGCTCGGCGAACGAAATTGCTGATCCCACACGGCCGTAATGGTCTTGGTGACCCGTCCCGACTGGCCCACGGCCACGATCTTGTAATAGCGTCTCGGCCCCATGTAGACCGCTTTGCTCACCTTCGCCGGATCCAATTCGATTCCTTCGAGCGTCCCGACGACCGTGTCCTGATTCCCACTGTCCGGCTGAGGCTGGGACATGGAACCTCCCATGAGGCCCGACATCAACTGGCCGATGGGCAGTGGATTCTTAGCCGCAGACACGAACGCATTGAGGTTGTTACAGCCGGTCATCTTCACCTGCTGCAGCACGGTTTGACTGAGCGCCCTGAGGGCAATGGGATTGAGAAACACAGGATCTCCCGGATTCGCAGCCGTCTGGTACAAAAGTGCCGCCACGAGGATCCAGTTGTCGTCGGGAATGGCACAAAGATTCGGAATGCATTGACCGTAGACCGTCAGACTCGGACCAAAGTTTGCCCAGAAATCGTCGGTCACGCCCCGAACGAGCCTCAGTTCCTCGACCGAATCCACGATGTTGTTCTTCGCCTCATATCGGTCGTCGAGGGATTGGTACCCGTAGTCCTCCGCAGCAGACGACTGACCGAACATGACGTGGTCCGTGTCCACATAGTCAATCAGGGCACGCATCACCGTATCCCGGTCGTTGTAGTTTCCCTGTGCGTCCTGCTCTTCGAACAAGAAGTCGTAGCGACGGTCAGCAAACAGGGCGCGCAACGAGGCCACGAGTTGGACCACCTGTGGATCCTGGTCGGAGTGCACGTAGGCGCAGTTGATGTTGATCTTGCCGTCCTCCGCTTCCGGTTTACCGGCCAGGAAGGCATGTCCGTATCCCTTTTTGAAATCCAGGCCCTGGATATCCTTCGGGTCCACGCCGATCATGCCAGAAAGCAACTCGGACCCTTGACCAAAGAAAATGGGCACCAGGATGTCCATGTAGTCGGTCAACTGCAGGTCCCCCAAAAAGGTCCGATTCCGGTCGATGACCTTGTCCTGCACCTTGAACAGGAGCCGACTCAGATTGACCACGGACCGGGCGAGGTACTCGGCCTTCAACTCGTCTGCCATGTTCTTGGCAGAGGCATAGTTGATCTCGGCCTTGTACACGAACTGCTGCGTCGTAATCGTGATGAGAGCCAAGGTAACGAGCACCATGACGAGGGCCACGCCCGCCTGGTTGCGTCCCTTGCCCTTGAGGCTCATGGGTGTGGTTACGTAGCGCCGGACCCGCCGGATCCAAACGACCCGGGATGCGTCGATTTGTGATGAAGGACGCCGCATCACTTGACGCCTCCTGTCGAGGGGAAGCGACTGCTTCCAAATCCTGATGCCCCCCGACTGAACGGATTGCGCGATCGGGTCTTTCGACCGCCGCTGCCAGGCTGGTAGTAGCTGCCTTTTCCAGCCGGCGACAGGTTGAGCGCATCGGTCAACTCGATCCGCGCCTCGGTCACCAGGGTCAGGTCCTTGCCCGACTCATCTTGCACCGTCAGGTAAATACGCACCCTGGGAGGCAGACGATTGGGTTGGCCGTCCAGAGAGGTGGTGTCCCATTCCTCGGTCCAGTCATCCTTGACTGGATCGTAGAACTCGAAGTGGACGCCCTCCACGTCCGGAATCATGATATAGGATTCTCCGGTGAGGTCCTCGAAGGGCACGTCGCCGAGCCGCCTCGTCTCGCGCCGCATGAGGTCCGTCTTCCTCGGTTCGTCTGGGTCCGGCGCCAAGTAATAAAAGATGGCGGACTCATCCGACTCGTGGGCATCGGCCACGATGCGGCGATGGGCGAACGCAGTGAATCGCAGGCTGTCTCCATCGAGACTCCTCTTGGAAACAAAGTAGGTCCTCCGATTCACCGCAGCCATGTTTTCGTCCATGGATACGAATGCCATGGACAACTCCCGACACATCCTGGCCATTCCGATGCGGAGCACGTGCCAGCGATCCTGCGAGCGGGAGACCTTCACCTGCGTGTCCAGTGTCTCCTTGAAGGCACCGTACAAAATGGCGGACATCATTCCCAGAATCGACACGGAAATGAGCACCTCGAGGAGACTGAAGCCTGCCTCGACATCGCGACTCTTGGGGATGTGCAACCGGTCGCCCATCACTTTTTCCCCTTGCTCGACGCGCCGGACCCGCTTCCCGCCGACTTGCCGAATGAACCCATGCCTCCCGCTCCACCCATGCTGCCTGGCGTCATGAGCGATTGGTCGAGCACGGCCGGATTCGTGACGTATAGGACCACGGTCAGTTCTCGGTCGTGCCCCGACTCGGGCCAACTCACGGTCAGGATAATCCGACGGATGGCCTGCTCGATCACCTTTTGGATGATGCCGAACTGACTCGCCAAGAGCATGCCGGCCATGCTCCCCATGCCGCCCGACATGCCGCTGAGGCCACCTTTGCCGCCGAGCATGCCCCCCATGAGTCCTCCCATGCCGCCCAACATGTCCATGAGTCCACCGCCAGGAGAGGATCCTTCGGGCTTCTTCTCGTCGTCTTCATCCTTGGACCCGTCCTGTTGCTGGCCACCCATGATCTTCTGCATGTCCAGGTTCTCGGGGAGTTCGATCTTTTCGATGGTGTAGCACCAGTGAAACCGGCCCATGTCGCCATAGTCGTCATCACCGAAGTCGCCGCATTCTTCCTCCTCGAATTCAGAAAATCCGTCGTGGCGCATATCAAATTCGATCTCGCTCATCTTGGCACGGGCCAGCATGGCGGCCACGGACATCATCTTCGCCCGCGACGTGTCCTGGGTCGCGCCCATGTCCGCCTCGGCCACCACCACGAGGGCCATGACCAGAATAGCGAGAGCGATCATCACCTCCAACAGGGTGAAACCACTCTGCGTGCTGGGTGGTAATACCTTGCTCTGGCGGCAGGAGTCCCTCATCGGTCCTGGACCTCCTGACCCTCGTCGTCCTGATTCAGGCCGCCCCGCGGCAGGTCGTAATGGCCCCTGATGATCTTGGCCCGCCCGGTCAACGGATGCACCACGATGGAGTATTCTCGATCCTCGTCATCCTTGACGTAGATGATCGCCTTCTCCGTCTGGCCGTTGCCCCAAAAATACAGGCTCACCTCGCCCTCGGACACCTCCTCGTCCAGCCGGGCGAGGTAGATCGATGAAATGTGCACCCGTCGAAGGGTCACCTCGATGGACAGACGGGACTTATACTTCTTCCAGGCCGGTTTGGGCGCGTGCTTGACAGCAATCTCCCTGTCCAAACCACCGGCCGTGGTCCGACCGTCCTGGTCCTCGTCGTCGCCATCCAGGCGTTTATCGCGCATCTCGCGACTCTGGTCCACGCTCCCACCGACCCGCACGTGGCCTTCGGTCGCGATCTCTATCCAGTACTTGGTGCTGTCCTCGCCCAGCACGAACACGATACGATGGTCTTTGCCCGTGGCCCTGGCCCGATCGTAGGCGTATCGAATCGTCCCGGCGATCTGGACCGTCGCCTTCCTCACGCGAGCGGCCCGAACCGAAGCGAACGACATGACCACGGCGCCAATCACCAGGACCACCACGGCCAGGGCCACTATCATTTCGATGAGAGTGAACCCCGACGCCGCACCCCGATGATCGGCGGGCCTGCCGTCACCAAGGACGACGGGCACCATGGGCCACCGCAGGTTCGTCATCACTCGCCCTTGCACCCCTCGGACACGATGTCGTCACCACCGCCCCCGTCATCCTTCTTGTTCGGACCGAGCGAATAGACGCAGATCCGATCGCCGTCGCAGCGAAACTTGAGGCGCTTGCCCCAGGCATCCTTGATGGACCGCTTCGACTTGATGTATTCGGGCACCAATACATCGAGCTTTTCGGGACAGGTGCGATCACTGTCGCCGTTTTCCGCCTCGTCCTGGCTCCACTTCCAGATAGCCTTGACCACCGTGTCCACCGTGGCCCTGGACGTCTTTTTCTGGGCGGACCGATACCAACGGAACACCGAATAGCCAACTGCACTCATGATGAGCCCCATGATCATGACCACGACCATGATCTCGATGAGGGTCATACCGGCCTGGCTGGCTTTCGAACCGGCTGCCACCATGTTCCTTCCCTTCATCATCACGAACCTCCTCGTCCTATTGAACCATCTGGTTCATCTGCAAAATCGGCATCAAAATCGAAAACACTACGAAGGCGACGGCTCCACCCATGCTCAGAATCATCAAGGGTTCGAGCAACGTCGTCAGTCGTGATAGTTTCAGCTCCACTTCCGTCTGGTAGGCCTGCGCCACGTTGGCCAGCATGGTTTCCAACTGGCCCGACCGTTCTCCGACCGCGATCATGTGCACCACCAAAGGGGGAAACTGCCCGGAACGCTTGAGCGGCGCTGCGATGCTGTCCCCTTCCTTGATGGCGTCCTTTGCGCCGTCGATGACCTTCTCGAGGACGCTATTCCCCAAGACGTTCTTGACGATGTCCAGGGCGCGCAGCAGCGGCACCCCGGCACCAAGCATGGTCCCAAGCGTCGCTGCAAAGCGGCTGACCGCCACCTTTCGATTCAGATCACCGAACACCGGCATCTTGAGACGAAGACCATCCCAGGTCTGTTGGCCCGAAGGCGTCTTCTTCCAGTATCGAATGATCAGCCACAGGGCCAGGCCACTCAGGAAAACCGCCCACCAGTAATTGGACATCACCCCGCTGACGGCAATGAGCACTTTCGTGTTCCAGGGCAGGGCCTGTTTCATGTCCGAAAAGAGCTGTACGATCTGCGGAACCACCACCACCATGAGAATGGTCATAATCAGGCCGCCCACCACTACCATGATCAACGGATAGAGAAGCGCCCCCATCACCTTGTTCCGCAGAGACACCTGGCCATCGGCAAAGTCCGCCAACTGAAACAGCACCTGATCCAGGTTTCCCGCCGTTTCGCCCGAACGAACCATGTTGACGAACAGGGGCTGAAACATCTTCGGGTGGGCTTCCATGGCAGCCGCCAGGGAAGAGCCCTCGTTGATCATCCGACGAATGTCCGTCACGATCTCCTTGACCTTGACGTTTTCGACCTGCTCGATCAGCGCGGAAAGACACTCGGCCAAAGGAATCCCAGCCCGCAGCAGCGTGGCGAGTTGGCGGGTGAAAACCGCAACTTCCTGTTGCTTGATTCTGGTGAACATCGCCTTGACGTCCACCTCACGATTGAGGCCCTTCCCCTGCTTGTTCTTCTTTCCCTTGCCCTTGGACTCGTGAAACTCGGTCACGTAAATGCCGTCCTTGCGCAACAAGGATCGAAGCACCTTGCCAGAATCGGCGTCCTTGAGGCCTTTGACCACTTTACCCGAGGCATTGAGGCCTTTGTAGCTGAACACAGGCATCGCTAGGACGCATCCTCCTGGGTCACGCGCATCACTTCCGCGATGCTCGTCATACCGGCAACGACCTTCCTGGCCCCATCGTCTCGCAGGGTTCTCATGCCTTGATTCACCGCGGCGCGCTTGATGGCCATCGAATCACTGCTCTTCTGGGCCAGCGTCCGCACCACATCATCCATGACGAGCAATTCGTAGATCCCGAGTCGACCGCTGTACCCGGTGCTCATGCAATGGGGACAGCCCTTGGCCCGAAAGGCCATGCCTGGAGATGGAGCCGGCGGGTCGGACGGATCCAACGGATGCGTCGGGGCTGCGCCTGCGTAGAACGCTTCGGGCTCGATCCCAAGTCTGCGGATTTCATCTTCATTGGGCCGATACTCTTCTCGACAAATGGGGCAGAGGCGACGGACGAGCCGCTGTGCCAGCAGGCCCAGCAACGAGGAGGCGACCAGGAAAGGCTCGACCCCCATTTCGACGAGCCGCGTGATGCCGCCAGCCGCGTCGTTCGTATGGACCGTGGAAAAAACGAGGTGGCCGGTCAATGACGCCTGGATGGCGATTTCCGCGGTTTCCGCATCTCGAATTTCACCCACCATGATGATATCTGGATCGTGACGCAAGAAGGACCGAAGGCCGTTGGCAAAGGTGAGGTCGATCTTGGGGTTCACCTGGGTCTGGCTGATGCCTTCCAGTTGATATTCCACCGGATCTTCGACCGTCAAGATGTTCTTGTCGGACGAGTTGATCTGACTGAGCGCCGCATAGAGCGTGGTCGTTTTTCCAGACCCGGTGGGGCCCGTGACGAGCATGATACCGTGCGGTCGGTGGATCATATCGTCCATGAGCATCAGATGATCGGGGCCAAAACCGAGTTGACTCAGGTCGAGCAGTACGGCCGTCCGGTCCAACAGGCGGATGGTGACCCGTTCCCCTCGGGCCGTCGGGATGGTGGCCACGCGCATGTCGATGTCGCGACCCGCGATCTTGCGTCGAATCCGACCGTCCTGAGGCAGTCGCTTCTCGGCGATGTTCAGGCCTGCCATAATTTTGACGCGAGCCACGATGCTCGCATGGTAGCCCTTGTTGGCCCGCTTCGTCTCATAGAGGACCCCATCGATTCGGTTCCTAACCACCACGTACTTCTCGCCCGGCTCGATGTGGATGTCGGAGGCGCGCTCCTTGATGGCATGGAACAAGGCCGAATTCACCCAGCGGATAATGGGCGCCTCGTCGGTCAGGTCGATGATGTCGATGAGTTCCTCGGCGTCTCCTTCGCCGAATTCGTCCTCGCCTCCCATCTCGTCGAGGGCCTCGGCGGTTCTCGTGTACACGGCGTTGATCAGATCCACGATGGTCTGGGCCGTGGCCACCACCGGCACCACCTCCATGCCCAGCAAGGCCCGCAGGTCGTCCAACGCCGCCCAGTTGAGCGGATCCGAAATCGCCACCCGAACCGCGTCGTCCTCAATCGTGAGCGGAATGAGTCGCTGCTGCTTCGCAAAGGTGATGGGAACCCGGGCCAGGACATCGAGGTCCACGTCCGAGGCCTCCAACTCCTTTTTGAAGGTCAGACTGAATTGCTCCGCGACGGCTTCTACGACCTGCTCATCGGTCACCGCCCTCGCACGCACCAAAATCTCGCCGATGCGGCCGCCTTCGACCGACTGGGTCTCGAGCGCCTGGGTCAACTGTTCCTTGGCCAGGACGCCGCGTTCCACGAGCATCTCTCCCAGCAGCCTATACGACCCGCCCCGGACAACCGCGGGCGCCGGAGGCACCACGACCTCGGTGGTTTCCTCGTCGAATTCGTCCACACCCAGACCTTGCTTGGTCACCCTCACGGTCACCTCCCGCGCCTCGCCGATCGCCGATGGGAACGCCGACCGGCTTCTCTGGGTTTCCTCTTCGATGGATGACGGGCCGAACCGCCCGTGCCATTGCCGGAAGGCCGAGCTTCGGGCGGCTGCCGCCCCAGGGCATGGTCCACGAAAGCACGATCCTCGGGCCGGACCACCACGGGGCCGTCCACATCCAACTCCTTGCTCTCGGCCATAGCCTTGCGCTTCATGGCTTCGTCGATCTCCGCATTGTGCGCCTCCACGTTGATCTCGGCGAGAAGGCCGCGCTTGTGACGGTAGTCGATCACTGCATCGAGGTCCTCGTCCTTGAAGGCCGTGTACCGTTCCAGAAAGTCTCGGCGCTGCTCCATCTTCCTGCGGAAAATGCGCCTCAGGTCATCCTGGTCCCGGATGATGTACGGGGTCAGGAAAATGAGCAGGTTGGACTTTTCCTTGATCGTTTTGGTGGTCTTGAAAAGATAGCCCAGGATGGGAATGTCACCGAGCAACGGAATCTTGGTCACGTTCTGCTTGCTCTTCTCCGTGATGAGGCCACCCAGGACGGCAGTCTGCTGATCCCTGAGCACGATCATGGTCTTGATCTTCTTCTTCGAGGTCGTGGGCCCCACGACCGGATCGATGGATTTGACCTCGTTCATTTCCTGCTCGATCTCGAGCCGCACGAAATTCGAATCATTCACGTGAGGCACAATCTTGAGCTTCAAGGTCACGTCCTGCCGTTGGATCGACATCATCGGATAGGCCCCGAAGCCGCCTCCAGCACTGCCGTTCGCACCAGAAGCCCCAAACCCCCCCATACCGGACAAGCCAGTGATGCCCGACTGGAAGGGCACGTTTTCGCCAACCTCGATGACCGCCTCTTCGTTGTCCGTGGTCAGGATGTGCGGCGTCGAAATGACATTCACATCATTGTTGGACTGCAACGCCTGGAAGAACACGCCAAAGGTGGGAAAGCTGATCCCAGGAATCCCGAGGAGACTCTCGGCGTCCTTGAGTTCCGGGCCACGCAACCCGATGGCCAGCCCCATCAAGGAGGCGGGGTCCAGGGTGATGGACTTGGCAGCGTTGTTGCCAAACAGCAGCAACGACCTCTTGTCGCCCGAGCCCACCGGCTTACCTCCGTGGAAGGCCAACCCGAGATCACGGGTCTTCGACAGGCTCACCTCCATGATGGTCGCCTCGACATAGACCTGCCGCCTGGGCTGATCGAGTCGATCGATCACCTTCTTGAGGCTCAAAAAATCACGTAGGGACGCCACGACCACCAACGAATTGGTCGGCTTGTCTGGAGTGACCTGGACATCGCCCTCGAACAGGCCCGCCATGGCGGCTCCACTGCTTCTCCCCGTCCGTCTCCGTGTGGTTTTCCTCCTGGACCTGCTGCTCCGCCCTCGACGCGACGAGCGTCCACTGCTGCCGCCCGTGATGCCGCTGAGCGTGGCCGCCATGTCCTCGGCATCCGCGTTGAACAGAGACACCACGTGGATCTTCTCTTCGCCTCCCTTGACGGCAATGTCCAATTTATGCACCAACGCCAAGACACGAAGATAGGACCGCTCGTCCGCCACGATGATGAGCGTCCTGGTCCGATCGTCGGCCAACACCTTGCTCACCGAAATCCCCGTCCCCACTTCCGCACTCGCCCCCGTCGACTTGGATCGCGACTTTCCGCGCACAAAGGAGGGCCTCCGCTTGATGGAACGAACTCCGCCCTTGCCCCCTCTGCCGCTCTTGGCGCCGAACAGGTCCTGAATCTTCTGAGACATGTCCGATGGGTCGGCATTCTTGAGACGAATGACCCAGATACGGTTTCCCTGAGATGGCTCGTCCAGGTACCGAATGACCCGCACGAGTCGGGAGATGACCCGAGCCACATCCGTGATGATCAGGAGCCCGGAATTGTCGTAGGTCACCACGTTTCCATCTCGCGATTTGAGGCTGTCGACCACACTCTTGACTTCGGACGGCTTCACGTACTTGAGCCGGATGAGTCTGGTCAGAATCCGATCGTCGGCAGGACAGGCGTGTCCCGGCGTGCAGAGAGAGGACAGGGTGCGGTTCCTGGTTTCCACCACCTTCAGGTAGCGCCCGGCCGGGACCACGGTCAGCCCCATGACGTTCAAGGCCGACAAAAACGCCCGGTAGGCATCCAAAGCCGTGACCGGCGTCGGCGAATAGATGGTGACCTTCTGTGCCCGAACGTTCGACCCAACGATGAAACGCTTGCAGGTCATCCCAGAAATCCAGGCAATGAGGTCATGCAGTTCGGAATCGGGCTTGAGGGTAATCTTGACCCTCTTGTGCCTGGGGAATCTGCGGCATTCGTTGAATTCCTGCCCGCTGTCCAGCAGTGTCTTGGTCGCTGGATTCCCTCGCGTGGGCTGATTGCGGTCATCGGGGCCACGTCGGTTGTTGGGCCTCTTGCCCCGCCGGCCGTACCTGGGGGTCCGCCTCTTGGGCGGCCGGTACGGCCTGGCCCAAACCGGGCCGACCACGAGGGTCGCCAGGCCGACCGCCACGAGGCCCCATCCGAGGCGCAGCCTCTCTGCCGTCCGGCCAAATCGTCGTTTCGTGCATTTCGTCATGTTCGTTCTGCTTTCTCGCATGGCGCTTCAACTGCTCCGCGTGGCACCTTCGTCTCCCGACGAAGGTGGTTCGTCACCGCCATTCCGGCTACCGGACCGTGTACTCCATGGTCAGGGGCCTGTTATGGCGGTTGACGCTGAGGGTGATGTGGCTCGCCCCTCGAAGTTTCGTAAAGAGTTCCAATGCCTTGTCTACGTTGGAGATATCCTGATTGTTGATAGCGCGGATCACGTCGCCGTTCCTGATGCCGAGCTTGTAGTACACGCTATAGTGGCGCACCGCGTACAACCGATACCCGTCCGGCTTCCCGTTCTTGAGATTCGGTAGGATCCGGGCGCCCCGACCTGCCACGGCCATGTTCGCAATGAACGAATTGAGCACCTTGCGGTCCACCTCGTACTTATAGGGCCCCAACTTTTTGATGCCCTTCGCGTATCGATCCACCCCCGTGTGGCGTCGATTCTTCCAGCGCGTCGCACCAGGCGTCGTAGGCTTGACTGGTTCCTTGTTCTTGCCCCCTTTGAGCAGGTCCAAAAACTCCACTTTGCCATCGCGTCTCAGTTCCACCCGACGATCGGTCACGTTGATCACGTCTGCCTTGCCGAGCTTGTCTCCAAGCCCCACCAGCAGAATGCGTTCGGGTTTGTCTGTCCTGACAACGGCCAAAGACCACAGAGGATCGTCTGGGCTGACGAACGTGGCCAAGAGTTTGGCGTCCATCGCCGATGCAACGGCGCCCGGCCCCTCGGGCGTCGCGGTCGCCTCGCACGTCGAACAGAAAATATTCCGCCTCGCCACCGTGTAGCGACTCTTGTACAATTTGGGCTTGCTCTTGTGCCTCAAGAAACTGAGACCCGGACGATGCTTCGGCTCCTCGGGCGCGACCACGAGCTTGGCCTCGACCAGATTCGACACGACGAGGCCGCCGATCACGGAACAAACCGCAATCAGCGCCAACTCGACCACGTAAAAGTGGTTCCTGAAAAATTCGATCAATTTCTTCATGATTCTCTCATGGCTCTCTGTCCATCCTGAGGCAACATGCAATCCACATGCCTATTAAAATGGTCCTCCTTGGACGCATCGCCTGACTCATCCGATCCAGCCGGTTCCCCTTCGAATACGAACCTCGCCAAGCAGCCCACAAAGCCTTCTTCACGGGATACGCGAACCAGTAGTCCATCCCTGGGCCGAAGGCAAGAAAGACAAGGGCAACCTCCATGGGAGCATTAATACGTGGACAATTTGACATCATGGCGGCCCTGCTAGATGGCCGGGCTTTGACATTTTGTCAAGAGAATCGACCAAGCCGGCCAAAAATTCCACTGCCCCTCACAGTGAAAACGCACAGACGCCCAACGCTTTTGTTCTTGACAGAACATCTCCATGAATCGATTATTGCTTCACAAATCGCAATAAATCGCACGATATTGCATGGCCAGACCACTTGCCCATAGGTCATGAAACGGCACGATCGTCCCGTTGATAACAGGCCGAAGGACACAGGGGCCGTACGAGACTGTCATGGGCAGGTTGGAGACGACGCGATAGACCGACGGTCACAGGCGCTTCGACGACCGTGCCACGCAAACGAGGACGTACCATGCACAGCACGACGGCAGACTATCCCCCCACCACGAATCACACGCTAAAAGGCCAACCGGAACGCACGGCCAAGGGTTCGGGCGTCATTTCCATGATCAATTATGCCAAACAGCATGGCGACGAACAACGATTCGAGCGGTTCCTCCAACGGTTCTCCCCTGAAGACCGTGAAACCCTCGGGGGCATCGTCACCCCGGTCATGCGATTCAAAGAAACGACCAACCAGGCGCTCATCAACAACCTCGTTGCGGAATTTCTGGATGGCGACCCGGAACGGGCCGTGGAACTCGGCCGTTTCATCATCGACGACGGTCTATCGACCATCTATCGGGTATTCTTCAAGGTCGGCTCCCCCAAGATGATCATCGCCCGAGCGAATCGACTCTGGAGACAGTACCACGAAGTCGGATCTCTGGAGACCTTCGACATCGAATCCAAGAGCATTCGAGTCCGACTCACCTTCCCCTACACAGACCTTGCCTTCTGTCGGCTCATGACCGGAACGGTGTTCAGTTCACTGGAGCGATCTGGAGCCAATAACGTGATCCTCAAACACGAGAAATGCGCAGCCAAAGGAGACGCCTACTGCCAGTATTACGTCACGTGGGACTAGTGCGATGCCATCCTGTCACGAAGGATGATACACGTCTTCTCCCACGAGGCTGCTTGACAACAGATATTTTCAGGTCAAAACGACAAAGAGAAATGCGCAGATAATCGGCCCCTTGCAACGTCCTTCGCGGCAACAGCCGACTCCCATCCGGCAGACGAGATGGCCGAAACGGACGCCAGGCACAGCACGAAGACCCGTCCCCATTTTGGACGAGCCGGAGGTGGAGATGCACGGCACGACCCTGGATAAACATTCTGCAAGACGCTCTTCGGGGAACAACGATGCCACTCGGTCCGCCAAGGGCACGGGGATCATCGCCGGAATCGCGTTCGTCAAAAAACGCGGTGGACCACAAGGCTACGAACGATTCCTCCAACGGTTGACACAGCAGGAACGTACCATCTTGGAGGGTCTCATCACGCCGATGATGCAGTTCGACGAAGCCCTGCTCCAACACATGGTGCATGCCATCGTGGACGAATTTCTTGACGGAAACCCTGAAAGAAGCGCTGAACTGGGCCGCTTCATCATCGAAGATGGACTGTCCTCCATGTATCGGATGTTCCGCAAGATGGGAGACCCGACGAAGACCATTGCCGGGGCCGGTCGAATCTGGCAGCTCTATCACTCGGTCGGCTCCCTGCAGGTGTACGACCTGGAACCCAAGAGTGCCAGGATCCGACTCACCTATCCCTATCTCGACCTACCCTTCTGCCGGATGACCGCCGGTATGTTCATTGCGTCCCTCGAACAATCGAGTGCCCAGACTGTCCGCATTGCCCATGAAAAGTGCGTGGCAAAGGGCGACCGATACTGCCAGTATCACCTCACCTGGAAATAGACCTGCAATTCGGGCAACAGCATCGGAGCGCTTGAAGAAGGCGCTTGCGCATCGACGAGCCCACCACCAACGAACCACCAGCACAGAACCACAGGAATCACGATGATACGGCATCACCGCCTGCCAAACTGCCAAACAACCTCCTTGTGTTCGCCCCGCCGGTAGGTAAGACTTGGCACAATGCAGCGTTCGGTCTTTTTGCCTCAGACGGATGACTCCGTTGGGCAAATCATCCTTACGGGAGGTTTTCGATGCAGAACGGGAGGTTTTCGATGCAGACAAGCAAATCGCTCTTCTTGGCCATCGCGTTCTTGACCGCCCTGTCGGCACAGGGCTGTGCCGTTCAGGACGTCAAACCCACCGGTCCGGCGCAGGCTCAGGCTTCCCTGCCCAACTGTCAGGTCATGGTGGTCGGCACCATCCACAAAGAGCACCTGGTGAACAAGAAGTACCCGTTGCAGGTGTTCGAAGCTCTGATGGATACATGGAAACCAGACCTCGTCCTCGTCGAAATTCGACCTGACGCTTTTGCCAAAGGCCACTACGAAGACGGCCCCTTCGAGATGGCCTACATCACCTGGCTCGCCAAGGCACGCCACATTGCAGTCGTTCCCATCGACTGGTATCGTGCATCAGACGTCAAGGCGCCGACAGCGGCAGACATGGCCGCCGAAAGAAAGGTGATGTCTGCTGTGGGCCCACTCTTCAAGAACATCTCCGGCATTCCCGGTTTTGCTCAAATCCATGACCAGAAAGTGACCCGATCGATCCTCCAAGCAATCAATGCGCGCAACCGCCTGCGCAGCGGCACCCCGATCTGGAATCGCCGCCAGGCCTGGATGGAGTTTCAGGCGACCCATGCCATCTGGCAGCACAGGCCCAAACGGGTGGCCGTTTTCGTGGGCTTCCAGCACCGCCCCGAGATGCTGGCCTACCTCACCCAACTGGGGGCCGTCGCAGTCAACCCAGCCAAGTATCTTCGAACCATCGGTTTCTCCATCCAGGAACTGGCTCGCCGTCCCATTTCGAACCAGGTGATCGCCCTGTGGCAGGAGGGCCTCGTTCGCCTGCGCAAGCAAGTTGCTCAGACCACCGGGTTCCTCCAATGCTCCTTGAGACAGAAGGCTCGTTATTTCCAGGTGGCGCTTGTGCAGCAGGGACGATGCTGCGTCCAACAACGGTCCCTGCGAGCAGCCTGTCCCAGCGGCGAACGCAAGGCTCCGATCGCTGCGGCACCTCGCCCGGCCCCAAGGCCCGCCGTCCGCCCTACCGAAACGCAAGGGACACAGCCGACTCCGGGCACACAAGGTACAGGGCCGACGACCGGACAAAACTCTGGGACGACGGAAACGACGTCGAATGCACCAGGACCCGCCGAAGCAGCACCTGCGACGACACCTCGCCCGGCTCCGAGCAACGAGCCGACCGGAGGCTCCAGCGGCACCAAATGAGGATATGATCGAAATGAGAGTATGATCGAAATGAGAGTATGATCGAAATGAGGGTATGATCGAAATGAGAGTATGATCGAACGGAAAGGATCCGACAGGGCCCCCCAGGTCAGGGACGAACCATGCGACCGGAACGACGACGACGATTCAGATCAGGCGCAGACCGATCATCGAGGCCCCTGCCTGCAACATGGACTGTCCCGTTCGTGGTGGCAGCCGTGGCTGCCCTGGCCGCTGTTGCCGGCGCTTGGCCCACGAGGTCCGCACCAAGAACCACCGCAGCCCCATCGCGAGGACCGGTCCTGCAATCCGTGCTCGTGGTGCCCATGGGGCGACGGATTCCAAGCGTCGCGGTTCAAGAAGCGGCTCAAGGACTTCATGCCCTCTACGGACTCCGCGTTCGCGTGGCGCACAGGCGCCCCTTGCCTCGAAAAGCATACTATCCCCCACGAAAACGATATCGGGCGGAACGACTGTTGGACTACCTGTCCACCGTTCCCTCGGCAGGTGCCTTTCGCATCCTGGGCATCACGGCGTCGGACATCTCCACGACGAAGGGGCGGTATCGGGATTGGGGCATCATGGGCCTGGCCCTGCTTTCGGGCCGGGTGTCGGTGGTATCCATGTTTCGCTGCCGGCGAGGGGCTCGCTCATCACTTCATGCGAGACACCGATTCGCCAAGACCGTGGCCCATGAAATCGGCCACACGTTGGGGCTGGAGCATTGCCCGACCCGAGGCTGCATCATGGAAGACGCACGAGGCACAAACAAAACAACGGATCGCGAGTACGACCTCTGTCCCCGATGCCGCAGACTCCTGCGCCGTGCTGGGTACCGAATCCCGGCGCATCCGAAGCTGCCCTGGCCGAAACCACAGATCCACTGACGATCCACCGGCCATGTGAGGACGCCATGATTCTGGACGAATCGAGCAGGGACGTTGCGAGTGGAGACCGTGCAGGTGGGGACGTTGCGAGTGGAGACCGTGCAGGTGGGGACGTTGTGAGTGGAGACCGTGCAGGTGGGGACATTGCGAGTGGAGACCGTGCAGGTGGGGACATTGCGAAAATCCGCATGGTCGTGATCGGCGGTCCCACGGCAAGCGGCAAGACCGAGGCTGCCATTCGGCTCGCCGACCAGGCCGGCGGAGAAATCGTGTCAGCGGATTCGGTGCAGGTCTATCGGCACCTCGACATTGGATCGGCCAAACCCACCGAAGAGCAGCGCCGCCTCGTTTTGCACCACATGATCGACGTGGTGGATCCGAACGATCCCATGACCGCGGCTCGGTATGCCGACATGGCTCACGCAGCAATCGCGGACATCCAGGCAAGGGGCAAAACCGTCATCGTTGCGGGCGGTAGTGGCCTCTACCTGCGCGCCCTCATTCGGGGGCTGCTGTCCGCGCCACAGGCCCGGCCGAAGCTGCGGCGCGAACTGAGAGCGACCGAAGCACGCCAGGGACCTGGCACGCTGCACCGAATGCTCGAACAGGTGGATCCGCGGTCCGCCGCTAGGCTCCACCCCGCAGACCTGATCCGCATCGTACGGGCCATCGAAGTCTGGAAGACGACCGGCCGGACCATGAGTGACCTCCAGGCCGAACACGCGTTCGCCGATGCGCCCTATGAGACGCGCATCCTCTGCTTGGACCCAGGCAAGGAGGCGCTCGAAGAACGCCTGATTCGGCGCGTGGACGAAATGATCGACGCCGGTCTCGTCGACGAAGTCGAGCAACTCCTGGCCGCAGGCTGGTCAAACGGACTCAAGCCCCTCCAAAGTCCCGGATATCGCCAAGCGCTCGAAGTCCTGGCAGGCAGGATGACGCTCGACGAGGCTCGTGGGGCCATCGTGACGGCGCACCGCAGATATGCACGACGCCAGAGGGTCTGGTTCCGCTCCGAGCCGGGCGTCCACTGGTATCAAGGGCCGGACGACCTGCCCTACGAAAACCTGGCCGCCTGGATCCAATCGGGCGAAACTGCCTGAAAAATCGGCAAACCTTGACTTGCCATGATCGTTGTCCTACCTTTTGGGGACCAGCAACGTGGCAACACACGCCAATGGAGCATTTCATGCAGTTTCCAGGCACTCGAACCCTTCTTGCAGTCGGGGCATGGCAGCGCCGCACGTGGACCGCTGCCCTGCTATACACGGTTATTCCCGTCCTCGTCGGAGGCTGTAGCGCGGTGGTGGCGCACAAAATCCACGAACCATCGGATCGGGACGCCGCCCTGCAGGATGCCGACGCGACCAATCACTCCGATGCCGAAGCCGATGCGCAGGACGCGGCCACAGAGCAAGATGCATTGGGCGAACCAACGATCGTCTCTATCATCAACGAAAAGGGAGACGACATCTATCCAGCCGGCCAGGTGGTCTCGGGCGAACTACTCACCATCACCGTGAAAGATTTTGGCGACCAGGTCACCCTATCCGGCTTGGGCGATCTCAACGAAACGTTGCCCGTGGACACGACCGACTCCACCATCGTGTTCCGAGTGCCCACGAAACTGGTCCCCGGTCCCTTTCAACTCAAGCTTGCACGATCCGACCAGCACGTCGCCACCGCAGACCTCACCCTGATCCGCTACGTCTTACTCAACGTGAATAGGGACACCATCGCCATGGCTTGGGACGGCGAGACCCTGGACGCCACCGGCGCCATCAACGTCGGGACGTCCTGCACCGCTGCAGCGGAAGAACTTCGTCTCTCTCCCGATGGAGCCTGGGCCTACCGACGCTGTCAGGGAAACCAGATCAGCGCCATCTACCTACCCACGTTGGGCGCAACCACGGGTACAAACATCAAGGCGAAAAAACTCGCCCACATCGGATGGTATCCGTCGTCGGGCATCCAGAACCCTCTGACCGGTCCCTGGACGGATCGATTCGTCCTGTCGGTGACAAAAAGCGTCACGAAGTACCGCCAGGCCATCTGCACGGCTTCATGGGATCCCAGCAACAAAGCGGCCACCCTGAATTGCCAACAGACTTGGACCGGATTGGACGACATGACCGACCCCATGTATGCGGTGTTCCCAACGGACGCCACGATGCTGGGCGTCATCGACAACGGCAATCCCTCCGCGGCGACGATCTACGAAGGGGCATCGTCCCACAACGTCACAAACTCACAGAGCCAAACATTTCTGTTCACCCCAGGGGCGCCGCCCCTGTGCCATCCCAGTGGGGATGCCTGCTACTTGGCCGACAAGGCGAACCAACCTTCCTCCATCGCCGCCGCAAACATGACCACGGGCATCCTCCTGGGCAACAGCGCATCATGGTCCGGCTGTCCACCGGCAACCCTGCTGCCCCGTCCCGATGGTCAGGGTGTCGTGGCGATCGTCCGAATGGCGGACCAAGCCCCCAGCGGCATGAGCTCTCTCGTCGTGCTCGAATTTTCCCAGGCCGATCAGGCGCCAACTGTGCAGAGCCAACCGCTGGGCATCACCGGCATCGCCACGGATGCCACCTGGGTCTGGCTCAAGGCACCGAACCATTGGTACGCCATGACCTGGGCCAAGAACACCTCCCCCACGCACCCCACCTGGTTCCAAATGATAAGCGACGACGGAACCTTGACGGGATCTGTGACGCCAGTCGCACAGCCGCATGAATTCCTGTCCGTGGCTCCGATGCCGGACGGATCGGGCATCCTGTTTGGCATCGTCAAGACAGGCGCAAACACGACCGACCTCGACCAATGCACGTTCGAAGAGACCCCCGCCATCGGGCTCACATGCCATGCCATCGACGGACTGGCCGGCCTCAAAAAAGCCGCTCTCGTCCAACCCTGACCGCTCATCACCAGCCATCGCAAACCGAGGCCGATTGGCCGACTCCATTTCGAATCGTGATTCGATTCATCAGGTCAAACGGTCACGCATGATGGGGCCTGATTCGAAGAGAATGGGTGTGCATCGGCACAAAATCCGTTGACGCACAGATCCATTGTGCTATATATCCGCGCCGTTCGTTGCAACAAATCCCGTCCAGCCAATCGGGAGCCATTCGGTGACGACCGAATTCTCGTCATGACCGAACGCAACCGAACGCAACAACGATGGATTCGATGTTTCGTGGCGCCTCGACGGCGGCACGGGACGCAGGGCAGAGTGGAGGCCCCTTTGTACGACTTGGCACACATTCGGAACATCGGTATCAGCGCGCACATCGATGCGGGAAAGACGACCCTGACCGAGCGTATCCTTTTTTACACTCAACGGATCCACGCCATGCACGAAGTGCGTGGCAAGGATGGGGTGGGTGCGACCATGGATTCCATGGACCTCGAAAAGGAGCGCGGTATTACGATTCAGTCGGCTGCGACCTACTGCCAATGGAAGGGGTCCCGGATCAACATCATCGACACCCCTGGACACGTGGATTTCACCATCGAGGTGGAACGGGCGTTGCGGGTCCTGGACGGCGCCCTGCTCGTCTTGTGCGGGGTGGCAGGCGTTCAGAGCCAGACCATCACGGTGAATCGGCAGATGCACCGGTACCACGTCCCCAGAATCGCCTTCATCAACAAGTGCGACCGGATGGGGGCGGATCCCCTGCGAGTGGCTCAACGCATCAAGGAAAAACTCGGACTCAACGCCGTTCCCTTGCAGATCCCCATCGGCGAACAGGCTGATTTCTCCGGCGTGGTGGACCTCATCAGCATGAAGGCCCTCTACTTCGACGGGCCGAATGGGGAAACCATCAGGCAGGATCCGATTCCCGACGACATCGCCCAGCAGGCGCAGAAATATCGGGAGGAAATGCTCGACGCTGCTTCCATGTACAGCGATGAACTGCTAGAAGCCGTGCTGGAAGACACCCCTTCCGAAGAAATGATCCAATCGGCCATCCGCAAGGGCGTTCTGAAGCTCGAACTCGTGCCGGTCCTGATGGGTACGGCATACCGCAACAAGGGAATTCAGCCCTTGTTGGACGCATTGGCGCTGTATCTTCCTGCGCCCGACGAGGTGCCCAATTCCTACACGAACCTGGACACGAACGAATCGGTTTCAGTGGACGTGGCCACCGACGATCGGCTCCTGGCCTATGCTTTCAAGCTAGAAGACGGGCGATACGGTCAACTTACCTATCTGCGGATCTATCAGGGGCACATCGCAAAGGGGCAAACGCTCGTCAATCAACGAACGACGGACAAGGTCCGGGTGGGCCGTCTGGCGCGCATGCACGCAAACGAGATGGAGGACATCACCGAGGCGCAGGCCGGAGACATCGTGGTCCTGTTCGGAATCGACTGCCACAGCGGCGACACGTTCACCGACGGCACCTTCAGGGCGACCATGAGCAGCATGCACGTTCC
Source organism: Deltaproteobacteria bacterium (assembly GCA_021162935.1). Lineage (GTDB taxonomy): Bacteria > Myxococcota_A > Polyangia > HGW-17 > SLPX01 > JAGGXR01. Next base: position 32,642 of record JAGGXR010000061.1, read on the forward strand.
AGAGCCTGTCATTCGCCTCTCGGTCACGCCCAGTGATCAGAAATCCAAGATGGCCATGTCCCGCGCCCTCCAGCGGTTCTCCAAAGAGGACCCAACGTTTCGGGCCCATGTGGACCAGGAAAGCGGCGAGACGGTCATCGCCGGCATGGGCGAACTGCACCTAGACGTCTATATCGAACGGATGCGCAGAGAATACGGCGTGCAGGTGGCCGTGGGACAGCCGCAGGTGGCCTACCGAGAAGCCGTCACCAGAATGGCGCCCTTCAACTATCTCCACAAGAAGCAGACCGGTGGCTCGGGTCAATTCGGCAAAATCGAAGGCTTTCTCGAACCCACTTCGGAGGCCACGGATTTCGTTTTTGAGAACAGGGTTCGGGGAGGCAATGTCCCGACCGAGTACATTCCTTCCGTTGAAAAAGGATTCCGTGCGATGCTTGCGCGAGGCATGATCATCGGGTTCCCGGTCACGAACATGAAGGTAGTGCTCGAAGACGGCAAGGCTCACTCGGTGGACTCTTCGGACAACGCCTTCCAGGCAGCGGCGCGGGGCGCCTTTCGGCAAGCATATCCCAAGGCGTCTCCCCAAATCCTCGAACCAGTCATGAAGGTTGGGGTCGAAGGACCGAATGAGTTCCAGGGAGCAATCCTGCGAACCCTGATGTCCAGACGCGGCGTGATCATCGGTACCACCGAAGATGCTGGTTTTTCCAACGTGGAAGCCGAGGTTCCCTTGAGCCAAATGTTCGGCTATTCGACGGAGCTGCGATCCGCCACCCAGGGCAAGGCGGAATTCACCATGGAATTCGCCCGCTATTCCGTGGTACCAAAGGATGTGGCGGACGAACTCAAAAAGAAATACGCGGACCGGGTCAAAGACCTCACGGTGGACTGAAAAGCCATGACGAACCTCGACGAACAAACCATGAAGACAACGGGCCCCAGATTCCTGCTGGAGCAATCCCTCGATCAGCCGATGCCCCCAGGAACGGTGGGGATCGTCGCATCTTGGCCGGGAGTCGGAAAAAGCGCCCTGCTCGTCCAACTTGCCATCGACGACCTCGTCAACGGCCGGCAGGTGCTGCACGTCTCTCTGGATCGCCCGGTGGATCACGTCCGGATCCGCTACGACGAATTCCTCGAAGAAATGTGCAGGGTCGGCATGTACGAGCCGGAGCAGCGCCGCCACGTGGCCATCGAACGGCGCAGACACATCCACTCATACCTCAACGGCAGCTTCAGCACGGAAAAGCTGGCCTCGGCGCTCGACTTCCTCGAAAAGCACATGGACTTCGTTCCATCCATGGCCATCGTGGATGGTTTTGCTCAGCCCGAACCCACTGCCGATCAGATCCGGGCGCTCAGCACCGTGGCAAAAGACCGAGACATGAACGTCTGGCTCTCGGTTGCAGCCACCAGGCCCACCCACCCCACCGCTGGACACGAACTTCCGAGCGTTGCAGACCACGTCGCCGACCAGGCGGATGCCCTGGCGTTGCTTTCGCCCTGCACCGACCATATCTGCATAGAACTGCGCACAAAGAAGGGCACCATGAGCGAAGCCCTCATGATGGATCCATCCTCCCTGCTCCTGAAGACGCTTACGAAACAAGCCTGAACAAAATCTGTCGAGAGAAAATCGTCGAAGGGGTGACAATCCAAACCTATGGTCACCGAGACATGCCCGTCCCGAGGCGGTCTACTTCGCTGGTTTCCAGACCTTCCAGACATTGCCGACCAGGTCGGGTCCGGGCTTGAGTGTCTGACCTCCAGGAGTCCAACCGGCCGGCGTGGCTTCCTTGCCGCCCGTCTCTCGAACCAACTGGAAGGCCTTGATCTGCCGGATGGCCTCGTCGATGTTCCGACCTACCGGCGGCGTCATGACCTCCATCGCCTGAATCACCCCATCAGGGTCGATGAGAAATCGACCCCGCATCTCGACCCCGGCATCCTCATCGTAGACTCCGTACACCTTGCCCACGTGACCGGCCCCGTCCGAAGCCATTTTCCAAGGAATGCCGCCTTCGACCATTTTGGACAGTTCCTGTTCGTCCCAGACCTTGTGGGTGAACTGACTATCGACGCTCACCGAGATGATGTTGACATCGAGGTCACGAAGCTCCTGATATCTGGCAGCGACCGCTGCCAATTCCGTCGCTCAGACGAAGGTGAAATCACCTGGATAGAAGCACAGGAGGGTCCAGCCCTTGCCCACCGACTCAGACAGCTTCACCGTGGTAAACTCACCTTTGTAATACGCCGGTGCCTCGAAATCGGGCGCCGGCCTACCGACACGCGCTCCACTCATCGTTGTTGCCTCCTTCTCCGTTACGGTCGTCTCTTCATCGTGTCCATCGAGTCCCTCCACGTGGAGCGATACCGACGCCCCAGTGGGTCTCGCACATCCAGCCATACATCCACCTCCTTTGCCAATGACGGCACCATCCCGGCCACGACCAAACCATGGTCGTCCATGGATCATTTCCGTGGGTTGTTTCCATTCCTCATAAGCCTTATCACCAATAGGAATGAAAATCTACAAAACCATTCGGGGCGCCCTACACAAAACCCATTCGGGGCTCCCCACCACGATCCTTCCGGCTGGGCCGCCTACCTGGATGAGCGTCACGAGGAACCTGGCCGGATCCGGTGAAGCCCGGCGGCATGTGGCGCACATACACAATGGGGACGCTGCACGCGGCCGAAGGGGGCGGCACTGCCTTGATCTGTGGTACGATTTGCGTCTTGTGATGGCATCGATATAGTGGGGAGACGATCCAAACATTTGATATGGATGCACGACGAGGTTCCCATGTTCTGCCACTGCCGGGTTGTGCATCACATGTGAGACAAGAGAGGAAATCATGCCGAAACTCAAAATCGAAGTCGTCCGTGCCCTTTTGGCTCTGGCCCATGCTGACGATCATGTGTCCCCGGACGAGCAGCGCCTGCTCGATTTCTTGTTGGACAGCTACGGGCTGACCGACGAAGACAAGGTCGCGATCCAAAAAACCGCCCACCATCCGACCCTGAACGAACAGGAGTTGGCAAACCACCTCCAAACGGAACCCGAACGAGAGCAGGCGTACGAGTTGGCCGTGCTCTTGTCGTTGATGGATGGCGAACAACAATTCGAAGAGTCGCAGATGCTCACGAAAATCAGGGAAGCACTCCACATCGCCGTGGATCGTGTCATCCAAATCGAAGGACGGTCTAAGAAGGTCTATGAGGCCTACAAAAACAAACACAACGGGCAAGGTTAAGCCCCATGCAGGTCGCTTACATGGTTTGATAGGTGAGGCCTCGCAGGCAGGCCATATCCTGGAAGTCGAGCCACTCGAAAACGGAACATCGCCATGGAAGCCACGACCCAAAAAGTGGCAAAAATGGGCAATTTTCGGATGCCAGAAAACGGCCAGGAAACGCCAGAAAACGGCTAGGAATGGGTTGACAGACAAAAAAGGTCCTGCTACGAGTCTGGGTCCATCGGGCCCATAGCTCAGATGGTAGAGCATCGGACTTTTAATCCGGCGGTCGCAGGTTCGATCCCTGCTGGGCTCACAGAGTCATACGGCCCCATCGTTCAGCGGTTAGGACACCGGCCTTTCACGCCGGCGACACGGGTTCAAATCCCGTTGGGGTCAAACGAATCATTCACGCTGGCCACAGGCGCAAACAACGCGTATATTGCCTTGTGGCGCGTTGAGGTATCCCAAACGTCAGCGATGCCCGGTCGTTCCATATGGACACGGACATTCGCCGCGGCACGGAAGGCAAGCGAAACCATGCACCCGGAACGCATCCCCATGGACCAGGACGCTGCTGAATCGCCCGGAGTCAGCAACGAGCCCATGGTGGATTTTTCTGTGATGCGCTGGGAACGCGCGTCCGAATCCGGCGGACCTTCCGATCCGCACGGCAACGAGCCTCCGGTCGTCGACGGCCGATCGAGACGCGCACAGCGCATTCGGCAGGCACGTCGGGGCCAGGTGCTCGAAGCAGCCCTCGACGTCTTTTCCCGCAAAGGGTACCACCGCACCTCCATCACGGACATCATCCGCGCCGCAGGCATCGCCCGCGGGACCTTCTACCTCTACTTCGGCAACAAGCAGGCCATCTTCGACGAACTCCTCGGTATCTTCATCGACAAGATCGTCTCCTCGGTCCACCGGGTGAACGTGGACCTGAACGCACCACCCCCGGTCGAACAGATCCGCGCCAACGTGACCCGGGTCGTGGATGTGCTGGTGCAAAACGAAAATTTCACCAGGCTGCTGCTCCGGCAGGCGGTGGGACAGAACCCCGAGTTCGATGAACGCATCGCCGTGTTCTACCGTAAGACCCTCGACCTCATCGAAGGCGCCCTCGTTCTGGGACAGTCCATGGGCATCGTCCGATTCTGCGATCCGCAAGTCGTGGCGAGTTGCATCTTGGGCAGTCTGAAGGAAGTGGCGAATCAATTCCTCTTGGACCCAAACAAGTGGCGCTCCAAGAAAGACGTCCTCGTGGGAGAAATCCTGGATTACAATCTCAAGGGTGTCTTCCATTGGCCGCACAGCAACGGACAGCCTTCCTAGGGAGGCTCCCCGTGTCTCAAACCAAGTCCATCGGACAGACGGACAAGACGACGCGCAAGCCTATCCAATGGCTTGGACTCGCGATCTCGGCAATCCTGGGACTCGTGTTTCTCGTTGCCGGCGTCCTGAAGGTCTATGATCCCACCTCGTTTTACGTACAGATTCGCGGCTACCAACTCGTTGGTCACCTCCCCGCCAAGATCGCCGCCATGGCCCTGCCACCTATCGAGGTGGCCCTGGGGCTTGCAGCCATCATCGGCCCAAAACGTAAACTCGCCTTGGTCGGCATCGTCTCGATGCTCGTCCTGTTCCTGGCCGCAACGGGGCACGCATGGCTCTACGGAACCACGGACAACTGTGGTTGTTTCGGCGAGTTCGTCGCTCAGTCTCCAAAAACGACCTTCTTCGAGGACAGCGTCATGCTCCTCGCCGGACTCGGCGGCCTGTTCATCTCGGAACGGTCGCTGCGTCCACGGTTTCGCCCATGGATGCGCTACGCCGCACTGGGGACCTTCCTGGTGGCCGGCCTGGCCGTCTCCCTCCTGCGCGGTTCCTGGGCCATCTCGGATAAGGGCAAGCTGCGCCCGGGGCGCGTGGTCACGAACTGGCACCTCAAGGAACTGGACAGCCCTGGCTACCAACCCAAGCACATTCACCCCAATCTGAAGAAGGGCACCCACATCGTCGTGTTCTTCTCACCGTCGTGCAAACATTGCTGGATGGCCGTACCGGACGTCAACGCACTCGTCCGAGCCCACCTAGCAGATAGCACGTTCGCTCTGGCACACGACCACCACCCGGACAGCTTCTTCCAGTTCTTCGTCAAGGGCATGCATGACCGCAAGGCGGACTACCCCATCATGCTCATGCCTTGGAGGATCTACAAACACTTGAACCGAAGCGTACCCAGGACCGTCATCATCAAGACGGGAGCGGTCCGAATGGTCGTAGACGGCGTGCCTTCAGTGACCGAAATGAAGGCACTGCTGCGTTGACCGATTCCACTTTGGAGGGGACATGGAACAGACGAACGATATCAAACTTGCAGTGGTCGGAGCCGCCGGACGGATGGGCCGTGAGGTCCTGGGCGCCATCGCTACCTTTCCCAATGTGACCCTCGTGGCAGGGGTGGACCATCCGAAGCACCCAGACCAAAACCGAGACGTCGGGGTCCTGGCAGGCGGCAATCCAACAAACATCCCACTCACCGCGGACCTGGAAGCAGCCGTGTCAGCCGCAGACGTGGCCATCGACTTTTCCAGCCACGAACTGACCGACCGACTGGCACGCCTGGCGTCCACACATGGGTGCAACCTCGTCACCGGAACCACCGGCATCTCGCCGAAGGGACTCAACGGGCTCAAAAAGGCAGCTCAAGCCATCGCCGTGGTCGCCTCACCCAACATGAGCATCGGCATGAATCTCCTTTTCGGCCTCGTGGCCGAAGTGGTAAAGACGCTCGGCGCCGACTACGACGTGGAAATCATCGAGTGGCACCATCGCAACAAGAAGGATGCGCCGTCCGGTACTGCGGTCCGGCTGGCCCAGATCGCCGCCGAGGCATCGGGCATGACTCTGGAACAGACGGGGCGATTCACCCGCCACGGACTCATCGGCCCCAGGCCAAAAGGTGAAATCGGGGTCTGCGCCGTTCGGGCCGGAGACGTGGTCGGTGACCATACGGTGCTCTTCGGCGGCGATGGAGAGCGTATCGAACTCATCCATCGGGTTACGAACCGCGCCGCCTTTGCCAAGGGCGCCATCCGCGCCGCCTTGTGGCTCGTCGGACGTGCCCCCGGCATGTACGACATGAGCGACGTGCTCGGTATGCGCGATCGCAACGCCAATCAGCCCTGAACCGATCACCAGCCCCGATCGGCTGGCAGGAGAAAACGACCATGGACGCCCAGACATTTCTTCGTGAACTCCAACGACTGCAGCAAGGCCAACGAGACGGCCGGCAGAACCTGAGTTCCTACGAAGTGCATGAGTGCATCGGCTGTGCAGCCTGTATGTTCAGCACCGGCTGCACGAACTGCTATCGCTGCACCCACTGCACCGACTGCACCCACTCCACCCACTGCACCCACTGCAACGGCTGCACCGACTGTCACGATTGCGCCTACTGCGCCGACAGCGACTACTGCATCCAAAGCGCTTACCTGACCGCCTGCACGGGCTGTTCTGGTTGCACCTATTGCTTTGGATGCGTCGGTCTCGTCAAAAAGGAATTCTGCATCCTCAACGTCCAGTACCCGAGAAAAGAGTTTTTCGAGATGACCGCCAAACTCACCGCCGAACTCAACCGCATGAAGCACTGATCCGCACCCCGTCCCCCTCCTGTTCCGTTTCCCTCCCTGTCCCCAAAGGCCGTAGCCAACCGCGTCCGGATAAGCGAGGGAGGAAGAATCGGTCATGATTCCGATCGCTTGGACAACAGGATCGACATTTGGTGCTGAATCGGCGATCCTCGGCGGCATGATGAGCAGCAAATCGAAGAAGACGTCGGCACATGGACGCAACAACCGCAGGTCGGGACCTCGCCGGAGCCGCAAGACGAGCGACAGGGACAATGCGCAAACACTCAAGCAGCAAGGTCGGCTGCGCCCCGATCATCTGTGATCTCTTAAGCATTTGCAAGCCTCCTGCTCAGCGTGTCCCGCGTGACGTTGGGGTCCACCATGGAACCTACCAACAGCAAGTCCAAGTAGTTAGGCTTCCACTGTATCCCCGCCTTGCGTAGGACCTCGATGAGCAGGACCAACCCATAGGTGTTCCAAGCCTTGAGGAACCGCTTGTGTGAGCACCTCCTCGCCATCATGTATGCCAGGGCGTCGTGGAGGGC
>JAGGXR010000024.1 GCA_021162935.1 Deltaproteobacteria bacterium
ATCTCGATATCGTAGATATCGAAAAAGGCCTTCCCCTCCGCCTGAAAGGCACCCTCCCATTCCGGCGTGTTTCCCTCGTCATCGATAATTACGACATCTCCTGGATTGGCCGCAATGGTGATGTGGGCATCTTCGGTCCCGGAATGCGCCAGCGTCACCCGCTCATGATAGATTCCCGCCTTGATATAGACCGTCTGGCCGGCCACAAGCGTGCTGGCCGCCTTCTGGATGGTTTTCCACGCATCCGCCTCGGATATGCCGCTGTTGTCGTCATCCCCGTTGACACCATCGACCCAATGGGTCGCAGGAGGCAAATCGGAATGGCCCCCCCCGCCGTCCTGGGCACCGTCGGTGACCGAAGAATCACCCAATGCTCTGTCCCGAAATGAGGCATCATCAACGCCCTGGTCAGGCTGCACGCCTGAGTCCTCCTGATTCGTACCGTTACAGTTGTCGTTGCAATTCGCCTCCTTGCACTGCAGACATGCAGGACTCACTCCCACGAGTAAAACGCACATGACATAAACAGCACGACCTCGAACGGCATTGCTGTCCTGACTCATGGCGACTCCTTTTCTTCGTTCGGCTGTCACGCGGCCCCCCTCTGCGCAGCCTTGGCGCGGCACCAGCCTTTTTACCATGCGTTCACAAACGGTGAGCGTCAAGATAGTTGTCGCACGTTATGTGATCACGCCGCAGCATCGTGGTGCTCCTCGGCGTGGTTGGTGCGTGTGTCCGGGTTGAGCGTGACGACCTTGACGCGGCTCCAGTCCCGCGTGACCCCGGTCCACCCCTCAGGGTGACGCCGTCTCGCCTCCTCGTAGACCCTCCCCATCGCAACTCTTCACCCAGGCAACAGCCATCTCGAAAGCGGCTGCAGGGCGCAGCTATGCCACGTCTCGACCAACCCAGTGGCGCACCAGGTACATGAAGAAACATGGCACCGGCAAGACAAGCCCTACGTCTCCTTCGAGGCCAAATTACTCGACCTGCGTCTCAACAAAACATAATCCGCCCACCCCGACCCGCCTGCCGCTCAGACGTTAAAACGGAAGTGGATGACGTCTCCGTCCCGCACCAAGTAATCCCGCCCCTCGACCCGGACGAGTCCAGCCTGCCTGGCTGCTGCCTCACTGCCCAGGCGGACCAGGTCATCGAACGAGACCACTTCGGCCCGGATGAAGCCACGAGCCATGTCGGAATGGATCTTGCCGGCGGCCTGCTGGGCCGTCTGCCCCTGCTGCAGGGTCCAGCTCCCGATCTCCTTGCCCCCCACCGCGGTGTAAAACGTGATCAACCCGGACAGACGGTAGGCTGCCTCCACGAGCCGATCCAGACCCGAGCGATCCAAACCGAGATCCGCCAAAAACGCCCGTCGCTCCTCAACTTCCTCGAGCAGAGCAATCTCGGCCTCCATGTCCCCACAGATCGGCACCACGCTCGTGCCCTCCTGTTCTGCCAGGGATGAAAGGGCTTCGAGCTTCGGCGATCCTGCAAGCTGCTCCTCGGACAGGTTGGCCACGTACAGCATCGGCTTGGCCGTAAGCAGGGCGAGGTCCGCGGCGGCGGCCTGCATGTCCTCGGGCAGGGTCCGCACGAACGCCCCGTCGTCCATGGCACCCAACAGGAGGGAGAGGGCCTCCAGTTCTGCACCGGCCGCCTTGTCGCCAACCCTGGCCAGCTTGTGGAGCTTGTCCATGCCCCGCTCCACCAACTCCATGTCGGACAGCAGCAACTCCAGGTTGACGATGCCCGCGTCCTGGACTGGGTCCAAGGTGGCGTGGGAACAGACCACGTCAGGATCCTCGAAACAACGCACCACATGGACGAGCGTATCGGTGGCACGGACATGGGAGAGAAACTCGGCCCCCCGTCCCCTGCCCTCCCGGGCCGCGCCCTCGACCAGGCCCGCCACGTCCACGAATTCGAGGGTCGTGCGCCGCAGCCGCTCGTGGGGCAAAATCTCGGCGAGCCGGTCCATCCTCGGATCGGGGACCACCACCACCCCTTCGTTCGGCTCGATCGTGCAAAACTCGAAGTTTTCCACCCTGGCCCCTGCCGCAGTCAATGCGTTGAAAATGGTCGACTTGCCCACGTTGGGCAGACCCACGATACCGCATCGAAGTGCCATGATTCCAGCCTCCTAAGGATTCGACCATTTCCTTTTAGCCTCCAACCCGCCCCGACGCAATGGAGAACGCCCAAGGGAAAGGCCCCCGACTCAGTCATTCCCGGCTTGGCTTCCCCCCTTTCCCAATGTGTGCTTTGCTAAAGCCCCTTACTGTTTCACAGTATTCCAAGCATAGTCACCAGTGACCTGGATGATGTGGGCCACCTCGTCCATGTGGTTGGAGATGTTGTTCCACTCCGTCACCTTGATGCCACAGTGATCATGAGCGTGGGCGAGCATGTAGTCCACCTTGAACCGCATACCGTCCTCCGCACCGCTCTTAGGCCAGGCGCTGAACAAAACATCAAAAACCTCGTCGTCCTGCAAGATGTCGAAGCCTGTCGTCCCACTGGCCCACGCCGTCATGACGATGTCCCTGGGTAACCTGTGACGCAGTTGAACGAGTTGGTTGCTCGGCCCTTCCTCACAGCCTGCATGGCCTGCAAATCGGTCGGCGTTCGGGCCCAGCTCTGCCTGCTGCATCAACGAATCGGGGGACATCATGATACGGACACCATATTGCTGGCTGATGTGTGCACGCAGCCCAAGGATCGAATCCTCATACTCCTCGGCGGTCACGATGTGTTCACAGCCCGTGCCCCCAGTACAGGGGCTGTAGCTGACCTGGTAGGTATCACAGGTCAGCCAGCGGTCGTTGTAGTAGGGCCAATGGCCGGCCAGTTCGTCATGACCGATAAGGAAGTAATCAGGACTGTGCCCGTTGACCACGAAATGGGGCAACATGTCGTCAATGCAGCCGTAGATGAGATTGTTGAGTTCCGCACTCTCCGGATTCGACGTGGTCTTGTTGGCCATGAACTCGTGACTCGGGGGAAACGACGCCCCAACCCCGCCCGACAGGCTGTTCCACGTGTCCTCCTGGTGGGTCAGCAACCGTATCCCTGGCACGGGCTTCATGCCTTTTTGGGCGATGTAGTCGACGAGTTCCTGGATCTGGGCTATGGTCAAGGCCCGATCGTGGAATTGGAACCTGCCATCATTGACCAATGTCGGACACTTGAGGTGGGTCACCCAGAAATTGAGCGCAACGTGGGTGAAATGGTTGGCCGCACAGAGGTCGATGACCTGCTTGTAGATCGCCATGCTCGTGGCGCCCCGCATGTTGATCACGAACATGATCACTGGGAGACGATCGCCCGACTGGAGCGGTGTGGTCGAGACCCCCGAAGTCGTCTGGTCTTCCTCACATTCCAAACCCACGGCATGGTACCCCTCCTCGCAGTCACAACTCGCCTGCCCGTCGGTCACCACACAATCACCATGCCCCGAACAGGTCACTCCGTCACAGGGATCGG
>JAGGXR010000068.1 GCA_021162935.1 Deltaproteobacteria bacterium
ATCCATGGGCGCGATGAATCGCGCCCCTACAAAACGAAAACCGTCGTTTCCTTGGGCCATCGCGTCCTCGGTGGGCGCGATGAATCCTTGGGCGCGATCAATCCTTGGGCGCGATGAATCGCGCCCCTACAAAACCAAAACCGTCGTTTCCTTGGGCCATCGCGTCCTCGGAGGGCGCGATGAATCCTTGGGCGCGATGAATCGCGCCCCTACGAAAACGAAAACCGTCGTTGCCTTGGGCCATCGCGTCCTCGGTGGGCGCGATGAATCCGTGGGCGCGATGAATCGCGCCCCTACAAAACGAAAACCGTCGTTGCCTTGGGCCTCGCGCCCCGACGCACGTGACCCGCATCTCAATCGTCGAAGCCGGGCGGGGCGATGACGGGACCGCCGGGAACCACGTGGCCATCTTCGTCGATGAGACCCGCTTCGTACACGTTGAGCACCCAGAAGTTATGCCGGTTCTTCACGCCGGCATACACCCCGATCACCAACCAGGGCGGGTCGAATCCTCCAGGCAGAAACACGTAGCCAGGCTCGCTCGTCACCCGCCGCTCCACCCCAGTCTCCGTGTCCAGCAGCATGATGTCCATGGGATATCGGTCCTGCGGATCCGAAATATACTTCGTGGTGTTCATGGCCAGGACCGTCTTCCATGGACGCGGAAACGGACTCACGATCGGCTCTTGGGCCACCTCCTGGTAGAGGCCTGTCTCCAGGTCCATCACCCGCGTCTCCCAGTGATCCTCACTGGGAGAGTCGTCGAACGCACCGTACCAGCCCAGGTACCTGCCGTTGTACCCCATGGTCAGCGCCCCGCCTCCGTTGTCGTCGAAGGTCACCTGCTCGTAGCTCCAGTCCGCAAGGTCGATCACGTAAAACTGCGTGACTGAGTCACTGCAGGGCAGCGCCCAATTCACCGCCACCTTGTGGTCCCACACCGCCGCATTGTACGCCAGTTGCGGTTCCTGCCAGGCCACCCGGTAATGCCGGCAGGTCGCCAGGTCGAAATAGTACAACGAGAAATGACCCTCGCCCTCGGCCATGTTTCTGGCCTCATACAGCAGGTCGTTTCCCCGCAGACTCACGTCACAGCCTGTCTCCTCTTTCCGCATGTCCTCGGGCAGCTTGAAGAGCATGTCGTCGCAAAAGTCGTACTCGGTGGGCTCGGGCGGCCAGGCAAAGGTCTGCCGGATTGGGTCGTAGCAGTCGGGCAGGTCCGCGTCGCGCCCTGCGTCTGCGTCCACCCGGGCGTCTACCGCCGCATCCAGGCCTGCCTCGGCATCCACCCAAGCATCCTCGACCGCTCCTGCGTCATCCCCACAGCCACCCACCAGCCACAGCAGCGCTGCCAGGGCCATCGCCGCTTGCCTGGCCATCACTCCACCTCCAGACGGTAGGTCAAAACCTTCCTCCCAACGAAGGTCACGCCCAGATCTCCGAACCATTGCCACCGCGTCCACATCTTCCCGTCTTCGTCGACCTTTCCCACCTTTCGACTCCCATCCTCCGGTTGTACCTCCCTTCGGCCCTTTTGCCCAAATCCCTGCAAGGCGCGATTGACAGGGACATGACCACCCCCTATCCTAGAAGAAAGTGTCGGATCGGTGCCTCCTTCAATGGGTGCATTCGCCAGCCAGACGAGACTCATGTCCGGGCTGTGACGCATGGTCGCACCGATTTCCGTCTAGGAGGTTCGTCGCCATGCGCACGGTGCACCTATTCCTGCTTCTGTTCAGCGCCTCGTTGCTCGTAACGCCACTTGGTTGTGCAGGATCGGGGAGCCGTAGAGCACCTCCACCTGGTGACGGAGGTGCCGACGGAGACAATGACTCGGGTGCAGACGCCCAGACCAAGCCCGACGGGACCACCCAGCATTCGTGCGGTGACGGAACCGTCAACCAGGACGAGATCTGCGACGACGGCAATCAACTGGACGGAGACGGCTGCTCTTCTCGATGCGAGGTGGAAAAAGGCTGGAAATGCAGTGGCCAACCGAGCGTCTGCACCCTGCTGTGTGGCAACGGCGTCATCGACACGGACGAAGCATGCGACGGGCAGAACCTCAATGGAGAAACCTGCACATCGTTACCGGATGGGTACAGCGGGGGCATCCTGTCCTGCACCCAATCATGCCACTTCGACACGGCGGACTGCGTCCAGCCAGGCTGTGGCAACGGCACCGTGGATGCGGGAGAGGAATGCGACGACGGAAACCAGTCCAATGACGATGCCTGCCTCAACAACTGCAAGAACGCCACCTGCGGCGACGGACACGTCTGGAACGGACAGGAAGAGTGTGATGACGGCAATCAGATTTCAGGCGATGGATGCAGCGAGACCTGCGTCACCGAGTTCTGCGGCGACGGTATCGTCCAGGCAGGGATCGGGGAGCAATGCGAGGGAACGGCGCAACAGACCTGCTCCACGACCTGCGGCACCACCGGAATCCAGCACTGCTCCGCCACGACCTGCACATGGAACACCTGCATCCCGCCCAACGAAACCTGTGACGGACAGGATGACGACTGTGACGGCATGACGGACACGGGGGCCTGTCTGTCGGTCATCTACCAATTCCACAATCCAAGCACCGCCGACCATATGGACAAGGTCAACGACAACACACCGGATTCCGGCTATCAGTACGACAATGTGTACTTCTACCTGTACAACACCCAGGTGCCGAACACGTCCGAACTATTCCAACTCCTCAACCCGACGATTCCGGACCACATGGTCAGCATGTCAACCACCGAGGGCTCTCCAGCCTATGGAACTCCGCAAAGTATCGGCTTCTGTGTTGCCCAGACGCCGACCTGGCCAGCCGCAGGCCTCGATGTGAGTCAGGTCTGCCGCTACTACAATCATGTGACCCACGATCACATGATCTACCGGTACCTGGACGACAACGAAATAGCTGGGACAATCGGCTCTGACTATTCGAGAGAGAGATGCTTATACGCTTGGGGGTTCCACGGACCATAGGCCGGCGAACGGCGGGGCCATAAGGCCACGATCGCCCGCGACCAAAAACTAGATCTTCTCCGCCTTCCGATACCAATCGAGCGTATCTCGAACCGTGTCTTCGAGGGAGCGCGGCGCGTATCCTAACTCCTGCGCCGCCTTCTGGTGAGAAACATATCGGTGCCCCTTCAAGGTCGTGAGCATGTATCGAGTCACAAGCGGCCTCGTTCCGGTCCACTTCGCTCCATATTCTGCTGGAATAGAAAATCCCCAAACGAGCCAATTGGGCGCATCGAATCGCGGCACCTTCTTGCCGCACTGCTTCGAAACCAAGGCCGCCAAGTCACGAACCGATGCCCACTGTCCAGCTAGCAGATAATGCTCTCCCGTGCGCCCGGTTTGGGCCGCACGAATGGCTCCATCGGCGACATCGCGGGCATCCACCCAATTAAAACCACCCTCGATGAGCGCCGGCATCCATCCTTTGCACATGGCCACGAGCACCAACCCCAACTGGGACATTTTATAGTCGTGAGGGCCCAAGACCGCGGTCGGGTTGACCATGACCGCATCGAGCCCCCGCTCCACGCCCTTGAGGACCTCCTGTTCGGACAAAGCCTTGGCCCGATCGTATGACATCTTCGGATCATCGAGCGCCAAGGGCGCATCCTCGTCCACCACGCCTCCACGGTCAGCCAAGGCATGAACCGAACTGTAATGAACGAAACGAGGCACCTTGCACTCGATGGCCGCATCGACCACACTCCTGGTGCCCAGCACGTTCGTTTCGAAAAGACGTGCATCCTGGGAAAAAAGCGACACGATCCCGGCGAGGTGAAAGACCACGTCGGCCCCGTCGAGGGCCTGACACATCACGTCTCGATCCCGAACGTCACCGGTCACATGCTCAACATCCAGGCCTTCCAGAGCACGGCGATCACGATGCACAACCGCCCGGACCCGATACCCGCGGTCGAGCAGCGTTCGAACCAGGTTACCCCCCAGATGCCCACTGCCCCCCGTCACCACGGCGGTCTTCTGCTTCACCTTTGTCACGGACTCTTCCTCCTCGCCGGACACGGACCGACAGCCGGAACGTCTCTAGTCGCACCGTTTTACCGTCTCGAAGGTGCCAATGAGTCCAGCTTGACTATCAGATAATTGGCCGTCGGCTCTCCACTAATTGGCCGTCGGCTCTCCCACGACCCCAGACAAGGATCCTGGCGAATGGCTAGCGTCGGCGGATGCAGCGACGATACCGAGCGTTCCACACCGTCCCCCTCGGGCAGACGCACACGCTGCCGCGCCGAATCTTGCCTCCGGTGCAACGCGCCCTGCGAACGCAACGACGGGTCCTGAGATCCCAAATGGTGCCGCCTGGGCACACGCAGGACTGGCCACGCCGAATTTTGCCGCCGGTGCAGGCCACCGGCCGTTCGCAACGACGATGGGTGGGATTCCACTTCGTGCCGGTCGGGCAGGCGCAGCGATTTCCCTTGACCACCTGGCCACCCGTGCATCGCTCACAACGACGGTGAGAAGGATTCCACACGCTCCCAGACCGACAAAGGCACTTTCCACCCGTTCTGACTCGACCGCCCGTGCAGGCGCGAATCCGTTCACAGCGACGATGTGTCCGATTCCAGAGCGTCCCCACCGGGCAGAAGCAGTGACCGTTGCGCATGACCTTCCCCTGGCCGCAAATAAACCGCGCCAGGCACCGCCGACGTGCAGGATTCCATTTGGTCCCACTGGGACATACGCAGCGGTTGCCCGCCCGAACCTTGCCGCCCGTACAGACCACCACTTTCTGGCAGCGCCGTGACCGCGCGTTCCACACCGACCCCGGCCGGCAGTGATGCCCCACCACGGTCGACCTCACACAACGCCGATACCTCAGGTTCCACGTCGTGCCGGCAGGACACACGCATCGGTTGCCCGCCCGGACCTTGCCGCCCGTGCAGACCAGCACTTTCTGACAGCGCCGTGACCGCGCGTTCCACACCGACCCCGGCCGGCAGTGATGCCCCACCACGGTCGACCTCACACAACGCCGATACC
>JAGGXR010000036.1 GCA_021162935.1 Deltaproteobacteria bacterium
CCAATGCTTGCCATGATCCGTGGATTTTCCCAAGACAATGTCCGTCTCCGGATCCACGACGCTGAGAAAAAAATCTCCATTGCCGCTCGTGCGAACCACCGGATCCGACGTATCATCGCCCAACTGGGGGGCTATGGCCTGACCGAAGGTCTCTCCGCCGTCGTGTGAACTTGCAACGGCGACGCGCCGGAGAAGATCGATGGGGTACTCGAAAGAATCTTTCGACACCAAACCGAGATTGATGAAAGCAATCACCACATGCTCTCCCGACACGGCAATGGTCGGTTCGGTGCTGTGGTTGAAAGGCCTATCCGGGTCATCCCCTGGCAACAGCCCCAACTCGATGGGAGTGGAAACCAAGGGCACCAGGGAGGCATCCATGGATCCGTCCGTCCCTGCATCCATTCCTCCGTCCGCCCCCGATGGAGTTCCATCTCCCGAAGAACATCCCCCAAGCAGGTTCCACGAGATCATGCTCCCCACACAGACAACCCGGACAAGCATCCTCACAAGCACTGCTCCCACCTCCGTGACGTTTGCCTACTTGAGAGTACCGAATTTTTTTCTACCCTGACCCTGTTTTTTTTCAATCTTGACGAAGTTTCGAGCGCGCTTTGGCTTTCTACCTGTCGAACGGTGACAGATATCTTCAAGAATTTTCTAGGCTGGCGTATCCTTCGTGATGAACGATCGTCACCTCAGTCCTGCGGTCGATTTTTAAGATCTTGACGGGGATTGACGGGGATATGAGGTAAAAACAGGGGGGGCGAAATGCTGAGGCCGACAGGTCGTATTTCATGTGACGTTCAGGGCTGGTCCGCGCCTTGGGCATCCCGAACCTCGGCCATGCAGGCAAGAAGGTCATGGGATCCGCTCAAGTTCGCCTGCCATGGGTCCGCATACCGTCCCATGACGTGGTAGCCGCTGGGAAGACTCAGACTGGTGGGATCGTGATCCTCCCAGAGTTTCGAGTTCGTGGGATCGTAGAGCACCCAGCCAGTCTCGTTTTGGGTCGATCCCTGTCCCCCCAGCCAGACTTCCAGGAACACGTGGCCGTGGCTGGACTCGCCCTGCAGGTAGGAGTCGTGCACCGTCTCGACGAAGATGATGGGGTGCCCGAGCATCCTGAGAACCGATGCTGCCGTGATGGCGAGGTCGTGGCAGCCCGATGCACGTCCACTCGACCAGACGTTCCGGGCCGTCCTGGTCAGGACCAGATCTCGGTCTCGAACCAGCTTCAGGTGCGCATGGAGCACGCCATCCACGGCCCAGATTATGCGAGCGTCAGATAAACTCGTGCTGGACTTGTTCGTCGAGTCGCGGAGTTGGTCCGCCACGGTCCGAAGCTGGTCACCAGGTTCCGTGGCGGGCCCGAGGGCTTCGAATCGGCTCAGGTCGTGGAGATCCACTTCGGGCTCCGCCTGCATGGGGCAGCGTTCGTCGTCGTGGACTGCACAGCCCACATTCGAAGCATACATGAGTCCAACCACGGACCACACGAGGGTCATCCGTACCATGACGTCCTCCTTGAAGGGGGGTTCTCAATCAGATTTCGCTTGGGTTATCGGTCGGAGGACTTCAGGTGTTGCGTGCCTTTGTTCTTTTTCTTCGGGATGCCGTTCCGTTCACAATCGTGACGACAGTAGTGACAACAGTGGTTCACGATTTTCCTGCCACGACCGAGGTTTTCGCGAAACGGGCACCGGGCGCCAGCCGTTCGAACTGCGGCCGCAAGTTCGCTGTTCTTCGTGGTTTGTTGATTGATGATGCGCGAATCGAAGTCGAAGCTTGTGATCGACGGGGTAGGAGCCCCCTGGTGGCCCGAAGGTTGCTTGACTCTCCCCAAACGTTGCCACGAGTTTCATTCTGCAGAAGGATCGCGAGATGGCAGCGACGTGCGTGCAAGGAGATCCAGAGATGACCAGACGACCAAGGTTTTCGTTGGCGGAACCATGCGTTGCAATGAAGGGAGCAGCATGTGTCGCCACGCTACTCGTGGGCGTGCTGTCCACGGCCTGTGGAGACACGACGAGTCGCAATGGGAGCGCGGACGCAGGGGACGTCGATGGCACTCTGGGCGATGCAACTTTCGATGCCACGGGTGGCGATGCAGGCAGCATCGAGGTTTCCGTGCAGGTGACGGCGCATGCCGTGGATCGATGCGGGGTCTGGCAGCCGGATCACCAGCCTGGACTGAGCTTTGAGACGCCAACGAACATTCATCTCGGAGTGACGTCCGTGGAATTGATGCAGGGCCACATGGATTCGAATCCCGTGTCTCTCCCTTTGCCGTCACATGTGGTGGTGGTCGATGCCTCGTCGGGCGAGAACATCTTGGACGCGTCTGGCCTCCAGATTCCGTCTGGAACCTACACCCACATTCGGATCGGTCTGGCATTCGCCAGGTACGAGGTCAAGGCCTCGGCCCACGTGAACGGGGCGGCCGTGGGCGGCATCTTGGAAATGGACATGACCCTCTCGGACCACGAGGACGGGGAAGGGCGCATGAGGTCCCAGGGTCAGTATACGGCCACGTTCTCTGCCTTTGGCCAGACGTCCTCCTTCTCGGGCACGACCCCGATGAACTGCACTCTGAGTGCCTGGGGCGGGATTGCAGCCACGAGCGGAGGCCAGTTCGTGGTGCGCGTACCGATTCCCGGCGGCCCGGTGGTCGTCGATTCGAATCATGCAGAGCAGGTTCGCATTGCCTTGGATTTTCCCATGGAGGACACCTTTGCCTGGCGGGACCTGGACGAGGATGGTTTCGCCCCCGGGGTCCTCGACCTCGTGCAGCCGCCCGCCGTGGCCGAGATGCCCGACACCATGGTCGAGTGTCATCTCCTCATGGCCGACCGATGTCTGGGCGAGGCGGTTGTGCCGATTCAGCCTACCTGGCCCATGCCGGATTCGAGCATCGGTTTCTGTTCGGATGGCGCTCAAATCGCGGCTTGCCCAGACCCGGGCCAGTCCGGCTACGGCCAGGACGCCCAGTACGCCGTGAACCCGCCCGACTATGAGGTCGACGGCGACACTGTGCTCGATCGGGTTACGGGCCTCGAATGGCAGCGAGGCGTGGCCACCGAAGCCTATGATTGGTGGGATGCCCGTGACTACTGCTCGAACCTCTCCCTGGGTGGGGCGGACGACTGGCGCCTGCCGAGCCGGATCGAACTGGTGAGCATTCTCGATTTCGGCGGCCTCGACCCGACCATTGACCACGATGCGTTTCCCGACACGCCAAGCGACTTTTTCTGGTCCAGTTCACCCGTGCCGTTCCTCAATTTGGCCTACGGCGTGCGGTTCGAACTTGGGTTCATCTACGACCACGACCCAACCGGGACCGGACACGTACGCTGCGTGCGCGGAAGCTACGAGCATCCGGATCCGCGTTTCGACTGGACCGACGAGGTGGTCACGGACCATGGTAGCGGTCTGGAATGGCAGCGGGGCCACACCGACGCACGTCTCTGGGTGGACGCCCTTGCTGCATGCGAAGAACTCGACCTGGGCGGACACCAGGACTGGCGGCTTCCAACACTCAAGGAACTTCAAACTCTTGTGGATGGCCGGCGGCTTCAGCCCTCCATCGACGTGGTCGCGTTTCCGGACACGCCGTCCGAGTGGTTTTGGTCCTCAACGCCCATTCAGTTTCCCCCAAACGAAGGGTGGGCCACCAGCTTCACCGACGGCTACGCGAGCATCCATGCCTTTTCCGAGTTCCATCTTGCCCGTTGCGTGCGCGATCCGTGACAGGACGCGCGTGGCGCCCTCTTGTGGTCTGTCATCGCGCCTGGCGTCGGTGATGGTGCTCTATGATCTCTTGAGTAGATGCACGAACGTGGCGATCGAAGGAAGTGGGGCTTGGAGTTTGATTCGTCCGGGACGGCAAGGCAGCGCAGACAGGTCGAATGCCGGGTGTCTTGGAATCAACCAAGCATCCCAATTCCACGTTTGAATGGACCTGGCTCCAGATTTCTCCTATGCTGAATCGTCATGATTCGGGTCGGCACATGTTCCTGGACAGAACGGTCCCTGGTGAAGGGGAACCTGTTCTATCCGCCTGGAGTCACCAACTCCGAGGCTCGCCTGCGGTACTACGCCGGGCGTTTTTCCACCGTGGAGGTCGACTCGACCTATTATGCGCTGCCTTCCAGGCGGAATGCGACCCTGTGGGCAGCGCGCACCGAACCCGGTTTTTTGTTTCACATCAAGGCGTACGGCGCGTTGACGGGCCACGCCGTGGCAGTGAAGAGTCTGCCGCGTGATCTGGCCGCGGCCCTGCCTCGTTCGGTTCCGGTGCAGGGAGGAAAACTGCGGATTCAGGACCAGGGCTTGGTGCGCGAGGTGGCGCGACGTTTCGTCGATGCCCTGAGCCCTCTCCACGAGGCGGATCGGCTTGGTTTCGTCCTCGTCCAGTTTTCTTCTTCGTTTCGCTATGACCGCGGGAACCTGGACCGGATTATTGCCCTGTCGAAGCTTCTGGTCGGCCTGTCGTTGGCCGTGGAGTTTCGCCATGGAAGCTGGTATCGGCCGGACGCAATCGGGCCGACGGCCCGGATGCTTCGTGATGTGGGAGCCGTGTGGGTGACGGCGGACGAACCACAGTTTTCAAGTGAGGCGACGGTTCCGTTCCAAAGGATCGAGACGGTGGCGGGCGCTTATTTTCGATACCACGGCCGCAACAAGGAAAACTGGTTCCGCCGCGGAATCGAGACCACGGACCGATTTGACTACCTCTACGACGAGCAAGAATTGGCCGACACGGCCCCCGTCATCTTGGAGGCCGGATCGAGTGGCAAGGACGTGTTCGTTATGTTCAACAACCACCACGGCGCCCAGGCCGTGATCAACGCAGAGCAGATGAAGGATCTGTTGAGAAATCGCAGCGAAGAGGTACTCTAGGTGGGCGTGATCGGACTGAACTCCCGTGGATCTGCACGATGGTCTTGCAGCAGGTATTTTGGGGGATCGGTTCGGACTGGTCATACCATGGGGGCCGTTCCAGGTTATGGAGAAGGGAACAATCGCGCTTCGGTCGTGGCAGTACGTTGGAGGATGACAATGGTGATGCGATCAAACGGAACATTGAACACATCGTGGAACGGGTTACGTGGGGCGCTGCTGCTGCATGTGTTTCTGCTGGTGTCGGTTGGCCTGTTCGCCGGCTGCCCAACCAAGGGCGGCGGTGGGACGACACAGGATGCGGCGGTCCGAGACGCGGACGTGACGCTGGCGCTCTATTCGGTGCGCCCCGCTTCTGGTCCGTTGGCCGGCGGAACTTCGGTGGAACTGAGTGGGGTTGGATTTGTTGATGGGATGACCGTTCGGTTCGGAGCGGTGGCGGCCACGGGCGTGACCGTTGCGGACAATGGCCATGCGAGCTGTACGACGCCTCCTGGGGCGGCCGCGGGCTCAGTGACCGTGGCCGTGGAACTTGGCAACGGAGCGTCGGCCCAGCTCGTGGGCGGCTTCGAATACAAAGACGAGCCCAAGGTGGACATTTCGTGGTGCAATCTCCAGTATCCTCCATCGACCACGACCCAGGCTCAGGTGGCCAGTGAGTTGATCATGGGTCGGGTCTATGCCCAAGGCGTCACGGACCAGCCGGGCCAGGGGCGGGGCATCACGAGCCAACTCGGATATGGGCCGGCAGGATCGGACCCCACCACCGACGCATCCTGGGTCTGGACCGACGCGGTGTACAACGTGGATGCTGACGAAGTGAACGACGAGTACATGGCGAATCTGACCGTTGCCCAAGCGGGGCAGTACGACTACGCCTATCGGGTGAACGGCGGCGGGGATTGGACGTATTGCGACCTGAACGGTTCGGACGACGGATACTCGACGGATCAGGCCGGGAAATTGACGGTCCAGGATCAGAGCGAGCCCATGGTGGGCTGGTGCATTCTCCAGTGGCCGGCAACGCTCGACGGCCAGATTGGCGCGGACACGGATCTGGTCTTCGGTCGAGTTTTTGCCGAGGGGGTGACCGAGGGACCGGGGCAGGGCGACGGCGTCGAGGCCGAGGCCGGCTATGGACCTGCCGGTACCAATCCGCAGACGGACCAGGGCTGGATCTGGGTGCAGGCGGACTACAACCAAGACGGGCCCACCGGCAACAACGACGAATACAAAACGCATTTTACTCCACAGGCAGAGGGTGCGTTCGATTATGGATATCGATTCCGACGCAACGGCGGCCCCTGGACCTACTGCGACCTGGATGGTTCTGACGACGGGTACAGCTCTTCGTTCGCAGGGAACATGACGGTGACGGGAGACGCCACGGGCCTCGTGGATTGGTGCAAACTCCAATGGCCCGCCTCGACCCAGACCACGGTTTCCAGCCCGACGGAGCTGATCTACGGACGCGTGTTCGCTCAAGGAATCACTGCTGGAGCAGGCCAGGGTGCTGGTGTGGCCGCTCAGGTCGGCTATGGACCTTCGAACACCGACCCTTCGACTGATGCGAATTGGCAGTGGTTCGATGCCGGGTACAATACGAGCGTGGATGGTTTGACCCAGGGCGATCTGGCAAATGACGAATACATGGCCAGTCTGACCGTGGCTCAGGCAGGGACCTATTCGTATGCGTATCGCTTTTCCAAGGACGGTGGAAATAGCTGGCTCTATTGCGATCAGGACGGTTCCGACAACGGTTTTGCCACGGACCAGGCGGGCGCCCTGGAGGTGACCACGGACGCGACGCCTCAAATTGCGTCCATCGTGCAGCCGCGGGGCACGGTGCTCGGCGGCAGCGTGGTCACGATCAACGGCACCGGATTCGCGGCCCAACCGCAGGTCTTCTTCGACGGCCAGGCAGCCCAGATCCAATCTTCGACAGCCCAAAGCATCGTCTGCACCACCCCGAGTCACGCTGCAGGTTCCGTGGACGTCAAGGTGAGCAATGGTGGCGGCCGAGACAACACCCTCACGGACGGATTCGAATACATTTTGAATGCGAGCATTACGGTGGATGGGAGCCTGACGGATTGGGACAGCCTGCTTCAGCAGGCCACGAACGACCAGACCACCGACGCGACTCCTGGAGCGCTGCACGTCCTGTACGTGGCGTTCGATGACGATCGTCTGTACGTGGGCGTCGAGGGAACCATGGGGGCCACCGAGTCCGTCGTGCTGTACCTGGACGTCGATGACGGCCAGTCCACGGGTGTTTCGGATATATCCACGCTCTCGGACAACTCTGGCTCCCTCGACGATGCCATCAGCGGCACGTTGACCGTATCCGCGACGGGATTCGGAGCCGAATTCGCTGCCGGCAGCATTGGGGGGGCACAGGTGGATGAGGCCTTGGACGACGCTGCCGGGTGGCGCGGCCTCGCCAACCTGACGGATCTCGCCTGGCTGACCGGGACCGTGAAGGTGGGACAGGACGCCCTGGAATTTTCCGTGGCCAAGTCGGTGCTGTGGCCCACGGGGGTGCCAGCGGCGGGAGCCAGGGTGGCAATTGTCGTCAAGCTTCTCAAGGATGCCTATGGCGTCGCCTATTCGAATCAGACTCTCCCGCAGGACTCAGGCGGGGCAACAGTTTCCTCGGTCGTCTCGTTTACGGTCTATCCCGCCGGGCAATACTGACATCCGGGTCCATGTGCTGTTGGCCTCACGAGATCGGCGTCAGGTCGGTGGCGATCGGAAGGTTCATCCCAGCGTGCAGCCCGCAAAGCCGACCGCGTAGAGTAGGGCGGCCGATACGAAGCCAATGGCTGCAGTTCGTCTGAATTCAGCCGGCAGGTCGGCTGCCCAATGCGTCGCGCGCCAGGTCACGATGGCGAGGATGACGAGACCGGCCCAGCCGATGGGCATGATCCCCAGGAACGGACTTGGAACGGATCCTGCGTGGCGAGACAGACGTACAGAGGTTTCGATTCCCTTTGGATCCCGACCCGAAGGGCTCTGGGAGTGAACACGCCCCATTCCGCTCAGGACGACCGACGAGCACAGTAGTCGTCAAAATAGAAATTCGTGGGCGATGAGGTCGACGAGCGGCTGCACGGGACCCTTGGGCGAAGCGGACAAGAGCGCGGCTCCTGCCAAAATCTTCGTGATGGGACGGTTCGAGCGCCGAGCCTTTTCGAGGGCCGCCCGGGCGTTTTTGCGTCGCTTTGCGTTTCCACCATTCATCTGGAACCACAAGGCGAGGGTCGCGGCAAGTCGTCTGTGTCGGTCCGCCAGGCTGCGATCCATGATGTGGGCCAGTTTCGTAGCCGACCACTTGGCCGCCCAGGCTCGGGCCACGCCCACCGTGACACGCCGTCGTACCTCGGTGGAGGAATCATGGAGCAGCCGGGAAAGGGTCGTTCGGTATCGTTCCGGGTTCTGTGCGGCCGCTTCGGCAGCGGCCATGCGCAGGTTGAATCTCGGGTCCGCCGCCGCCCTGGACAGGGTGCGACCGACGACTTCGTGGTTGGTTTTGCAGCGGGCAAGAGCGGACAAGGCAAGCCGGCCTCGTTTGGTCAGCAGGTCGATGCGTCGTTTCAGCTTCTTGGCCAAGCCGGGATCATCCCAGGCTGGGCCACGAAGGAGGCAGGAAATGGCAACCGCTTCGAGTTTCCGATTGTCCATCAGAGTCGAGATGGCGTTCGTGATTGTCGCGCCTCCTGCCCGACAAAGGACATGCAGCGATTGAGTTGCGATTCGTTGGTCGTCCAACTTTGCGGCGGTCATCAGGACGGATGGCAAGGCCAAAGAACGGGCGGTGTGGATGACTGCCATTCGAGTCGTCTCATCGGACACGTTTGCGAGTACCTTGGAGAGCACTTGGTTCATCTTCGCGCCGGAGCCGGTCGAAGGCGGCTGGATCACGGCGAGGAGGGCCGTGGCCCTGGCCACGAATCCGGGTGAACGTGTCGTGGAAAGGACGGCCATGAGACTCGGGAACAGGTTGGGGCCGGCGGCCTTCTGCCACATGGGCGAAACGAACGCGGACAAGGCGGCTTCGGCCACCCGAGGGTCCTTGTCGGCTACCAACTTCAATAAGGTGGTGACCGTCTGCGGCCGCAACGTCTTGTCGAACAATGGGGCGGCCTGCAGGGCGGCAAGACGAACCTGGGAATTCGAATCCCCGGCAAGACGGGTCCAAACCCGCATGGCAACGTCTGACCGGACCTTGGCGAGCATAGGGAGCGCCACTGCCGTTTTGGCTCGTTCCTGGGGGCTGGGATTTCGCGCGGCCGTCAGTACGAAATTTTGAGCCACGTCCCATTGGCGTGTATCCTTGACCAAGAGGGCGGCTGCCCGGGCAAGGTCGCCCCGCATCCCACCCGGTCCGGACTTGGCGACTCCGAACAGGAATTTGGCGATCTTGTATGGATCCACGTCGTTTCGTCGGGCACGGGCAAAGGCCGCCATCGCCTGGGCGCGAACAGTCACGGATCGATCGGATGTGGCCCGAAGCAGCGTGGCTCCAGATGGTTTGGGCTGTCTACCAAGCCACCGGACCGCTTCGGCTCGCACCTCGGCTTCCGGGTCTTTGAGCAAAGCATTGAGCAGGTTTGCATCAGTGGACACGCTTCCTGCCAACTCGGCCAGGACGGCGGCAGCCTTGCGGCGAATGGTTGCGTCCTTCGAGGTCGCCAGTTCTGTCATTTTGGACGCGAGCGCCGCGCCCAAACCGAAGTGCAGCGCGGTTTTTGCTGCAGCTCGGGCCTCTGAGAGACCAACTCGGCCGATGGCCGTGACAATGGGCTGCACGGTGACGCCCTTGGGTTTGTCGCCGAGACGTTTCAGAATACGCAAAAATGCTGCAGATGCATCGACCGGCGCCCCCGACGCCACGAGGGCCGAGATGACAGGGGGGGCAGCCTTTTGGCCATAGCGACTCAGGAGAGCTTCGCATACAGTGCTTGTCCAGATGTCGTGGACGGCCAGCGCTCGAGCGACAATGGGCAAGGGCAGCTTTTTTGCCTTGCCTGCAAGCACGTCGGGCAGGAGCCGGGCCGCTGTTTTGCGCGAGAGGACTCTCGCCAGGTCAGCGTTGCTCACAAATACAGAGGCGGGCAGGGTGGACATGTCCTGCTGAAGGGCGTCCGCCCAATGTGCTTTCCGCTCCAAGAGGTGGGCCGCCTTGGATGGATTTCGCATCGCGATCCAGAACGCTGCCCGCAAGGCCCGCAGCTCCAATCGATGTGATTTGAGCGCCCTATTTACTATGGCCACTTCATCAGGTTCTCCGGTGCCGACCAGCCTTACGAATTCAATGGCTCGTGCCAGCCCTTTTCCTTCGGATAGAGCGGTCAGCGCCTTCCACCCCCGCTTCGTTTTTCCGGCGAGAATCAGGAGTTCGCCCCGTCTGCTGGGATTCGTCATTTGGACGAGCTGGGAGAACCAGGATGGCACGCCGCTGTGGCTCCCTCCTCGCAGACCTCGGGCTTTATGGGCCAGGGTCTTCGACCAACGAGCCGTCAGACCAGTAGCCGGAATGCCTGTATCTTCGATGAGACTGCCTGGTGCCGGACGAATGGGCAGAAGGGCAAGATGAGAAGCAACGCTTTTTGCTCGACGGATCACGACGGTCTGTTGCGCCGGACCGGGCCCCGCCAACGCCCATTGCCTAGCGGAGCTTGCAGCGATTTGGACCCACACGAACAACCCGATGACCACGAGGAGGAGTGCTCCAGCAGCCGATCCCCACAGAACCTTGCTTTTGCGCAGCAATGCCCGTTCAGCCTCGGTGGTCGGACGGTAGGACCGTGCCTGCCACAGATGATGGAGCAGAAGCGGTCGTTCCGACGCCACTCGGCCTTTGACCAGGATGGCAGCCTGGATGCGGCGGGCTCGAATGGGGCCGTCCACACAACGAATGGTTGGGACCAATGAGCGACCGGACAAACGGCAGTCGTCGCCCTTTCTGTCGGCCAAGCCAACTTGGATGAACGACGAGACGATCGCCTCGGTGTCCTGCTTGCTCGATCCCGCTTCACGGGCGATCCGTTCCAGGGAAACCCATCCGGTGCCTGCTTCGCGACGGTCTGCGAGATAGGACAAGACATCGACGCCGCTTTTTCCTGCTTGCAATGCGAGTTTTTCAACATAGGCAGGAATGAGATGGTTCGACGCCCCTGCGGCTAGATAGTCATTACTGGCAAGCTTTCTGGCCGCGACAGCGCCAGCCACGGCCAGTTGCATGGTGAGCGGCAGGATATCCGATTCAACGGAAAGGTCCTGAGCCATCATTTCGGGCAGGCCGGCTTCGAAATGTTGATTCGAGGCAAGTGCCGATTGTTCGAGCAGAGCCGAACAGGACGATGTATCGAATCGCTTCAGCACGAACACCATGCCCGGAGGGATCGACAGGCCGAGAAAGGCAGCAAGTTCCATGACAACCGGCAGCGTGTCGCTGCTTACGGTCACGAAAAGCGGCGGCGCCGATGCTTGGATCGACGCTCGGGTCATTTTCTGGAGGAGCGCACGATCTCGGGCATCTGAGTGTATCACCACGTCTTCGACGTGGTCCAGAAGCACCAGGACCTGTCGGCCCAGCGCTCTGGGTAACTTGGACAGGCGCGCCAAAACATCAGATTTGGAGTCGGGGGCTTTCGTTTCGAGTTCGGCGAGTCCCGCAGCCAGACTTTCCTGGAGGCCGAGGGCGCAGTCCACATACAAAGGAAACGCGGCAGGCTTGCCTCGTTCCACCAGGCCTCGCACCAGGCCGGCTCGAAGCAGCGAGGTTTTTCCAACGCCCGACTCTCCGGTCAGAATTCCAAAGCGAAAGTTGGCCTTCGAGACCCGGTCGAGCAGTTTGGATACCTCCCGCTCTCTGCCCATGAAAATCGAGGCATCCGCCTCGGTGAAGGGCAGAGCACCGCGAAAGGGGCCTCGTAAGGTGTTGTGGCTTTCATTCGACAATGTGTTGCTCCCCGGCATGGCAAGGAGTCTTCCATCACCTTGAGGTTTCAGTCAAGTGGTGTGACCGTGGCCTGGAAATTCCTGATCGATCATGGTTTCTGAAAACAGCCCAACGAAGCTGCGCATGCCGGATGGCCCGTTATCAAGCCGCCACCGGCGGAAAGGCCGTGGTGTCGCCGCGTTTTGGCTCGCTCACGAGACGGTCGCCCGATGATGCCATCTTCGGGGCCGAGATCCTTTGCCCATGGAGATATGCAATCAGACCTGATGCCAACACATGATGCAAGCTTTACAAGCGTTCAATCCTTGCCTAAGTGTTGGTATATGCGAGTTGCCGTGATGCAGACGAGTCCTGAGTTCGGGGCGAAGGAAAAGAACCTGGCCGCAATCGAAGCTATGTTCGAGTCGGCCTGCCTCGATGGCGCCACTGGGTCGTGCCACGTCGACCTCTGGGTTCTTCCTGAACTCTGCACCACCGGGTACCAATTTCGAACCCGAGGGGAACTGGCCAGCCTGTCCGAAGCCAACGACGGTGCGACCGTGCGACGATTTTCGAATCTGGCCAAACGGCTTGAGACCGCGATCGTGTTCGGCATGGCCGAGTCAGCGGGCCATGACCTGTTCAACAGTGCAATCCTGGTTTCCCAGGACGGCCTAGTGGGCGTCTACCGCAAGGTGCACCTTTTCGATCGAGAAACCGAGCTGTTCGATCCGGGCAGGGGCGGATTCGACGTGTTCGAGGTCCATTCGGTTCGGGTGGGCGTGATGGTTTGTTTCGACTGGCTCTTCCCAGAGTCGGCCAGGACCCTGGCGCTCAAAGGCGCCCAGGTCATCGCACACCCGGCGAATCTCGTGTTGCCATACTGCCAGGCGGCCATGGTGACACGAGCCATCGAGAACCATGTGTTCACAGTGACGGCCAATCGGGTCGGCCGGGAGGCGCGCGTAGACGGCGAGGTTTTGGATTTTACGGGCGCAAGTCGCATCGTGTCTCCAGACGGTCGGATCCTGAGGGATGGACCGATAGGGGAGACGTCGGTGATGTGGGAGGATATCGATCCAGACGAAGCGGACCACAAGACGATTACGCGCAGAAACGATGTCCTGGCGGACCGGAGGCCCGACTCTTATTGGTGCAAATGACAGGTTCCGTTGCTCACACCCAGATCCTGCTTTTCCTTCGGGCCGTTGTTGTGGTACAACATCACTTAGAAATATATGATGCTTGAGGTGGCCTCATGTGGGTCGCCATAGGGCGAAGGGTTCGGCGTGACCGAACCGTAGGAGGGCAGAGGCATGAGACAGTGCTACCGATGGGGTCTGGCCATATTGATGCTCGGTACGATGGCGGCTTGCGGGCCGGCCAAGTCGAACAATCACGAAGGCTGGAACGTCAACACCAATGATAATTCCAACAACGGAAACAACAGTGACGGCGGGACGATCTATCCAGACGCCTACGTCGGACCTGCAGCGAAACTGCAGGGAACCGTGTGGGGCCCGGGCAAGCTCTTCCCCGTATCGGGCGCCATCGTTGCGGCATACACGGCGCCGCCTGAAGCCATTCCTGACCACGTGTACTGCGAGCCCTGCGCCGAACCGGGCGTGGCCCACGTTTTTTCGAATCCCGATGGTTCGTTCGAGCTTTCCGTGATGCCGGGCGGCCATTTCTGGTTGAGTGTCCAGAAGGGCCAATTCCGGCACGTCCAGGAGTATTCGGTTCCAGGCGGCGCTGGCACCTACGTCCTCACCGACGACTATACCACCCTTCCCAGCCGGACCGATCCGGACAAGGGAGACACAATTCCAAAGATTGCCTTGGCCACTGGATCCTACGACCACATGGAAGACATCTTTGGCAAGGTGGGTATGGGGTCTGTGGATCCTGCGGACGGAACGTTCGATTGGGGAAGCGAACAGGGAATCTTCGACGTCTATGACAACGGCGGAGACGGTTCGGGTCCGAGTTTTAGTGACCTGCTTCATGACGTAAATAAAATGGAGCAGTACCACATCATTTTCGTTCCCTGTTCCGACGGCGTCAGCGACTACACAGATAGCGACGTGCAGGACAACATGAAGCAGTACGTGTGGGACGGCGGCAAGTGGTACATTGCCGACTGGTCCGAGGAGTGGGTGAACTCCGCCTGGCCCGAGTTTTTGGATTTCGGCAACTGCGGCAGCGACTGGGGCACGGGCGACGAACTCGATTGCGACGGGTCGCCCGAATATGACTCGGTCCCCGGACATGCCTTGGACCCGGATCTCGCCGCCTGGCTGGCCGCCCAGGGTATTTCCCCCGACGCGCTGTCGCTCGAAGAAAACTGGGACGAGATCAGCGGCATCCACGAAGGCTTCGTCGGGTACGACCCGGAACACGGGCAGGGCCCGAATCACGAATTATATATGCTGCCGCGGGTTTGGGTAGAGGGACCTGTGGATGGAGCCACGCGTCCTTTGACCGTGTCCTGGCCGTACAACTGCGGCCGGGTGCTCTACACCACGTACCATTCCGTGGGCGCCATGGGAGGCACACATTCCGGTCTGCTGCCGCAAGAAGAGATTCTGTTTTACCTGGTCATGGAGATTGGCCTCTGCCAAGATGAGGTCGTGGTGCAATAAGTCGTGGTCATCATTTTCTTGCCTGTCGTTCGTGAGTGACTATCTCTGTGAAACGAGAGAGGATTCCACTAAGTGACGTGAGCGCTTGGCGATATGGATGTACCTTCAAGAAGCTCACGGAACGATATCGTACGTTTGATGCATTTCCCGACGAGGCACGACATGAAAAAGACAGCATTGGCAATCATGGGCTTGACCCTGGCGTCCTGCCAGTGGTCCGACCTGACGCCGGCACCGAATCAGGATCCTGTGATCAACAAGATCTTGATGGACGGAAAGGCCGTGGATGCACCTCAGGTTCGTCAGGGCCAGCAGGTGGTGTTCCAGTTGGACCTGTGGGACCCCAATGGCGACACCATCAAAAGCGAGGCGGTCCAATGGACCGTGGACCAAGGCAGCCTGGAATCCGATACCGGGTCTTCGGTGGTCTGGAGCCCTCCCAGTGGAATGATCAATCCGAACGAGAGCGTGGCGCACGTGGCGGTGACGGTGGACGACGGGCAGGGCGGTTCGGACCAGGCGAGCCTGGATGTGGAGGTGCTGCCAGCCTGCAGGGATGACAATCAGCCTCCCGTCGTCCGCTCGGTGACTGCGGATCCAACGAGCATTCCCCTTGGCGCAAGCACGGTGGTCACGGCGGATGCCGTGGATCCGGAAGGCGATGCGTTGAGCTACCAGTGGACTGTGCCTTTTGGATACGTGGAAGGCAGCGGCCCACAGGTGACCTGGGTCACCACCGAGGTCTGTTGCCGGGAGAAGTATCCGGTTCAGGTCGTGGTCAGCGACGGCTGTGCGAGGACCTGGGCCAAGACGGACGTGGAGGTCATCCCATGAAAATATTCCTCGCCATTGTCTCGATGGCCGTCGCGTCGGCCATGGGCCTGGGGGCTGGCGGCTGCGTGCATACGCAGACGCTCACATTGGAAACGAAGCCCATCGTGGCCCATTACGAGAGTTCTCGTACCCAGCTCGGCAAGAAGGAACGATCCGGTTCGGAAGGTGGTTGTCCCACCTGTGTCTACTGAATCATCACCCGAGGATCTCACACACATGCGAATTTCTGAAATGAAGCAACTCGACCATCCTCTGTGTCCTGAACAAACGGAGGACTCGATTGAAACGAAACGGCGCGGTCGACCGACTCGTCTCGTGGCGGCACGTTGGTTCGCGTTCGTGCTCCTTGGCGTTGCTATGGTTGTGCCTGGCGTTGGGCATGCAGCACCGCCCCTCGAACGAAGTCTGAGCCTGGAATTGGAAACAGGGCTGCGGTTCGACGACAACGCGTTCGTGGACCGTCGGGGCCAGTTCGGGGCCACGGCCATCCCGCATATCGTGGGGCTTTTGAGCAGCCGCACGTCGTTCGACTACGAGTTGCTTCGATGGTTGGACTTTTCCGTGGAAGGCGAGATTTCTCTCGATGAACTTCGGTTCGACCTCCAGGCGAAGAAGCGCACGAACGACCTGCGCAAGACGAGCGCACGACTGGATCCGCGCCTGGAGTTTCGTCCGTTGGAGACCCTTAAGATCGGAGTGACCCCTGGCATCCAGGTTTCTCGGGAAGCCGATCCTGTCTGGAGCTACCTCCAACTCGCTCCGAGCATTGACTTTTCATATGACGGGCCCCTGGGCCTCGTGCTCGAAGGTTCCTATAACTTTACGGGCAAGTTCTACGACTCCAAGGCTCCCAGCGAGACGTATGCCAACATCGACATGAAGAGCCATCGGGTGGAACTGACCGCCAAGGTCTGGCACACGAAGTACCTGCGTAGCCGGGTCACCTCGTCGTTCGAGTACCAGAGCTATGCGCATAACGTGGGCGATCTGCTGGGCCGGATCCTGTTCCTTCCCATTGGTCAATACGAAGATCCGGACGCGACGTACGTCGCCAAGGACCGACACGACAAGGTCTTCAAGGCGGACGCGGAATTGCTCGGCGTGCCCTTCACCTGGGGCGCCGCAGCCGTGGGGTACCAATACGAAGAGGATTGGGGCGATCTGGACACGTTCACGTATCGTGGGCATGGTCCCCGTCTGGCCATTGCCTTCAAGTACAAGGGCCACGAACTGTTCGGTCAGGCCAAAGTGACGTTCAAGAATTTCTACAAGTTTCGCTTCGACACGCGATACACGGACACGAGGAAAGACTACAAGATCGACATCTACGCCAAGTATGGCTACGTCATCAAGGACTGGGTGCGCATCGACCTCCTGTATTCTTTTTTCCGCAACGATTCGAATGATGCTGCGCATTTCGCCTTCGGTCACTCGCGCAGCTACTCGCTCTACCAGCGCAGCAAGGTGGAACTGACCGCCACCTTCATCTTCGACTTCCACAAGAGCGCCGAGCAGGCGCCCGAGGTTCCAGGCGAAGAGATGGCCGCGCTTGTCGGCCGCCCCCGCCGATAGTCAGGAGCCTTCGTCCTGGTTTTTCCCAAATGTGTTTCTGAGATGGGGTTCTAGTTACAGGAACCGTTCGGGTCAGTGCCGCAGGCGATGGGATGACCGGCGTTTTGCCAGGCTTCGGTGCCGCCTGCGAAGTGGAAGATTTTGGCGCCGCTCAGACAGCCGATTTGCTCGGTGGCTCCAGCTTCCGCCTCGCTCACGCCGCAGCCCGGGTTGACGCAGTAGAAGATGATCGCCTTTGCGTTGCAGGTCACCACGTCGATCAAGGGCTGGCCGTCGTTTTTCCAGGTGCCATCGGCGACGTTGAACACGTTGGTCGCATCGTCGCCGTCGATGTTGTAGGCACCAGCAATGTGGCCTTGGGCATAGGCTGTCGTGTCCATGGCGTCGATGATGTACTCATCGGTTGGAATGGGACCGTAATGGTCCGACAGGATGGCCGACATCTCGATGTCTTCATAATAATGCTTGGCGCGCCAGGCCTCCATGCCACCGTTCAGGACCCACACATCCGTATAGCCCAAATCGTCGATCGCCGCCTGTGCAATCGATTGGATCGTGGACTGATCCGCTGCCTTGCCATAAAAAAACAGGGGCATGTCCTCGGCGATGGTGGCATCCATCAGGAGCGACGCTGCATCGCTCGTCAGGGCTGAGCCGTCCCACAGGTCCGACAGCTTGATGTTCTTGGAGTGAGGGATGTGGCCCTGGATGAACTCGGGCGGCTCACGCAGGTCCAAGTAGGTCTGTCCCGCTCCCTGCTGGGGAAGTTGGACGTGTCGTAGGGTGGATGCGTCGATGGACTGGACCACGGGCTTCACATAGGCATCTGGCTCCGTGGTTCCGTCCTGCACCATGGAGTCGTGCTGATTCGCGGTCGAATCCTGCACGGCAGCGTCTTTTTGTTGGTCCCCCGGGCCGCCCACCCCGCAGGCTCCCAGGATCAGGCCTAAGAGGGTGGTGGCGAGAATGGAGTACAATGGGCTCTTGGGTTGTGTCTTGGTGGTCGTCATGGTCATCCTTAATGTCAGCAAGGGGGAAAAAGCCAATGTTCAAAAAAAATCTCCCGAAATAGGTCAGAAAATGCAAATGAAAAAAGAGTTTTTGCTTTTTGGGTTGTCATTGAATTTCAGCCCTTATACTAAGTCTGTGCTGGTGAAGAATCAAGCGTCGGTTGTGCGGCATTCTCGCCAGCGCAACTGGCCAATGGTTTGAGTCGCGACCCTGTTCGCGGCCATCTTAGTAAGGAGGCGGCCGTGCAACGGATGAATCGGACGACAACGCAGCGCGACGGGGCAACCACTGGCTGGACCGAAGTGGTGATTGGCTGGAAGGCTGTGATCGTGACTTCCCTGGCGCTTGCGATACTGCTTTCCTGGACCGGGACGGCGCAGGCGCGGGGGTGGATGGGCTTTACGATGGGGCGGGGATCGGGAGGCGTGCGTGTCCGAAAGGTGCTTCCAACCTCGCCGGCCCAGAGGTCAGGACTCAAGGCTGGTGATCTGGTGACTGCGGTGGACGGCCACAAGGTTGCCACCCCGAGACAGGTGATCCGGGCGGCCTCGGGTAAGGGCCAGGGGCAGTCCATCACGTTATCGGTGGTTTCCAGTGGCACGACCCGATTGGTCTCTTTGCGGCTGGCAGCAGTGCCTCCGCTCCAGCAGCTCCTGCGGCTCCTGTTGGTGGGCTCCCGCGCGCCAAGCTTTTCGGTGCAAAGCACCTCTGGTCGATGGATCAGCCTGTCCGGTCTCCGGGGCAAGGTCGTGCTCGTCGAATTCTGGGGCACCTGGTGCGCGTCCTGCAAGATTTCGTTGAAGAAGCTGGTTCGACTCCATCGTCGATTTGGCCGACGGGGCCTCGTGATCCTAGGACCGGCTCGAAACACGCTGGCCGAGGTCAAGGCCGAGGCGGCCAAGCTGCCTGTTCCCTTCGATCTCGCTGCCGACCCGGGAGCCAAGGCGGCCCGCAGGTATCATTTTTTCAAAACGCCTTCCATCGTCCTCATCGATCGCAAAGGCGTCATCCGTCAGGTCTGGGTCGGATCATCGTACAGTCTGGCTCGCATGTCCGCCCTGGTTCGGCAACTCCTGGCTGAACGGTAGCATGGGCTTTCGTTCATTCGCTGGGCGGCCATGGTGGGCCCTGGCAGTCGGAGCTTTGGGCGGCCTGGCTTTGTTGGGCGTCGTGTTCCACGCCTACTTGGTCAGTGCTCGATGGGGTCGCCGGTCGGCCTGTGAGGGACTCGACCCCGAGTCGGTCACAGGGAATGCGGGCAGGGTTGAGACCGTGAGGCTTGCGGGGTTGAGGCTCGAAAAGAGCGGAACGGTCGCCGCGGGGCGTCGGCGAGGCCTGCCGCGAGACACGATCGTCGTGCTCAATTTTTGGTCGTCCACCTGTCCCCCCTGCATCGAGGAATTGCCTTCCATGGTCGAGGCTGCTCGTCGTTCACAGAGCATGTCGCTGCGATTCGTGTTCGTGAATGTGGACACGGACTTGAAGACGTTGGGCAAATTTTGGGCGAACCATCCTGCCCTAGCCCCACAAGGGCGAGCCCTGTGGCTGTGGGACCCAGGAGGCCGATGGGCTGCTGGTTTGGGCACGACCAAGTATCCGGAAACCTATCTGGTGGGGCGGCAGGGCCGCATTCTATTCAAGATTGTGTCTTCGAAGGATTGGATGAGCCTGCCTGCTCGCCGTTGCTTGTCATGGCTGGTCGATCGTCGACCCTGACGGTTTTCGTCGGGACAGAGATTTTCCTCCAGGCAGGGCCCGTTACAAAGACGATGGGTGCAAACGGATCGGGATACGATCCGTTCAGGCCAGGTCCTGCTTGTCTCGATACTCCTGTGCCAACTCGGCGATCGTGTGTCGTTCGAGAACAGCAAGCATGGCGTCTCGCAGCTCTTCCCAGACCGGCCTCGTCACGCATTCAGACGAACGGTTGCACAGGTCGGGGTGGTCGATGCAGTCGACAGGAGAAATCTCTCCTTCGAGAGCCATGATCACGTTTGCCACGGTGATCGATTCGGGGGGATGCGCCAACAGGTATCCTCCGGTCGCGCCGTGGACAGTTCTGACCAGGCCGGCAAGCCTGAGCGAGGTAAAAATGTTGTCCAGATATTTCTTCGAAATGTCCTGATTTTCGGCGATACTTCTCGCGATGACAGGGCCCTTGCCGTTTTGGGCAGCCAACTCGACGAGTGCTCGAAGTCCGTATCTGGTTCGTGTGGATAGTTTCATGGCAGCACCTGGTTTCCTTTGATTCTCATTTCAAGAACCGCCGATATACATCTCGTCCGATGTCAACCATCGTTGAACTATGAACATAATCCCCAAATATTTTTTGACAACGACTGAAGTTGACTTTTTGACGTCTTCTGGCACCGTAAAATGAATCGCTAAGGAGAAATCAATGCCAGGATTAGGCCTGCTTCTCTTGCTCCTCATCATTGTGATTGTCTACGGTGTGCTCAAGGGCGCGTTTTCGAGCACAGTGAGTGGAGAGGCGATCGGCAGCCTGGCGAAGGTGGCGAGCGACCTGAACCTTGAGTTGCATTCCACCGGCCCGTCCTCCATGCAGCTCGAGGGAATGTTTCGGGGATATCGTATCCAGTGCGATCTCTTCAACAGTCGGCATCTGGCAAAAGTGACCCTTGTGTCTCCCAACCCCATATCCGGAAGCATCCGACCCCAAACAGCGGAGACCGAACTGAAAACCACGTTTGGGGATACGACGGACCTGCTGATCGGAGTCACTGAATTGGACGACGGTCTGGAGATTGATTTTCCCGACCAGCCGGGCGTTCGGCGATTCCTGAAGGATGTGGTCGTGCGGCAGGAATTAGTCGACCTTTTGGAAGTGCCCTTCTACGAGCTGCACCTGACGCCTCGGGCCATCTCGGTCCGGTGGCACGAGCAGAACGGGGCTCCGACGGGGGAGAGTCTAAAAAAGATGATGAACCTCCTCTATCGGCTGTCGGAGCGAGCTTCGGCCGGTGCGACAGAGATCCACGGGGATGACGCGGTGCCGCAGGCACCACCTGGGCATCCGCAGGCCTCGGAGGTTGTTCCGGCTGTCGGGCCAGCAAGGTCTCCATCGATTCCAAAGGCTGCGTCGGCCTCTTCTGTGGCGACAACAGGCGTCCATTTGTCAGTCGGATCAGGTTTGGCGGCATCTGTGGCCCCTTCGGGGCCCGAGGTGGCACAACCCGTCATGGCTTCGAAGGCGTCGGTTGGAGGCACAGGACGCTTGGAGGCGACAGAGGGGACCGGGCAAACCCAAACTCGGGCCATGGATTTTAACTCGGGAGTCAAGGCGCTGCTGAGCGGAGCGCTGTCGCCCAAGGCCTTTGCGAGGGTATTCGAATCCCAACCGGAACGTCTGGATCAGGCGGTCGGTTTTTTGGGAGACTTTCAGTCTCGTGCTCCCATGCACAAGGCCCTGGCCGCCTTTGGTGCCGGGGCGGTGCCGGCCCTCGTGGCGCATGGGACTGATTTGCTGCTCGCCTACGAAATCCGTTCGGTGCTGCAGGATATGGGGCCCGCCGTCGGGCCAGCGCTTTTGGCCCAATTGGAGCGAGTGACCGATTCGAAACAGCTCGCTTTCGTGCTGGATATGCTGACCAAGGTATCGGTGGAAGGGGCGAAGGAGACGATCGGCCGGTTCTTGAAACACGACGATCCCTCCATTCGCCACAAAGCAGAACAGACCCTCATCGACCTGGGATGCTCTCGGAAGGAAGTGGGCAGCATGCGCTGACTCCGCATGACTTTTTCGAAACCGCCTGGAAGTGAATGGGGACGGCTTCGCAAGAGCCAGTTTTTTTGGGACGGGCCCCACAGGACTGCGGGCCATGGCTGGCCCTCGCCGCGCATCGTTTGGGGATGCACGTGGGCTGTGCGCCTTTGCGATCGCACCGGGCTGGCCATCGGTCTGGGCGACGCATTCCTCCGTGAAATGGGAGTTGCGGGCGGCAAGGTATAGGCGGCTGGGTGGGCGTGACATCGTGGAGCATTGTGTCGCGTTGGGACGTCATGTCCCGTTTTGTTCCATATGGTTTGTTCGATGGCGTCGAAGGCCTGGCCGCGCGGTCGCCCTTGCGCCCAACGATTTTCCCGCCTTATCGAAGGCCAAACGGGCGGCTCTTGCGTTTTGGCCGATTTCATGTCAATGGAAATGCGAACGAGGGACTGGCACGGCTCCTGCTTTGTGCCATGTTCTTCTTGAGTTTGTTTGGAAATACACGGAACTCAGCGGCGTGTCAGGGTCTTGGCCGCACGTCGAAACGAATCGGGAGAGCAATGACCATGGCGCGGGAATGGAGCACGCGTTCAACCGACCTTCATGAAGTTGAGAGGAAACGAGAGGGGCAGGGCGGTGCGTCGTCGGACGGGGGGGACAGCAAGGGCATCGACGGGGACCGAAAAAAGCTAATTCGCACCAGACGGTTGGCCGCCATCGTGGCGCTCGTCCTGGCGTTGGCGGGCCTGGGCGTCTCGGCGGATCTGACGCGGGTCCATGTCAAGGTGCACGAGGACCCGAACTATCGGAGTTTTTGCGCCTACAGCCAGAAGGTCAACTGCGACACGGTGGCCGAAAGTCCCTATTCGGTGGCAGCCGGGGTCCCCGTGTCGGTTTGGGGCCTGTTCGGCTATCTCCTCATGGCTGCTGCGGCCGCATGGACGCTCAAAAGGAGTGGCCGCAGCGACGCGGACGTTCCCGCCGGCACGTTGATGGGGCTGGCCGGGGTGTCGGTGGCGGTCAGTGCGGTGATGGCCTTCATTTCCCTAACCAGAGTCCATGCCATCTGTATCCTCTGTTTCACGTCGTACGGCCTGAATGTGCTGCTCCTGATCACCTCCGTTTGGCTTTGCTATATGGTGTGTGGTGTGCGGGATTCTATTACGAGGACGGTGGGTTTCTATTGGCAGCACAAGGCGCTGTCCGTGCTGTCCGCCGTCGTGCTGTTCGGTGGGGCCGCCGTGCTCGTCGAGGCCTATCCCAAATACTGGCAGGCCTCGGGCGAGGTCGGGCCACAAGGGTTGAACGTGGGACTCACCGAGTCAGGCGACCATTGGATTGGGGCGGCGAAACCCTTGGTGACCATTGTCGAGTACAGCGACTATGAGTGCCCGTTTTGCCGGGGGCGGCACCATGACGTCCGACGGATTGTGGCTGAACACCCTGGCAAGGTACGCCTCATCCACCGGCACTTTCCCCTGGATCAGGCCTGCAACCCCATGGTGACCCGGCCGTTCCATCGGTTTGCCTGTCGTATGGCGCTGATGGCCGCCTGTGCCGGACGCCAACATCGTTTTTGGCAGGCCAACGATCTTCTATTTCAATGGCCCAGGCGGGATCTTCCTCCGGACTTGGGACGGTTCGCCCGAAAGGCAGGCCTCGACAGGAAGCGATTTCGTGCCTGCGTGGCCCAATCGGCTGCCATGGAGGACGTACGGCGTGACATCCAGGCTGGTCTGGCACTCCATCTTCGGGGTACGCCGACTTTTTTCATTGATCGTCGGCGATTTGTCGGGCGCATCCCGAAAAAAGTGGTACGAAATTTGCTTGTGAAAAGGCTGCGTGTATCCACAGAATCCAACGGGACGGGATCGGCCCGTCCCACCGAAAGAACGTCGCGTGGTCTCCAATAACGATGAAAATGCGCCTGGATCGGTGCAGAAAGTGGCCGTTCCCCTGTTCGGTCGGTACGTGGCGCCTCGGTTTTGTTTTGCCCAGGAGGTCCTGGTCGCCACGGTGGAGGCGGGGCAGGTGCTTTCGACCGAGGTTCGTGAGCTTCAAGGACCCGAACGTTTCGCCCGTCAGATCATGGATCTCCAGCGGCTTGGTGTTCGAGTTTTGCTCTGCGGCGGGTTCAATCGTCGTTTTATGCCCTTGGCTGAGCAGCTTGGAATGACTATCTTGTGGGGCCTGATGGGTCCGGCAGAAGACGTGGTCGAGCGATATGCGGCCGGTACGTTGCCGGTAAACGATTGGAATGGAAGGCGTCCTGGGCGTCGAGGGCGGCGTAGACGGAGACGTTACCCGAAGGAAGAGGAGTAAAGGGTTATGACGACAAAGAATCGAAAGGTTGAGTTTCATCTTCAGCAGAAACAGGCGCAGGACGCGGCAGCGAAGGTGGCCCATACGATTTTGGTCATGAGCGGCAAGGGTGGAGTCGGCAAGACCACTGTGGCGGTGAACCTGGCCTTTGGCCTGGCCGCGGAGGGATATCATATCGGCATTCTGGACGCGGACCTCCATGGCCCGAACGCGGCCCTCATGGCTGGGGTCGAAGGGACTCCCGCAGGTGCTGAGAACGGACGTATCCTGCCGGTGTACGCGAACCCGAAGGTACAGGTTTTGTCCATTTCGGCGTTCCTCCCCGACAAGGATACCCCTGTGATTTGGCGAGGACCTCGCAAGGCCGGAGCCATTCAGCAATTTCTTGCCGAAGGCGACTGGTCCCATGCGGATGTCCTCGTGGTGGATTGTCCTCCTGGAACCGGGGACGAACCCCTTTCGGTGGCTCAGTTGATGCCCAATACCGATGGGGTGGTGGTGGTGACCACCCCGCAAGACGTGGCGCTTCTGGACAGCCGGAAGTCCATCAATTTCGTCCGTGAGTTGAAGCTGGAATGTCTTGGCGTGGTGGAGAACATGAGCGGCTTCATCTGCCCGCATTGCGGCGAGCACGTGGATCTGTTCAAGAAGGGGGGCGGAGAAGCTGCAGCATCCCAGATGGGCGTTCCGTTCCTGGGGCGCGTGCCCTTGACCGTGGACGTGGTTTTGTCGGGAGACAGTGGCAAGCCCATCGTGGAGAGCAAGCCCGACGACCCGGCAGCCATTGCGCTCATGGATATCGTCAGGAAGCTCGCTCGCCGGTTCGCCGACCAGGACAAGGCAAAAGGCGCAAAGACGAGCCATACCGAGGCCAAGCCAACTGCGCAGGCTGTGACTGAGACGGCCAAGGTTCCGGAACAAACGGCGGATGCGTCGGTCGCCACCTCTGATGCCGCTCCGGGCAACGGCCACAGGATCCTTGCGGTAGCCACCAACGGCGACCAGGGATTGGATGCTCCGGTCAGTGGCCACTTCGGGCGCTGCACCCATTACACGGTGGTGACCATGAAGGGTGAGGAAGT
The DNA here is from genome assembly GCA_021162935.1 of Deltaproteobacteria bacterium. GTDB lineage: Bacteria > Myxococcota_A > Polyangia > HGW-17 > SLPX01 > JAGGXR01. Next base: position 25,039 of record JAGGXR010000036.1, read on the forward strand.
CGACGGTGCCCGATCCGTGGAAAATCCATTCGCTTCATCCCATGACCCAGGGGATCTTCCCGGATTCGTCAAAGAGCTTGGCGCCCATGCAATCCTGGCAGGCGGCATGGGCCCTAAGGCGGTGGACCTGTTCCGGCAGTTCGACATCGACGTCGGCGTCGGGGCCAACGGCACCGTGCGCGAGGCAGTCGTGGCCTACATGGCCCGCCAACTCTCCAGCGATGCCGACTGCGGCGATGAACCGCACGTCCATCACCACCATCATTAGTCCGTTATCAATCCAATCCTGCGCACGAGCAGCAGACGACCGCGGGCCTTTGTGCGGTCGCTTTTCAGACGCTCATTACGAGCCAGTCTTGACGCCCACCGAAGTCGTATTGTCTTCTTATCGGCCACCGCCCTTGCTTCGTCAGTGATCAACATCGGGCTCATCCTTGTCCTGTCGTTCCTCGTTCTGGTTCGTCACCTCGTGCCGGGACATTTTTGTCTGGTCCAGGCGATCGGTTGTGCTATTATCCTGCATCGATCGGCCGCATGTGCGATTGGGTTCGAGCCTGTCCGAGGAGGGTGAGGATTCCGGGTGGGTCGGTGCGATTGGCGGGACTCGGGGACTGGAGAATTTGCTGTGACTCAGGTGGAACTGGACGGCACAGAGCCGCGTTCAGAGGTTCTCAAGGCGGCGGTGAGCGTCTTGGCAGAGAACCTGTACAAGGTGTTCGATAGCGATTCGGTGTTACAAGGGGCCCTCGATGTCATGTTGGACTATTCTGCCGGGTCGGTGGTGGCGCTGTACCGCCTCGACGATCAGACGCGGAGTTTTCATCCGGTCTACGTCGCGGGTTTGCCGGCGAGCATGAAAAAATTGGGAGGCTCGGTGCCGTACGACCGAAGCCTGCAGGGGGCCTGCGTGGAACAGCGTGCCCCCATATTCTCCGAAGACTTCATGCATGATGAACGGGGCGATGCAACCCTGCGAAAGGCGTTGGGAGATTTTGGGATTCGTTCGGCACTTTGCGTGCCGCTCCTGCACGCGGATCGTTGTGTCGGGAGCCTGTCGTTGGGTTTCAAGGATGTTCCGAGGATTCCCGATGGAGACATGGCGACCCTCGAAGCGATTTGTCGGTTCATTGCGTTGGCCATGGTGAGCAACGAACGGGCAAAAAAACTCGATGTGGAAGTGCACCGTCGCAAGGCGGCTGAGCAGGCTCTTCGACGCAGCGAAATCAAGTTTCGGACCATATTCGAATCCGCTGCGGATGCCATCTTCACCATGAAGGAAAGCCTCTTCGTGGATGCAAACCCACGTTCGGCCGACATGTTCGGCACCACGGTGGAGCAGTTGGTTGGGTCGAGGCCGTACCAGTTTTCCCCGGAGCGTCAGCCCGATGGGCGGCTCTCTCGTGACAAGGCGCTCGAAAAGATTCGGGCGGCGTTTACGATCCCCCAGCGATTCGAGTGGACCCACAGTCGCCTCGACGGCAGCCCCTTCGACACGGAAGTGAGCCTGAATCGTGTGGACCTGGACGAAGGTCCCCTCCTGTTGGCCGTGGTGCGCGATATCAGCGCGAGGAACCGGTCTCGGAAGGCCTTGCGTCTTGCCAACCACCGACTCCGTATCCTGTCCGAGATCCTGAAAGCAATCCTGGATGCACGCTCGCCAAGGCACGTTGCCGAAGCGGCTCTCAATCGACTGGGAGAACTACTGCCCATCTCCCGTGCGTCCGTCATGGTGACCGAAGACGACTCGTCCGACTTGGTGACCCTTGCGGCGGTGGGAATAACAGGTCCCGGGCTGGGAGTTGGGGCGCGAGTTCGGATCCCGGACGAAATCCTGGAGACCTTTCGGAAGGGTGAGCACCGATTCGTGGAGAACACGGCGGATCTCGGGGAGGGAATGGTCAAGATCGGACAGGATCTCGATGCGGCTGGCATTGCAAGAGGATTGGGGATTCCCCTGGTCGCAGACGGTCATCTCATTGGGGGGTTGACCTTTGGATTCACGGCCGAGGATTCCTTCACGAATGAGCACGTGGAAATAGGGCGTGAGGTGGCGGCCCAGCTCGCGGTCGGGTTGCATGAGTCGAGACTTCGACAAGAAGTGGAACAGCACGCTGAGGCGCTCGAAAATCGCGTTCGGGATCGAACCGCCGAGTTGCGTGTTCGGGTCGAACAGGTCGAACGTTTGAATCGAGACATGGAAACCCTGCTCGACGACCTCCTGTCAGCGAACCGGAGGCTTGAAAAGACGACCCGTCGACTCCACAAGGCAAATGAAGAACTCGAAACATTCGCCTATTCGGTGTCCCACGATCTGCGTGCGCCTCTGCGTGGGATGCATGGGTTTGCCGAAGCACTGATACAGGATTACGAAGCCTTGCTCCCGGAACGAGGGAAAAATTATCTAGGGCGCATCGTCCAGGCCAGCCGAAGAATGGACGACATGATAAGCGCCCTGCTTACGTACAGCCAAGTGAGCAAGGTCTCGAGCGACCTTCGCACGGTCTCTCTCGAATCAGTGGTCTCCGAGGCCCTGCGGAGTCTCGATGCCATGGTCTGCGATCGGGATGCGAAAATCACGATACGCCGACCGCTTCATTCGGTGTTCGGCCAGCCGGCGCTCATCGTCCAGATCGTGGAGAACCTGCTCAGCAACGCCATGAAGTTCGTGCCCGATGACCGGTCGCCGGATGTGATGGTGTGGTCTGAACGGGACGGACATTTCGTGCGACTGTGGGTGGAAGACAACGGTATTGGAATCGCCGAGCCGGACAGCCAGCGGATTTTCGAGGTGTTCGAACGACTCCACACCGAAGAAGAGTATCCGGGTACGGGAATCGGACTGGCTATCGTGAAGAAGGGCGTTGAACGTTTGGGCGGCCAGGTCGAGGTCTATTCGCAGCCGGGCAAGGGGGCTCGTTTTCTGGTATCCCTGCCATCGGTGGAGTAACGCAGATGTGCGGTCTGCGAGCGTGGAATGTTTTTGGCTTGCGCCGATAATGGTCTGCCGGTCCGGTCCGATATGGTGAAATTGGAGTGATTGTGATGGACGAAGATGGCGCCATCCGCGTGTTGGTCATCGATGACGATCAGAACAGTGCAGACCTGACGGTTCGTTCGGTGCGCCGAATCGCGCCTCAGGCCGTCTTGCGTCTCGCCTTGTCCGAGTCGGAGGTCCAGGAGGCACTGGAAGGCGATGCCCAGGACCTGATTGTGACCGATTGGCATCTGGGCTGGGCTGAAGGCGACACCATCATTGCCAGGTTCAAGGCCTTGTGGCCCGAGGTTCCAATCATTGTCTACACGGGCACGGGCAGTGAACGCACCGCGGTCACTGCGCTCAAGGTCGGCGCCGACGACTACGTCATCAAAACTGCGGGAAGCCATGTGCACCTTGCCATGGCGGTCCGTACCGCGTTGGACCTCCAGAAACACAAAAGGCGCGTGCGGCAGGTCGAATTTCAGTATCGCGACATGTTCGACGAACTGCCCGTCGGGCTGTTCCGCACGACCCCGGAAGGTAAAATCCTGGAGGTGAATTGGGCCGCCGCTGCTTTGTTGGGATACGATGATCCTGCAAAGCTCAAGGACAGCCCCGTGGTTGAGACCTACCGCCACGCATCCGATCGAGAGTCGTTCGTGGAACAGATGATGCGCGACGGCCAGGTCCTGGATTTTGAGGTCGAACTGCGTCGTGCCTCGGGTGAGTCGTTTTGGGCCAGGGTGGATGTGCGGGCGATTCGAGCCGAGCATGGCTCCATTCGGTACTTCGAAGGGATCATGATGGACGTCACGGAAGCGGTCCGGGGGCGCATCGCAATCGAAGAAGAACTCCACCGTCAGGCAGCCGTGAACGATCTCCTTTCCCAAGGCCTGGATGCCGTAGACGTCAGTCGAATCGACCAGGATGCGCTTCGGATTCTGAAACAATGGACCCATGCGGATCGGTTCGAGTTTTTGCGCGTCGCCTCGGACGGTATGACCGTGCGCATCGGCGACATGCTGGCCCAATCCCGGTTCTTGGAACAGAACCGAGGCGTCATTGGAGACCTCCTCGTGGTTCAGGACGCAGAACTCTCGAATTCGTCGCCCGTCGTTCGGGGATTGGCTTCGGCCTTAAACGATGAGGGCCTTCGTTTCGGCCTTGCGGGAGAATTCAATCTGCCTGGGGGTGCGACTGGCCTGTTCCTCGTGGCCGATACCGAACCAGATGGCTGGTCGGACGAGCGTATCCTGCTGGTGCGCAATCTGGTTCAGCGGATCTTTGTATCGGTGGAGCGGATCCGGCTCCTGGACGAATCGCGTCGCCGTGCGGACATTCTGTTCCGGGGCATCGAGGTCCTGCCCATTGGATTGTTGATCCTCGACGAGAATCAACGACTGATCATAGCCAACGATGAGGCTCGTAAGCATCTGACGACCATTGCGCCCCAGGGCTGGAATGAAACAGCACCTCTGAAGAGCATTGGAAACATTCCTCTGACGCAACTTCCCGTACCCACGTCGTGCGGCTGGCCATCCATCGAGATCGTCGAACAAGGTGACAACAAGCATGTGTTCGAATTGGCAGCGACCCACCTTGGCCAGGAAGACGACTTGGGCGTGGTGGTGGTCATCAGAGACGTGACCGAGCAGGTCCAGATCGAGCAGCGGGCGGCGACTCAAGGACGTCTTGCAGCCGTGGGGCAATTGGCTGCCGGCATTGCCCATGACTTCAACAATCTTCTGACGAGCATGATTGGGTACGCGGAACTGCACGTTCGCGACGAGCATCTGCCCCGAGACGTTCTCGAAAGTCTGGATGTCATCATCGACCAGGGCCACAAGGCGGCCGGGCTCGTGCGCCAGATCCTGGATTTCGGCCGCAAGTCCCTCATCTTTCGTAGCACCCAGGACGTGGGGGCGTTGGTTGGAGGCATGGTGGGTGTCCTTCGCAGGACCATCGCCGAGAGCGTCATTCTGGAGTTGGACCTGCCTCCGCAGCCCTGCTACGCGGACGTGGACGTTTCGAGCGTGGAGCAGATACTGACCAACTTGGTGGTGAATGCCCGGGACGCCATGGAGGGCAGCGGCCGTTGCACGGTGCGTCTCGAAACGATCATTCTGGAGCAACAGCAAGCCAATGGGCGTGGCGTTCCACGTGGAAAATGGATCCTTTTGAGCGTCGAAGACATGGGCCCCGGTATTCCAGAAAATCTACGATCCCACGTGTTCGAGCCCTTCTATACGACCAAGGAAGTGGGCAAGGGAACCGGCCTTGGGCTGTCACAGGTCTACGGACTCGTTCGGCAGCACGGTGGATTCATCGAGGTGGGTGAGAGTCCATCCGGTGGGGCTGCGTTTTTCGTCTACTTTCCTGAAAGCGACAAGGCACCTCATCTTTCGGACGAAAATGGAAGACATGCCTATCCCCAGGGAAGGGGAGAGACCATCATGGTGGTCGAAGACGAACCGTCGGTTTTGCTGGCGGTGAGCCGCATGCTCTCCAATATCGGGTACGAGGTCGTGGCGGCCCCCACGGCGGACGACGCAATGGAATTGGCCATGGATCATCAGATCCTGGACCTGGTGGTGAGCGATGTGGTCATGCCCGGGACGAGTGGTCTGGACCTGGTAGAAAATCTGAACCGGCATCGCCCGGGATTGCCGATTATTCTGATGACCGGATACCCAATACGCATGGATGACGCAGACCTGCGTCGCTTGAAGGGTGTGGCCGCCGTCTTGGAGAAGCCTCTCGACATGCGGGTCCTTGCCTCGACGATCGAGAGAACTCTGGGGCAAGGCAAAAAGGGATGACTGGTCCGTCCAAGAAAAAACCAAAATGAGAAGGGGACAGGCGGGGAGGGGAGCGAACGCAGGTCTGTCGTCAGTCTGTCTCAGTCACAGGTATCCGATTCGCAGGTGGTGGTTTCCGTGCCGCATTTTTCCGTACGGCAATCGTTGCAGGCCGAGCTGTTCGGATCGCTCATGCATTCAGTGATGCAATTTGTCACGACGCACTGCTGCAGGGCATCGAAGTCGTCCTTGCTCTTCTGACAGCCATGGCTCTTGCACTCGTTGATGCAGCTCATGTCCGTCCCGCAGTCCCCAGCGCAAGCACCGATTTGAGAGCAGTTCCAGTTGGTGTCCCCGCCGTCCTGCTCGGTCGTGCCATCCTGCTCGGTCGTGCCGTCCTGCTGGGTCGTGCCGTCCTGCTCGGTCGTGCCGTCCTGCTGGGTCGTGCCATCCTGTTGGACCGCAGCGTCCTGCTGCCCATTATTCTGGTTGTTTTGATTCCCACCATTGTCGTCGTCCGAGCAGGCGGCCAGGGCGAACATGGCCACGAACGTCATTGCAGCAATCGAAAGCCGTTTCATTCTCTTTCCTCCATCAAGAATCGTCCGGCGGGTCCATCCCTTTCCAGACGTGGTTTTCCGTAGCGTTGTCACACCACGGATGCAATTACAAACGCGCTTCTGAAAAGAAGCATCATATTCACGAGACACTTTCGCGTGTAGCGCTCAATCGTTGTCTTGTAAAGAATGTTTTTACCGTAGCATCATTCGTTGGTTTTTCCACCCCTTGCAACGAAGCTGCGAGGGCGGTACTGTCGCACGATTGAGACGAAAATCCGTTGATTCTGGTGGTGGAATGCGAGGCAAGCACATGGACGGGAAGGGACGCGTGGCGATCATTTCGGCCCAACAGGCGGCGGAATTGGTCCAGGAGAGCCAGACGTTGGTGACATCGGGCTACATCGGAGCTGGGTTCCCCGAGGACCTTGTTTGGAACCTGGCACGACGTTTCGAAGAGTCCGGCTATCCGGGGGACTTGACTTTGGTGCACGCGGCGGGGCAGGGGAACTGGCGAGACCGTGGACTCGGGGTCCTGGCCAGGCCGGGACTGCTCAGAAAGGTGATCGCCGGATACTATGCCACGTCGCCCGAAATCTGTGACCTCGTGGCCGAGGATTTGATCGAGGCCTACACCTTTCCACAAGGGGTGATCACTCAGCTCTTTCGCAACACGGCGGCCGGCAAGCCAGGGCTGTTCACCCACATTGGACTCGGGACCTTCGTGGACCCGAGAATCGAAGGCGGGAAGCTCAATCGAGTCACCACGAACGACCTAGTGGAACTGGCGGAACTCGGTGGCCGGCAGCTTCTGTTCTATCCGGCGTTTCATCTCGATGTCGCCTTCATTCGAGGCACGACCGCCGACCTGAATGGCAACGTGTCTATGGAAAAGGAGGCGGCGACCCTCGAACATCTGGCCATCGCCCAGGCGACGCGCCATTGCGGCGGGGTTGTGGTGGCACAGGTGGAACGGTTGGCGCAGGTGGGTTCCCTGGATCCGCAGCGGGTCAAAATTCCCGGAAACCTGGTCGATTACGTGGTGGTGGCCGAACCGAATCGTCATTGGCAGACCTTTGACCAACCATTCGATCCGGCCCTGACGGGAGACGTGAAGTCGGTTTTGGATGGACGGGAGCCAATGGCTCTGACTGCGGACAAAGTGATGGCCCGACGGGCGGCCTTCGAAATGCGCCCTGGAGACGTGGTGAACATGTACCACGGCGAGTCGGAAGCGCTTGCCCGAGTGGCCCTCGAAGAAGGCCTGCTGGATCGCATCCATCTGACCGTGGCCGCTGGAGCCGCGGGAGGCATGCCGGCCGGAGGCCTTTCCTACGGCCTGGCATACAACCCGGAGGCCATTCTGGATCAGGCGTCCATGTTCGATTTTTATCATGGAGGCGGTCTCGATCTGGCGGTGATGCCCATGGTGCAGGTGGACCGACAGGGAAACGTGAATGTGACGCGCTACGGGCGGACCATCAAGGGGTGTGGCAGCTTCGTAGACGTTTCCCAAAGTGCTCGGCGCGTGGTGTTCGTGGGCAGTCACACCATTGGGTCGCACGTCAACGTGGGATATGGCCGCGTGATCATTCGCAGAGAGGGGCGTCCGCGTCGTTTCGTGGATCGGGTAGAACAGATGAGCTTCAGTGCAGACGAGGCCCGACGTCGGGGCCAGCAGGTCCTTTACGTGACGGAGCGAGCCCTGTACGAACTGGGCACCAACGGACTCGTCCTTCGCGAGGTGGCCCCGGGCGTGGACCTGGAGCGAGATGTGCTCGGGGTGATGGCCTTCCGTCCCGAGGTGCCGGACTCGATTCGTCCCATGGACGAGGCTCTGTTTCGTCTCGAAGCCATGGGGTTGATCGATCGCATGCAGATGACGCCAGGAGGTGTGGCATGACGACGCCCAAAGGCCGTATGGACGGAAAACTGCGCAGACAGGATCGACCCGAGGTGATCACTGCCCGACAGGCGGCTGCACTCGTGCCCGACGGGGCCATCCTGGGCATCAGCGGCTTCGTGGGCGCCGGAGTGGCCGAGGCTTTGGCCATGGGGCTCGAAGATGAGTTCGTGGAGACCGGCCGACCGTCGGGATTGACCCTCTTGTTCTGTGCCGGCATCGGCGACGGCAAGGATCGTGGGCTGAACCGCTTTGCCCACGAAGGCATGGTGTCCCGAATTATCGGAGGCCACGTGGGGTTAACGCCGAAACTCGGCAGGGCCATCCTGGACAACCAAATCGCCTTCTACAATCTGCCCCAAGGCGTGGTGACCCACCTGCTTCGGGACATGGCGGCAGGTCTGCCGGGCACGCTCCATCACGTGGGCTTGGGCACCTACGTGGACCCGCGCGAAGAGGGTGGCAAGGCGAACCACCTTTGCAAGGAAGACCTCGTGGAACTCTTGGAATTCCATGGGGAGTCGTATCTGTTCTATCGATCCCCTGGGTCCATCGATGTGGCTTTCATCCGTGGCACCACGGCCGACGAGGCGGGCAATATCACCATGGAGGACGAGGCCCTGTTCCTGGAGCATCTCCAGATGGCCATGGCGGCTCATAACAGTGGCGGCGTGGTCGTGGCTCAGGTCAAGCGCATCGCCCAGGCGGATTCGTTGGATCCCCGGGATGTGCGTGTGCCCGGCTTCCTGGTGGATTACGTGGTGGTGGCTCCCCCCGAACTCAACGAGCAGACGTATGGCGAGGATCACAACCCTGCGTACCTCGGGCAGATCAAGATTCCACTGTCGAGCATCGAGCCACTCGCCATGAGTGAACGAAAGGTGATCGCGCGGCGTGCTCTCCTCGATATCCCCAAAGGGGCGGTGACCAATCTCGGAATCGGCATGCCCGAAGGGGTCGCCAAGACAGCCAACGAAGAAGGAGTGCTCGAAGACCTGATCCTCTCGGTCGAAGCAGGTCCCACTGGAGGGATTCCTGCGTCCGGTTTGAGCTTCGGGGCTGCTTCGAATCCTTGGTGCATCACGGACCAGCCGAGCCAGTTCGACTTCTACGACGGCGGGGGCCTGGACGTCTCCTGTTTGGGCGCCGCCGAGATCGATGCAGAGGGCAACGTCAACGTCAGTAGGTACGGTCCGAAGCTACCTGGTTGCGGCGGGTTCATCGACATCTCCCAGAACGCCAAGCGGCTCCTTTTCCTCGGCACCATGACGGCCGGATCCAAACTTTCGGTCGAAAACGGCGGGCTCGTCATCGAACGGGAAGGTCGCTTCAAGAAATTCGTCCGCAAGGTGGGCCAAAAGACCTTCAGCGCCGCCTTGGCGGTGAAGCGGAAACAACCGGTTTTTTACATCACCGAGCGCTGTGTTCTGAAACTCACCGAGGAAGGTCTGGTCCTGGCCGAGATTGCGCCCGGTCTCGATCTCGAGCAAGATATCCTGTCCCAGATGGAGTTTCGGCCGAAGATTGCCGAGCCGTTGGCCACCATGGACCCACGTTGTTTCAATGAGGCACCCATGGGGCTCTGAGACATTCCTGTCGTAGGTCGTTTCAGTTTGGGATTTGAGCGCCTTTGGTGAGCCACCGATCGACTGTGACGGGATGCTGGATCTTTGTCTCAATTTTTCCTATCGTGGTCCGGCCTGATTGCAAGGGCGAACCGTGTCGCAAGGAATCCAGTCTGGAGGAACAGATGGAAGGAAAACGAGTCCTATTTTATGATCCCGATCGGAAGGCTTGCCGAATCGCCGAGCGGGCCATTGCCGCCACGGGCAGCAGCATCGAGATGACCTGGAAAGAGTCTGCTCTGCTGGAGCGAGACGATCTGTCCGAGTTCGACCTTCTCATTTGGCATTTCGATCCATTGTCTTGTCAGACGACGGAATGGCAGTCTTTGATGGATCGGGCAGGAGCCTCGTTTCCCAAGACCAAACTCCTGCTGCACGTGTCCGCGCCGATTTCCGACTACATCGACGTTCTGGCAGAACGTCCTTTTTTACGGAACCTCATTGCCAAAGCGGCAAAGCCTTTGGACACGGAAGAACTCATTACTACGACCGAGAAGATCCTGCGCAACGACCTGTTCGGTGTGGAAAAGTATCTCATGTGGGGAGTGCATCCCGAAACTCTTCTGATTCAGGATTCTCGGGACAAACCAGCGTACGTGGCACAGGTGGCGAGCTTCGCCGCACGTCTGGGTTGTGCTCCGCGCGTGATCGAGATGGTCGAAACCGTGGTGGACGAGTTGGTGACGAACGCCATCTACAACGCTCCGCACGATGCGAAGGGAAAGCCCAAGTACGCGCATTTGAGCCGACGTCACCCTGTTGAACTTTCTTCGGAGGAAGCGGCCCACCTGTCCTACGCATCCGATGGGCGTTACTTCTGTGTCGCCCAGAGTGACCGTTTCGGCATGCTGACTCGGGATACGGTCATTTCGTATCTGGCGCGCTGTCTGAAGAAGGGCCCCAGCCAAATCATGTATGACGGGGGAGGCGCCGGTCTGGGACTGTTCCG
>JAGGXR010000099.1 GCA_021162935.1 Deltaproteobacteria bacterium
TATTGTGGATTTCACCAACGCCGCGCAGCCGTCCATTTTGTATCAGCACGATTCCGACTTCCACGCTGGGCCGGGTGGTGCCGCCCTCAAGGACGGCTATTTGTATGCGGCAGGTTTTTGGCCTGGCGATCCAGAAGGTCTGAGCGTCTACAACGTGGCCACTCCGAGTTCGCCCCAACTCGTCACCAGGGTCGGGTCCCAAGGGGGCTATGAAATCGCCCGTCAGGGCAATCTGCTCTTTCTGCTTCGGAGCCTGTCTGTGCTCGTCATCTTCGATGTGACCAATCCGGCGTCTCCGCAGGAACTGGCTACTTTGACTCTTCCGGCGGTCGCTCAAAGGATCGTGCCCGTGGGGCAGCAATATGTGCTGCTGAGCGCCTTTGCTTCGAATCCGGATCCAGGTTGGCAACTGATCGATGTGTCGGATCCCAGGCATCCTACGGTTTCGGATCGATATGATCCACTCATTCCTGGTGCGGATGTCTTGGCCGTACACGGTGGCTACGCCTTTGCTGTGCCCTCGAATCAACTGCTGTCTTTCGACCTGTCGGATTGGTTCTATCCCAAGATGGTCGGCGCCATTCCGTTCAATGATGTGGACTATAACCATGGCAATCGAATCGATGCCATCGGGTTCTGGAACGGTTATATGGTGGCGTCGGGTGCGGGGGTCAACGTCTTCGATATTTCCGACCCGGTGCGTCCCATCCTGGCTGCGTACCACATGCACGGAAATCAGAGGCAGTTCCGCATCGAAGGCGGCATGGCCGTCACCAGTGATGGCATCGTCCTTGCTTATTATCAGAACCAGGGTCTGTCCATTTTGGCTCTTTCCGTCCAGTAATTTCCAAACGGAAATCCGGGGACCAGCTTCCGTCGACATCCGACGGCTGGGGCCTATGCCTCTTGGATGTCGTCGTCCAGGTCGTTTTCGAGTTCGGAGGGCCCTGTGGCTTCATCGAACCTGGTCGACCCAAGAGCCTGTTCCACGACGCGTTGGAGGTCGGAGAGTCGGTACGGCTTGCGCAAGGCTCCGGCAAAGCCGTGCTGCGTGAAGTTGGCGAGCACTGGGTCCTGTGAGTACCCCGTTGCGAGGACCACTCGGACGGATGGATCCGCGGCCTTGAGGAGGGAAAATGCCTCCAGTCCACCCATGCCCTCGTTGACGGTCATGTCCAGGATCACGAGGTCGAACGGTTGCGGAGAGTTTGGTCCCATTGCCTTTTGATAAGCGTCTATGGCTGCGGTGCCATTGCTGACGCCCATGACCCGATACCCGAGTTGTTCGAGCATCCGGATGGTGACGTGCAGGACGCCGGTCTCGTCATCCATGAGGAGGATATTCCGGGAGGTTGGCGTGCGCCTGGTGATCGGTGGCCTTGGTCGTGGCTCGCTCCTATTGGTTTGTTTGGCTGCAGGTAGGTACAAGGAGACACGCATTCCACGTCCGGGAGTGGAATCGACCCAGATGCGTCCGCCGTGGTGTGTGGTCACCGAATGGGCGATGGCCAGCGCAAGGCTGTCGCGATTCGAATCCCCGGCGAAGTATGGATTAAAAATGTGTGGGATGTGTTCGGCCGGTACGGGCGAGCCCTGGTCCGTGATTCGGATCAGGACGTGACGTTCCTGGTCCAGACGTAGAAACTGACCACCGGGCAGAATGTGGTTCCACGCGGTGATCGTGACGGAACTTTCGGGCGGGCTGACCTTGATGGCGCTCGATACGAGCACGGACAGGGCCTCGTGGACCTGTTCTTCATCACATTGGCACCGCCACAGGTCGTCGGGGGTCTCGACGACCACCCTCCTCTGGTCTGGTTGGGTGTGGACGACTCGTTGGATGAGGGCATTGGTGTCGATAGCCTTGGTATAGGGCTTGCCGCCTGACGAAAAGGTGACGAGACGACGGCCGATCCGAGCGGCAGAGTGACAGGACCGTTGCGCCATACCGACGAGATCCGAGACGGACTGCCGGGCGTCCGAGTCGTTGTTCTCCAACGCCATTCGAGCAAGGGCGAGGGTGCCGAGGAGTTCCGTCAAGACGTTGGAGAGGTCGTGGGCGATGCCGCCTGCCATGGAGGACAGGGCGGCGATGCGGCGGTGCGTCTGATCCTCTTCGTTGCGCATTTTGTTGGTGATGTCGTGGTGCGCCAGGACCACGTAGAGCACTTTGCCTTCATCGTCGAACACCGGATAGATTTTGCCTGCCGTGATGGAGCGTTTCCCAAATGGCGAGACGAATTCGATGCCGTGGTACTGGACCACTTCGCCTGCATAGGCGCGCTCGATGAGTTCGGCAGTGCCCTGGGCCACGTTGTCCGGATCTTCGGTTGCCGGTTTGGAGAAAGCGGGCAGCGAGGAGAGTTTCGCATCTTGTGGAAGGCCGAACAACTCATAGAAGGCCTGGTTGCACAAGAGGGGAATCCCCTGCCTGTCCAGGATCGCCACACTGATGGGCGTTTGGGCGAGAATTTCTTCGAGCAATCTTCGGGGATCTTCGATCGAGCGGTCGGCCGATAACTTGATCCCGGCGGGCGTCTGTTGTCGCCGTTGCTCCTCGTGATCCTTGGGTTTGTCCTGTGCCATCTGATTCCGTTCTGGGCGCGCATTGGAGTCGGCATATCCCGACGATTGGAGTGACACGGTGCCCCTTTCGTTGGCCCATTTTTTAGCAAGGTTATAAATGTCACAATTATTATAGCTACAAATAAGGTTGGTGCCAGCCCACTTTTGGAGATCCGTCTGGTTGGCTCGAGTAGGCTTGTATCAGGGGCACTCTCGTTCGTCCATTTGGTGGAACGGGGCTCGTGGCCGCGACAGGATGTTTTCAAGCCAACGCCTTGACAGAAACAAAACATGGTATAAATTGAATGAACGTTCAATCAAGAGGTGGCACATGGGTAGACACGATCCGAAACGAAAAGAAAAGATTTTGGCCGCAGCCCTGGAGGAGTTTGCGCGTGAGGGATTCGAAAAGGCGACCATCAAGCGCATTGCGGCCCGGGCGGGCCTGCAATCGCCCGCGCTCGTCTATTGGTATTTCGACAGCAAGGCGGCCCTTCTCGATGAGGTGATGATCACGCAGTTCCCCCATCGATTCGGGGTCGAGGTGTTGACTGAAGTGGACGATCGGTCACCAGACCAGGTGCTCAAGGTGCTTGGACGAGGTTTCTTGGATGCCATGGAAAAGAGGCCCCACAGGAGACTCTTTCGCGTGATCGTGTCCGAGGTGGTGCGCAGGCCAGAACTGTTCGAGCATTTTGCCACCGAGGGGCCGGTCAAGTTGATTGGATCCCTGCGTGGCTATTTGGAGGAACAGGTCAGGCGGGGGACCATGCGGGAGCATGATTCCGAAGCCGTGTCCCGGTGGTTTTTGTTTGGGCTGCTCGGGTATCTGCTGCATCGTGAGTTCATTCCCGCATTTCGAAGGGCGCTTCCCGAGCAGGAGCGTTACCTGGACACTCTCATCGATGTGATGATGAAAGGCCTGTCCGTTCCAGGCAAGGGACAGGAGGAGGACGAGTCATGAACGTCGTCGTGCGCGAGGCAGAAGAAACACGAGTTCGGTTTTGCCAGAGCCGTGGGCCGAGTTTTGATCGGTTCGGGAGGACGGCAAGTGCCGCCACGCCGCGACGTCTGTTTGCGGCGCTCTGGTTCGCTTTTGGATCCATAGGATTGGTCGGTGCTGCCCTCGCCAGTCCCACGAGGGCACGTGGATCCGATACGAGGTCCGCCCGGCCGAGCAGAGCGAGGCGCATCGGACGTGCTGGAGGTGGCCGACGAAGTGGATCCAGCACCTCGAGGCGCGCTGGAGCCGTGACCGAGGATCAGGCCGTTTCGATGACCCTGTCGAGGCATCCCGCGATCGGAGCGGTGCAAGCCTCGGTTCGCGCGGCGCTCCTGGGCCGCAAGGCTGTTTCGGGAATGTGGCAGCCCCAGATGGAGTTCGACGCGAGTTATTTTTTCCGGGGTCCGTTGCAGACCATGAAGATCCGTCAGCAAATGGACACGCCCGTGGGACCGATGGATATGGCCTTCAATCAGACCCTGGGGAGCTACCATAACGTGGCTGCCACCCTCAAGGCTGGATGGCGCGCTTGGGATTGGGGCATCCGGATCCTCATGGGCAAGGCAGCCGACAGTCAGGTGGCCATGGCGCGTCAGGATGTGCGAAAGACCAGGGCGCAGCTTGCCCACGCCACCAGAGGCACATTCTTGGCGTTGCTCCTTGCGAAGGATCTGAAGAAAGTGGCCGAGTTTGGGCTGAAGCAGGCAAATCGACATCTCAGGGACGCCAAGATTCGCAAAGTGGCTGGAACGGGAAATGGTCTGGAAGTGGCTCAGGCGAGCAGTGTGGCTGCTTCCAGGAAGGCGGACCTTGCGGGCGTGGACCAGCAGGTGGCCAGGTTTCGAGTGGCCCTTGCCTTGTTGTGTGGCCTCGATCCAAAAGGATCCTGGTACGTGACGGGCGACCTGAAAGCCCTGGCAAATCGCTCTGTGCCACGATCGGTCGAGCGTCTCCTGGCGCATACCCCGGACATGGAAAAGCTGCGGGCCGCTGCCCGGGCAACCAGGACCCAGGCCACCATGCTCCGCCGGTCTCGGTGGCCCACGGTGGACCTGGCGGCTGGTGTGTCGTTGCTGTATCCAAAGAATTTCTTCGAAAAGGAATGGGGGCCCGCGTACCAGGCGGGCGTGGTGCTCACCTGGCGGTTCTGGGACGGACTGACCAAGACGCGCCAGGCCGAGCAGGCCGACGTCCAAGCGGATCGCCTGGATCGAATGAGGGCTGCGGCGCAAACGGACGTGCGGCTGAAGGTGGTCGATGCGGTCACGTCTCTGAGAACCGCGTCCGCCAAGATCACGGCAGCACGGAAGGCGGTCCAGGCAGCCGAGAAGTACCTGACCGCCGCCAAAACGGCACTCGCGGCGGGAGCTGGTCGGTCTCTCGATACGGTCGATGCAGAGCGGGCCGTGGTGGGAGCCAAGGCGCGTGTCCTGCAGGCCCTGTTCGACAAGGCCATGGCCAGAGCTCAGCTCCTCGATGCGCTGGGCATCGATCAGGATCTCGGCAGCCGTTCGGCTCGGAGCGTTCCGCACGTTGCGAGACGTGAAAAGAGAACCGGGAGGAAGTAACCATGAAACGGGCAGCAGCGATTCTTCTCATCTTATCTTCCGTGCTCGGTGGCCTGCTGTACTGGAAACTGCGTGAGCAGCGCCTGGCGAGGCTTGGTCCCACGGGTGGGTCCGCCACCATCGAAGGGACCGACGTGTTGATCATGAGTAAGTTGGCTGCCCGGGTGGTCGAGGTGAAGGTGGACGAGGGCGATGCAGTGCACAAGGGGCAGGTCCTGGTGCGACTCGACTGTCGGGATTACGAGGCCATGCGGGCGCAGGCGGAGGCGCAGGTGCGGGCGGCTGAAGCGGCGGCCCAGGGCATGGAGTTCGCCGCCAAGGGCGCTGCCAAGCAGGTTGGTCTGGCCAGGGCTGCGGTTGCGGCGGCTCGGGCCCAACGCAAGGCGACCGAGGTGGAGCAGGGCGCTGCCATGCGGGCGGCCAAGCGCCTGGTCCATCTCAAAGCTGCTGGTGCGGTTTCGGATCAGCGGTTGGACCTGACGCAATCCAAGGCCCAGGGGCTCCAGTTCAAACTGCGGGCCACCGAGGCGCAGATCCGCGCCTATCGGTATCAAACAGGAGCGGCGGCCGCCGCCAAGCGGGCTGCCCTGGCTCGCTACCAGGTGGCCCTTCGTCAGGTCGAGGCAGCACGGTCGGCTCTCGATCGAGCCAAGATTGCCGTTGGGGAATGCACGATCACTGCCCCGAGATCTGGTTTCGTGCAGGTTCGATCCATCGAGCCGGGCGAGATGGTGCTTCCAGGCGGTCGGCTGCTCACGGTCGTGGACATTTCAAGGGTCAAGGCGCGGTTCTACGTCCCAAATCGGGAGTTGGCCGCAGTCGCCCCCGGCAAGGATGTGACCATCCGGGCGGATGCCTATCCGAACAGGACCTTCACGGGCCGCATCACCGTGGTTTCCTCTGAGGCGGAGTTTACACCCAGGAACGTCCAGACGAGGTCGGACCGGGATCGGCTCGTCTATGCGGTCCAGGTGGAACTGGACAATCCCAGGTCATTGCTTCGGCCTGGCATGCCGGTCGAGATCCAAGTCAAGGGTACGGGAGGTCGCCGGTGAGCGCCTGGTTCCATCGGTCGCGGGCATCCGTGGACCGCGCACAGGACTCGGACCTCTTGTTGTCCGTTCAGGGTCTGGTGAAGCGTT
This sequence comes from Deltaproteobacteria bacterium, assembly GCA_021162935.1. Taxonomy (GTDB): domain Bacteria; phylum Myxococcota_A; class Polyangia; order HGW-17; family SLPX01; genus JAGGXR01. Next base: position 6,279 of record JAGGXR010000099.1, read on the forward strand.
TCGGATCGGTCCAGGCCGTGGACGGGTTCGACCTCGAGGTTCGTCCAGGCGAGATTTACGGTCTGGTGGGACCTGACGGAGCGGGCAAGACCACGACGCTGCGTCTCGTGCTCGGCCTCATGAAGCCCGATGCGGGTCGCTGTCTCGTATTGGGCCGAGACGTCCAGACGGGCGGCGCCTCGGTGCGTAGCCAGATGGGCTACCTGTCTCAGGCTTATGCCTTGTACGGCGATCTGAGTGTCGAAGAGAACCTGTCGTTCTTCGGTCAGTTATTCGGCTTGTCGCGGCACGAGTATAGAAAACGTCGCGATCGTCTCCTTGCGATCACCGACCTTGCCGAATTTACGCGTCGCCCGGCAGGGGCCTTGTCTGGTGGAATGTATAAGAAGCTGGCGCTTGCCTGTGCCCTCTTGCACGAACCGAAGCTTCTCGTTCTCGACGAGCCCACGAACGGAGTGGATCCGGTCAGCAGGTTACAACTCTGGGAGTTGGTAGCCGAGTTCGCCGCGCAATCCATGGGTGTGCTCGTTTCCACCCCGTTGATGGAAGAAGCGGCGCGGTGCCACCGGGTGTCGGTGATGCACCGCGGCCGAAGCCTCGTGGAAGGCCGACCCCAGGATTTGGTTGCGGACCTTGCGGAGCACACCTTCCGCCTCCACCTGGCAGATTCCCCTCGTGCTGCAGAGAAGCTGGATTCCGTTGTTATGGCCTTGTCGGTGGAGAGCCGCACGAGTCTGCGGGTCGTGGTTCGCCCCGGTGAGGAACATCGGCTTCGAGCATTGGCGGCCGAATTGGGCGCACGCATGGAGCCGGCCGCCGCATCGTTCGAAGATCGGTTCATCCTGAGTGTGGTCCAGGCTGAGCGGGACGCTGGCGAACGAGGCGGGAAATGACGGGCGCCAAGATGAAACAGCAGGTGACGACGTCTCCATTGGACGAGCAGACTGATTCCATCGTGGTGTCCGGCTTGACCCGGCGGTTTGGTGCCTTCACGGCGGTGGATCACGTGTCCTTCGAGGTGCACCGCGGCGAGGTATTTGGGTATTTGGGCGCGAATGGTGCCGGCAAGACCACGACGATCCGCATGCTGTGTGGTTTGCTCGCGCCCAGTGACGGATCGGCAACCGTGGCCGGCGTGGACGTACGGCATGATCCCGAAGCAGTGCGATTTTCCATCGGATACATGTCCCAGAAGTTTTCGCTCTACGAGGATCTCACCGTGGAACAAAATCTCAAGTTCTTTGCCGGGATCTATCGATTGTCGGGCCGCAGGGCCAGGAAACGCGTCGATGCGTCCGTCGAACTTGCAGATCTAGCTGCGGAGCGTTCCAGGCTGGTTGCCGAGTTGCCGGCAGGCTTCAGACAGCGACTGGCCCTGGCGGCCGCACTGCTGCATGAACCCAAGGTTTTGTTTCTGGATGAGCCCACCGCGGGCACCGATCCCTTCGTCCGGCGCCGGTTTTGGCACCTGATTCGACAGCTCCAGGCACAGGGCGTCACCGTGTTCGTCACCACCCATCATCTCGACGAGGCGGAGTTGTGCGATCGCGTGGGTCTCATGGCAAAGGGCAGGCTCGTGGCCTTGGATGAACCGGCTGGTCTGAAACGCGACCACGCGGGGGGCAAGGCCTACTTGATCTCGGTTTCGGATGTGGCTCGGGGCTCTGCCCTACTTCGTACCCAGGCAGGCGTCGTTCGGGTGACGAGTTTTGGGTTCCAGCTTCGCGTGGTGGCCGATGAGGATCTGCCGCCAGCAGCGCTCGAAGCGCCTCTGACAAAGGCAGGGCTTGACGACGTCCGGGTGTCGCCGGTGGATGCCACCCTGGAGGACGTGTTCCTTAATCTGGTCCAGGAGCAGGAAGGTCACGATCCGATGGCCCAGGGTGAGGTGGTCCGGGAGGTGGCCCCATGAGACCCCTTCCTGGATCGCGATTTTGGGCCATGGCCCACAAGGAGGTCCTGCATATGATGCGGGATTTTCGAGTGATCTACCTGGCCTTGGGTCTGCCCGTGGTGCTCATTTTCATCTATGGCTACGCGGTGTCCTTTGATTTGGATCACATCCCCATCGCCGTCGTGGATCAGGACGGAACCGAGGCCTCCCGCGCCCTGGCAGAGCGATTTGCTTCATCGGATCTCTTTGACGTGGTTGTTCACAGCCGCCGGGCAAACGATGTCACTGCTATGTTTCGATCCGGGGTCGTCAAGGCGGCGCTCGTGGTGCCCAGAGGGTATGCCAGACGATTGAATCGATCAGACCGGGCTCAGGTCGGATTCGTGGTGGATGGCTCGGACAACACCACGGCCAGCCAGAGTCTCGGGTACGCGGCAGCGGTGGCGGCTCGGCATCAGGCCGAGATGGCGCAGGGGATGGCCGATGTTCCCGTTGGGGTGGACGCTCGGGTCCGGGTCCTGTTCAACCCAGACCTCAAGAGCGCACATTACCTGGTCCCCGGCCTCATCGTGCTCGTGATGAGCATGCTCGCTGTGATGATGACCGCCCTGACCGTGGCTCGCGAGTGGGAGTGGGGCTCTATGGAGCTGCTGTTTACCACACCGGCGGGATCGTTTTCGATCATCCTGGGCAAGCTTGCGCCCTATTTCGTCATGGGTCTGCTCCAGGTACTGCTCGTGGTCACGGCCGGAGCCTGGCTGTTCGACGTGCCCCTGCGCGGCAGCATGGGCCTTTTGATGCTGTCGTCGTCCGTGTTTCTGTTCGCCCTGCTCGGCCAGGGCGTGCTCATTTCCGTGGTGACTCGGAACCAAATGCTCGCCACCTTGGCGGCCGCCCTGTCCACATTCCTTCCCGCGCTTTTGCTCAGTGACTTCATTTTTCCCATCGACAACATGCCCAAGATCCTTCAGTGGCTCGCCCAACTCCTGCCGTCTCTGTACTACGTACATAGCCTGCGGGCCATCATGCTGCGAGGTTCTGGTTGGGACATGGTCGGGCCCGCACTGGTGCCCATGGCGGCTTTTTTCCTGTTCGTATTGGCAGCGGCCTTGACGGCCTTCAAAAGGAGGCTTTCGTGATATGAGGACCGCCTTGATCGCACTCATCCGCAAGGAGCTGATTCAGACCTTCCGCGACAAGCGTCTGGTCTTCATGATGATTGTCACGCCTCTGCTTCAGCTCGTGATTTTCGGCTACGCGGTGAACTTGGAGGTCGAAAACGTCAAGGTCGTGGTCGCTGACCAGGACCGTAGCGAAACGAGCCGTCGTTTCCTGTCGGACCTGATGGCTGGAGACACGTTTCGGGTTCGCGAGCGGGTGGACGATCCAAAGTTGGCGGCTCGATGGCTCATTTCAGGCGAGGCGTCCATCGCCGTGGTGCTTCCCACACGGTTCGCCAGAAACTGGTCGGGCCGCAGAAAGGCATCGGTGCAAATTCTGGTCGATGGCGGCCAGTCCATCTCGTCCGTGGTGGCTGCCAATGCAGTCGGGTCCTACTCGGCGCTTCTGACCATGGCCTTGATGCAGCGGACGTTGCTTGAGCGGATGATGGGGCTTGCTGCCTCGCAGGCTGACCAGGCTGCACCGACGGCAACGAGCATCCAGGCGTCTGACGGCACGAACCAAGCCGTGTCCGTTTCCTTATTGGCTGGCGGGAACTCATCCGAATTGAATCTTCCAAAAACGAATTTTTCCCCTGGTTCGGCACAAACCGGTTCGAATGGAAACGATGCAGCCCAGACATCGTCTGGTGCAGCATCGTCGAGTCAGCCATCGGCACCGCCCATGGTGCCTCGGTTCGAGCTGCGGCCCAGGGTGCTCTACAATCCAGGGCTCAAGAGTCGGATCTTCATGGTGCCAGGGGTCGCCGCCTCATTGCTGCTCATCTTGACTATTCTGATCACAGCAGTGAGCGTGGCCCGCGAGCGGGAATCCGGCACCCTGGACCAGATCATGGTCACGCCTATTGTTCCCCTCGTCCTCATGCTGGGCAAGACCCTTCCTTACGCGCTCATCGGCTTTATGGATCTGCTCCTGGTTCTGGCCGCGGGCACCTGGTTCTTCGACATCCCCATGCGTGGGCCGCTCATCGTGGTGTTCGTGGGTGGACTTTTGTATCTTATGAGCACCTTGGGGATGGGACTGTTCATCTCCACGTCTTCAGGGTCTCAGCAGCAGGCCATCCTCGTGTCGTTTTTTATCATCATGCCGGCGATCCTGCTCAGTGGATTCGTGGCCCCGGTGGAGAACATGCCCGGCTGGCTGCGGCCCTGGACCCTGCTCGATCCCATGCGTCATTACGTGGAGATCCTGCGGTTCTGTCTCCTAAAAGGGTCGAGTTGGTGGGACCTTGCGCCGCAGCTCGTCGCCTTGGCCACCCTGGGCACCGTCCTTCTCACCGGCGCGGCCCTGCGGTTCCGCAAGCAACTCCAGTAGACGTCCATCCCTGATCGCTGAGGAGCCGTGGTGGGTCAGGAGAGCCTTTCGAGACGTCTGCTTTCCGTCGCTGGTCCAAGGGGAGAGGCCGTGGAGTGACCGAGGCGTCCGAGGGAATCCAACGTGGTCGGTGAGGAGACGATTGTGGGTCAGGAGAGCCTGGCGAGGCGACGGACCAAACGAGGTTTCGGCCATCCAATGGTTTCCTCCATCCAAAAATAGACGGGGCCCCCGAAGGGGCCCCCAGGAGGTAGGCTTCTAAGGTGGGCCTACAAGTGAGCTGCAAAAAGCAGCCCGACAGAATGCGTAAACTGCCAGGACGGCAGGTTGCGTCGCTTGTTTTCGAGACGATAAAAGAGCCGCAGGGCGAGATGCTTGTGGGGCTTGAATTGGAAGCCACCCACCAGGTCATTCATGTTCACTCGGCTTTGATCCGAATCCACCCGGAACTCGTCGCTGGCAAAGATGCCGAACCAACGCAGCGGATGATAGAAGACCTCGGTCAGGTTGCGATACCGGTAGAACCCGTCGGTGATGTGCCACTCGTTGCACTCACGATTCTTGATGGTCACTGGCCCAAAAGTCGGGTAGAAGATGATGTCGCCCACGGCCATGTGCTTGGACTTGACCGGTTTGCCCGGATACAACAGCTCCCTGTGCGCATAGTAGAAGCGCAGGGCGAGCCACTTGAGGATGTCCAACTTGGTGCCGGCAAAGGTCTTGTGGAAGACGAGGCCTTCCTTTCTGAAGCGGTCTTCTGTTTTGACGAAGGGCACCAGCGCCACATCGAGCATCTTGCGCTTCACGAAAGAGATCTTGTAGTCCGCGTACATGTAGAGGCGAGCCTCAGCCTTGGTGTTGCGGGACGATGCCCTCGCCACCGAGGGCACCGCCCCTGCGAGCAGCATCGTGACCAGGGTGAGCGGCAGGATGTGGTGGTGCCTGTTTCCTGCTTTCCAGCGTTCGGTTTCATGTAGGATCGTCACGGCTTACCTCCATCGTAAACGAGGTCTCGCCGTCTCGGGGCGACGAGGCGCAGCAACCACGCGATCAGCCGAGTACCAGCTTCCAAACCATCTTGGCCGAGATGGCGAGCAGGATAATCCCGATGATGAGCTTGACCTGCTTTCGGTTGAGCTTGTCCGTCATGAGCCAGGCGCCGAGCAGGGCGCCGGCGGCTGAACCGAGGGCGGTCCAGACCAGGAGCATGGTGCTCACTCCAGACATGTGGACGTGGGCCAAGAACCCGGAAAAGGACGAAAAGATGACGATGAACGAGGTGGTGGCCGATGCCTTTTTCGGGTTGAAGCCGATGGCGACCAGGACCGGAACGATGATGTTGCCGCCACCTACACCGAGTAGGCCGCCTACGAACCCGGCAAGGCCTCCAACGCCTGCGCCGTAAGCGAGCAGTTCCTTCCAACTGGCCTCCTTGTCCTCTCGTGGCTTGGCCCTGTAGAAGAGCATCATGACCGCAGCGAAGAGCAAGAAGCCCACGAACATCCATTTGAGCGGCTTGGCTGGGAGCCCCTGGGCCACCAATGCCCCCACAGGAGACATGGCGGTGGCCACAACCAGGATGGGGATGGCCACTTTCCAAATAATGAGCTTATGCTTGATGAACTGGTACGAGGCCACGATCATGGCGATGGAGTTCAGCAACAGGGCCGTGGTCATGGAGACGTGGATTTCGATCCCCAGGTACAGGAACACAGGGATCAAAATGAAGGCCGCACCAACCCCGGCGATGGTGAGCGCCGAGGTGAAAATAAAGGTGACAAGGCCTGCAATGATGGCAGTGGACATGGTGTCCTCCCTGTCGAAAGGGGGAGGCCCGGGCCGAACCCTGGACCCCCCGCCGGTGCCTGGTTACTTGTCTTGCGCTTCCAGCTTGTCTCGACAGGTCTGGCAGACCTTTTTGCCCTTGTAGAGCTTGGCGTAGGGTTCCACGGTCACCTCGCCGCAGTTCTCGCACAGGATGGACTGGAAGGTTTCATAGGGCCAGTCGACCTTCTTTTCGAAGATTTCGCTGATGGTGAGCAATTGATCCACCGGGGCGTTCAGCACGCCTTCGATCAAAGGTTCGACCACTTCGTCTGGCACAAGGGACGCCTTGACGCCCTTTTCGCGGTAGTTCTTGAAGAACGGGGTGTTCTTCGTGGCGAGCTGCGCCTCGCCCTTGGGCACCACGCGGATGGCGCGGTTCGTGTTGCGGTCCACCAGGGTCAGGGCGAACTTGCCATATCCGAGTTGGAACAGATTGCCCTTGCCATAGGTGCAGCCCGTGATCATCTGGATACCGTCACCAAAGCAATGGGCGCAATGGGAGTCGCCCAGTTCGAGATAGGCGACGAGTTCTTTGTCTTTGGCCCTGTCCACACCGAGTCGATTCATGGCTTCGGCGCCGACTCGCAGGCCGAGCGGCATGGCGGGGCACTTGTGTCCGTGGAACATCTGTCCAACTTTGAGATACTCTTTCGGGTCGATCATGATTGCCTCCGTGCGCCGGCTAAACCGGCAAGGTGTTGTGAATGAAAGTTTCATGCGTTGAAGGATTAGCGACCCACAACGACCCCGAGTCATGCGCGAGTCCGTTGGGCAACCACGGCCGCGAAGCGTTGA
>JAGGXR010000155.1 GCA_021162935.1 Deltaproteobacteria bacterium
GCCCACCATGCCCACCATGGGAACGATGACCTATCGGGTCAGAGACGATACGGAAAATCCGCTGCCCGTTCGCCTCGTGCTGCGCGGCCTGGCCAGCACAAAAGACCCGAACTTCGGCGCAGACGGCCCGGCCTGGGGCGTGGCCAACATGGCTTACAGCCTCACGGGAACGGGAACGCTCGCCCTGGCGCCGGGCCGGTATCGCGTGCTGGTGGTCCACGGACCCGAGTTTTCCTGGGCCGTCCAGGACGTGACCATCACCGCTGGAAAGGCGACGGTCCTCGACGCCCACCTCGTGCGGCAGGTACACAGCACGAACGCCATCTCGGCGGACCTGCACCTCCATGCCTCGCCGAGCCATGACAGCGCCGCAAGTCTCGCGGATCGAATCATCCAACTCGCCGCAGAAGGCATCGAGGCGGCCGCGGCCACGGACCACAACGCGGTGACCGACTATGGACCGACAGCAAAAGCCCTGTCCCTGCCCGTACCCATGGTCCTGATGCGCGGCTGCGAGGTCACGACGTCCCGCGCCATGTGGGGCCACTTCAACATCTTCCCGCTGCCCAAAAGCACCAAGGCCCCCGCCTACCGCAACCAGAAGCCGTCGGACATGTTCCGCCGCTGGCACCAGATTCCTGGCAACCCGATCGTGCAGGTGAACCACCCGCGACTCACCTACCTCGGATACATGAACCAGGTGGACTACGATCCGCGATTCGGCAAAGCGTTTGCCTCAGGGTTCTCCAAGAACTACGACGCCATCGAGGTGTTCAACGGCACGCGCATGTTCGCCCCGAAACGGCTCGACCGCGCACTGCGCGACTGGTACAGCCTGTTGAACCTAGGCGATCGGGTCACGGCAACGGGCAACTCGGACTCCCACAAGCTGGCGTTCCAAGAAGCCGGGTATCCGCGCAACGACATCATCGTGGGCCGCAACGACCCGACCAAAGTCACGCCGAAACAGATCGCCGCCGCCCTGCGCCGCCACGCAGTCGTGGTCACATCGGGCCCGTCCATCGCCGTCGAGCGTCCAGTCACCAAGGGTTTGGGACCAGCAGACAAAAGCGTCATCGGAACGCAGCTCAAGGGCCCGGTGAACCTGGACGTCCTGGTTCAAGCCGCCTGTTGGCTGCCCGTCACCAAACTACGCCTCATTGCCAACGGTCGCGTCGTCCGAACCTGGACCCTGTCCAAGGACCGGGCCGTCGAGGATGCGAACCCAAGCCCGGACGTCTCCCTGCCTGTACCGGCTGCGAGCCCACTTGCCCGCCTCGACCGGCCGACAGGAGCCTTGACCTCGTGCCGAGGCCAACACGTCACGGTCCACCTCCACCTCGCGCCCAACAGCGACACCTGGTACGTGTTGCAGGCCATCGGGTCCTTCGACAACCCGACCCTCATCCGACGAGGCGGCATCGACGTCGCGTTCACAAATCCGGTCTGGATCGACGCAGATGGCGACGGCCGATTCAAGGCCCCAGGCATCGTGCCACCGCCCACGAGATAGGATTTCCACCAGCGTTTCGACTCCCTCCCGAACTCTCCGTTCGATCTCATGGTTGAGTACGTTTCTCCTCGACACATGGGTTGCGCCTTGGAAGAGTTGCAACCTCCGGTCCCGCAGGCCCGCAGGTTGCAATGTTGGACGCAAGCCCGTACCATGGTACATAGAATGAACGAGAACACGCGGGCAAGGACATGACGGATTTCGTGACAAGAAACACAAAGAGGCCAAAAGAACGCGGCCCGTGGTGGCGCAGCATCGCGTTCGTCCTGCCGACTCTGGTCATATCACTGTCGGCTCTGTCGGCTCTGGTTGCCTGCAATGCTGGCTCCATTGGAATCGCGGATCGAGATGCCCGAATGGCCAGAGACGCGAAAGCGGACGACAGTGGATCATCGGACGCCCGATTCCACGACTCCATGGTCAAATCCGATGCGTCGCCGTATGATTCGAGCGGGCTGGATGCGACACAGCAGGACGCGGCTCCACCAGACGCCAGCTCCCAGGACTGCCGCACCCTCGGATGCCAGGCGAACGCCTACTGCGACACGGCCACGTTGACCTGTAAGTGCCTGACAGGATTCGAGGCAAGCGGCCAAAGCTGCGTCCCCGTGGACCCGGGCGATCCGGCGGCCCGAACACAGTCGGACATGTGCACCAAGTGGCAGAACTACCACCATACGACAGCGAGTTCGATCTGGACCGAAGGGCCGAATCAGTGCGACCTGGGCACGCTGTCCACCGAATCGATCGCAGACGCGATTGCATATGTGAACGGCTATCGCTACCTGACCGGACTCCAGCCTCTCAGTGATGATTCGAACCTGAACGAAGACGCCCAGTACTGCGCCATCATCCAATATCGTCAGGGCAGTCTGAACCACCATCCCCCGACTTCGGCCCCCTGCTACACGAGCCAGGGAGCATCCGCCTCGTCATCGTCGGACCTAGCCCTCGGAACGAGCACACCTGCTGCCGCCGTCGACATGTTCATGGACGACAACGGAGTGTCGAGTCTGGGCCACCGACGGTGGATCATCGACCCGAGCTACGGCCCGGCCGGTGTGGGATTCGCGGGCAACGCCACCTGCCTGTACGTGTTCTCCTGGCAGAACTCGGGCAACGTGGAATTCGAGGCCTGGCCGAACCAAGGCTTCACGCCCATCTCGGTCATGCCGACGACCTGGTCGTTCTCTTCGAACCATTACGGGATTTCGAGTTCGACCCAGGTGGCGGTCAAGCGGTTGAGCGACAACAACAACCTGGACGTGAATGCCCTTGTCCTCCCATCGGGCTTCGCCGATCCGGCCATCGGATTCACGCCGAACGGCTGGACGCCCCAGGCGGGCGAAACGTACGAGGTCACCATCTCGGCCCTGAACAACAACCAGACCGTCGTCTACCAGGTCAAACCCGTGTCGTGTCCATGATCCTGTGTCGTATCCACGCAAGAACAACCGCTCGACGCAAAGGCCCGAGCCCATGGCTTTTGCTCGCCGTGGTGCTGACCGGGTTCGTGATCATGGCAAAGCCTGCTCGGGCCGGAGATGGCGAATGGATCCTGTCCGTGTCTCCCGAGGCCGCCATGGCCAGGGCCTGGGGCAAAACGCACTGGGGTCCTGGCATGGAACTCGCCGTGGAATATGGCCTGTCGGATTCCTGGACGTTACGTGGCCAGGCAACCTACGCAGCCCTCTGGGCCCCGGGCAGCCAGCCAAACTCGATGCTGTCCATGGTGCAAGGCGGTGCCGATGTCGTCTGGAACCTGGACGTGTTGCGGCTCATCCCGTTCATCCACGCCGGCCTTGCAGCCGCAGCCCTGGGCGGACGGGATCAAAAGTGGACCCCATTCCTCGCCATCCGAATCGGGGCCGGCCTGGATTACTTGCTGAATCGATGCTGGACCGTGGGCATGACCGTGACCTATAACCTGCTGGTTCCCAAGGTCACACAGGTTCCCGCTCTCCTGGGACTGGGCTTCCGTGCCACCTACCGCTGGTTCTAGCCACATTTCGCGCAGTCCGCCGCCTGGCTTTCAAGACATTGATATCCAATCACCAAGACGCAAAGACCACAAAGAGAGTGACACGCGCATTCGAATGAACTAAGAACCTTCGATTGTCCCGGTGTGCTCAACGAAGTCGAAGAGCATCCAGACCACCAAATCGCCGGGGCCTAGCGGGTTGCTCACATGGACCGATCACACGGTCCAGCCACATGGAACACGCACATGAGCAGCCCACCTGGACCAGGCACAGGGACCGGGCCCGTGAGCGGCGCACAAGGGTCTGAGGGTCTGGCCAAGAGATGACAGGAATCGGGAATTCCGCTATGATGCCACTGTATGTCACGCGCAGGGATCGCAGAAACGAGGAAGGCGGCACGCTCATGGTCGGAGAGCCTGCCAGCGCGTGGTCCACGTCAAAGAGGATGTCCGTGGCCTTGATTGCCCCACGCAAGACTGCTTGTCCCGCAAACGACCGTTTTCCGGGATCGTGCGCGCCCATCGTGCTTGGCGTGACGAACACGATGCAAACGATGCGGGCCATGATCGCTGAGGCCCTGGCAATCGTGGCGATACTGGCCATGCTCCCTCTAGGGTCTGCCTGTAACGGCAAGGGACGCGTCAGGTTGGTGTTGGACCTTCCTGACAGAGGCAACAAAGAACTCTATCCCATGGACGAGCGGCTCACCGAACTGCGACTCCAGGTGCATCGCGGCGGCGACACGGTCATCAACACCGCCGCATGGTCCCTCAATATGATCAAGGTGACCATTGGCGACATCGATCCCGGGCCCGTGGATTCCTTGATCCTGGCCGGATATTCCGCCGAGGGCAGGCTATTGGCCTACGGTCGCACCACGGGACTTTTGGTTCCCGATGGGCAGGCCATCAACATCCCGCTCGTCCTCCGAAAACCCATCAGTTACGTCACTGGCGGGGGCACCCTGCTGCCCTTCGACACCACGAAATTGAACGATGCACAGATCCTATCGCCCATCGACATCTCCAGGGCCAACCAGGGCCCTGGTGTTGCCGTCACCTCCACTCCCGACGGACGGTACGTGCTGGTAGCAGCGACGAATCCGGCCCGACTCGTGGTGGTGGACACAAAGACCGACTCACCCATCTCGCAAGGTGGCGGCATCAATCTTTCGGCGAACCCAAAGACCCTGGCGGTGTCGCCCGATGGCCAATGGGTGGTGGTCGGTATGGATTCGGGGAGTCGTCATTTTCTGACCGCCTACGCATTCTCGGATATCCTGTCCGGCAACCAACCCCGTGGCATCGATTATGAACTGACCGGCAGCCCGGGCCCCATGACGTTCGTGCGTAGGGAAAACGGTATCTTGGCGGTGGAGGTGCTCGTCCAGCCTTGGCCCCAAGACAAATCCTGTGACCAGGTCACACCTGCGGACACGAGTTCAGTGATGGCCTTCGACCTGGGCGGCTCCACAATCACCCAAACGACTCAACTCGACGGACCAGCCTCCGACCTGACCACGAGTCTGGACTCGGCCTACACCTTCGTGGCCGAACCCTGCGAGGCCCGCGGCCAAGCCGGCCCAGGCGGAGTCATCGCCCTCATCGACCCTCTGGCCGGCACAAAAAAGACGAACTACAGCGCGGACAACGTCCGTTCTCTCGCCATGGCGGGCTCCGTCGTAATCGTTGGTCAAATGAACGCAACGACGGCCAGCATCGACAGCGGCGCAACGCTCCAACTCTTCACCATCGAAGTCAACAACGTCCGCCAGGTCCTGGCCCCCATGCCTTACTACGAGCAAGAAATCACGGTCGGAGACGCGTTGGAGGACGGCACCAGGATGGGACTCACCTTGGTACCCAGGTTGGTGCTGCCCTATGCCATCAGCCCAGCCCCTGCTGGAGGTCGTGCCGGGATTCTCGTTCACGCACAATATCAATACACCGAGGACAGCCTCTACGTGGGCGGCCAGCAATTGCCGCACCTGACCGTGGACACATGGAGCTACGTCACAGTGGACCTGGCAGGGCCGAACCTCGGCAACCGCACGCTGCTGCGCTGCGACGTCAGCCTCCCGAACTTTCAAGGAAACGCTCTCAACTGTGGTGAGTTCAGCCGTGGAGAGGCTCCGAACTGGGGCTCGACGTCCTATCCCACGGACATCACGACCCTGTATGGTGTACGATGAAATCAGCATGGACGACCATTCTGATTGCCGCTCTGCTCGTTGCGTCCCGATCCGAGGCTCAGACGCACGGCACGAAAGCCGGACGTCGGTCCATCGCGGTGCTCGAATTCCGCGCCGGCGTCCAAGCAGCCCCCCAGGTGACCGAGCGTCTCGTCAAGCTGCTACAACGAAAGTCAGCCCTTCGCGTCCTCGCACTGTCGGATGCGCGCCAACAGCTCGGCTCCTCCATCGACAGTAAAGTCGCCGACTGCGAAGGCAAACCGCGTTGCATCGCAGCCATCGGTAGGCGCCTCCATGTGGACGAAGTGCTCCTCGTGGGGCTCACGCAGCTGGGCAACGTGATCGTGGACATCGCCCGGGTCCAGGCCAAAAACGGCCGAATCCTCAATCGCATCGCCCTGACGTCTCCGGTGGACGAACGCATTCCATCCCAGCGCCTCTACGGCGCCCTGAGGCAACTCCTGCCCAGGTCGGCCTTTCTTCGTTATGGCGCCATCCGGGTCCGATGCAACGTGCAGGGCGCGCGAGTCACCATTGGGACGAAAGTCTTCGGCAAGACCCCAATTATTGCGCCCATCCGGGTCCGCGCCCCGAACGACTACCAAATCACCATCTCGAAACCGGGGTACATGAGCTTCAAGGCATCGTTCCACGTGCCGCCGCGAGCCACCATCACGGCCAATGCAAACCTGGTTCCCTTGATGGAAGGAAAACACATCCCCATCTACAAAAAATGGTGGTTCTGGACGGCCATCGGAGGCGGAACCGCCGCTGTCGTGGCAGCCACCGTCGCTGGCATCCTCCTGTGGCAGAAGTCGAAACCGCACCCTTCGGTGGTCCAGGTCGAGTTACCCTGACGGAAGGACCGGGTCATCCGCCCCGTTCATTCTCGGCTGATTCTTCCCCGTGGTCGGACGAGGGCAGGGTCTTCATCATGACGATGGCATCCTCGCCCGTGTCGCTGTAGTAGCGTTGCCTCACACTCACGGGACGAAACCCAGCGGATTCGTACAGTCGTTGAGCCGGGGCATTCCCCCTGCGAACCTCGAGCACCACGTGTGCACAGTCGGCCATCAGGCCTGCTGAAATCGGCCGTTCCAACAGAATCCGGCCCAACCCACGCCGCCGCCACCCAGGCACCACCGCAATGCTGAGCAGATGCACCTCATCGTACACCAGCCAATAGTCCACGTACCCGATGATGGGCGAATCGACGCCATCCCCATCGAGATCCACCTCAGAAAACCGGCGTTTCCGACTCTGCGAGTCCGCCGCGTCCCCACGAACCGCTCGAGCCACCTCGATGACCGCCCAGGGATGCTCGGAACTCAGCTCGGCCAGGAACATGTCCCGTGACCATGGCGTCGGAAACGACACCGACTCGATCGCCATGATCCGATCCAAATCTTCCCGATTCATGGGACTGAGCACCACGTCCTGCAACGGATGCACCAACTGGAATGTCTCTGAAGGCCTTCGCACCACGTCAACCTCTCGCAACTGCTCACCGCATTGCACGGCGCCATCGACCGATATCCATTGCCTCCACCATCTCGGCCGCTGCCAGCCCACCGCCGACCCGCTGCCTCGTTCGATCGCAAACCTACCACGCAGAAAAACAACCGTGCAAGGTTCTCGAACCGCCCTAACCCACCCCGTCCCCCTCGCCCGACTGCCAGCGCGACTCTCCTCGCGACCTGACGGCCAACATGGCTGCCAACACGAGACGACGGCAGTCCAGGATGGCAATCCGGGTTCAACTAATGGTCATTCATCTTCACCGAGACTAACGCCGCGAGTTGACCTCGATCGGACGGCTTGTGGGAACGCGGCCTTTGCAGGCCGCGTTCGGCTGCGCCTCGACAAAGCTGCCTTCATCGGACCACACGACCCGATGGGCCATATTCGCCGGGGGCGACCAGTCATTTGACAGGGTCATCGAGCAAACGTCGCGGCACGAAGCGGCGCTTTGACGCCTCGCTCGTGCCAAGCTCTCGGCCCATTTCGTCTCGGCTTCGATGAATCAAATCGACCTCGGGATCCCATCGAGACGTATTGCGCGCGAAGGTGCCCGACGAGGCGACCACGTGGAAATGTTTTCTGGTTCTAGCTCAGGGAGGCCCGATCCATTCCAACATGGGGCATGGCTCGGTGTCTGGGTCGCAGGCGATCAGGTGACAGTTTTGGTCTAAAATGCCAGCGGCCACCATGTCCTTGGCGTAAAGCCTGAAGGAGACACTGCTGTCGATTTCTGAGTAAAACAACCACTTACATGTCGACGGTCCAATACCCCACTGATTGGATGTGGAGGTCAATCTCCTTGTAATCCCATTCTCCAAATCGCTGATAAAGATGTCGTAGGAGCTGCATGGAAATTCGCACCCCGAACGGCTGAAATCCCACCAGGTGACGAGGTTTTGATTAACACCACGTAGCATCCGATCTGCGTCTCCCTCTACAATGGTTTCCTCTACCTGCGTGACGAGATCTCGGCTGTATATTCCCCAATAATCGTTTCTTCGTTCCGTCCAAACAACCCTTTCAGGTGAAAGGAGTACATCGAATATGTAGTCACTCCGAGTATTCAGCCTGGAGGTTTGTCCTGTGGGGATGTGATAGAGAAAGACATCCCAAGCGCTGCGGGGCTCTCCGTCGGGAACGGCGCGCCACGCTACATATTCAGAGTTGATGTCCCAGATGTTGCTGCTGGTGATGCCTTGCTCCTCGGTGGCCAAGACGATCTCCTCGCTGGTGGCGATATCGAGCAGGCGCAGAGTAGCATAATCATCGCTGGGACTTATGTATTCGAGTCCTTCATAAACGATGTGCGTACCATTGAACTTGGGCCAAACTTTTCCCTCGTTGCTATAGGTCAAGCGAGTTTCATCATGGGTGATTAGATCGTGCAATATGAGCTCTGTTCTGTAGTTGTTTTCTGGATCGTTCTCAATGGCAAAGGAAAAGTCGCTGTAGACGAAACTTGAGCCATCCAATGATAGCCCAGCCTGTCCACCAAGGCGTGCCACCACAAGGGATTCCTCCATTGTTTGGAGATCAATCATGTACAGGTCCTGTCCATAATTAGGCCATTCACACCGTCGATCCGATTGCACAAGATATTGGCCGTTCCAGTCAAAGCCTCCGTGGTATTCCTGCTCGTTTACAGGAATCCGGTAGAGCTCTCCAGGGGTAATTTCTTGGACCTCACGGGGCGCCATGCAATCGTGATATACGAAAGCGTCCACCGGGGCGGCGTCTACGTGCCCATCCCTGCCACTGTCTCTGTCGGCGTCGTGGGCGCCATCTATCTGGCTGTCCACTTGGCCATCGTCTGTCTGCGCCGCGTCGGCATCCACACCGCTGTCCTTTTTTCCTGTGGAGTTGTCCGAGCACCCACATCCGGATAGCCCGCCCGTAAGGGTGAGGCTCCAGGGAATCAGGGTCAGCAAAGAAATCAGTTTTTTCATGGCGAAGCCTCCCCCACCACCTGGAACCCGGAGTCGTCTCTGAGTAACAACATTCTTCCCATGAGCTTGCCGAAGAGAGGTTTTGCTACGGTGTAGTCCAGTGAGGTGACAAAAACAGGCGCCTGGGGATTGGAGATGTCGAAGACCTCCACTTTTTGTACCGGCTGACAGCTTTGTCCCGAAAAGCACCTCATCGCCGCTTGCCATCCTTCTATCTCGCCCACCAGCAGCTTGTTCCCAAAAACCTTTAAGGTCACTGGGGTGCCGTCTGTGTCTCACTCTCCGATTTTTTAAGAGTAGGAAAAACAAAGACAGTTTTCAAGAATAGAAGAGTGAGGAAAAAGAAAGGAACAGGGAACAGGACGACAGATCGAAGCGAACAGAGCTGAAACGGCCTCGTCGGAGGCCTCGTAGGAGACAGGGTAGACGCCGAAAATGAACAATTTTGGAGGGCGCGAAGGGAAGAAGCAGCGCACAGGAAGACGACACGCGATGGACCGATGAGCCGCGACTCTCTCTAAGACTCTCTCTAAGGACAGTTCGGCCAATGCGTTTGGTCGAACAGGTTGCCGTCACATGCCAGGTCACCTGTTCGGTCGCTATTTATATGTTTCTGGGCGAAGTGCATTTCGATCTGAGGGGGAGAGCGTGCGGGTACTGTTGTGGGAGGTTCGGTAGGCAGCATCTGTGCTGTCATCTCCAGCAGTGACCCGAAGGGCCTGTGGGGACCGTCCCAGAAAACTGTGACGGGTCAAGCCGTCCCCCTCGCCCGACTGCCAGCGCGACTCTCCTCGCGACCTGACGGCAGGAGAGCCCGGCGATGTCCAAGCTGGCAATTGCCAACGAGCACCGCTCGTTGTACAAATGACGAAACCGGATGAAATGAAACGCGTTCGCTGAATGAATTTGGGAAATATCCGGCAATTCAGGAGGTCCGCCATGTTCGTTCAAAAGAAATTTGGAATTCGTTTTTCATTCCTGCTGGCCGCTGCGATGACCATGAACTCCGCTGCCTGCAGCGACGATTCAGGAAACGGCAACCAGAACAACCTGGTCGACGCAGCCGTTCACGACGCCACGCACAACGACGACGCAGGCCTCTGCGCAAACGTCACCAACCCATGCGACCACAAGGGTGCGACCCGCTGCGTCAACGGCGCCGTGCAGATCTGTGGCCACGACGCAAACCGATGCCTCCTGTGGCAGATCGACAAGGTCTGCAGTTCCGCCCAAACCTGTGTGGACGACGGCAGCAAAGCCCAATGTGAATGCAACAACGACTGCACCGAGGGCAAAACCCAATGCGACCAAAACATGCTCCAGACCTGCAGCAAAGATCAGGACGATTGCCTCGCATGGACGGACACGCAAAATTGTTCGGACACCTCAACCACCTGCCTCTCCGAAGACGACTCCGCCCATTGCGGCACAGATTGCAGCCAGGCCTGCGAGGTGGGCACGAAGCAATGCCACGGCTACACCATCCAGACCTGTGTCGCCGCAGACCCTTGCCCTGTTTGGCAGAACGAAACCGACTGCACGACAACGAACCAATACTGTGACGACTATGGGACAGAGGTGGTCTGTAACAGTTGTGTGCCACCGGCCGACGGCTGTCTGACCGGGTATCGCTGCACCATGACCACGGCGGACGTGTTCGCCTGTTTCCCAGACGGTACGCAGTCGGAAGGTGAAGATTGCTCCACCAAAGAATGCAAGGCCGGCCTCATCTGCATGCAACTGGACAGCGGGCCCTATCAGTGTCTGTCCTACTGCCAAACATCAAACGATTGCGCCGGCGACCAGACCCACTGCATCTGGCCCTGGAAGGACACCACCGAGGTCTGGGGCTTCTGCCGGGACGGATGCGATCCGATTCAGCAGACAGGATGCAACAACGGCGAGGCCTGCTACTTTTCGGATCCCGACCAGGGGTCCACGCTTTGCTGGGCAACCGGTACGATTGCCGAAAACAGCGCTTGCGACAGCACGACGATGTGCGTCCCGGGCTCCGACTGCGTGGTGCAAGCGGGCACCAATCCATTCGAGTACTACTGTCGGAGATACTGCGACACGGCCCATCCTTGTGACACCGGCTTTCAGTGCATCCAGACCGAAGCCAGCGGCCTGCTCAAGATGTGCTTCCCAAATCCATAGCGATCACGCCTGCGTTTCGCTGCTCGACCTGCCCAGCGTCCTGATCCGGGCCAACCGACCAACGCTCTTGACTTGATCTGCGAGGGTAAATGGGCAACAGTCTGTGGCCATGCACCGATTCATGATACATGGCCGCCAAGGCCACCCGACCCGAGTTCTTTTCAACGCCCAGCCCTCTGTGCGATATCGCCGATCGCTTCGCAGCTCGGTGAACCGCTCATTCAGATGCGTCATCGGCACAGCCGTTTCGAAGGTGACCAGTGCGACCACGACGTTGCTCACGGCCGCGGTCATCGCAATGGTGACCATGGTGGTTACGGCGGCTGCCATCGTTGCCCTACCGCTCCTCGTCGGCGCGTCTGCCTTCTGGACGACAGGCTGCAGCGTGGACGTTCCCTCGACCCCGCACCAAAAGGAGCTGAATCGCGAACGGCAACTCCAATCCCTGATCGTCAAGCCCGATGCCGCGGTGCCCAAAAGCCCCAAACAGGTGGCGCACACGGTCGTTGTGGCCATGAATCGGGAGCCCCGCCATCTCAACCCGGCGCTCAAAATCGGCTCGTGGGGATACCGCGTCTCCATGTACACGATCTACGAACCACTCATCCGGCGCAACCCGAAGACCGGGGTCATCGAGCCTTGGCTCGCATCCCACTGGACGATTTCCGGGGACGGACGCATCTACACGTTCAACATCCGCAAAGGGGTCCGATGGCACGACGGCCGACCGCTCACCGCCCAAGACGTATGGTTTTCGCTGTCGCGGGTGACCGACCCTCGCGTGCCCCTCGGCCCTTTCCGAATGGACGTCCGCGATTCGCTCCAACGGGTGGACATGCCCGACCCGTGGACCGTGCGCATCACCCTCAGGACACCCAATGCCTTCCTGTTGGACCATCTGACCGAGTACCCGATCGTGTCCTACACCGTATTCAGAAAGGGCATGCGGCCATCGAGCAGGGGCAGCCGACATCCGGTGGGCACCGGGCCGTTTCGCTTCGACTCGTGGAAGCGTGCGGACCACATCGACCTGGTTCGCAACGAGTCGTACTGGGGCCGAGTGCCGGACATCTGGACCCTCAGATTCCGGCTCATCGAGGACGAATCCAAAGCCCTCATCTTTCTCAAGCGCGGCGAGATCGACATCCTGCCCTCTATGATCGCGGCCCATTACCCGAGCCAGGTCAGCCAGCGGGTGCGCGACCATTTCCAGATCGTTCGGTTCGATGCGCCTGGCTTCGCCTACATCTTGTGGAATACGAGGAACAGGATCCTGTCGGACTTTCGGGTGCGCCGCGCCATGACCATACTCATGGACCGAAAACGCCTCATCAAGGAAGTCCACCACGGCCTCGCCCGACTCATCGTCGGCCCCTACTGGCGCCCTGGCGGCATGGGGGATCCAAAGCTCAAACCTTGGCCCTATGACCCAATCCAGGCTCGTAATCTCTTGGACAGCGCCGGCTGGCGGGACCGAAACGGCGACCACATCCGAGACAAGGATGGCGTCCCCATGCGTATCATCCTGCTGGCACCGGTCCAGGCCCCCGTGCTCAAGGCCGAACTCGCCATCCTGTCCGCCAAGTTTGCAAAGAGCGGCATCGACCTGGTCTACGTCCCCACCGATTGGCCCATGATGAAGCGCATGCTCAAAAGGGGCCGATTCATGGCAGCGGCGCTCCAGTGGGCAGGACGACCGGCGGAAGACTTCTCTCCCTTGTTCCATTCGGCCGGACGGGACAACTTCGGCATCATCACGAACCTTATGCTGGACCAATTATTGATCCGCCTGCGGACCACCCGCAAACGCGCGCGACGCGGCGCGATCAGCGCCAAGATCGAACAGATCCTCCACTCGTACCAGCCAGTCACGTTCATCCACGCACCAGTGGTCGTGGCGCTCGTCCACCGACGGCTCAAAAACGTGGTGCTCGGCCCCGACTGGTTCGACTTCGGATCCATGAAGGTCACGGCCCCGAAACACGAGGCAATTCGGTAGCAAACGCCAAGAAATAGACACCAACCGGCGCGAGGAAAACGCCAATCGGCAACCGGCAACCGGCAAACAGCAACCGGCAAGCAGCCACTGGCAAACAGCAACCGGCAAGAAAAAAACAACGCCCCATTCTCCTGTTCTGCTTGGCCTGCCATCGTGACGTGAAGTTCCTTGCATATTTGCCGATTTTCGCATCTACTCGAATGCGACTGCGGTGCAGCACTGTGCTACGTCGCGCCAGAGAGCACATGGAGGTGGAAATAATGACCATGAAAGAATTGACCATCAAGGCGTCAGAAATGGAATGGAAGGACTCCCTCGAATATCCCAAGGGAACCCAGGAAAAGATGCTCACCGAAGGAACCGACGTCATGCCGAGAGCAATCATGCTCAAAATCCCACATGACTGGAGCATGAACTCCCATTCCCACGTGGTGGCCGAACTCCATTACGTTCTGGAAGGGTCCTACGAGACCAACGGCGAAACCCACAGGGCCGGCACCTTCCGAGTCATTCCGGCCCACACGGAACATGGCCCTTATTCGAGCAAGACCGGCGCTGTCATTCTCGTCACCTGGTGCCGCCGCCCGGAAACAAAGTAGGCCTGACGGGGCGACCGCACGACACCTCTCCAGATTGCACGTCTCGACGCAGAATGATTCCCCGCAAAATGGCGCGTCTTCTTGCCGCCAAACACAGGACGATAACTCGCGCAATCGCGCACTCAACGCCCCATTCTCAGTTTCATCGAGTGGAATGCCGGTGAAGTTGAAACGGAGAGAACAAGCAACCACGGAGAAGGAGGAGTTGGCAGCTTGAGACCCAATCGGGTTGGTCACCCCTGGCACATCGCGCTCATCTCCGTCGCCTACCAGAGGGCAAGGGTGCACTGCACCGTTCCCTTGGGTAAGGCATCACTGGCCGGTCTTGGCCACCGATGATCGGGCAATTGTGCAGTCGCGGGATCTGAATGCCGGGAGTGTCCAAGATTGACAAAAAAACAGGTCAAGGTAGGAAAGAAGTCGGTATTCTCAAGTAAGGGCTCAATGGGGCCTGGAACGGCCGGTCGTGGGGCAGACATGGGGATTGGAATGTGCGGTCAACGATCGGAACTCGGACGGCACGAGACAGGGGGCCTGGAGCAACGCGAACGGCGGTGGCGTCAACGACCCCGCAGGGTGGGGGTAGATGACATTTTCGGACAGTCCCGTCGTCCCTGCTTGCGATCAGGGTTTGACGGACTGTGACGGAGACTGTGTCGACCTGGATTCCGACGACGACAACTGCGGCGGATGCGGACAGGCCTGTGCTTCGGGCCAGACCTGCCGAGACGGGAGTTGCCAGGATGCCGAAAATACGGGACTGCAGGATGAGGATGCTGCAGACAGTGGATGTGGCTGCCGTACCGGGGCAGACGCCGAGTCTGTGATGGGTTGGTTCTTGCTGTTCGCTCTCGTGTTCGGCCTTGCATGGCGTAGGAAAAGCCGGTGAAATGAAAAGGGGACGCAGATGAAGATGAAGAAAAGAGACAGGCATTCGAGATTGGGAAAGAGATGCCATCTGCTTTTCCAGTCGGGGGTGATGATTCCTCTGCTTGCGGTCGTCGTGGCCGGGCCCCATGTGGCTGGCTGCGATGACGACTCGGGTGACGGGCCGCAGGCTTCGTGCACCGACGGGACAAGGAACCAGGATGAGACGGACATTGATTGTGGTGGAGCCGTCTGTGCTGCATGCGGCGACGGTCAGCGATGCAACGACTCCACGGATTGTCTGAGTGGACTGTGCGAGGATGGGGTATGTCAGCATGGCACATCCGGTCCGTACGTGGCGTTCGTCGACCCCACCGAACCGGACGGGGCGGAGGTCTCCAAGGACTGGACCGATGTGGCCGTGGAGTGGAGCGGGGGACAGGGGCTGTCCCTGGTCGTGGATTGGAAGGAGACACTCGTAGCCCATTTTGATTTCGAGGGGGCAGGTGGCGAAACGGCCTCTGACCTGTCTGGCCATTCGAATGATGGCGTAGTCGAGGGCGGCGCATCCACGGTTCAGGGCCGTTTCGGCGCTGCACTCCTCCTCGATGGACGCGACGACAGGGTCGTGATCTCCTCGGGAACCGACATGGTCCTGACTGGCCCCTTGACGGTGGAGGCCTGGATCCGTCCCGACCGTGCCCAGGAGATCTGCGAGGGACAAGGGGCAAACCACGGCATCATCGCCAAGTGCGATGAGCAGGCCCAGGGCACGAATCGATGCAGTTGGCAGCTTCGTTATGGAGCCCCTACGGATAAGTGCCGACTGGGATTCATGATCAAGGAAGGGCCCGAGACGTTTCGATGGATTTCAGTCCACCAGGACCTCGATCCCGACATGTGGTATCACGTTGCGGCAGTGTACGACGGGACCACCGCCAAGCTCTATGTGGACGGCAGTGAGATGGACCGAGCCACCGTGGCCGGGATCATGCCGAGCCAGGCCCGGCTCATGATCGGGGATGCGGGATATGGAGACCTGTTCGAGGGGGCGCTCGACGAAGTCCGGCTCCATGCCAGGGCCCTGTCGACAGAGGAGATTTCCGCCTCATGCGGCATTGCGGACGGCAGCCTCACGCGGCGTTTCGATGGGCTCGTTTCCGGAGACTATCGCTATCAGGCAAAGGTCGTGGACGCCCAAGGACGGTGGGCTCAGACTGAGCGCAGGATGCTGCACGTCGAGCTATCCACAGATCCCTGCGAGGGCGTGACCTGTTCCGGACACGGCACCTGCCGGGTGGAGTCCGGTCGGCCCACCTGCGACTGCGAGGAAGGGTACCACGTGGTCGGAAATATTTATTGCGAGCAGGTCCGGCTCTTGTTCCGTTCGGTATTTGGAGACGGCGTCACCATGGAGGATGCTGCGCAGGTCCAGCACCCTCGGATTCTCGGCCTGGATGCGGTGACGGGATTTCGTTGGGAGACCGACGTGCCGGGAAGCCCGGCCGACAACCTGTTCAACAACATGAACGACTCGGGTCCTCCCTACAATTTGTACGCGGACGAACGGATCGAGTCCATCCCTGGTCCTGACGGCAGCGACGTGCGGGCCCTTTTCATGGCGTTCATCGGCGACGATCCATCCAACGGCGCGCATTTTACCCGCAGCATGTACAACTTTTACCCAGATAGGACCAGTTCGGAGCGCTTCGATCGGTTTTTGGAAATGTACGTCAAGGCCGACGCAAAAATGCACATGCAATGGGTTCAAGATCAGCCCCAATGGCGTCTCATGATGGAGTGGGTCTCTTATGGTGTGAAGTGGCGCTGGGGCCTCTATGTATCCAAGGTTCCAGGCGTCAACGGTGGACAACCGTATTTTCGCCTGCAGCAAGAGCAGTTCTATGATGCCCAGGGCAACCCCGACCGGAGGGTTGTGGTCAATGAGGAGGCCATGGGTGTCGACGTGCCCTTGGATGAGTGGTTCACATTGGAGGTTTCCTGGAGTGACGATGTGAGCGACGGGTGGTGGAAGGTGGCCGTAGACGGGGTGGTGGTCTGCCAGTTTTCCGGACAGACTGCCATCACTTCCGGGAATCCGTCGTACGGATACAATCCGTTCAAAGTCTATGGTGTGGTGGGACACACCTGGTACACGAACTTCGAGCTGTGGGACCGGCCTCCTTCGTCGAGCATTCTGGCCCAATAGGCAGTGTGGTTCGGAAGCCTCCTGCCCATAGGCGCTCGCAGTTTCGGCTCCGGGGCCGCCTCGCACGAACGGCCCGGACGGGCACGTTCACCTCGGCTGATCCAAAGATGCTTGAGCCGGCCCGAGGCCGGCAGCGCACTTTGGCATCCCCCTTTCGCCGATTCCTGCTCGCTTGGGCCCTTCTTTCGCACCATGCGACAACTATCCTGACACAGGGGGCCAACGAGGGCACGGTCTCGAACCAAAACGGGCCATCGCTGCCGACTGATTGCCCCGTAAGCCCCCCCCCGATCGACACAAGGTGCATCCATGGTGGACGCACTTCAGATTTTCAGGTCGCTCACTAGAAAAATTTTAAAATGAAAAGATCCAATGGTTCTGTGGTACGTCTGGTCTCAAGCACGATGCAATCCACTTGGAAGGCCGGGGGCTTTCCTACCGAAGGAATGGCCCTTGTCGCCGTGAGGGCATTCTGCAATCTGTACGTGAAGAAGAGCCAAGCAAGAATATGAAAGAACGCGTTGAGCGACACATGAAAAACGAAACACATGAATACCGAAACGCATGAATACCGAAACGCATGAAAAGTGAGACATCCAAAAACTGAGACGCACAGGAGGCAGGCAATGAAACAGATACCAACCCCCAGGCTCACGGACAAGACGCGCGCATGGCTGCTACCAACGCTCGCGATCGTCCTGGCCGGCTGTGTGGCGGGCCCCATCGACCACGCGGACACGACCATGCGGGCCGGCGTCCAGTCGGACCTGCCCATCACCAAGGTCGTGCTCTACCAAAGCGGAGTCGGCTACTTCGAGCGAGCCGGTCGCATCAAGGGCAACCTCCTGCGCCTCCGTATTCGGCCCGACCAGGTCATGGACGTGCTCAAGTCCTTGACCGTGGTGGACCTGCGAGGCGGCCACGCGGTGACCGTCGCCCTGCCCGCCGAGCGTTCGAAGCTCATGGAGACGAGCCAGCTTCCGCCCCAGGTCCGACAATCGGGCGGCTTGCTCGCCATCGCGACCGCATTTCGGGGCGCTACTGCCGTGGTCTCGACCCCCAAGGGTCGATTTCGCGGCCGACTCGTCGGAGTGGAAAACATCGGCACGAGCAAGGATCCCGACTGGCGGCTGACCCTGATGCGGCGCTCAGGAACCCTGACATCCCACAAAATCCGCTCTATCTCCTCCATCCGAGTCCTTGAGCGCTCCCTGACCGTTGGACTGGAAAAAAGCCTCGACCTCGCCCTGAACAAAGGGAAATGGAAGCCGGTCACCTTGACGGTGCGCCTCTCGGGCGGCAGCCGCCACGACCTGGTGGTGAGCTACGTGGTGCCCATGCCCACCTGGAAGCCAGCGTACCGGCTCGTGATGGACTCAAAAAACCCAAACGGCTCCAAGGTCCTGCTGCAAGGCTGGTCCGTGGTGGACAACCTTTCCGGAGAAAACTGGGTCAAGGCGCATCTGAGCCTCACTGCCGGCACCCCCCTATCGTTTCGATACGACCTGTACACGCCCAGAGACGTGCGCCGACCTGACCTGACCCCATCGGCGAGGAGCTATGCCGAAGCACCGCCCGCTCCGGTGGACGCCACCGAAGGATCTGGCGCAGTCGCCGCTCCGCCTGCATCCAAGGCCATGACGACCGGCAGCACAAGGGCCGGCGCCGGCATGGGCGGCAGAGGGCGCGGCCGATTCTCCAGACGCGCCAACCGCTACCGCCGCTCTCATCGCGTCCACTACAAGCCAAAAATGCTCAGAAAAGCGGCCGAAAGCGCCATGGCTGAGGATGCGCGCCGTAGACCCATGGGCTCCACGACACGAGCCGTCTCGATGAACATGATGCGCCGGAGCTACCAGGCGTTGGTATCGGGTAAGTCCGTGGGCAGCCTGTTTCGCTACGACATCGCCCAGCCCGTAACCGTGCCTGACCGGTCCTCTGCCCTCGTCTCCATCGTCAATAAGATGGTACCGGGCAGCGACGTACTCTACTACATCGTCAACTCCGCACGCCCCAACCCGTACAGGGCCGTCCGGTTCAAAAATGACACCGGCTACGTCCTGGAGCGAGGGCCCGTGGCCATCTATCGGCAAGGCGCATTCGTGGGCGAGGCCCTGGGCGGACGGATCGAGCGGGGCGCTTCGGCCTTCGTTCCCTATGCCCTCGAAGGTCGCGTCATCGTTCAACTCAGCAGCCGAAACGACGACGAAGGCATCAAACTCGCGCGAATCAACCGCGGCTACATCACGATCGAGAGCCAAAACGTGGCCAAATTCACCTACCGGGTCGTCAACCGCACAGGCAAGGCCATCACCCTCTACGTGGCCCGACGCCGCCGCCCAGGCTGGACCCTCGTCCAGCCCCCCAAGGCAGTCATGGAACGCAGCCTCTACTACGCGCCCATCCCACTGGCCGCCACGGGCACAACGACATTTACCGTCAAGGAGCAGACTCCTGTCCGCCGCGTCCTGACCGTGTTCGACCCGAGAGCCCGCACTGCCATCGCCCTGATGGTCAAGGGCGGCCACCTGCCCAGCTCCCTCGCTTCGCAACTCAACAAGGTGCTCACCATCTGGGAAGAACTGGGACGCATCCAATCCAAAATGTCCACCCTGGCATCATCCATGTCCGCCTATCGCACGAGACTGCAAGACATCCGTCGCAACATGAAAGTCCTGGGCACCAAAGGCAACAGAGACCTGCGCCGCAAACTTGCGCGGACGATGACGAACGTGGAAACCAGACTCAACGGCCTGAACCGCAAGTGGGTCGAGTTGAACATGCGCCGCGGCGCCCTGCGACAGCGTCTCTCCGTCCAGATCAAGCTCATCAAGTGGCATAAATAGTCACCCCGTCTCTCACCCCCCCCATACACCACGAATACACCGACCCAACGTGGAAGTAGGCTTGCAACAGCGCGCCAAAAACGAAAAATTGCTGATGCACAAAAATGCGTTAGTATGCAAATTGGAATCGAGCAAAAGGCGGGTGCCGAAATGAAGAAATGGTCTGATACGTCGAGGGGATTCCTGATCAGACAGTCCGACGCCCAAGGCACTCTTCATCAAGAAGCCATTTTGGCCGCTTTTCGTCACCATTCCCAGCATCGCCAATTCTTTCAACAGCAGTAGGCGACAGGAGGCCCCATGAGCCTTACGAGAATCAAGCTCGAACGCTTCACTGCATTTGAGAGCATCAATGTCGAACTTTCGCCAGGCATCAACATATTCATCGGCGAGAACGGCACTGGCAAGACACACCTGCTCAAAGTCGCCTATGCTGCCTGCGACATCACCAAGACGAAGGCGAGCTTCGCCGATAAGTTGATTCGAACGTTCTTGCCCTACCAGCGACGCATCGGTCGACTCGTTCATCGGACAAGCAAGAGCAGCAGAGCAGTCGCAGAAGTCTATCGCGGCGATATCA
>JAGGXR010000078.1 GCA_021162935.1 Deltaproteobacteria bacterium
AGTTTGACGACCAAACGTCGCGCATGGGACACGACTCTGGCTGCGACATTGAGCAGGACAAAGCGCAGCCTCTTGGGTTTTGCACGCTGTAGCCCGCAATCAGCAGGCAGTTGTTTCTTGGTCAATTAAATCAGGTTATGGACCATCAAGACGATGCGAAGCCAGGCCGCGTTGCTTCAAGCCGGTCCAGTACCCTGGCAATGAGAGGCTCTGTGGCAAAAACTGTTGGGACCTTTCCATCCCGAAATTCGTCGGCTATCCACAGTTTGGTGGTGCTCCGTGCTGGGATCGAGGATCGACAGGGAGCCGTCGATGGGATAGACCTATGAGAAGAGAAATTCAAATCACAAACGTCTGGCGCTACTTCGAGACCGACCGTCGTCGATTCGGTGCCCGACCCCGGAATGTCCTTCTGCCATTGGGGAGGGCAACAAGTGGCTGAGCATCCGCTACTGGCGTGGGGGCGACACGATTCGGTCCTTGCACTGCCATGATTGCGGGGAGGAGTTCTCGAAGCACAAACAGTTCCCGAGGCGGATCACTACCCAAAATTCCTTCCATCATTGCCTGTTGCCTCATTGTACGCCTCCTTCTGTCCCAGATTCATGGGCCTTCGGGACCGCTGGAGACAACCTCCACCGCTGGGCGAACTACGACGTCAGCCCTCGGGTCCCAGAATAGGCACCAAACCATACCAGAAATACATGAATCGAAAGGTAGCCGCCCATCTGGGCGTGTTCGTCTCATCCCAAAAGACCATGCCCAAGGCCACCAAACGGGGAGACAACAATCATGAAGGCGCGCCAAAATCGTCAACAAAAAACGACGCATAACGCCTCATTGTAACCGACTTTTCGCTCCTGTATGACACTTTGGGATCCAAGTTTCCGTTCCCAAGGTTTTGATGTATGATGTTCGCGGTTTCGGCCAATCGGCGTCGAACAATCTGCTTTCGTTGATGTCCCTGGGCAGGACCACACGAGCGTTGTTGCTCTCCAAAGCCATCATCGAACGAAAAGATTCGAATATTCTCCAAGGAGGTTCCTCGATGATTTCCACGCTCCCCGACTATGCTCGAAAGCCGCCTCGCGCCGCACATGCCGAACACTCGATGGATGAGTCTGGTCTCCCGCCCCGGCTGCATCGGACGGGCGGACTGACGGCCCACAGGGCCAAGCGCCGATGCCGAAATATCTCATTGGTTTTTGCTTTGATTGTTGCGGTGGGACTGAGTTCAGTGGCCGGCTGCAAGAAGAAGACAACTAAACAGGATGGTCATCCAGCCAAAAGCGAGACCAAAGTCAAGGCATCGGAGCCAGCGCGCAAAGCCAGCGAAACGAACAACCAACCCAGTCCAGATGCAACTGTCCAACCCAGGCCCGCGAACTCTGGTGCTACGAACGCTTCTTCGATGCATCCCATGACAATCCAACTCAAACGCAACATGGTCCGCCTCAAGTTTCTGGGCTGGACCAAGGACGGCCACCGCTTCGTCATCCAAACCACACGCGGCCGATTGATGGGCGCTTTGGAGGGTGAGGATCAACTCATTCTCCGGGAAGTGCACGACACCCTCACGGGACGGTTGGTCGCCAGTTTCCAAGTCAAACGCGTCACCGACAAGGACGTGCCAAAAAACTCTCGCTGGAACCGGGCCTGGCGGGAGGCAAAACCAAAAAGCGAATATCAAGCCTTCGTGGCCCACAATCCACTGGTCAACACAAAGCCTCGTCGTGTCGCACCTGCCTCGGCAGGCAGGGCCGCGGGCAAGAAGTTGACCTTCGATGCCATCGGCAGGCCTCCGTATGGCACGACTTTCGAAATCAAAGCCACCCGGCGAGGAGGACATTATCTATGGACCAACTTCGATGAATCGAAAAAACCAGAAAACGAAAGATTGCTGGCCAGGGCAAGGAGCCCGAGGGTGAGGATACGACTGGCAGGTCCCGGCATCCGGGGCAGTCTTGCCCTGTTGACCTTCAGCCTGAAGCATCGTTATCAGCAACTCATGCAGGACATGGTCCGAGAGATCAAGTCCTTTGGCGACGTGTCTGCTTTCTGGTCTCCTACCGGAGACCAAGTGGTCTTGGTCATCACAATGGACACCGAAGGCACCAACGACGAAGTTCCGGAGGACGGCGCACGATACTATATCCGGGCGATTGGGCCGCAATATCGGCTCATCGCCTCGAATGGGGCGGAAAACGAGGCCCGGGCCCTGGCCTGGAAGCTCGGTGCTCTCGGCCTTCCTCCCACAGATCTTGCCTTGCGGCAGTCACCGATTCCCGCCACCATGGTCCAATATTGGGGCAAAGACGGAAAAACCTTGGCCGACAAGCTCGCAGCAGCCCTTCCAGGGCCTGAAACCCTGAATCATCACAAAGGACGAAGCTGGCTGCAAGCCAAGGTGCAACTCGGTCCCCAAGCCCTGGGCCGGTAACAATGGTCTTTGCACGAGAGACACAGCACTCTCTGTCCTGACAGCACTCTCTGTCCTATATGATTTGAACGGTGCTTGGATCTGTCGTATGATAAATCAATGGTGGAAGGAATGTACCGGCACGGCTCACGTTGTGCCAGTACCATGGATCCGAGGCTGGATGTGTGTCGTCTTTCCCACGCTCCGAACAAGGAGTCAAAATCTTGCTCATACGAAATAGACTATTGACCGTATTGATGGCCGGGCTGTGGAGCTTGAGTCTCTCGTGCGCCTCGGGCAGCCCGGGCGACGATGGAGACGGCGGCGTCAACACACACACCGACGGCCAGTCCAACAAGGATGTCGCCAAAAGTGGAGATTCCGACCGGGACGGCATTCCGGACACGGACGACAACTGCCCGAACATGCCCAACAACGATCAGGCGGACATGGACAAAGACGGCAAGGGCGACGCCTGTGACAATGACCTGGACGGCGACGGTGTGCCCAACAGCCAGGACAACTGTCGCGACGTGCCGAACGAGGACCAAGCCGACAGCGACGACGACGGCGTGGGTGACGCATGCTCCCACGACCGAGACGGTGACAGCGTGCCGGATGGGGAGGACAACTGCCCGGACAAAGCGAACCAGAACCAAACTGATATGGACAATGATGGAATCGGCGATGTATGCGACGATGATGCCGACGGAGACGGGGTCTCGATTCCAAACGACTGCGACGACCGCAACCCGGACCGATATCCGGGCGCAACGGAACTCTGCAACGGTCTGGACGACGACTGCAATCAGGTCATCGATCCTCCTCCGGTCGACAACGAACCCAACGACGACGTGGACTCCGCCATCGACATGGGACGCGTCGAGGACTCAGGTGGACATCTGAACACGTCGGGCAACCTGAGCCCCCAAGGCGACGTGGACTGGTACACCTTTCACGACGAGGACACGTTCGGGGCTTACATCTACCCGGAGGCCGAACTGACGAACAGTCCCAACGGCGAGACCCTCTGCATGTACTTCGACTGCGACAGCGGCAGTAACAGCGACTTTAGCTGCAAGTCTGGGACGAAAGTGACCGATGGCGGCCCGCCATACGCCCCGGGAGGTTGCTGCGGCACCCACGTCAAGCTGGACCAAACCTGCACGGGGGGCACGGACGACAGCGTCCAACTCTATATCAAAGTGTTCTCGCCGAACAACGACTCTTGCGCAGACTATGATCTCAAGGCCTGGGACGAGTAGCATCCGCCGATTTGGCACTGGACGGACGACGTGAAACGGCTGGGGTCGGTTTGTGCGACGGCTGCCCCGTACCGATCTTCTGGAGCATGCTCTGAAAGTATGCCTTTTTCGCTTTCGTCCTCGCCAACCCAAGGGCCTGATTCAAAACTGTTCGAGCCTCGTCCTTGCGGCCGATCCGTAACAAGGCCTGCCCCATGACGTCCAAGGCTTGAATCCGCAATGCTCCAGGCCGCGATGCCAAATCTCGGATCGATTCGAGAGCCACCTTGGTCCGCCCCGTGCGAAGCGACAACCAGGCGCGATACAAAACGACCAGGCCATTGTGAGGCGACAGGCGTTCAGCCCGACCCAAGATGCGCGCCGCTCGCCCCATGCGTCCCAGCATGGCCTCAGCCACTGCAAGATGCACGAGAAGGGTGATATCGTCCTTGCGCCGACGCAGCAGGGACGTCAACAACACGGTGGCGCGCCGGTACCGACCAGACCAGACCGCCTCGACAGCCTGGCCCGCCAGGGCCTGGTCGAGCATACTTGCTGCACCCCGCATCCCCTGCCCCGCAGCGCCCCGCCCGTTTGTTACGACAGCACCCGACTGGCCAGATTGGGACAAGCCGCCACCTCGCGCCATTTGGCCGGATCGTCCCGCCTTGGCAGACCAAGCTGCTCCATCCGGTTGAATGGGCTGGACAGGCTGGGCCGCCGCCAGGGCCACGGCCGCCGAGTAGGCATGGTAGGCGGCCAGGTGCCGGTCCAAGGCCTGAAGCGCCCGCCCTCGCGCCAACCAATAGCGAACGTTCGCCTTCCAGGCCGGCTTGCCTTCCAGACCATCGAGCAGGGCCTTGGCCTGCCCCGGTTGTTGACGGGCCAGCAGCAATTCCGCGGTCAGCAGAGTGAGCGCATCATCCGACGGGTTCAGATGATGGGCGTCCATGGCCAAATGATACGAGCGCTCTCGGTCCTTTGAATCCGATGACATGCCGAGGCACAAGGCGCCGAGCCGCATGACGTCTGGAGCCTTCGGCATGAGCTGCAACGCCTTGCGCAGGGCAGGCAAGGCGGCCCGACACCCCATGCGTTCGCGGAGCAATGTGGCCAGGGAAAACCAGTTTCGTCCATTGCCTGCATCCAGGGCCACAGACTTCCTCAGGTGCGCCAGCGCGGCATCGGCTTCCTTGTGGAGGAGCAGTAACGAGGCTGCCTGGGCTTCTATCCGACTCCGCAACATTGCGGGCACGCCGGAGACCGCCAAAGCCTTGCGGATGGAAGACAAGGACTGTTCCATCCGGCCCGACCTTCGGGCCACCCGCGCCAACCTCGAAAGAGCGTCCGCCTCGATGCCATGCGAAGTGTGCTGGGAAAGCAGCTTGCGGTAGACACCAGAAGCCTCGGACCACTGTGAATGCGCTTCGTAGGTGGCCCCAAGGCGCCAGTAGGCCTGGACCTTACCTGGCTGCTCGTCGATCGCCTGGCCTAAGACGGCTGCCGCCGCATTGTCCTTGCCCTGACGCCGACGGATCGCGGCAAGATCCAAAAGAGCGGGATACCGTTCGGAATCCGCTGCACGGCTCGCCGACAGACCCCGTTCCAAGGCCTGCACGGCCTCGTCCAGGTGCCCGAGCCCCACCCGCACCTTGGCAAGCGAACGCCACATCCCCAAGCGTTTGGGAACGAGCCCACTCGCCTGTTCGAGGAGTGCCTCGGCACGGGCAAGTTGTCCTTTTCGAGCCGCCGCCAACCCACGACGATACAGGTCATCCGCCCGTCGTCCGGTCTGCGACCGACGACAACTGCTCTGGATGAGCAGGAACCCCATGAGCATGAAAAGGAATCGTTTGAACACGTCCACCACCTCGTCGCGTCCACGATGCAGACATGGCGCAAACCACCACGCGGGCGGCACAATCCGTCCCGCGGTATCAGAACGGAGGCAATGGCTCGCGAGCCGCATTCTCGAACCTGGTATATTGCCCCAGGTAGACGAGATGCACCGTGCCCGTTGGTCCGTTGCGGTGCTTGCCGATGATCAGTTCGGCACTATTATCCACCGCCTCGGGCGCCTCGGCGTTACGCGTCTTCTTGTACATCGAGTCTCGGTAGATGAACATGATGACGTCGGCATCCTGCTCGATGGCGCCGGACTCGCGAAGGTCTGCCAGACGCGGCCGCTTGTCCTCGCGGCCCTCCACCCCACGGTTGAGCTGACTGAGCGCAATCACCGGCATGTTCAGCTCTTTGGCCAGGGCCTTGAGTCCACGCGAAATCTCGGCGATCTCACGCTCCCGACTCTCCAGTCGCTCGCTCGGCCCCCTCATGAGCTGCAGGTAGTCCACGGCGATCAAACCAAGGCTATCCGGCTCCTTGAAAATCCTTTTGTTGGATCGAAAACGCCGACACTTGTTTCTGACCTGAAGAATCGATGCCGAGGGCGTGTCGTCGATATAAATGGGAGCATGCATGAACCGCGACGCCGCCTCGGTGATCCCGGTCCAATCATCCTCAGCAAACATACGACGACGAAAGTCGGACAGATTCACCCTGGCCTCGGAGCATAGCATGCGCTCCACGAGCTGCTGCTTGTTCATCTCCAAGGAGAATACGAGCCCGGGAATGCTGTGCTGCATGGCAACATACTGGACGATGTTGAGCGCCAGCGAGGTCTTGCCCAAACCGGGCCGAGCCGCCACAATGATCAGGTCGCCCGGCTGGAAGCCGCCGGTCAGTTCGTCGAGCTTTTCGAATCCACTGGGCACTCCCGTCACGCCGCCCGTTCCGGCGGCGGTCCATTCGAGAGCCTGACCGAGTAAATTTTTGATGATGGGCTCGACGGGCACGAATGAACTTTGAACCGTGGTCTCGGAAATCTCGAAAACAGCATGCTCGGAACGATCCAAGAACTCCTCGACGTCCGATGGCTCGTTGTACGCCTCGGCAGCCACCTCGGCCACGGTCTGGATGAGCCGACGCAGCAGACTCTTCTCCCGAACGATCTTGACGTAATAGCCGATGTTTTCCGCGGTGGGAACGCGACCGACAAGTTCCACGAGATACTCGATGCCGCCAGCCCTATCCGCGTTGCCGTCCCCCTTAAGCTGTTCTTCGACGCTCACCGGATCGATGGGCTGCCCCCTCTGATCCAGAGATTCCATAGCCGCGAAGATGGCGGCATGGGCGGGAACGTAAAAATCCTCGGGATGCAGGTACTCGGCTGCCTCGTGCACCGTGTCGTTGCGCAGCATGATGCCGCCCAGGACGGCCAACTCCGCATCTTTACTGTGAGGAGGAACGCGCAACTGTGCCCCCTGCCGACTCGAGCCGGTCGGACCCCTCATCGCCCCACCTCCATGATGCGGAGTCTCAGGACTCCTCGGTTTCCTCGGCGACCACCCACACCTTCACGTCCACGTCGATGCCATGGGCGAGATGAATGGGCACCGTGAACACCCCAAGATTCTTGATGTGGTGTTCCAGACCAATTTGACGCATTTCCAGGTCAAACCCTTCAGCAGCCAAAGCCGTCTGCACATCGCGCTCGGTCACGGAGCCATACAGCTTCTCTTCTTCGGCCACCTTCCTGACGATGGTCACACTCGTTCCAGAAAGCTTCGCCGCTCGGGAACGGGCGTCTTCGAGGATCTTGGCACGACGGCTGTCGATGACCCTCCTATGATGCTCCATTTCCTTGACGTTCCGCTCCGTGGCGGCCACAGCGAGCTTTCGCGGCAAAAGATAGTTTCGTGCGTATCCGCGGCGAACGTTCACCACGTCGCCCATCTGCCCCAAATGCGGCACATCCTCGGCCAGAATCAATTGAATCGTCGACGCCATGGGTCACCTCCTCACTTTCCGGTCGCGGAGAACGGCATCAGCGCCGCAATCCGTGCCCGCTTGATGGCCCTGGTCAGTCGGCGCTGGTGCTTCGCACAGTTGCCGGAAATCCGTCGGGGCACAATCTTACCACGCTCCGTGATGAAGTGGCGCAACGTTTGGGGATCTTTGTAATCGATCTCCAAAGAACTATCTGCACAGAATCTGCACACTTTTCGACGTCCAAAACTCCGACGCCGCTTTCCTCGTCTCATCTCTTCCATGGTCGTCTCCCTTCCTACTCCTCGGTGTCCTCGGTCCCGGTCTCAGCGGCCTCGCCCTGCTCCGGCTTCTCCGACTCGGGTGCCGGTGCCTGGACAGCCGGAGCGTCGGCAGCAGCAGCCTTCTCGCCGACCGCGGATCCCTCTGTCGCCCCATTGGCGACCGGAGCTGCCGCCTCGGCGGACTCTTCTGCCTTGGCCTCTTCTGCGGCCTTGGCTTCTTCTGCGGCCTTGGCCTCTTCTGCGGCC
>JAGGXR010000094.1 GCA_021162935.1 Deltaproteobacteria bacterium
CGTTCAAGATCACGTTGGCGTAGTGGGCCTTGGTATACATGTAACCAGCGGACAGGCCTCCCCAGATGTCCATGACGAATGGATGCCAAAAGTAGGACAGGGGGAAGTGGCCTCTCAGTTCGACGCCTGCAAGGGCCATGGTCATGGCACCCTGACCGTCTGGCGCATCCGAATTCGTAAAGGCGCCGGCGCCACCAGCGAGCACACCGGCGGACAGGTACGGGAAGGGACGAAAAAAGACGCCGGCCAGCGCCATGACGCCTCCACTGTAATGATTCAGAGAATTGATGTCACCGGAGAACCCCATGCCTCCGACTTCAGCCGTCACGAACAGGGTTCTACCAATGGCATGCCGGCCCCTGGCGCCATAACGTACGTATCCAGGAGGTGGGGCATCCCAATAGGCCGAGTAGTACTGGGCCTGGCTGCCTTGTCGCGTGGGTGGCGCCGTTGGCGGCGGCGGCGGCACGGCAGACGTTGTGGGGGTGGTCGATGCCATTGTCGCCGGTGTGGCGGTTGAGTTGGCCGGGGTTGTACCTGACGGAGTGTTGGAAATGGGCGTCATGGTGCCCGTGGATCCAGAGTCCGTGGTGGTCGTATTGCTCGCCGGTTGTGCCACCATGGGCTGCCCCGACGCCGGCACTGGCGGTGCCGTGATCATGTTTTGCAATTTCGCAATGCGTTTGTCGACGGCGGCCTTGATGGGGTGTTTCTTGCTGACCGGGTAGCCGTTACCATACAGCTTGACATAGAGCTTGAAGTAGCCGATGGCCGTGTTGTACGTTTTTTCTGCTTCGTAGCAGCGCCCGATCCAATAATCCACGATTGGATGATACAGGGGCCCGTTTCTGATTGCCACGAAGAGGGCACGTGAGGCCTCGTAGTTGCCCTGCTTGAAGAGTTTCTTGGCGTGCACGTACTGTTGTCGGACTTTGTGCGCGGTGGCTCTGGCCTTTTCCGCATCCTTTGGGGCCGGAGCGGCCCAGGTTGGAGTGGCAAGCGCTAACACCATTGCCACGATGAGTGTCCTCATGACTACCTCCTGGTCGTGTTTTGCATCAAGGAAGCGCGATACTCACCACTTCCGTCGATGCGCCTTGTTCCCTTGTGTCGTGCTGTGTTCGACGCACGTAAGAATAGTACGGAAAATGATTCGAGATCTACCATAAATTGGCTCCTTGGTTGTTTTTTCTTTCCATGGCAGTTCGGTCCATTGGGTTGGTGATTCTCTTGTGTTGCCTGTTGCTGGGACTTCGGCCGACAACGGCGTCGGCCAAGAAATTGGACGGTTTGCGAGCGATTCGTACTATGAGGGGATGAAGAGGAGGTTTGCGTCCATGATACGGAAGTTGAAGATGACGTCGACGCAGGATGATCGGGAGGGGGGGGGACGGGGGCGAAGCAGAACCAGCGGTGCAGTGCTCCTGGGGACGTTGATGATTCTTGGGTTCATGGCGACGGTTTGGTCCGTCCAGGGCTCTGCGAGAACCAGACTCCGGAAGGGCCCGAAAGCCTATTTGTTTCGTCCATTGGGGACCCGCACCGTCCTTGCGTCCGCTCATGCGGACGACGTGCGGTCCATTGCCAGTCTGACCAAGTTGATGGCGACGCTCGTGATCTGCGAGCATCATCTCAACCTGGATCGGGTCACCACGATGAGCAGGGTCGACAAGAAAGTGGCCGCCGGGGGATGCCGCTCGCGTTTGTTGCTGGGGGCCAAATATCGCAATCGCGACCTTTTGTATGCCGCGCTGCTCGCGTCAGACAACTCTGCAGTCGCGGCATTGGGGCGAGCGGTGGGGTTGGATGCGTCGGTGCTCGTCGAGGCCATGAACCGTAGAGTCGTTGCCATGGGGCTCAGACACACGAATTTTTCGGACCCTGTCGGGATCACTCCTGCAAACGTTTCCACGGCCAGAGAGGTCTCGTACATGCTGGAAGCGGCGATGAAGAATTCGATCCTCAAAGCCGTGATGAAAACTCCTGAGCATTACGTGACCGCTGTATGGCCCAGGCGGAACCATATCAATTATTTGAGTACCAATCTCTTTCTGTTTCGCAGAAAGTACCACGTGTACGGCGGCAAGACCGGTTTCAACCATGTGGCTGGATACTGTCTCGCCACGGCGGTGCGGGTACGAGGGTTGCGACGGCCCGTGATCGGGGTGGTGCTGGGAAGTCGCAGTAAGTT
Source organism: Deltaproteobacteria bacterium (assembly GCA_021162935.1). Classification (GTDB taxonomy): domain Bacteria; phylum Myxococcota_A; class Polyangia; order HGW-17; family SLPX01; genus JAGGXR01. Next base: position 2,192 of record JAGGXR010000094.1, read on the forward strand.
GGCGCGGTTTGGCGACTACGCTCGGATTCTCAGTTCCATCACCGGGGGGAGTACGGGGGCGAGGTCACGCAGAGTCGTCAGGGCGAGACACGTGCGATCGCTTCGGTAATGCAGGAGAATCGCATGAGGTTTGCAGGGGCGGTCGCATCCTGTTCGTGTCGGAGAAGGTCGGTTCCGTCGCATAGGCAGATGGTTCGGCTGCGCATGTGTTTGTGTGACGCCAGTTCCCACAACTGTTGTGAAAAATGGGTTGACATGGTTGCAACGTTGGTTGTGTCCACGATGGCGGCCGGAGCGTCCGTTCGGACGGCTTCAACCATGAGTCGATCCAGGAGTTCCTGACAGACTGCGTCGGTGGGGGATCCGATCAGGGTCAACACCGGTACGTCGCTGGGCAGTCGGAACAGAGGCGTGGAGGTGAGCAGAAGTTCCTGGCGGTTCTCCTGTGATCGTTGCTTGGACACTGCCTCGTGTACGTCCACCGCTGCGCCAGCAGTTTCACCGAGAATATTCGACAGCTCGGCGGCGGAATCGATGACGAACCGTTCCAGGATTTCCGCATGGAGGACGCCTAGAGCGGCAACGAGCCAAGAGGCTGGCGCTTCGTGTTCAGCGAGCCAGCCTCCCAAGAATCCCGCGGATTTTGCCACGTCCTTGAAGCTCGGATCGTCGATGTCCCAAGGCCAGGATTGGAGCGCCACAGCGAGGGATTCGATCAGGATGCCACACAGCACCGCGATTTCCTCACGGTTCGTGGGGTTTGGGAGCCTGCCCATGGCGCGGTCCATCCAGCGATCAAGGAGTGCCTCTTGTGTGGTGGCGTCGAGCAGTCGAATCAGATCCATAAGGTGGATGCGCTCCCTTTGAGAAATGATCGTGGGGTCGGGGGCAGGAAGGCCAGAAAGGGTGACTGGATGCCTGTCTAGTTGTCTGCACCCATTGCCGGGGCCATTGGCGGTGCACCCATCGCCGGGGCACCCATCGCCGGGGCGGCCATCGCGGGAGCTGCCATCGCGGGAGCTGCCATCGCGGGAGCTGCCATATCGTCGCCTTCGTCGTCGCCTACGTCGTCGCCCTTGGCCGCACTCATGCCAGTCGACTTGACGCACCCTGGGTCTTTGGGATGCTGGACACAGAAGTCTCTGCTGTTGCCCTTCTTGTTCGTTGCCGTCTTCTTTGCCTGGCATCCGAGCATGCCCTTCCACACATCAATGGCCCCGCTGCAGCCTCCCTTGGTGAACGCAGAGACCAGAATGAACGCGAGGATGAGCGCTCCTCCGGAAATGGCGATGATTTTGGTGTTCTTGCTCATTGATTTCCTCCGTGTTGTGGGTTGCTACGAATACGACCAATCATTGAATACGACCGAGCCAGTATATCATTTCTTCGTGGATTGCGTCACGAAAAAAAAACCGACTACAAGGATTTTTCGAAGTGTCCTGCGGCATTTGGAAACAAAGGTCCCTGTCGCCCCATCCGACAGAGATGCCGTTGGACGTTGCTATTGCACTTTTGCCAGATTGCGGTCCAGGAATTCGTTAATCATGGATGCGTTCGTCATGGCGCCCGCCGATGATTCCAGGATGGCCATGGTCGATCCATCGATCGCAAGGTTCAAGGGCACCGCGTTCTGCGGGAAGTACGCCCACAGATCCCCGATGGGGTCCGCAACTGCTGGGAAGGTCCAGTTGTGCTGACGAGCGTATTGCGTCACGTAGGCCACGTCGGCGGGCTGTCCGGGCGTGCCATTTTCAAGTTCGACACCAATGATTTCGACACCCTTGCTCTGATAGTTCTTGTACACTTCGGGGAGGCTCCCGGCCTCCTGACCACAATAGGGTCACCACCCGGCTCCAGCGAAGATCATGATGAGCTTCGGCTTTCTGAGGAACACATCCTGCAAGGACAACAAGCCGTCGTTTCCGGCCACGCTGTCAGCCTGTTGGTTCGCGGGAAGGAACACCTCGTTGGACATGACGCGTCCTCGGCGCACGCCATAGGGCGGGCAAGGGTACGTGTCGGGGCCACAGACCGGTGGGTCCCATTGATTGTTGGGATAGCCCGGATCGGTGGCGGGAGACCCAGGGGGATCGGCTACCGAGCAACAGCCCATCAGACAACCGTCCTGGTCCCCGGGCATGCAGAGCCCTTGGGCATCACAGGTGCCCAAACAGGTCAGCTTGGGATCGTTGCATTGGAGGGCGCAGACCGGCACGGTTTGCTTGTCGTGCTGCAATTCGACGCAGGTGGTCGATACCGGGCAAGCCTGAGCCTGTGAGCAGTCGCCCGTGGGTTGCACCATGCAGATTCCTTTCACGCACATGGTTGCCCAGTTGCCATAGCTTCCACAGTCGCTGTCGCAGGAACAGGCGCCTCCCAAAGCGCCTCCTGTCACCGGAGTCGCCTTGTTCGAGTCGTCCGAGCATTGGACGAGGGCGAACAGGCCCACGGCAGCAAGAATCAAGGGGACCAAGATTCGTTTCATTCCATTCTCCACGTTTTCTCAAGATATCGTCATTTCGAGCGAGCCGAAACGCTGTTGACCCGCCGCCAAAAGGTCCCTATAGTCTAGGCACTTTGCTGGCCGGGATCAAGCGCAAACGGCGTCCAGGACGACGATCGCGACATCACTGCGAAACACCAATGAACAGCGCGTTTGGCGAGGATTATAGAACGAATTGTCCAAATGGTTTGAAAAGAAAGTCGTGTTTTTCTCATTTGAACCCTCAGTAGACAAAACGAAGGAGTCAACAGTGAACAGGAAGTACATGTGGACGGGCTTTGCGGTCCTGGCGATGGCGGCCAGCGCATGCGGGACCAAGAGCAAGCCGATGGGATCGGCTTGCGATATGGATACGGTGTGCGACGGCGTCTGTGTGGTGAGCCTTCCCGGCGGGATGTGCTCGCAGGAATGCTCTGATCAACAGACGTGTTCCAAGGGTCAGTGCGTGAAAATTGCCGGGGGCTATTACTGCATGCCGTCATGTCAGGCGGATGCCGATTGTCGGACCGAAGACGGCTACAAGTGCATCAGCGGGGCCTGTCGGCCACCGCTCGGCAACGCAGAGCCTTGCCAGCGAGTGGAGGACTGCCAGTCGCAGTTTGTCTGTGTCCAGGGGTATTGCGGCACGGCATGCGTAGACAATTCGGGCTGCCTCGACGGATTCTTCTGCGGCGAGGAGAACGGCCAGAAGGCCTGTGTTCCCGACGATTGTTCGAGTGGGACCTGCACGAGGCCCTGTCAGGTGCAGCCGGACTGCCCAAGAGGAACTTTCTGTGGCGACAGCGGTTTTTGTGTCGTGGATCAGTGCGACGAAAACGGCGTGTGTGACCATCCTTGTGAAACCCATCAGGATTGTCCGCAAGGCACCTACTGCGCCGATGTGAACGGAGAGTTGCATTGCGTGTTCGTGCCCGACGATCAGGGGGCGGGAACGAACGATCATTCCTGCATGACCGATGACTGTGCCAATGGGTACACCTGTGTGTCCCGCGGTGACAGCGACCCATTGGCCTATTGCTCGGGGTCCTGCACCACGTCGCTGGATTGCCCTCCGGACATGGTTTGCCGAGAAGGTGTCGACAGCAACGGGACCGTGGGTACCTATTGCTACAGACGAGATTTTTGTGAACCCTGTGACTTTGATGGCGAATGTGGATTTGCGAATCAGAAGTGCGTGGCAGACGACCCGAACGTCGGTACGTCGAGCTATTGCTCGACTGCATGCACCGCGAATCGTCCAGACACCTGTCCGATTGATTCGAGCTGCGTGGAAGCAAATTGGTGCGAATCCAGCAAGAAGTGGGTCGCGGATTGCTCCTGGTGCACGGGAACCTGCGGCCCCAAGGCAGATGCAGTCTATCAGTGCTTCAAGGACTATGGCGCCTGTGTGGGCGATGGATCGTTGTGTGCCCCCTGTCGCCATTCGGGCCAATGCGGTGAACAGGGGGGGTGTCTCACCTCTTCATCTACGGGAGTGAGCTACTGCAGCGCTCCCTGCGATGCGCATAATCGATGTCCTGCCGGTTTCTTCTGCACCGATGTCACCGGCTTGGGCTCGCAGTGTGTGCCCAGGTTGGGAGCCTGCACGAAGCCGTCCGGCGGCAGAACCGAGTGCGATACTTGTCAGACGTTGATGGACTGTGCGACGGGGTCCTGCTTCGATCTGTCCTGGAATGTCTGCCTCGATGAATGTACGCCGGGTCAAAACGAGTGCCCGTCGTACACGGTTTGCCAATCCATGACTGACGTGCATGGCTTGACCTGGAATGTCTGCATGCCGACCGGGACAGTGGACGACTGCACCAAGTGGGATAAGTGCGCCACCCATTGCCCGAGCGGCCCGTCCTCGTGTGACGGCAACGAGCCTTCCTACTGCGATTGAGCGCATGATTTGGTTGGTCGTGTGGCGGTGTCGCCTCACAGACGCTTGGTTCCGTCTGAGTCTCTCCCTTTTTCCGTCCCTTGGTGTCAGCCACATTGCTTGAAGTCTCTGGACGGCGTTGGGCCGACCCCTGGTCAGAATCCGGGGGTCTCCATGGGCCCGCTCGACAACCCCGAGATGAACTGTTGCACCACCGAATCGGTGCTGGATTGGAATTCCTGGGGCGTGCCGACTTTGTGGGCCACGCCCTGGTAGATCATGGCGATGCGGTCGGCGATGGAAAAGATACTCACCAGGTCGTGCGACACCACGATGGACGTGACACCGCGTTCGTCGCTCAGCGTTCGGATGAGTCGGTCCACCCGGCGGGCCGAAACTGGATCCAGCCCAGTGGTTGGTTCGTCAAATAGAACGTATTCTGGTTCCAGGGTCAGGGTGCGGGCGATGGCGACTCGTTTCCTCATGCCGTCGCCAAGGGCGGCGGGATAGCGGCCTGCAAAATCTTTCATCCCCACTTCGTCGAGCAATGCGAGTGCCTTGTCCCTGGCTGCGGCGTCCTTCATTTTGGTGTGCTTCTTGAGAGGCAGCATGACGTTGTCCAAGACGTTCATGGAGTCGAAGAGGGTGGAACTCTGGAAGACCATGCCGCAGCGTTTGCGAATGGGGTAGTACTGGCGCTCGGAAAGGTGATCGATGGGTTTCGCGTCCAGGAGAATGCGTCCTTCGTCCGGCTGGAGGAGACCGATGATGTGCTTGATGGTGACCGACTTGCCCACACCGGAGGTTCCGATGACGAAAAAGACCTCGCCGCGCTCGACGCGGAAGGTGACCCCTTTCAGGATCGCACGACCCGAGAACGACTTCGTAACGCCTTGGAATTCGATGGTCACGGCTAGAGTCCCCTGGATTGGAGCAGATAATATCCTGCGGCCGAGATGATGAAATCCAAGATGATGACTGCCAATGAACTGTTGATCACAGCGCGGGTCGTGGCGCTGCCCACTCCTTCGGATCCGCCTCGGGTGGTCAGTCCGCAGTACCCGGAGACCACCGGGATCGCGGCGCCGAAGGCGAGACACTTGGTCACGCCGATGACGGCGTCGCCAGGGGTCACCTTGTCGAACACGAAGAACATGACCGGGTTGACGTGGTACGAGGTGTAGGCCATGAGCGCTCCTGCCAGAATGGATATTGCTGTGGCGTAGACGGACAGAACCAGGGTCATGACCAGGGATGCGATGAAGCGGGGCACGACCAGGTAATCGATTGGGTCCACGCCACACATCCTGAGCGCATCGATCTGTTCGGTGACCATCATGGATCCGATTTCCGCGGCGATACCAGCCCCGACCCTCGTGGCCAGCATCATGGCCGTCAGGCTGGGAACGAATGCGTGCACCATTCCTTTGATGAATTCCGGCCCCACCTGGGACATGTCCCCTGTGATTTTCTCGATCTGGAGACATACCTGGAAGACCAGGACCATGCCCAGGAATCCAATGGTAACGGTCACGAACAGAAGCGACTTGTTGCCCACTTGCTCCATCTGGCGCAAAACTTCGCCCTTGGGACGTTTGCCACGCACCGTCCCGATGACGGTCCGGTAGAGGACCCACAGAAGGGTTGCTGCCGCCTTTCCCGCGTCAAGGGTCGACACACCGATTCGTCGTGGGATTCGGCGCCAGAACCCTTCGTCTTCGATGGGTTTCCATCCGTTTTGTGTGTTCTGTTGGACCATGGTGCCGATGACGCGCTCTCCTTTCACCCGTTTCGAGTCAACCGAGTAAATACGTCAGGAAGTAGTCCGAGACGACGATGCCCATGGCCGCTGCCACCACGGCGGCGTTGACGGCACGACCTACGCCCACGGCACCTCCCTTGACCGTGATGCCGAAATGACACGAGGTCAGGGCGATGACCACACCGAATACGGACGCCTTGATGAGTCCCTGAAAGAGATCTGCGGTGCCCAGCCAGCCAAAGCTCTGGAAGAAGACGCCGAACTCTACGTTCAACAGAAGTTTGCCGAAGAGAGCGGCTCCCCCAATGGCCACCACGTCGCCGACGATGGTCAGGGCGAAGAGCATGAACACCATGGCTAGGACTCGGGGGACGAGCAGATAAGAAATGGGGTCGATGGCCAGGGCCCGCAAGCCATCGATTTGTTCGGTGACGGTCATGGTGCCCAGTTCCGCCGTATTGTTCGAGCCGACGCGGCCCGAGAACATGAGCCCGATGAGGATGGGGCCGATTTCGCGAAATACGGCGTAGCCCGCCCCCCAGCCGACGAGACTCGTCGCGCCGAATCGTTTCACGAATACGCCGGCCTGGACCACCATGATGCCGCCGGTGAAGAAGGCGGTCAGGGCCACGATGGGAACGGATTGATTTCCCATTTTGAAGAGGGAACGCCTGAGTTGATCCCCGTCGAGACGAGGTGGAACCAGGCGCCATAGGGTTGCCCCCAACAGGACGACGATGCCGCCCAGATGATCGGCCAGGGTCAGGATGCCGGCACCCAGGCGTGCCACGGGACTCAGCAGACGTTGTCCAGGTCCGGGGCCATCTTCCTGACCGTTTCGCCTGGGAGCCTTTGTCGTCTTGTCTTGGACCGCATCCATGATTCGGGTATATGCTTTCGCCCCAAGGGCGCGCTGGTCTCCACTCCATTCGGTATTGGTTCGGTACGCTGCTGCAGACCGTTGCTACAGCGGCCCGTCCGCGTCTCCACGAATAAACTGATGTACCACAGGGTCCGCACATGAGTCCAGTTCCCGCTCGGGGCCGTTGTAGAGAATGCGCCCCTGATGGATGACGGCGATGTGCTCGACGAAGCCACGGATGGCCTGGACATCCGATGAAACGGCAAGGACTGTGCTTTCGTTTCGTTGTTGCAGATTCCGCAGGAGATCGTAAATTTTGGACGTGGTGACTGGGTCCAGTCCTGCTGTCGGTTCATCATAGATCACGATTTTGGGATCCGCGATGGTGGCACGGGCGATGCCCACGCGTTTCTTCATGCCTCCGCTCAATTCGGACGGAACCTTGTCTTCGGATCCGGACAGACCCACGTCTTGGAGACGCTTGACGGACAGGGATCGAAGCCGGTCGGGCTCGATGTCACTGCCCCAATATATAGGGAACGCCACGTTCTCCCCAACGGTCATGAAGTCGAACAGCGCGTTGTTTTGGAAGAGCATCCCGAATTTGCGCCGTGTCTCCATGATGTCGGACTCCTTGTCCTTGGTGATGTCGCGTTGGTCGACGATCACCCGTCCTTCGTCGGGGCGGATCAAGCCACACACCACCTTGAGGAGGACACTTTTTCCGCTGGCGGCTGGGCCGATGAGCCCCCAGAGCATGCCTGGTTCGAGATGCAGCGAGACATGGTCCAAAACCGCACGGCCGTCGTACCACTTGGTGACGTCTTCGAGCCGGATCATCGTGGCGCCTCTGGCCTGGCTGGGTGGGGCCGAGCGGTGATATTCGAATCCATATCAGCCGAACCGCTCAACTGTGCTTTGTCTTTCTGTGTCTGGCTCTGGTCGAAAATTCGGGAGCCTCCCTCAGAGCGTGTCCAAGGAGACGGATACCGGTCAGCATCTGTTTGGACGTGGATCGCTCCAAATGGTCGGGAGCTGGTCCTACGTCCGTGAAGCCTCGATCGTCCGGGGTGAGATCACGCCAGTTGGCGAACAGCCGCCCCCATTCACTGTTGAGTGTCTCGGTCAGCGGCGACTTGCCTCGCAACGGATACCAATACACGTCGTGATAGAGGACGCTCGCCAGGTAGGACCAGGGCGCCAGCCAGCTTTTGAGGGACCATTCGATTGGTTTCTTGAGGTGGCCCCAGTAGATTTGGTGCTGCATTTTCGCGGCAAAGGTCATTTTTTCGAATGGCCCGCGGAAATGCCAATTTTGCTCCGCTGCGTCCAGGTCACCGACGAGTTCGATGTCGTTGGGATCGCCGCATCCGAGGCCCATGTCATGGGCCAGGCGGATGTACTTGAGCGTCATGGGGTCGAAGCCCATCAGCTTGGCTGCCACCGCGTCGATGGCCACCTGGTCTTCGGATGCCAGGATCACGTTCTTCACGTGCGGAATCATGCAGCGCGGACCCGGACCGTCGCCCGCAAAGGTCCCATCCATCACAGCGAACAGGCCGGAGTGAATCTTCTTTTGAATCATGAGGAGGTCCACCAATGTTTCGTGGATCACGGGATGGCTCCAATGACGGTATTCGTTGAGGAGCCCGCCAAAGGCATTTTTCATCGCGCCCGTGGTGGTGGTAAAAACGTGGGTTTTGACCGTGGGGAGGTGGATGATATTTTCGCCGATGAAGCGTTTCGGGATGAAGAAGCCCTTGGGATAGACCTGGTTCAGCACCAAGAAACGGTCGGTCAGTTCGCCCACGGCATCTCGGATATGGATCCACTCTTCGCCTTCATAAAGATGGATATTTCGCAGTCCATGGGCCTGGATCACGTCGATATGCTTGTTTTCCCTCTCTCCGAGGTGCGAATCGATCACCACGGTTCGGTTGTGGCAACCGTGGATGAGATTGGGATCGAAACCATCCTGCTTCATGGAATGGATGAGCCCGTCGAGTTGCCACGGCGTGCTCGAAGCGCCTGGGTAGAAGAAATGCCAGGAGATGTTGATTTTTAGGGCCGTGTCTTTGGTTTTGTCCAGGGCCTTCTGGTAATCGGCGAGATTGACCAGTCGATGATAGTCTTCGCGAACGGTTCGCGGAGACGTCTGCAGAATCGCAACTTTCGATTTTTTCTTTTTTGCCATGATAGATGCCCTTTCTGACTCATCCTGCTGTGAACTGGTACCGCAGACCATACCAGTGTATGATTGGAATGCAATCGTGATGGAGCATCGGTGATCCTTTCGGGTCGTGGAGGGTGATGCTCGCGTCGACAGTGAGGGCTTGCCATGAACTATCGAGTGGAACAATGGAGTGGGGGAGATGATGTTTTGGCACGGACCATGGGGATCGGCCTCCTTGTGCTGACTTTTTTCATCGGATTTGGCCTACAGAACGGCTGCGGTCGCAGCACGTTCTTCGAAGGAACGGCTCCCTGCGGAAACGGCGTGCTGGACCCAGGTGAGCAATGCGACGACGGAAACACGATCAGCGGGGACGGCTGCAGCGCGGACTGCCGATCGGAGGTTGTGCCGTCCTGTGGCAACGGGATTCTCGAAGTCGGTGAGCAGTGCGACGACGGAAACACGATCAGCGGGGACGGTTGCAGCGCGGACTGCCGATCGGAGGTTGTGCCGTCCTGCGGCAACGGGATTCTCGAAGCGGGTGAGCAATGCGACGACGGAAACACGATCAGCGGGGACGGCTGCAGCGCGGACTGCCGATCGGAGGTTGTGCCGTCCTGCGGCAACGGGATTCTCGAAGTCGGTGAGCAGTGCGACGACGGAAACACGATCAGCGGGGACGGTTGCAGCGCGGACTGCCGATCGGAGGTTGTGCCGTCCTGCGGCAACGGGATTCTC
>JAGGXR010000098.1 GCA_021162935.1 Deltaproteobacteria bacterium
CGACAAGACCTGCCGGCAAAACGAACACTCCTGCCGGCAACGCGACAAGACCTGCCGACAAAACGAGCACTCCTGCCGGCCAAGTGCAACCGACGGCGTCACTGCCGGACCATCTTGCAGAAATCGCGCATGCGTACGCTTACCTGGCAGATGGAACGAGAGCGGAATTTCAGCCCCATGAAGCGACCCTGATCCACTGCAGCCCCGACCATCCGGTTCGATTGAGGATCCAGGCGGCACGTCATCCTGGCAGGGTCGAACTCCAACTGGCGGTCACGTTGAATGCCCCAACCGGTCGCATCCAGGAACGGGAAGGGATGCTCCTGCTCCTGGACAAGGGACTCGATCACCAGATCCACATCGGCCGCAGGGGTCTTTTACTGCGCGGTCGTCGTAAGGTGGGAACATTCCAGATCATCAAGGCGAACCAAAACAACGCTGCCGCACGCCTGACCACGGACCCGGCAAAGATACCCGAATCAGGCAGGCTCCACTACCGCATCCTGCCGTAGGGAGTAAGGAAGCTGTTCAAAATGGAGTTGCCGATTTGGTGTGCCGAGGCTGTCGTCGACCAGTCGTCTGGCGAACCAGGACGCATGCCGGAACGAAATCCAGGCCAACATCCCGACTACCGGTGGACGACCTCCAGCAAACCGATGAATGAAAGATGCTGGCCGATGCCAACGCCATCGCGCCGATAGGAAAAAAATCGATCTGGATGACAGCAGGTGCATTCGCCCAGACGTTCCACCCGATCAGCAGACAATCCAGCCTCATCGAGACAGACGGCGACCGGCGTGAAGAGGTCCACGTGGGGGTTGCGACCAGGCATGGTCACGACCACGTCCGGTCCGAAACGGACGGCGAACCGGTCAGCCACGTCCGATCCCACCTCGAAACAGCAGGCGTCGATCCCAGGGCCAACGGCAGCAAACAGCCGGTCGGCGCGAGCCTGATATCGGGTCACGAGCTCCGACACGGCATTCTGGATCACATCGGCCATGATGCCACGCCAGCCGGCATGAACCGCGGCGACGCACCTGGCGTCGGGATCCCACAACAGAACCGGAATGCAGTCGGCCGTGATCACGGCGACCACCCTGCCCGGCTCGCCGCAGACGAGAAAATCCGCGCCCTGCGCGCCCACGACTTCAGGATCCCGACCGTCACAGGCCAAACCGGTTCCTCCGTGCACCTGGCGGGCGGTGAACATCTGAGACAAATCGAAGCCGACCTGATCCGCAAGCAACGCGACATTGCGGTCCACCGCACCGGCGGGGTCCGGCCAACGCCTCGAAAAATTCAGCTCGGCGAACCGGCCCGTGCCGTATCCGCCGCGCCTCGTACAGAAGCCGGCAACCAGGCCACGTTCACGGCGAGTTCCGTCCGCCCAGCTCGGCACGAGCACCTCTGCTGTGGGGCGATCCTCTGTGCGCATCCCATCCTTCATGGTCACCTCGAATCGGCCGGATCCTCGCCGGGGTCTTGTTCGTCGGGCCCAGGCGACCAGACCGGCTGAATACCCGCCCACCCTGCCAGAACCGAACTCGTCCAGTCGTCCAAAGGCCAACGACCGCCCAACGTTCGAAGAGCGTCCAGCATGTCTCTGGGTGGATTGGAGAAAAACAGGAGTCTGCGTCCCGTCACAGGATGCACAAAACCGAGCACCGCCGCGTGCAGTGCCTGGCGTCCGAGGTTCTTGGCTGCGAGACGAGGCACCTTGCCGCTCGGCGTCCTACCGTACATGGAGTCACCGATGAGCGGGTGCCCGGCCTCCGAAAAATGGACACGAACCTGGTGGGTCCGCCCGGTTTCCAGGCGGGCCTCCACGAGACAGGCCCCCTGGAGGCGTTCGAGAACCCGATAGTGAGTGATGGCCCGACGGGTCGCCTCGACCCTCCCGGTGAAACGCTTCCTGTGTCGGGGATGCCTGGCGTGCGATGTATCGAACAGGCCTTCGTCTGCGCCGAGATTTCCGAGCACCAATGCCAGGTAACGGCGTTCGATGCTGTGCTCCCGAAACTGCTCCGACAGGACACCGTGGGCGCGGTCGGTCTTGCAGACCACGAGCAAACCGCTCGTGTCCTTATCCAGGCGATGCACGATGCCGGGGCGTTGCACGTCACCCACACCGGCCAGATTTGGGATGTGGTGCAGGAGCGCATTCACCAAGGTGCCGGATTCGTGCCCCACGGAAGGATGGACCACGAGGCCAGCCGCCTTGTCCACCACCAAAAGGTCCTCGTCTTCGTGGACCACCACGAGATCGATGTCCTGGGCCACCACGTCCGAAGGGGCCGGCGGAGGAGGCTCGTACCGAATCCGTTGACCCCTTCTGAGTACCTGGGATGGCTTGGTGGGATGACCATCCACGGTCACCGCCCCCGAAAGGATATGTCTTTGGATACGAGACCTGGTGATTCCTTCCACCCGTTCCGCCAAGAAGCGGTCCAGGCGAACACCCACGTCAGACTCATCTACGGAAAACTGCATCATGCAGGCTGTCGGCAATCCGTTGTTGGCAATGGAGGAAGCTACCAGATGTCGGAAGGAACCGTGGCCAACGCGCGCAGCAACTTGTCCACCAAGGCCAACTCGAACAGGTTGTACTGTTCAAAGATCTCGTCGGTGACACGCCGCTTGTACTCGCTCTTGCTGTCGGTGATCTTGTCGGCCAGGACATCGAACAGGTTGTCGTCCTTGACCCCCTGCTCCACCATGGCTCGATTGTAGAGCAGAATGTCGGACGCGATGGTCCGGGCCAGGATCCGTGCCCGTTCCGGTCTGTCATACTTGCGCATGGGCGATTCCTCCTCAATGGTCCCGGTCAGTCGTCTGGTGCCTCCTAGGCACGAAGCTGCGACCAACTCAAGTCAGTGTAGCTCTGCGCCCCCTGCACGTCAAATATGTCCGACCAGAAAAAATCGAAATCGATCGTGGCCGTGATACCGACGCAAGACGGGCGCCTGTTGCCTACAACTTTTCCATGGCGTCGTCGAAGGCGCTGCCCGCCTGGAGCCTGTGGCCGATGACCGCGCCAATCGCTCCGGCCAGGCACCAGAGCAGACCCGCCACGACGTGGATGCGAATGGCCAGCAGGACCACCCCTTCGAACTGACCGAAACCAAGCACGGTCATGGCCAAAATGAAGGCGCCTACCCAGTTGAGGACGAGGGTCAAACCTGCACTCGCAAGGCCTTTGGACTTGCCCCGCCAGGCAACGACCAAGGGCCCGAACAGAAACAGGATCGACAAGAAACCAATGTATTTCCACTGATGGAGAACCACCCCGACCGAATGATGCTGCTTGTTGGTGCTCCGCCACACGAGGACGGCATGCGAATCCTTCTTGGATGCCTCTCTGGCCATGGCGACCCCATCGAGACAGCGGTCGGATGGCTTGGAAAAATCGCAGCGATAGTAGAAGCCGGCAGCAGATCCGCCCCAACGCACCGCCCCAACATAGACGACCTGCGTAAGCAAGATGGCCGGAACGACGAGCCCCCAACGAAATCGGCCCACAAAGGTCAGATCCGCCCCACATGCCGGACAGACGGTGGGAGGATCGGGGACCACCAAATACCGCTCGCCGCAGGAAGGACAGGTTTCTTGCCCAGTCATAATTTTGACCAAACCATGACCAGCCATGGTTCCGCCCGCCGGCAGCAGGAGAATCAGAGTGCCCACCAGGAGCACGAAGAGCGCCGGTGGGCTACGAACCAGGACGCCATTGGACAGGATGAACAAAGGAGCCGTCAGGAGTTTAGCCCCTCCTGCACGGACCGCCCAGGTCCCCAGCATCCCCAGCATCACAAAGGCCGATGCGACGACCACCTCCTTGGCCATCTTCCTTCGGGACAGAGCGCCGAGCCCGAGGCCTGCCAGAAACAGCAGCACCGCGGTCCACAGCAACCCAATCATCTTGCCGCGGCCAAAAAGCACGGTCGTATCTTCGAGAAGAAACATGCGGCCGTCGCGGTACTCGACCGCGCCGCCGGACGACAGTTCGCGTACGGATCCTGGGGTCAACGAGACACCGTCGAGTTCCTGATCGATCCGCCGCATCTCCTTGGTAGAACGGACCTCCCTGGTCAGAACCACCTTCTTCGTCTCGACCCCGAAGAAGTGTTTTCGGATACCGGGCACGAAGCCGGACAGACCGGCGGCCAGTCCCAAGACCACCACGGAAATCCCCAGCCACGGCCAGGCTATGGGCACCTGCTTGCGCGTCTCGGTCATCCGCTCTCCCTTCAAACGTGACTGCACGGCTCAGCTTGACTCAACACGAAATGACGGACCTTCGTCGCCGTCAACGTTATCCATGCATATAGCTCATATTTCGCAAGATGAGCAACATGAACCAGAACATTTCTTCAGATGAAGCAACGGGCAAAACCACCGGGTCCAACGGACATCGTTGGGCCAAATCACCACGTCCAAAGCAAAAGGGAGAAACGAATCACCGAGCCCGAAGCCCAACTTTTAAAGAAATGACACGGCCCAGGCAATTTGATAGAATAAAACAAAAAATCATCATGAATTATGAACCAGCTTGAGGACGAGGTTCTTCATGCTCCGCAGGCACCTTGGAATCCCAGCCGTGGTGGCACTCATGGCCATCCCCATGGCCTGCGCCTCATCGGGCAGTTCAGGAAGGACGCCCGACGGTGGCGACCACCCAAAAGACGCCGCCGTCGGCGACGGCAACGTGAAACCGGATGGCGCTCTCAAGCCAGACGCAGGCTGCGGGGCCCTGCTCACCCTCTGTGACGGAGAATGCGTGGATCTCCTTACCAATCCGGCGCACTGCGGATCCTGCGATCATGCCTGCGACACGAACACCCAGGTCTGTGTGGCGGCAGAATGCCAGAAAGACTGCGGATCCCAGGTACTCTGCGACGGCATCTGCGTGGATACGAAAACCGACTCGGACAACTGCGGCTCCTGCGGCAATCAATGTCCAAATGGAACGAACTGCTCCGACAGCGAGTGCGTCATGCATCTGGGAGGCACCCTGTCCGGACGAATCGACTATCGGGGCGTCACCGTGCTCGTCGACAGCGACGTGACCGTGACTCCATACAATGGATCGGACGACGTGACGAACTGCAATCCAGGCGAAACCGGATGTCTGTCCATCGTGGCCCAAAAGATCGTCGTTGCGAACGGAGTCACCATTCGAGCCAAGGGATCAGGCTACGGCGGCGGTGGCGGCGGCGGCGGCGGTGGCGGAAATATCGGACCGGGCACGAACTGTTCGAGTTCTGACACCTGCAGCCACTGCACCTTGGGAAGTGGCGGTGCCGGCCACGCCGGAGGGCACAACGGAGCTGCGGCCCCACAGGGGACCAACGGCCAATCCGTGTCCGGAGCCGGAGGCAAAGGAGGGGGACCCTTCGGCGGTGCAGGAGGCGCCCGCGCAGTCAGCAACTCAACCGACGGCGCGAAGAACGGGCACAACGGAGCATCCGGCGGATACGCGGGCACCACAACGAACGACGACACCTCGACGGACGAGTCCCTCAAAATGGGATCGGGTGGAGGTGGCGGCTCGGGCGGGGCCAGCGCCTATGAGCACGACTATTCGAGCGTGGGCGGATCCGGTGGCGGCGGCGCCGGCAATCCGGGGGGCGGATACGTCAAACTGGTGGCCACGGTGGAGGTCGACATCCAAGGCACCATCAACACATCGGGAAGGAAGACGTCCACGGGAAACGGTGCGAGTGGAACCGACGGGCGTTATGGCGGCTACACCTGCGACTTGGGAGGTTCGGGGGGCAACGGAGGATCCGCTGCAGCAAGCGGGGCGAGCGCCGGAGGTATTGGAGTGGCCGGCTTCTTCCAGGCCGTCTACAACGATTGCATCAATCGAAACTGTGGGGACAGCGACCAGCCCTGGTCGGTCAACGGCGGTGCGGGTGGAGCCGGCGGTGCGGGCGCGGGCGGCGGCGTCCTCATCAAGGCGCCGAGCATCACCATCTCGGGCAACATCAATGCAAGGGGAGGATCGTCTGCCACCAATGGCGGCACCGTAAAGATCTTCTACAAAGGCACCGCCCCGTCCACATCCGGAATCACCGCCGGCCGCACCTACGTCACAACGTATTGAACATCTTTTTCAATGTTTTCATCCAGTTACGGCTTCACCCCCTCAAACGAGGGGAAGATCCGTTGAAGCTCGACTCACCAGGGCGCTGCCATCAAGAAACCTGAGCGGTCGATCGGATCCACGCCGCGCACGGACAGCCCGACCGAGGATCCGACACTGAAATCCCGTGACGGATCCCACGTCTTTCCTACGGATTCAGTGGAGCCGGACCGGAGCGCCCCCCGCTGCGCCACCGTCACCCCGGGTCGAAATCCATGGCGGGATCGACGCCCCGAAGACCGGCGCACACGAGCCGCATATCGATGCCGACGATGCCTCGCCGTCCGTGTTGCGTATCGGTGCCGACGATGCCTCGCCGTCCGTGTTGCGTATCGATGTCGATGGTGGTGGTGGCGACGTCGATGAGTCAGGGCCCGGTTCAGAGATGCAAACTGCCGGTTCATGTCGCTTGCCCGGACTGCGGCCTCGTTCGCAACGGCCTGGGCCGCCCCATGCGCCCATCCGGCCTCGCCCCCCTGGAACTTGTGCGTGATGAACACGTAGCGACGGATCACGCGGATAGGATACCCTGCGTAATCGATGGCGCGACTCGTCCTGCCGCATATGAGCTGATGACTGCCCCAGTTGTAGGAAGCAACCCACCAGAGTCTGTCACAGTACGGCTTGAAACGGCCACGGCAAAAATGCCGTTGTCTCTTGGAGCAGGCCCGATAGCGCCTGGACCACTTGGCGCCTGCACCTCGAACCACGAAGGGCCGCCCCGCTCGCATCCTGGCGAGGATCTTGTTGCGCTTCTGAGCCATGAGCCAGGTCCCGACGCAAATATTCGTCTCCGTATGGACCAACTGACTGGCATGCTTGAGCCGTTTTCCCGTGCAGGCGCGATAGGCGTCGCGCACGTACCAGAAAATCACCTGCATCATCCCTCGTTCGCCCGCCCAAACCCGATGACACTCGGTGACAGCTCGACCGTTTCGAACGATGGTCCGACAGCGACGGACCTTGACTTTCCTCGGGTAGTTCCGAAAGATGCTCTCCTGACACGCGATACTGGCCGCCAACCAGGGATCGACGTGCCACTTGGCCCCATAGTGCCGAAAATAGCCAGCCAACTCCTTCGCCCTTGTTTCGGCAATGGGACTGCCGTGGTAGGCGGCCAAATAAATGATGGCCCGAGCCAATCGGTCCTGGCCGGACGCCGCCCGAGGCTCGTTGAGCGACAGCCCCAGCGGAGACCGGGCGAGAAAAAGAAGAATGAAGAGATACTGCAACACGAATCACCTAATTTTTTCAGTTCCAGCGGCATTATGACCAAAACATGACGACGTGCAACCCACAGCCAAACCAAGTCAAGAGCATGAGCGCCCTCACAGCCAAGCACAGAGGAGACAACGACGCATGGACATGGATCAACCGAACGACCTTTTTTGAGAGATAGAGGAAGAACCGGTCTGACTCAAGCGTACCACTACAAAACAGCAACGACATCATGAAGAAATCGAGGCAGGAGAAAACCATGACCAGGAACACAAAAAAAACCGTGCTCGTGCTGGCCACCGCCATCGCCCTCATCGTGGCCTGGGCGCCACTCGCCAGGGCGCAATGCGCGCTTCGCGTCTACAGTGCATCCGGATCCAGCAAGGGGAAAATGGAATCGAACGGACGGATCTACAACAGCTCGGGGTCCTACAAGGGCAAGCTCGAAAACGCCGGCAGGATCTACAACAGTTCAGGGTCATACATCGGCAAAGTGGAAAGCAACGGACGGGTCTATAACAGTTCAGGATCCTATATGGGCAAAATCGAATCCAGCGGCAGAATCTACAACAGTTCAGGATCCTACATGGGCAAAATAAGCAACAACGGACGGGTCTACAACAAGTCCGGCTCCTATCGCGGAAAGCTGGAGGGCTACTCCGGCCCGTCATGTCAGCGATCTGGCGCGACCCTCATCATCTTCTTCCACTTCCTGAGTCTCGACTGAACGACCGACCTGCGCGTTCTTCCACATCCTGAGTCTCGACCGACCGAACGACCTGCGCGTTCTTCCACATCCTGAGTCTCGACCGACCGAACGACCTGCGCGTTCTTCCACATCCTGAGTCTCGACCGACCGACCGACCTGCGCGTTCTTCCACTTCCTGAGTCTCGACTCAGCGGCCCTGCGCCCACCCTCGAATCCCCAGCCATCGGTCTGACCTTCCCAGGCCCTTCCCCACCCTTCCTCGCCCACTCCCTATTGCCGTTCCAGTTCTCACCCAAAAACCTCCGTAAGCTTCCTCTCAAACATGGACGCATCTGGAACAGCAAACGAACCCCTTGAAAAAAATCTGCAAAAAAAAGCCAAAAGAGCGGTTGTCTCGGAAAAGACATTCAGCTATCCTGCGCCCAAGGCAGGGCTCCTACCTGCCGCTGCACGTCGTTTGTGCGTGGGGCCATTAATTGTAAGGAAGATAGGTCATGCATTACCCATCAAGACGCCGCGATTCCGCCTCATCCTTTCCCGATCACATCTGGTCCACGACCACCTGGGTTCTGGCAGCAGCCGTGCTGCTCGCCGCCGGACCCAGTTGGGCCCGGACCACGTGGCACGTCAACCTGCGCCATACGTGGCCCCAGGCAAATACGACCCTATCCGCCAAGGCGGCTGCCAATCTGTTCGTGCAGCACCATGCAGCGGCCCTCGGCCTGAAGCAAACGGCCCTGCGTCCCATGTCCGTACTGCAATGGAGAGATCGATCCGTGGTCCGGATGTTGAGCTACTGCAAGGGCCTTCGAGTCTTCGGAGCCGAAGCGCGCGCCCTGGTAGGCTCCGACGGCGTGGTGGAGGCTCTGGTCACCGACATGCCCGGCGTGTGCCACCCCACGGCCACCAAGGCGGCCATCACGCCTGACGCCGCCCTGGACGCGGTGCAGGCCTACTGGGATGTCCGAGGCACATTCTGCGACACGGCCAACTCGGTCGCCGAACTCGGACTCATCCAGGTCGCCGGCCGACAGATCCCGGTCTATCGGGTGTTGGCTCCCGTGGGCATCATCGGCCACATGCATTACGTGGACGCCGCGACCGGCACAGTGCTGTGGCAAAGCCGGATTCTCTTCGACGCCATGGGGCGCATATATCCGGAAAACCCAATGATCACGCCGAGCACCCAAGACGCGACCCTGCTGCACCTGGACGACGAAAACGGCCCTGGCAATGTCCTGGAGGGATACGATGGGGCCGTGAAAGTCTACACCCAGACCGGAAAAACCATTCAAGACTGGCCCAACATGGAGTACGAGCACCTGGCCCTAGGCGACAACAACGGCGACTTCCTCCAGTATGACGCCACGTCAATCCAGCCCGTCTACGACGAGCCCTTCACTGAGGTGAACCTCTACCATCAAATCACCCGGATTCGAGACTACTTCACCACGGTGCATGGGGTCTCGTTCCAGCAGGACCTACTCGGATTCGCAAACTACCACGAAAACGGTCAGCCCTTTGACAATGCGTTCTTCAGCCCCATAAACATGAGCCAATCCGTCCTGGTCCTGGGCCAGGGAACATCGGCGGACTTCGGCTACGACGCCGACGTCATTTTCCACGAGTTCACCCACTACGTTATCGACACGGTGGCCCACCTCAGCGGCCAGTACTTCGACGAGTGGGGCCGTCTCGCCCTGACTGGGGCGATCAACGAAGGACTCGCCGACTACTTCTCCTGCAGCAACTTCGACGATCCCACCGTGGGTGAATACGCCCTGGGCACTTACGCCCGAGACCTCTCCCAACAAAATGGCGTTTGCCCGGACGACATCTATGGAGAGCCCCACATGGACGGAGAGATCATCGGCGGCGTGACCTGGCAGATCCATGAAGCCATTGGTGCGGTGGAGGCCGACGACGCCATCTTCGGTGCCATCACCATGCTGACCCCCACAGCGTCCTACAAGGATTTCGCCGAGGCCGTACACACGACCGTGGCCTCCATGGTATCGGACGGGGACCTGACCACCCAGGATGCCTCTGACGTGGACGACCTCATGAAGGCTCGAAACCTGTTCGACTGCGACCGCGCCATGCCGCTGGACAACGAAGGAACCACCCTGCCCGCATACCAGGTTGGGCTCGACACCATGGGAAACCAACTTGGGGCAAATTGCCAGACCATGCGCCAGTATTTTCCCTACTGGATACCGGGCAACTTCCAGTACAAGGTCACAGCGCCCGACGGCGTGTCCGGCATCGCCCTCCATTTCCACATCCAGCAAACCCCAGCAAACGACCTGCTCTATAAAGTCTTCATCCGCAAGGGGCAACTGGTGCATTACCAGATGCAGACCGTGCAGGGCGGCTTCCAGATTTCTGTGGCCCAAGACTACGACGCAGAGAGCCCGGACATAACGGCTGCGACCAGTGACTTCACCATCGACGCGAATTCGACTCCAGCTCTAGAACCAGGCGCCGAGTACTACTTTGCCGTAGGGTACAGGAACTGTCCGGATGTGCAACTCCAGTTCTCGGCCACCACGGAACCGGTCACCGTCCAGACGGACGGCGGCGTGGACGACGGCCAGGTTGCAAACGACGGTGGCCCGACGGACTCGGGGCTCAATCAGGATGGAGCGCCCTCTGCGGACGCAGCCACCCCTGAGGGCCCAGGACCGGGCAGGGGCTGCGGCTGCCGCGCATCTGGCAGCGACGCCGCCTCGTGGCTCCCCATCGTCCTGCTGCTCGGCCTCGCCTTCATCCGACGGCGCAGGAAACTCATCGAACGCCGTTGACCGCCCCCCTCTCTCCGCACCACACATCATCGTCTGATGATCCACACCGATCGGTAGCCGTCGCAGAACCGCCCACGGTCGGATCGCACATCCTCCCGGCCCACCTTTTTCTGCCTGGTCATCGCCTATTTCGCGTAGGCTGGTCTGAGCCCCTTCAGCATGGGGTCGTGCTTGCAATCGAGGGTCACGCCGCGCTTTCGGCCTGCCGTTGCTGCCAGGATCGCTCCCCTCCCCTATTCGATGAACGTGCATGAATGGACGTTTTCTCGTCCAGCCGGATACCCAGTCCACGACCGATCGGCTACCGACCCACCATGGCGATGAAGAAGCCGGCCGCCACGATGGTGCCGATCACGCCGGCCACGTTGGGCCCCATGGCGTGCATGAGCAGGTAGTTTTTTGGGTTGGCTTTCTGCCCTTCGCGATGCGCCACGCGGGCGGCCATGGGAACGGCTGACACACCGGCAGCGCCAATGATCGGATTGATCTTGTCCTTGAGGAACAGGTTCAAAAACTTTGCAAACGCCAGGCCGCCCACCGTGGAAAACGTGAAGGCGAAGAGCCCGATGACGTAGACCCCGATGACCTTGGGCCGCAAAAACTGATGTGCGTCCATGGTGGCACCCACACCCAGGCCGAGGAAAATGGTGACGATGTTCATCAGCGCATTCTGCGCCACATCCGTCAGTCGAGGCACCACTCCGGACTCGCGGAACAGGTTTCCAATCGTAAGCATTCCGATCAAAGGAGCAGCCGCAGGCACGAGAAGACCCACCACGAGGGCCACCATGATCGGAAACAGAATCCGCTCCAACTTGGACACGGGTCGCAGTTGCTTCATGGTCCGGCTACGCTCATCCTTGGTGGTCATCATCCGAATGAGCGGCGGTTGGATGATGGGCACCATGGCCATGTAGGAGTATGCGGCGAGCGCGGTTGCCCCGAGGAGATGAGGCGCCAACTTGACCGTCGTATAGATGGTCGTCGGGCCGTCGGCACCACCGATGATCCCGATGGAGCAGGCTTCCTGCGGCGTGAATCCGACGGACAGGGCACCGAACAGCGCCACGTACACACCAAACTGGGCGGCGGCGCCCAACAACAGCATCTTGGGATTCGCAATGAGCGGGCCGAAGTCCGTCAGGGCCCCCAGGCCCAAAAAGATGAGGGAGGGCACGATCTCGGTCTGGAGTCCATAGTGGTAGAAATACCAGAACAGCCCGTGGTGAGCCTCCATGAGGCCGGACATGGGAAGATTCACCAGCAAGGCCCCGAAGCCGATGGGCACCAGCAGGAGCGGTTCCACGTTCTTGCGCACTCCCAGGTACACAAAGGTCAGGGCAATGACCCACATCACGGGCTCGCGCCAGCCCAGGTTCCAGAAGCCTGTCTGATGCATCACGTTTCTGTACACATCGAAAAGCTGATCCATGACAACACCTACTTTGTTGAAAACGAGCCTGTGGGTCATGCTGCCAAAACACTGGCAGCCCCCGGCCCGGCCAGGACACACCACCACCGTCCCGTCCCGAGGTCAGGATCCCAAAGGAAAACCCACCGGCTCCGAACAAAAAACGTATGGAGCGAACTACTCGATGATCACGAGCACGGCGTCCGACTCGACCGACTGTCCGGGCTCGCAGCGCACCTCGGCCACCTTGCCACCTTGGACGGCGACGATGGGCATCTCGATCTTCATGGCTTCCATGATCACCACAGGATCGTCTTCTTTGACCTGATCCCCGACTTTGACATTCACTTCGATGATCTTGCCTGGCATGGGAGCAACCACTTGAGCAGCCATATCACATCTCCTGGAACTGAGTTTTGCGCCGACTCGATCGTTTCGACCAGCGGCGTTCGGTACGAAACAAGACTTTCTTCGATATCAGGACGACTTCTCCGCCGCCTTTTCCCTCTGGGTGAAGAACCGCGAAACCTTCCCCATGAGCACCACAGCGCCCATGATCAGGGTGAGGCTCAGGAACACTCCTGTGAATCCCACCGCAAAAATCCTCAGCCCGTCGGCCATATATTCACCGTGCATGGATACCCTCGCTCATCTCTATTTACGCCGGCCCAGAACATATCCGGAAATGATCATCTTCTGGATGTTCGACGTTCCTTCCACAATCTGGTACGACTTGGCGTCGCGCAGGAACCTGGCCACCGGATACTCCGTCGAATACCCGTAGGAGCCCAGGATTTTCATGGCCAGGTTCGCCGAATGGACCGCCGACTCAGCCGCCAGATACTTACCCGTGGAGGTCTCGAAGGTTGCCCGCTCGCCGCGGTCCCGCTTCCATGCAGCCTTGTAGACCAACATGCGAGCCGCCTCGTGCTCGGCGTACATCTCAGCGAGGTCACTCTGGACCATCTGGAAATCCGCCAGGTAGCGGCCGAACTGCTTGCGCTCCAACGTGTAGTCCCTGGCAAGTTCGATGCAAGCCTGTCCTACGCCCAGGGCACGGGCTGCACAGGACAGCCTCGTGGCGTCGAGCTGTGTCATGGCGATCTTGAACCCCTTGCCCACCTCGCCAAGAACGGCATCCTCGGGAAATTCGGCGTCCTCGAAAAACAGCTCGCCGGTGGGCGCACAGAAGAGACCAAACTTGTCCTCGATGGGACGCCGGTCGATCCCAGGCCAGTTGCCAGGCTCGAACACGAAGGCGGTCATGCCTCGATATCGCGGCTGCGCGTTCGGGTCGTTCATGGCGTACAAAAGGCCTACATTCGCCACGTGCGCATTCGAAATCCACGTCTTCTGTCCGTTGACCACCCAGCCCTTGTCCGTCTTTGTCGCCGTGGTCTTCATGGACGCCACATCCGAACCGATATTGGGCTCAGTCATGGCGAAGCAGCCCAACGACTCACCGGATACGAGCTTGGGGATATACTTCTGTTTCTGTTCTTCGGTGCCGAACTTGTAGATCGTGTAGGCTGGCCCCATCATCTGCATGTTGATGGGCAGACCCCACGAAGCGCTGATCCGCGCCAGTTCCTCGGAGATCACCACGGCTCCCATGAAGCCGCCTAGGCCCGAGCCACCGTATTCCTCCGGAATGATCGTACCGAAAAAGCCGAGTTCGCCCATCTCCCGAACGATCTCGGGACGAAAACGATGCACCTTCTCGTCCTCGTCGACCAAGGGTTTGATCCGCTCCTCGGCGAACCGACGCGCCTGCGCCCGAATCATCTGGATCTCTTCGGAAAATTCAAAATCCATCATGATGTCTCCTCTCCAAAGCATCTCCCGGAGCGCCTCATCGAATATGGTGGACGCTCACTAAAAACGTGTCTCTTCCTACCCGAAAACATCCAGCAGGGCAAGGCCAAGTCGTCTCACGCCAACATCCACCAGGTCGAAGCCAACCCGGCGACCGATGGCGCCGGCTCCGGGCCAGAATGTGGAACGAAACCACCCGGGCACAACCCCTGCAAAGGTCATGGCGCGAAGATCATGGCGCCAGCTATGGAGACAGAACCGTCGGGACGGTGGCTCCGAGATTCTTGCATATCATGGCGGAGGCAATGCAAGTGTAGGGGGGGGCGTGCGGGATAGGTCATTCATCTCCGCCGAGACTTGGGGCCCGGACTTGGCCTCCCTCGGACGGCTTGTGAGAACGCGCCCTCCTGGGCGCGTTCGGCTGCGCCTCGACAAAGCTGCCTTCATCGGGCCGGACGAAGTGAGGTGGATTCCCGGAAGCTGGCAGGAGTCG
>JAGGXR010000147.1 GCA_021162935.1 Deltaproteobacteria bacterium
GAGCTGGTGCTGCCATGGGCGCTGGGGCTGGTGCCGCCATGGGCGCTGGCGCGGGAGCTGGTGCCGCCATCGGCGCTGGGGCCGCTGATGAAGCAGCAGCCCCCGTCTTCGCCTGGTCGAGAGCAGCAAGAGGATTCTCTTGCCCCGGAGACCAGAACAACGTTTTCTTCTGAGCCGGTGCTCCCGCCGGTGGCATGGGTGCTCCGCACTTCGTGCAAAACAAACTTCCTGCTGCGACTTCCGCCCCACACTTCTCACACTTCATGAACGAACCTCCTTGAAATTCCGGTATTCGCCACCAGCGTCGACCGCAGGCAACTGGAAAGGCCACAGGACCATCGACGGCATCGCTCTGGTCACCCACACCGAAAAAAAGACGCCCATCTTTGCCTGTAAAACTCGACGAGCATATCATGACCGGGTCAAAAGACAACCCAACATTTCGGCCCTCAATCGTCCGCTGCATCACAACGAACACAGCCAACATGGGCCTGAGGCTGATACGCAACCCTTGTGACACCTGCCGAAAGTGCCAATGGTTTCTTGACTGGGAGGGCCTGGTCGCTACCATCTGCAACGGCCCTGCTCATTTTTTTGCGAACGCCTGGGCCGTCATTTCCACAGCGCCTTTGCGGAAGCAGGTCTGAACAAGAGACAAGGCACCGAGTCAGGACAACGCCATGGCATCTGGAACCGTCGCGCAATTCGAGGCCACGATCCGGGCCCTCAAACAGGGCCATGTGGCGCCGATCTATTGTCTCCACGGTCCGGAGCGCTGGATGAAGCAACGCCTCGCCGAAGCGATTCGCCAGGCCGTGCTGCCGGGAAAAACGGCCTCGCTCAACCATGATCGGCTCAGCGCGGTCAGCCACGAACCGCAGCAGGTCATCGACTGTCTGGCGACCATGCCCATGCTTGGGAAACGACGACTCGTCGAAGTGGCGGACGCGGATCGCTGGAACGCAAAGCAAATGGCGGAACTGATCCCCGTGCTCGATGCGTTCCCGCCCAGCGCATGCCTCCTGCTCCTGGCGGACAAGCTAGATGGCAGACTCAAAGCCGTCAAGCGCATGGCCAAACTCGGCGTGGTCCTCAAACTCGAAGAGCCCTCCATCCGAGAAATGGCGCCCCTGTTGGAGCGCTTGACCACGGCCAAAGGACTCAGGCTGGAGGGTTCCGCCACGGCCATGCTCTTGGAACTCGTGGGGCGTAACATCGGATCCGCGGTGGCGGCGCTCGACAATGCAAGCCTCTACGTGGGCGAACGCAAGACCATCACTGTCGACGACGTCAAGGCGGTGGTGCCGGATGTACGGCAGGCCATCATCTTCGAGTTGACCGACGCGGTCGGGGCTGCGGACATCGATGCCGCCTTCGATGCGTTACGGCGACTCGGCGTGGACCGGAACGAGGCTCCCCGCGTGCTGGCCATGCTCGTGCGGCAGGTACGACTTCTGTGGATGGCGCGATCTGCGCTGGATGGAGGCATCTCACCGCAAGCGTTGGCAAATGAACTGGACGTCCATCCATTTGTCGCCAGACAACTCGCCTCACAGGTCCGCAACTATGAAGCTGCGTCACTGCAGGCCGCCCACAAAGCAGCGGTGACGGCAGACCTGGCGCTCAAGGGATCCCGACAGGCTCCACGATTCGTCCTGGAGCGACTGGTCCTAGACCTGTGCCTGTCAGGCAAAAGGAGTATTATTCGTTGAGGAGGGTGAAGGGCCGGTCAGGACTTCGAAGCCAAACCCGCCACCAAGCGATGGAGTCGGGACTTGGTCCGGGCTGCCATGTTCTGATGGACGATGCCCTTGACCGCCACGCGATCGATCACATGTTCGGCCCGAGCCAGCGCCTTCTTGGCGTCCGGCAGCTTGCCTTCGCTGACCGCCATCCGCACCCGCTTCACGAAGGTCCTCAAGGTGGACCGATAATGCCTGTTTCGCTCCCGGCGTTTGAGGTTTTGCCTCTGCCGCTTCATTGCCTGTCGATTTTTTGCCATCGTATCTGGTTCCTTTCCTATGGGCGGATGGCTTTTAGCAGACAGGTCTTGTGATGTCAAGCGGTCAGGACAGCCCACGAACGCACAAGGGATCCCATCGACTGCTGCGATCCGCAGGACTGGTCGGCGCCTTGACCCTTCTGTCCCGGATCCTGGGCCTGATCCGCGACGCCGTGGTGGCCGCCCTGTTTCCCAAACGGGTCACCGATGCCTTCTTCGTCGCGTTCACGATCCCGAACGTGTTGCGCCGCCTCTTCGCCGAGGGCACCCTAACCATCGCGTTCATTCCGGTCTTCACCGAGTACAAGCTGCGCGACGAACACGAGGCTCGCATCCTGGTGGATGCCGCCTTCACGAACCTGGCCATGGTCCTGTTCGCCGTGTCCGTAACCGGCGTGCTGGCCGCCCCCTGGCTCGTCCGCCTCTTCGCTTGGGGATACCAGAGTGACCCGGCCAAGTTCGCCATGGCCACGCACCTCACCCAGGTGATGTTTCCATATATCTTTTTCGTGTCCCTGACCGCCCTGGCCATGGGTGTGCTCAATACGAACGGACACTTCGCTGGCCCGGCCATCTCACCTGTCCTGCTCAACCTGTCCATGATCGGCTGCGTGCTGGGCCTGGGCCCCCTCTTGAAACGAGTCGGCGTCCCCCTCGTCTACAGTCTGGCCATCGGCGTCCTGGTGGGCGGGGCATCCCAGATCCTGCTCCAGTTGCCCATCATGGCGCGTTTCGGGTATCGACCCAGAATCCGCTTTCAGTTCGACCATCCTGGGGTCAAAAAAATCGCCCGGCTCATGGGGCCTGCTATCTTCGGCCTGGCCCTCTACCAGATCAACGTGTTGCTTGCGCGACTGCTCGCAAGCTTTCTGCAACAGGGGGCCGTGACGTATCTCTACTACGCCCAGCGCCTCATCGAGTTTCCCCTTGGCGTGTTCGCGGTGGCCATGGCCACGGCCGCGACCCCAGCCTACTCCGACCAGATCCGCCGGGGCGATCTCGACGGCATGAAACGCACCCTGGCCGATTCCCTGCGCCTGACCTTCTTCATCGTCCTGCCATCCATCGCTGGACTCGTCAGTCTGGGTCTGCCCCTGGTGGTGGCGTTCTTCCAACGAGGCCGTTTCACCTACGGCTCCACCCTGCAGACCTACCATGCCTTGGTGGCCTTCTGCGCCGGTCTGTGGGCAGGCGCGGCCGTTCGCCAGATCGTGCCGGCCTTCTACGCACTCGAAGACAGCAAGACGCCGGTGCTCGCGGCTGCGGCCGGCCTGGTCACCTACCTGGCCATGGGCCTGAGCCTCATGGGGCCCCTGCGCCACGTGGGACTCGCCCTGGCCGTGTCCGCCTCTTCCATCGTAAACGTCAGCTACCTTGCCGTGGTGCTCCGTCGCAGGCTGGGGCGCCTCGGTTGGCGGGCCGTGGCGGTCTCGGTGCTCCGATCGGGCTTCGCTGCCGCCGTGATGGCCCTGGCCCTAGCCCGCATGGCCAGGATGGGCAACTGGCGACTGGGCATCCTCAACGGACGCAACGCGGCCGTTCTCGGTTCCAGTCTCGTGGTAGCCGCCATCATTTACTTCGGCATTTCCGCCCTGCTCCGCAGCCCGGAGTTGGTCGAACTGTATACGGCCATCCGACACCGGGTCCATCACACGTGACCCGACCGGTCGTCCGCCGTGCCCACCGTCGCCGTCACGCTTTTCTTTCCTGGTGGAACACGGTATGCTGACCCGGTCGTGACAGCTTGGACCTCATGACCACATGGGGCCAAAACGGCCAGAATGCTTTGTGATGCCGAGGCCATCGATGGGCAACGCACAGACGAAACACCTTCGAAGATCTCGACCAGGACGCGCCTGGAGGATCGGGCCTCCGCGGTTCATCTTGTTGAGCATCCTGGCGCTGACCGGAGCGGCCTCGGCCGCCTGCAACGAAG
This sequence comes from Deltaproteobacteria bacterium, assembly GCA_021162935.1. Classification (GTDB taxonomy): domain Bacteria; phylum Myxococcota_A; class Polyangia; order HGW-17; family SLPX01; genus JAGGXR01. The sequence continues at coordinate 3,939 of JAGGXR010000147.1, forward strand.
CAAATGGGGCCAATCCATATGCAGGCATGGCAACCTGTCAGGACATGGCTGCAAACTTTCACTTCAAGGTGTTCGTTCCGCCTTGGAAGTACCGTCGGGAATACAAGTGCGTGGACGGTGACTTCAAGGACTGCAAGCAATGGAGTCCGACCGGACGATACGTTTTCGTGGTCACCGATGTTCCGTTCGTGAGCTTCGACTCGGAAATGATCGACTCGCTCACCGTCGAGGCCCTGTCCGCCGACGCCCTGACGGCGACGCAACAAAAAATCGCCGAAATCCAAGCGGACAGCACGGCCACCCTGGAAAACAAAGGCAAAGACAATCCCTACCGCACCTGGACCACGGATGCAGGCAAAACGGTCTATGATGTCTTTTGGAAACAGGAGCGGGTTTTCGACCGCAAGTCCTACACATGGTCGAGGCGCGACGCCTACATAGCAGGAACGGGGCATGGATATCATCTGGAATTCTTTTCCATCTATGACATCGATCGCTCCGACTTCAAAAGTCTCATCGCCAGCTTCGAAAAGGGCCCAGCACCCGGAGGATCGCCGAAGTGCGTCTGCCTGGACGATCATCTGGACCCTCCTCAACCCTGCAGCCCATAGGAGGCGAACGTGGATCGCAACGGCACGCGGAACCGGCTTCGAACGTCGATCACACCGATCGGCACGAAGGCCGGGTCTGCGGTCTGGCTGACGGCCGTCGCGCTCTGCGTCACAACGACGTCGGCGATGGCCGCCCGGGCCGACGAACCGGTCCTGGTGGATATGGACCCCGCCATGAACCACGCGTTGGTCCAGTTGCTCCACCAGGCGCATCGCAAACCCCACGAGGCATGGAAGGGACCGGGGCGCCAGGGGCCCAGAGCCGTGCTCGCCTATCGACTGGGACAGTTCGCCTGCGAAACACGCCCCTGCTGGTACCACCAGTTCTCGCTCATGCTCTATCCCATCGCCATGGGCGATCCGGAAACAGCCGCCTGGAAAATGATCCGCTTCGGAATCGGCATCGAAGGAGGAGGCGAGAGGTCCCAGACCCTGGGGCATTGGTGGCAGCGACACCATCATCTCGCTGCCGTCCTCTCGCTTGGGGCTCAGTATCCGGCTCGGGTCACGCCCTGGATCGACTTCGTGGTGACGCTGGGCGCGGTTCACCGCAATCTCTATGGCAAGGACCTGTTCAACTTTGCCTATTCCACGGGCCTGGAGGTCGGCGCCGCCTGGTTCGTCGCCGGACCGTTCAACGTGAATGCCTCGGTGGGTTGGCGCCACTGGGTCGTGAATGCGAAGCCGGACATTGGATACGACACGATCACCATCACTGCGGGACTTGGCATCTGAACCCGCCATGGACCGGCGGCTGCATGCACAATGTCCCTCTTCTGGATCCTGCAGCATTCGCCGGACATCGGACCTGAGGCAGCCAAAAGTCATGCAATGGCAACTGATCACGCAACATCTGCCAGCAGGAGACGATAACCGACACAAAGGATGGACCTTCGAGGTCCCCAGAACGAACTGAAGACAAACCGAAAACCAGCGGCGCGAGCCGAATCGAACGAATAGGCACCAGATGGCGCAGGATCACCCAGGTGGAGAACCCACAGAGCCGCCGACACCAAAACGGCTCCAAAAGGCGAAGGAACAGGGCCAAATCGCCAAGAGCCGCGACCTGTCCGGCGCGGTCATCTACTGGGCCGGTATCGGCGTCATCCTGGGCACCACGTCGATTATGGCCGGCCGAGCCCTGGAAATCACGAGGGCCTTTCTGGGCAGACCTGAGATGATGACCGCCCATCCGGGCGCCTGGCTCGGATGGGCCATGACCAAGGCGCTCGTCATGGTGGCCCCACTGCTTGGCGTCACCATGCTCGCATCAGCGGTCATCGGAGCCGCCCAGGCCCGCGGCGTCCTGACCCTGAGCACCATGAAGCCAAAACTCCAGAGCCTCGACCCAATCAAGGGTCTGGGCCGCATGTTCGGCAAGGACGCCCTGTTCAACCTCATCAAAACGCTCATCGTGTTCGCGGTCGGGGCGATCTTCCTTTATTCGCTGCTCAAGACGGACCTGGTGGCCCTGGTCAGCCTGACGGGCGTGCGACCAGACCGAGCAGCCCAAGGAACCTGGTCACTCGCCAAACGCCTCCTGGTGGAAATGGGCGGACTGTTCGTGGTAGTGGGCCTGGCCGATTACATGTACCAGCGCCATCGCCACTACAAGCGTCTCATGATGACCAAGTACGAAGTGAAACGCGAAAACAAGGAATCCGAGGGCGACCCGCAGCATAAGGCGAAGCGCCGCCAACTCCACCAGGAAATCCTGCAGCAGGCCATGGTCCAATCGGTGGAGAAGGCGGACTTCGTGGTGGTCAACCCAACAAGGCTGGCCGTGGCCATGCGGTACCAGGACGGCAAAGACGCCGCTCCGGTCGTGGTCGCCAAAGGCCAAAACCTCATGGCCCAAAAGATTCGGGATGCAGCCAAACGCGCCGGGGTCCCCATCTATCGCGACGTATCCTTGGCGCGGGCTCTATGGGAACTGGAACTCGATCAGGAGATTCCCGAAAAGCTGTATGATGCCGTGGCGGCGATCCTGAAAATGCTCGAAGCGGAACGATAGGATGGACGGTCGATCGCCTCGATGACGGAAAGGCTCGAGACCAGACCGGACAGCGAGCGAAACGGACCAGGAAACGGCAAGGAAACAAAGAACCGAAACGAGATCGAAAACCGAAACGAAACAGGCCAAGAACCATGATGAACGCATTGACTCCCACAAGCCGCCGCCCCAACATCTACCGCCCCGCCGGCGTGGCCCAGAACGCCGCTGATCAAGGCCGGCTCGGCTCGGGACGAGCACAATCCAGGTCGGCCGCAGAGACGCGTCGTGGATCGGCCACCCGCGCCTCGGCCTCCAGACAGCGGACCAGGACCATCGCAAATAACGAGGCGCTTCGAGCCCTGCCCGGCACCACGGCTCTCGCCTCCATGATTCCGACCCTGAACACGCAGCGGCCGTCGCAATGGCTCCGTCACCTCGGAGGGGATCAGGGATCCGTGGCTCAAGCTCCAACCGTGGACGCCGCTAGCTGGCTCGAAGCGCGCGGTGCGCCGGTCCTGGCCTCCCTGGCTCGCTCCCATCATGCGGCCATGAACGCCGTTCGGGCCGCCCAGGCATCGGTGGTGATCGCATGAACCGCACGACTCATTCCATACTCGAGCAACTCATCGCCCTGGCCATGTCCCTTCTCGACTGCGGCCAGTACGACCTGGCGGAAGCAGCCCTGATGGAGCTGGGAACCCTGGCACCCGATCGCCCCATCACATGGGGCGGAGCCTGCCTCGCCGCGCTCCTGTCCGGCCACCCGAAACGAGCCGAGGCCCACCTCGCCCGCCTCTACCATCGGCATCCGACCCTCCCTTTGACCAATCGTCTCGAAGACATGGTCGCAGAACGCAAGGCGTCTATGCAGACACAGCGCCCTTGATCGACCGTCTGGGTCGTGGTCGAGGCTACCGTTTCAGCTTGGTAAGTTCCTGTTCGATACGATCGTAATTCAAAATGAGGCCATGGCGCTGCCATTCGCCGTGGTAGCGTGGAAACTCCTCGAAGAGCCGCTCCAGCGTGCGCTGAAACGCGATACGCTCGATCTCCATGCGGTAGTGGTACTTGAGCGGTGATCCACTCATGAGCCGCATGTCGTCCTGCTCGGGCTTGAACACGAAGAAATCCACGGCGGGGTACTGTTCGAGAGCACGGCCCATGCCCTCGGAAAACCGCGTGTGCACGAGGGCTTTGAGACCCTGGATGGACGAAAACACGCCACCCTTCGCCTTGACGTAGCCCGACACGGTGCTGCGGATAGGAACGAGGGGATCGGCGATGATCACCAAGGTAGCGCCCTTGCTCACGGCCACGTCCAGTTCGGATGTCCTGGTGAAGCTGCCGTCCACGAACCAACGGCCCCGAATCCATTTCGGCGAGTAAAACGGCGAAAGAGCCATGGAGGCCCGTACAGCTTCGTGAATCGGCACGTCGTCCCACCCCTTGTCACCGAACACGATGTGCTCCCACGAATCCTGGTCCGTGGCGCCGATATAGAGCTCCTTGTCGAGCTGGCGAAAGTCGCTCGTCCTGCCAGCACGGGACAGCTCCTTGCGGATATGCTTTTCGATCCCGACCCCAGCGAAAAACCCGACGGGCACCGAGCGCAGATAGAGCGACATGGCCCCGGCAGGGCCTTTTTTCAACCGGCTCAGCCCGTAAACGAAGTGCCCCAGACGGGACAGGTATTCTTTGAAGTCGAAATCGAAAATGACCGACTGGTCCACGGGGGCCACCGCGGTAGAATCCCGCTGAAACGCCCGGCTGAACTCGTCGGGCGGCACTCCGTTGACCAGGGTGGCCGCCAGGATGGCACCCGCACTGATGCCGCAGTAGATATCGAAGTCCAGGACCCCTCGTCCGTCGAGGGCCACGTCCAAGGCCTGGAGGACACCCATTTCAAAAATAAGGCCCTCCACCCCGCCACCGGCCAGGCACAGAGCGATCTTGCCCACCTGGATGCGTCGTTCGACCACCCTCCATAATCCCTCGAAGAAGGCATCGGGATCGCTTGGTCGGAGTTGATACGACCCTACACCCAACCGCCCCATCTCGAAGGCCATGGCAACGCGGCATTCCGAATCGGGGAGCAGGACCACGGTCCGATCCCAGCGCCAGGGAGGATCGATGGTGCGATCGTTGCGGACCACGGTGAACAGTTCGTGGACGAGACTGGTGGACGGCGCAGCGCAGTCCGAGCCCGCGGCATCCACCACCATGACGTTGTAGTACTCACGCCTGAGCGCCTGACGGGCGTCTTCGACCCTGTGGACAAACCGGAGAAGGAATTTATGTGCCGTACCGTCGATCACCCGGTGGACCTGGAAAGGCTCGGCTACTTCCACGTTCTCATCGGGCTTGGCCAGACCCATTTCCGCTGCGAGTCGCGCACGCTCTGCTGGCTGGCACAACACGAGGACGCGTACGACCGGATAGGTGAATCGGTTGGACATCGTCTCCCTCCATGTTCCGCCACCCCGCGACACGACCACCAGGGTCCGGCCCAGGCTGGCGTCCACAGCGAATCAGCGGCCGCAACAACCTGAAAGGGCCCGGCCCGCTGATCACTTCGAGGGCTGGCAGAGTTCCAAGAGCACGCCGTGAGACGACTTGGGATGCACGAACGCAATCCTGGCATCATGCGCACCCACCTTGGGCTCCTTGTCGATGAGCCGGACTCCCTTGTCGGCCAGGCCGGACAGTTCCTGTTCGATGCCATCGGTCCTCAAAGCGATATGATGGATACCCTCACCCCTCTTGGCGATGAACTTTCCAACGGGAGAATCCGGCTCGGTAGGCTGGACGAGTTCGATCCGTACCTGCCCCACCTGAATGAACGCGACCTTGGTCTTCTGCTCCTCCACCGTCTCGATGCCGCCCACCTCCAGGCCCAACTGGCCTGCAAAAAAAGCAGCCGCCTCGTCCAGATCCGACACGGCGATGGCAATATGGTCGATCTGCTGAATCATCTCTCACCTCCACGTTGCATACGACGGCCGTGACAAGCCAAAATGCGTCACAAAGCGACGAGCCGTCTAGGCAGGTCGGTAGACTCCGTAGACCTCCCGCAGGGAATCGGAGATCTCACCGATGGTGGCGTATGCCTGAACCGCCTCGATGATGGCAGGCATCACGTTCTCGTCTCCGCGGGCCACGTCCTGGAGCCGCCCCAAAGTCGCGGACACCTTTTCGTTGTCCCGACCAGCCCGCAGGTCGGCAAGCCGTTTGACCTGGCCTTCTTCCACCCCGGAATCGATCCGAAGCGTCTTGAGCGGCCCCTTGTCCTCTTCGGCCTGGAACTTGTTCACCCCCACCACGATGCGCCGGCCCGACTCGATGGCCTTCTGGGTGCGGTAGGCCGCCGTTGCGATCTCGTCCTGCATGAAGCCGGCCTCGATGGACCTGGCTGCTCCACCGAGAGAATCAATCTTTTCGATGTAGGCCTCGGCCTCCCGTTCGATTCGATCGGTCATGGCCTCGACCACGTAGGATCCGGCAAACGGATCGATGGTGTCGGCCACTCCCGACTCATGGGCCAAAATCTGCTGGGTCCGAAGAGCAATGGTGACCGACTCTTTCGTGGGCAGGGCGAACGCCTCGTCCCGAGAATTCGTATGCAGCGACTGGGTGCCGCCCAGAACTGCGGCCAAAGCCTGGTAGGCCACCCGAACCACGTTGTTGTCCGGCTGCTGGGCCGTCAACGTGTGGCCGCAGGTCTGGGTGTGGAAGCGAAGGGCGCAGGACCGGTCCTTCTTGGCGCCAAACCGTTCTTTGACGATCTTGGCCCACAACCGCCTGGCGGCTCGAAACTTGGCCACCTCTTCGAGGATGTTGTTGTGAGAAGCAAAGAAGAACGACAGCCTCCCGGCAAACGCGTCCACCTCGAGCCCAGCCTTGAGCGCCGCATCCACGTAGGCGATTCCATTGGCCAGGGTGAAGGCCACCTCCTGAACGGCCGTGGAGCCGGCCTCACGAATGTGGTACCCGGAAATGCTGATGGGATTCCATCTGGGCAGCTCGCTGCGGCAGAACGAAAAGATATCCGTGATGATGCGCATCGAGGGCTGCACAGGAAAAATATAGGTACCCCGGGCCACGTACTCCTTGAGAATGTCGTTCTGGATGGTTCCGCGCACCTTATCCCTGGGAACCGACTGACGATCCGCCAGGGTCAGGTACATGGCCAACAGACTCGACGCCGTGGAGTTGATCGTCATGGATGTCGAGATCCGATCGAGGGGCAAGCCATCCATGAGCACTTCGAAATCAGCCAGGCTGGAGATGGACACTCCGGTCCGCCCCACTTCGCCCTTGGCCAGGACGTGGTCCGAGTCGTAGCCCATCTGCGTGGGCAGGTCAAAGGCAACGCTCAGCCCGGTCTGCCCCTGTTCGAGCAGATACTTGTATCGGGCGTTCGTCTCCTCAGCCGTTGCAAACCCGGCGTACTGGCGCATGGTCCACAGGCGACCACGATACATGGTAGGCTGGACGCCACGAGTGAAGGGATAGGTCCCCGGATAGCCCAACTGGTCTTCATAGCGCCAGTCGGACCCCAAACTGTCCGGGTCATAGAGGCGGTCCACCTCCGACTCGGAAGGTGTCTCGAACAGTTCCTGCCGCTCGGGTCTCTTCGCCACCAGGGGCTCGAGTACCTGCTCCTCCCATTGGCGACGCCCCTTGTTGGTCGCATCTGACATCCTCACACCTCCTGTGCGCCGGTCGGAAGCCCGCCTACTCCTTTATGTCGATATACGTCTTCTTGCGCAGCTCCCGCAACCACTTCTGCGTCTGGTTCTGCACCCGCTGCACAAAAATCTGCTGCTTGAGTCGATTCTTCACCTGTGCAAAAGGCAAGGCTTCCGAGGCCTGTCGTGCCACGACGTCTACGATGTAAAACCCATCGTCCGCCTCGACGGGCCCGATGATTCCCAGAGCCTTGGTCCCGAAAATCCGACGGTCCACCGTGGGAGGAAGCCTGCCCCTGTCTATAAAGCCCAGGTCGCCTCGACCAGCCGCTCTCGCATGGTTGCTGTATCGACTCGCCAACGCACCAAACTGCTCCGGATGGGCCTTCAACTCGGCCACGAGCCTGGCGACCAAGGCCAACCGCGCGGCCCGCTTTGACGCTCGATCAGGGCCTTGTGGAGGCGGCGCCAGTCGGATCACCTTGACATGGACCTTCTGCTGGACCCCAAGACGTCTCTTCTGACTCGCGTAGAACGCACGAACGTCATCGTCGGTCACCGTGACCCGAGAACGAACCGCGAGGTTGATCACCTTGAGCCGCAAAATCTGGCGGCTCAGCCTCGCCCGATACTTGGCCATACCGATTCCCTGTTGCTTGAGGGCGCTGACCAACTCCTTGTACCCCACCTTGTTCTGTCGGAGCACCGACTGGATGGCCCGTTTTACCTCGGCACCTGTGACCTCCACCTTCCGACGGATCGCCTCCTGGACGAGCAACTTCTCCTCGATGAGTTTTTCGAGTTCCTGTCGTTGCAACCGATGAAACGCCTTCTCACGCTCCGTAGGGTTCTTGATGGACAACAGTTTCCGCAGGTAGGGACGAATCCGCTCGTTCACTTCGGACAGGAGGACCACGTCCTTGCCCACCACTGCCACGATGCGTTCCACGATCACGGCATGAGCAGGCCGTGCCGATCCAGCCAGACAGGCCAAGGCACCAACCACCACCAGCAAGTATCTGGACATCACACCGCCCCCATCCTGTTCTCCACAACGTGGGCATCTACGAGGCAGGAATGTCTCCCCGAAAGCATCAATGATGACCGCGACGACGTCCGTGGGGGCCCCTGAATTGAGCCGGGCCGAGCCGCTTGAGACCGGGCCTCCGCATGGAACGGATGGGAGCCGTGGTGTCCACCTTCAAACTGGCGAGTTCCTTGGCATCGATCGTGATCTTGGCCTTCTTTTTCAGATCCTCGACGTACGCCTTGATGACCTTGGACCGCTTCTCGCGCAGCAGACGCTGCTTGATCTGCGGCTTGACCTCGCCCAAGGTGCGCTTGAACGCCTGGCGGCGATGGGTCAGCCGAATCACGGCGAATCCCTTGTCCGTCTTGATGGGACCGGCCAGCTGGCCCGGCTTCCGCAACTTGAAGGCGGCCGCCACGAGAGCCTTGGGCAATCTGGTCGCCTTGGCATCGAAGTACCGCAGGTCGCCGCCGCGAATTTTGCTCTGCCTATCCGTGGAGTACTTGCGCACTAGGTCCCGCCATGTCCGCATGTTCATGCCGGCCTTACGCGCCTCGGTGAGCACCTTGTCCGCCGTCGCCTTATCCTTCAACAGGATCTGGCTGACCCGAACCTGTTCGGGCTTGTTGTATTCCTTGAAGTGATCCTGGTAAAACTTCTTGAGTGCCTCTTCGGGGACACCCTTGCTCTCCACCTGCTCCTTGAACACCTTAGTCAGGAGCTTTTGGATCATGACCTGCTTCATGGTCCGCTGCACGTCCGGATCCTTGTCCAGCCCGCGCCTGGCCGCTTCGACGGCCAGCAATTCACGCTCGACCATCTTTTCGAGCAGGTCCTTGCGTCGCTCCAACGTACCGTATCGAGCGCGCAGATATGGACTCTTCCGATTGATCTCGTCCGCAAAGCTCCCCACGGTAATCAGCGTCTTGCCGATCTGGGCCAGAACCTGCTTCCTCACCGAATCCGGCATGGTGCAGTCCTCGTTCACGTTGGCGGCTTTGGCCCCCGCCGCCTTTTTCGGAGCCTGTCGGCCCGCGGCCCAGACACCTCCCCACGCCATCAACGCGGCCCCACCAAGCACGGCCGCCACAACACCGAATTTTCTGTTTTTCTTCAACATGGCTCGCACCTCATATGCTCAAAAATGGGTTACTTCCTGGCCCTGTGGGGTCGCATGTGCATGCCGCGACCGCGATGCATCCTGTTCATGTGCCGCTCGATTCGGCCGAACAGACCACCGGCCGGCCTCTTGCACACCTTGACCAACGACAACTGGTCCTCGTGCACCACGAAGGGCTTGGTCTTCGTCTTGAGCTGAGCCACGAACTGCTTACGTGCCTGGACTCGCTTTTCACGCAGGATCCGATTTCGAAGCAACTGCTTGACCTGCTGGTAGCTCCGATTGATCGGCCGTCTCTTGCCCGTCAAGCAGATCACGTGCCACCCGGTCTTGGTTTTGATGGGGCCAGTCACATCGCCTCGCTTCGTCAGGGCAAAGGCTGCATCCACGATGGGCTTCGCAATGTTCGTGTCCGTCTTGGCAAAATAGCGCAGGTCGCCGCCACGCATCTTGGTGGCCTCGTCCTGCGACTTGTCGCGCGCCAGCTTCCGGAAGGCACGCACGTCGAGCTTCTTGGCCTCGGCCAGAATCTTTTGGCCCTCCCCTTTGGACTTCGTCAAAATATCGCTCACCCGCACCATGGCCGGCTTATTATAGTCGCCCTTGTGCTGTGCATAGTAATCCTGAAGCTCTTTTTCCGTAATCTCGGCAGGCTTGAACTTGCCCTGGAACAGCTTCCTGGACAGTTTCTGCACCATGACCTCTTTCTTCGCCCTCTGCACGTCGGGATCCTTGTCGAGCCCGAGTCGAACGGCCTCAAAAGCCAGCACCTCGAACCGCACCATCCGATCCACGAATTCCTTCTTCCGGTCCAGCGTGGTGTAGCGCCGCCGAATATAAGGACTGAGCCGATGGATCCGGTTGTACACGGCGCACTTCATGATCTTGACACCGTTCACCGTCGCCACCACCTTGGTCTTGTCCGCTTCGGGACAGGGTGGTACCCGATACCGACCAGCCGCCTTGTTCTGAGCTGCCTTCGCCGGCGTCTGACCTTTTTTCTTGCCAGACTCTGGCTTCCCACAGCCCCACAGCACCATTGCCAAACCGAGCACGAGCAACATGCCCGCCTTCCGAAAGGCCGTTTTTCTCATGTGTCTCTCCTCTCCATCACAAAGATCCTCGACAGTCACTTTTACCAGCCAAACGCCCAATACCGAGCGCCCTTTTCTTCGAATCGACTCTTTACCCTTAGGCACGACAGACCACTGGCGACTATCGAAAGGAACACACATCGACGCGTATTTATTTCCTCTCATTTCTTCACCAACGAGCTGTTCCACTCCTCGATGCCATGCGACCCGTGCTGCCCTGTGCCGCCAACCGTTGCCAGCAACCGCTCCAACGACTCGCAGGGGGCCATCATCTACTTGCAAGGCCTAACACAGGCAACGAGGCGTTGCAACCCATTTCTTGCCTCCTCGATGCGCTGCATGTCGTTGACAGTACTAAGCTTTTTTATCAATTGATGCTGCGGGGTCAGCCGGTACGTATGGTCGTTGACCACGAGCTTCAAAACAGCCTCGGGGTCCAGCGGCGTGTCCTCGGTGAGGTTCAAAATCATGGTGGCGCCCGATAACTCCAGACGCTCTGCCCCGACCGTCTCCGCCGTGATCCTCAGGGACGTCAGGTCGGCCAGCAGTTCGGCTGGACTCGGCACGGGCAGTCCGAATAGGTCTTCGAGTTCCGCCATGACGTCCGACACCTCGTCCTCACTGCCCGCCAGGGACAGCCTCTGGTAATAATGGAGCCGCTGCCCAGGCTCGGCGACCCAATCGTCAGGAAGAAAAGCTGGTAGGTCGTGCTGCAAGTCACAATCCTTGCGATGGGGGGCCACCGTCTCGTTGCGCAGCTCGGCCACGGCCTCGTGCAGGAGTTCCACATAAGTGTCGAACCCCACGGCGGACACCTGCCCGGACTGGCGCTGGCCCAGGATGTCACCAGCTCCTCGAATCTCCAGATCTTCGGTGGCCAAATTGAAGGCAGCCCCGAGTCCGGACAGACGCTCCAAGGCCGACAATCGCTTGCCCGCCTGCTTGGTCAGTCCCTGGATGGAATCCACCACGAAATAACAAAAGGCCTGCCTGCTGCCCCGGCCCACCCGACCGCGCAACTGGTAGAGCTGGGCCATCCCGAACAGGTCGGCATGCATCACGATCATAGTATTCGCATTCGGGATGTCGAGCCCGGACTCCACGATGCTCGTGCTGACCAGGACCTGGTGCCGCCCCGAGACGAAATCCACCATCACCCGCTCCAGGGCACGACTGTCCATCCGACCATGGGCCACCCCGACCGAGGCTCCACCCGCCCAAGACTGCACCTTCTCCGCCCAATATTCGATCCCTTCGACGCGGCGCCCCACCACTCCACGTGCTCGTGCCCTGCCCGTCCCCTTCTGGCCCCTGCCGCCCGCCATCGAACCAGCCGTTGCGCCCTTGCCCCGGCCACGTCGCCGCTGCTTCGATCGAGCCTCGACCTCTGCCTTGCCACCCGCACCGCGATCAGGCTCATCCTGACCGATGCGCGGCACCACGACAAAAACCTGGCCGCCCCTGGCGAGCTCGAACCGAATGGCCTCCGACAGAGTGGCAGGCGAATAACCGCACACAAAGGTTCGCACTGCGAGCCGATCGGCCGGCGGCGTGGTGATCACGCTCAGCTCCCGCAGACCCACCATGGCCATCTGCAGAGTCCTGGGGATCGGCGTCGCGGTGAGGCTCAACACGTCCACCTGGCTCCGCAGCTCCTTGAGGCGTTCCTTGTGTGCCACGCCGAAACGCTGCTCCTCGTCGATCACCACGAGGCCTAGCGACCGAAATCGAACATCGGACGACAGGAGCCGATGCGTGCCCACCACCAAATCCACGATGCCGTCGGCCAATCCCGCGAGGATCTGCTTCTGCTGCTGTTTAGACGTGAACCGGCTCAGGCCCGCGACCTGGACCGGCAATGCATCCATGCGCCGTGAAAAGGTGGAAAGATGCTGCTCCACGAGCACGGTGGTCGGCACGAGCACCGCCACCTGACGACCGCCCAGAACAGCCAAGAGAGCCGCCCTCATGGCCACCTCGGTCTTACCGTATCCCACATCGCCGCAGACCAATCGATCCATGGGACGGCCCGTCTGCATGTCCTCGACGGTCGCTTCGATGGCCCGCAACTGATCCTCGGTCTCCTCGTATGGAAAGGAGGCCTCGAACGCGGCCATCAGCTCGCCGCCATCTGGAAAGGCGTGACCGGGCAGGCTCGCCCGTTGCGCCTGCACCTGGAGGAGTTGCTCGGCCAGTCGACGGACCAGGTCGGTCACCTTACCCTTCCTGCGCTGCCAGGTCACCCCGCCGAGACGATCCAGGGGAGGCTTGTAGTCAGGGCTGCCCGCCAGGTAGCGGCGCACCACCGAAAACCGGTGCACGGGCACGAACAGTTTGTCCGTCCCAGCGTAATGGATCGCCATGAAATCCGCGGGTACCCCCGCCACCACCTCACGCACGAGGCCCATGTAGCGACCCACACCATGCACCTCGTGCACCACGAAATCGTCCGGCTTGAGCTGGCCCAGGTCCGCCAGGGCCCGGCCCTTGGGCCGCGAAGAGGACCTGCGCCTCGTCGTGGTCCCGAACAGCTCCGGCTCGCTGACCGCCACCAGGCCGGCTTCGGGCCACACGAACCCGGACGATAGCCGCCCCGCCCGCAAGAGCACCGCCTCGACGCCGACCGCCCCCGACCCATCCGCGACGCCATCGATACCGACGAGGGGATCATCCTCGGTCCCAGCCTTTGCCGACCACACATCCCGGTCCGGGCCCAACCCTTGGTCCCCGAGATTGCGAACGGACAGACCGTAGCCCCGCAGAAACGATGCTACTTTCTTGGTGGATCGCTCGTCGCGGCAGGCCATCACCACAATCATGTCCTGCGCCACCCACTGCCGCATCTGGCGGGCCAATGGCTCGAACACCTCGCTCCCGCGCTCTCTGGTCACTCGTCTCAACTCGGCGGCGAGCAGCATCTGGTCGGACGAATCGACAGGATACCTCACCTCGCTCGTGGCCGGCAGGGACACGGTGCGATACCGGGCCACGGTCCGCTCCTCCAAGGCATCGACCACCGCATCGGCCGGGAGGTAAAATTCCTGCGGAGGAAACGACAGCCTGGCCATACTTTCATAATGAGCAAAGCCCTCCTGGAGGTGCTCCTCGTGACGCCCGAGCGCCTCAACGATACGCGGCCCGTCCTCTTGGATCACGACCAGGTCGTCCGGCAGATAGGAATCGATCCCTGCCAGCCCGCCGTGGAACGCAGGCAGCAGCGCCTCGGCCCCGTAGAAGTCCACTCCGGACAGGATGTTGTCTAGGATCAGCCGCACCTGGGACGATGGGCTTTCGCTGCGATTCGCCGCTTGGAGGAGCATGGCCCGCGAATCGTCGGCTGTCAGGATCGTCTGACGCACTGGATGGAGGTAGGCCTCTTCGAGGTCTGCAATGGACCGCTGACTGCCCGGAGCGTAGCGCCGCAGGGACACCACCGAATCACCGTCGAACTCCACGCGCGTGGGACCTTGCGCCGCGGGACTGAAGAAGTCCACGATCCCGCCGCGCACCGCGTAGCAACCAGGCTCATCCACCACCGGCATGCGTCGATACCCCGCATGCACGAGCAGCGCGACCAGATCCTCGCGCGCAATCTCCTGGCCCAGCCCCACGAGATCGCACCGAGCTTCGAAGGCGCCAGGCGGAATCACTTTCTGCGCCAGAGCCACCGCACTCGCCACGAGCACCGTGCCGGCCTCGCCCTGGTTGAGCCGAAACAACGCGGCGCACAGGTCCATGTCCACCAAAGGATCCGCGCTGATATCAGCGTAAGGCGAAACATGGGGCTCTGGCAGCATGCTGACCAGGCAATCGCCATCCGGTCCGCATCCCAAAAAGAAACCCAGTTCTTCGAACAGCTCCTGCGCCCGACCCGCATCGGGCACCACCACCACGACCGCAGGACGCTTGGCGCCCGACCGTTCCAGCTCCCGAGCCACCGCCGACAGAACCCAGCCTGCCTGACCAGGGCGCAGCCCACTGGCCAAATCCTCATCGAGGCGCGCTTTGCGCGCCAGACGCTCCATCAACGTTTCGACGATGCGTCGATCCTGTCTCATGACTCCTCGTCTGCTCGACGGACCACCGACACCCTTCCACCACAACGCTTGACTCCGTTGGATGCTCGTGTGGACGCTCGTGCACCCATGATGCCAGTCGTCGTTTGCCTCCTGCCATTGTCACACCAGTGGGCATCTGTCAAACAGCGCCAATGACCGCACAAAACCGCCACACAACTTGCAGGCCAGCTCGGCGTTCCCGCCTGAGCGCGCCAAAGGCGCGCCGGGTCACAGAGCGTCCGAGTCCGACGCCACGCTCGCGGAAAGGCCGTGGTCTCGCCAGGCGCCGGGCAAACGGACAACACGGACACACGGACGACGCAGGCGGCCTTTGGCCGCAGCGCCCACGTGCGCCCGGGCCGGACGGCGATCGGGCCTGGTCGGGCCTGGGGGCACTCTGGCCAAATTGCAGGCCTGGTGCTATTGTGATTGGGCACTGGTTTCGACGATGATTCGTGCCTCGTCTGGATGCAAAGGGCCTCTTTGGGAGGGAAGTAATGATTGACGTGCGGTCCTGGATCTTTTTCGGGTTGTTGTTGATATTGCCCGGCTGCTCATTGGACTTTCCCGCTGCGATCGACGGCGGATGCATGAATTGTGATGCCGACTCTTCTGACGCCGAACCCCACGATGCATCCACGGATGCCGACGGCGGCTCCGCGGTCTGTGGGAACGGCATCTTGGAGTCGGGAGAGGCCTGTGACACCAACACATCCTGTGGGGATCTCGGCCTTTCGGGCGATGCGCTGGTCGATTGCTTCGACGATTGTATGACCGTGGACACGAGCACCTGCTGGCATTGTGGCGACGGTGTCTGTTCCGCGGCAGCCGGAGAGACACCTGCTGCCTGCCCGGTGGACTGCCGGCCCCTGTCCGTGGGATGGAACCATTCCTGCCGCTTGGATTCCACGGAGGTGTGGTGTTGGGGCTTGAATACCCTTGGCGCTCTGGGCAACGGAGGCAGCACGAACAGCAACGTGCCGGTGCACGTGGTAGAACTCGACAACGTGGTCCAGGTCTCGGCCGGAACGAGGCACAGTTGTGCGGTGGACGACAGCGGGTCTGTGTGGTGTTGGGGGAGCAACTCCAACGGCCAACTCGGAGATGACACGACGACGAATTCACCCATCCCCGTCGCGGTCCAGGGGATCGGAGACATCATTCAGGTGGCGGCAGGGCGCTACCATACCTGTGCAGTGGACAATCACGGACAGGTCTGGTGCTGGGGGGGGAACATAAACGGCCAACTTGGCAACGCCAGCAACGTGGATGAGCACACTCCAGTGGAAATCCTGGAAATCGAGGGGGTGGTCCACATTTCCGTGGGCCACAACCATTCCTGCGGCATCGACGACCAGGGCCGGCTGTGGTGTTGGGGGTACAACGAATACGGCCAACTCGGCCTGGGAAATACCAGTGACCGTTTCGTTCCCTTCGTGGTCACCTCCCTGTCGGGAGTCGTCCAGGTCGATGAGAGCTACAGCCACACCTGCGCGGTCACCGACCAACACCAGGTTTGGTGCTGGGGGCGCAGCTCCAGTGGTCAACTCGGCCAGGAGACCACCGAGACCTACATCGACGAACCGCTCCTGGTTCCGGATCTGGCAGACATCGTGCAGGTGAGTGTTGGGGCCTACACCACCTGTGCGCTGGACGACCAGGGCCAGGTTTGGTGCTGGGGTGGAAACTCCCACGGCCAGCTCGGCGACGGCACCTTGACGAGCAGGTGGCACCCCGGCGTGGTGCTGAACCTCCAGGCTGCAGTCGCGGTGGAAGTTGGCGACGAGACGGCCTGCGCCGAGGTCTTCAACGGCTCGGTCTGGTGCTGGGGACGCAACGAGAACGGCGAGCTGGGAGCCGGTCTGACCATCGACCACAGCTCCGATCCTGTGCAGGTCGAGCGCTGGTAGGCCACCTGTCGTGAGTTTGATGTCCTCTTGAGGAACAAAGCCGCCGGAGGGTGCGATAAATCGCACCCCTACACAAATTGCGGCAGGCAAGACGAACGTGCCCGTCAGGGCCGTTCAAACGCAGCCGTCCCTCGCAGGCGACATCACCGCAAGGCGCCGAGTCGACCTGGACCGCCTTCGGGCCGTTCGGCCGAACTCGTTTTTGTTTCGGGATGGCGCGGGCGGGACCTAGTCGTTGCCCTGATGGGTACTGCCGGCAGCAGCGTCTGCATTGGCCGTTGTTGGCGGCATGATTGCCTCCATCAAGCCCTCGGCCACGATCAAGCCGGCACCTCCACCCACCACGAATCCCACCAGCCATCCCACAAAAGCCGTAGAAGGGCCGACCAACGCCCCGGCAGCCACGCCGAGCTTGACGCCCAGAGTCGCACCGCCAAGACACGTCGCTGCCACCACGATTGATTTTATTGCAGCCTTGATGGTTTGTGTTTGTTGGCGCTTCGTCATCATGATAGACCTCCCTCTTTGCATCACTCGTTCTGTCTTTGGCCGTCGACCGTATCGGGATTCAATCGGATCATGACGACGGACCACCGAGACACGCTGATTGTGACGATCTGCCTGGAAGAATATTCTGTCAGCGCCTCTCCTTTTTTCACAAGAGACGGCTCTCCAAAAGCGTCAAGACCGGCAAGCCCTATTTCCTGCCCCCCCGTGCACCCGGGCCGGACGGCGATCGGGCCTAACCCCAAATCCGCCACACAACTTGACAGTCGGCTTTGGCGAACCCTATTGTTCGAGCATCATCCACAAATCGAAAAACCGACCGCTCAATCATAAGGGAAGCATCGAACCATGAAATCAACGATGAAATTCGGACTTGCCACGATCCTGTGGGCAGCACTGATCCCAGCGGGATCGGCCCAGGCCAATCCAGGCAAGACGCGCCTCCGCGTGGCCGTGGTGATCGATGCATCAGGCAGCATGAAGGTCCAAGACCGAAACCTCCTGTCACGAGTGGCGGCCAAGCTCTTTGTTGACCTGGCTGGTCCGCAGGACGAAGTGGGCATCGTCGAATTCGGCACCAGGGCCAAGCTCATCGACCGGGCCTTCGTCAAAGACGCTGCGGCCAGAAGGAGGCTCTTTGCTGCCATCGATAAAGTCGGCCGCTCGGAAGAATGCACCGACTATCGGGTCGGACTCAAGGCGGCGCTCTCCATGTTCAAGGGTAAGCCGGCCCCGGGCGAGCGACGGCTGATTATCTTCCTGACGGACGGCAGCTATGACCCGGATCGGGCGAATCCAGCCTATTACGCAACGCTCAATCCAGAACAAAGGACGAGCCTCTACGGGCCCAAGGTGCAGGCGTTCTTCGACAAGCTCAAGGCCGACCCCCTGTTCGCGCAGCGTCCCTGCCGCAACAAATATGCACTGCTCGAGCCCGGCGCCCGGGCGGGTTTTTTGCGGGTCTTCGACCAGTTTCTCAAAAAAGAAGTAATCCCGTCAAAGGCGCGCGTTTTCGTCATTGGATTCGGATCCGATCTGGGCCGCACGAATGCACGGGGCAAGCAAGCCCAGACCCTGTCCGAATCCCTGGCACTGCTCAAGAAACTCGCCCGAGTCACCAAGGGCAAGGCGCTCATCGAACATGACGTCACCAAGATTCCCGCATTCTTCGCCCAGATCTTTGCCGCCCTAGTGGGCGCTCCGGTGGAAAGCCTACCGGGCGCCAATCAGAAGGCGCCCTACCAGTTCGAAGTGGTCAAAGGCACCAGAGCGGTCGCCGCCGTGGTGCCCGTCCTGGCGGACAAGAAATTCGACGTGGCCATCCGACGGGTTGGTGGAAAGGCCGCCCCGGCCGGCACAAAAACCAGCGCCAAGCCGACCGGCAAACAAGCAGCCCTCAAGCAAACGGAGACCGTGGTGACTCCAACCCGGGCACGCCACGACGACGAGATGGGACAGGGAAGACACAAAGGGCAGGTACTCGCCGGCTATCGCCTCCTGTGGCTGGACCACCCCAAGCAGGGAACCTATCGCCTCGTGGCCCGGTCGGGAAAGAAGGGCCGCTTCCAAGCGCAGGTCATTATGGACGTGGGGCTCAAGCTGGCCTGGCAGGCACCCCTGCCCAAGCCAATCTACCCGGAACGCAAACAGGGCAACATCACGTTTCGATTTGCCCTCCGCACCGCCTCGGGCAAGAAAGTTTCCGGCTTGAGCAAGAAGTTCATGCAG
This sequence comes from Deltaproteobacteria bacterium, assembly GCA_021162935.1. Classification (GTDB taxonomy): domain Bacteria; phylum Myxococcota_A; class Polyangia; order HGW-17; family SLPX01; genus JAGGXR01. Next base: position 22,681 of record JAGGXR010000147.1, read on the forward strand.
GGCATGCGGTTCTTTTGGCAACTGAACCGCAAAGGCGTCGTGGCCCCTGTTGCAGCGGGCCAGCCCCAGTTCGACCCAAGCCACCCCATGGAAAGCATGGTGGCCCAGATTCCCACCGCCAAACTACCAGAGGGGACCTACAGCCTGGACGTATGGGCGGCCCACGACAAGGGTTTCTTCGAACTCCAGCACCTCACCTTTCACTTTCGGGTCATCGAGTACATCAAGATGAGCATGGTCTGGTCCACAAAGGACTTCCATATCAAGTCCAAAGAAGGCTGGTCCCTCGACCGTTGGGTCGAGGCGGCTCCGGATCGAGACCTCAAGGCGGTCGAGTGGTTCGTGCTGGACCTGTCCCGCATCCCGAACCGCGACCTCCTCGTGATCAAACTGTCGAACAGCACCAAAGATTGTCACGTCTCGGGCCGAAAGATTTCTGCGAATCACGTCAAGGTCTGTTTCCACGAGAAGAGCCAGGGAATCCGACTGGACCTTGGTCTCAAAACTTGGACCAAGGCCAGAAAAAAGAATGCGTCCTTTGCCGGCACCGTGACGCTCACCGCCACCACGCCCGCGATCTTCAAGGGACCCACATCCTGGCAGACCAAAACCAAGGGAACCATCGTCGCATGGACATGGAAGGACTGGCTTTCCTTCTACCGGAATTGGATCCTCGCCGCCCTCATCGCCCTCTTCATTTTGATCTGGATCATCGGCCGCATTCTGGCGGGCGCCTTCGCGCCCAAAGCCACGCTCTACTACCGAGAACTCGAGGACAGCTCCGACGAGGCGAGTCGATTCGCTCTGGGACGGCGCGTCAAGTCCCACCTCCCGTTCAAATCCGCCAAGCATGATATCGGAGGCCACAACGGCAAGCCGCGCAGTGGCAAAACGCTCGCCACCATCATCGCCGCCAGGGGCGGAGGATTCCTCATCCAACCCCACAGCGCCGTCACTGCCACCGAAGACGACGAAGAACACCGCGAGATCTTCAGGGGCCGATACGACGACCACTACAAAACCGGCGACCAGTACGAATTCTGGGTCACCAGGACGCCCGAAGACTGACCCCCGATTGGTTGTCTGCTTGACACAAATTATCGCAAGCGGCAAAGTGCCAAAAGGTTCGGTCGGACCTTGGCTTCGCTGCGTCATGAGCGTGCAGGAAGCTTCTCTGACAGGGCCGATACGGGACAAAGGGACGTCGATGTCACAAGCGCATAACAAGGGCTTCTGGTTAGGAGGATGGGCATGCTTATTCAAGACATGAAGGTCGCTCCCCACTATTTCGTGGGTCTCGGCGGATGCGGAAGCAAAATCGTCAACGAAATCGCGCGCAAGGTGAAACGGCGTAAGGACGAGTACGAACGGTACAGGAACCTGCTCCACTTCTTTGCCGTCGACACGGACATGGCCGAACTGCAACGCTGCGAGACCGTGGATGCCTGGATCCCCATTTCGAACTTCGACAAGCCCCAGTACGTCAAACATGCGTTCGGCATGCTGGGCAATCCCGAGGATCCCTATTTTACCCAGTGGTGGCCCGACTTCTACCAGCCTCGCAAAACGACTGGGGCGGGCGCGGGCCAAATCCGCATCGAGTCCCGGCTGTCGCTCTTCTACACGCTCAAGAATCATCCCCAGTACACCCAAACCATGATGAACGCCATCCGGGCGTCATTCGACGTGGGCGAACGATTCCGGGACGACAACAAGGCGCCCACGATCCACGTGTACTGCTCACTCGCCGGAGGAACGGGCTCTGGCAGTTTCCTGATGATGGCCTACTTCCTCAAATCCCTGGTGGCGAGACACCGCCGGCCCCTCGTGGTGGGCAGCTTCGTGCTGCCGGGCGTGTTCGCTGCCATGGGCGTACCCTATAACCAACTCCAAAAAATCCAGGCGAACGGGTATGCGGCCCTTCAGGAACTCGAATACCTGCAGAGCGCCGGCGAAGAAGAAGGCAGGCAGGTCCCGTTCCATTGGGACCCACATGGCACCGAGGACACGCTCGTGACCGAGCGGCCCTTCGACCAGGTCTATCTCATCGACGACATCGGAGCGCTGCACGGTGTAATCGCGGACGCCAAACAGATCTATCCGCACATCGCAGACTCGGCCTACACACAGATTTTCTCCGAAGACCCAGAGAAATCGCAGACCATCGTGGAACGCGATCAGTCCACCCTGGACAACGACGAGCGGGAACTCGGAGTCCAGGACGTGCAGCATTACACGAAGCGCTACGGCTCCTTCGGTGTGTCCATCATGACCGTGCCCGACGACGACATCCTGCAGTACTGCTCGAACCGCTACGCCATCGAGGCCTTGAACCTCGCCTTTGCCCTGCCTGAAAGCGACGACGTGGAAATCAAGACCTCGGCGGACCGAGACAAACGGGACCGCATATTCGTGGCCGACATCCAAAGTCGGGCCAGAATGCAGGGAGAGGCTGGCCGAATGTTCCAGTCCATCCTGGACTGGTCGGACGGCTCGGCGGGAGGCAGCGGCGCGGTGGACACGTACCTACGCACGCTGGACGAACTCCTCGAACAACTCCACAAACCCATGGGGAACCTGCCAGACATCAAAGAAGACTGGTTACTCGGCATGTCCGGAGACCAGGAATCGGTTCGGGTCGAGGTACGGCGCCGCTACGACAACCGAAAGAAAAAGCTCACTGAGGCCAAGGAGACCATCGACCAAATCGCCACGAACCTGGCCAAGGAGGTGCTCGACGAGGCCTACGATCACTCGGTGGCCAAGGTTCTCAAGACGGCCGGACCGATCCACGAACGGCTGTTCTATCTGCGCCTCGTGGAAAAACTGCAGGAACGCCAAAAGGCGGCCGAAGAAACCTTCCGAGCGGCCGAGTCCTCTTTGCAAGGCATCGACGACTCCTTTGCCAAGTACCACGACGAACTCGTCTCCACAGCGCCCATCGGCCTCGTGGAGAAAGTGACGGGCAACAAGGATTACGAACAGGACGCGGTTCCGAAATTCGTGCGCTGGTTCCGCGACAGCGTCAAGAAGCACCAGGAAGCGTCTCTCATCAACGACGGGCTACTCGACTTCTACGACGACCTGCTCGACGCTCTGGTGGAGCGGCTTGACCGCACGGCCACCCTGTTCGACGAACTACTCGCCATCCGAAGCAAACTGGAAGACAAGAGCGAGGACCTCCTCAAGTACGGCGTGCCCAGAGAATTCGGCGGCGAGACAACTGAGCACGTGCTCGACGTAGAGGTATTCCAGGACTTCTTGGACCCGGAGCACAGCCGTCTGTGGAACTGGCTCTTCGGAGCCATGGAGCAGGCTGCCGACTACAATCCTGAAGAAATCTCGCAACTCATCCAAAGAGCGCAGAACGAAGCCCGCAGGCGGCGCCACATTCCCGACAAAGTAATCGAAGCCTTGGTGGGCCACGGCAAAGAAATCTGGGAGGAACGCATCCGCGGTAAGGACAAGCCCGACGACAGGGACGAACTTGGGCTGAACATCATCGATGGCCTGGAGCAGGAGGCCCGCTGGGCCCTGGCCTGGGAGGAACTCAAACACAAGTACAACGACAAGCGGCCCAACCGCCTGCCGAGCGATGAGTTCGAAGTGATCGTCGAGGACATGTCCAAGGATCGCATCGAATCCTACATCAACGCAAAGGTGGCTCACGCGGCGCAAAAGTGCCAGCCCTTCTTGCAGTTCGATCCTGCGGGGAAGGTGATTCCGCCCAAAAAATACGTCTGCCTGTACAAAGGCTATCGGGAGGACGACACCTTCAAACGTCGCCTGACCAACATCCAGGGCTTCGCCATCAAAGAAGGCGACATGATGATCACCGGCGACCCGAAGCGCGTCGTGTTCTACTGGAACGAGGTGGGGGTCCCCATCTACAAAGTCTACTCGGTGGACCAGTACGGGGCGTCGTACGAGACCGTGAAGAACTCCGAACTGGGACGCGGGGAGTCATACGACAAAAGAGCGGTCTATACGTCCGCACGCCCCGACGTCATCTTGCAGCGCAAGAAGTACGGAAGCAAGAAATGCCCCGACATCCCGCTCCACACAGACCGGAACTGGGAGGGCGCTTTCGACCCGTATCTCCTCGGCGTGTTTCCCATCACCCAGCGGGCCATCCTGGAAAATCGTGCCCGACTCCATTGGGAACAGGAACGAGCCAAGGCCCTTGCGGCAAGCCAAGGAACCTCGGGCGATGTGAGACTGTTCACCCTGGCGCTCTGGGCAAAAGCCATCGATCGCATCGAACAGCAGTATGTGTTCACAAACGATCATCTCAATGAATCCGACCGGGCTCTGGGCAAATGGCGGGACACGGCGTTCCGCAACTTCGGCAAGGCCAAGACCGTGATCCGTGAATGGGTGACGGACAAGGTGGAAGAGGCCTTGATTCAGCTCAAGGCAAACCGCGACTGGTCGCCGCTTGGCGAGTACCGACGCAATCTCAAAGATGCCCGCGTGGGCATGGAAGACAACGAGGTGGAACTGGTCCGCCAGGAACTCGATGCACTCGAAGCCGAAATCAATGCCTTGAAGGGCTGACGTTCATGAAGCACTGGTCCACCGTCGAGGTGGACGGGCGCGTCCATGCATCGAAGTCATAGAACCATGACGCTGCGGCGAGGCGGACCAGTCACGCTCCCGCCTGGTGACAAGGAGACGATACTCGTTTGATCATGGCGGTTTCGAATCCCACGCTCATTCTCGGTCTGGGCGACCTGGGTGGCCAGGTCCTGGCCCGTCTTGCCCTAGACCAACAGGAAAACGAGCCCAACAACGCAGTCCTGCTGTCCGTGGACCTGATTCCTCCCAACGAAGAGGAGGAATCGGACGAAATCGTTGCACGGCTCGCATCTGCTCCAAAATCGACTGACGACGAAGCACAACAGGGGGACTCGACGATCGAACGACTCACTTTGTCGGCGCCCCTTTCCGGCGCCGACCGTGACCGTGTCACCGCACTGGTTTCGACCCGCACGTGGAACCTGCTCACTCTGGACCATTTCCTGAGCTACTCGCCGGCCACGGACCTGATGCGGCCTCGGCTTTCGGTGTTCGTGGTGGCCGACCTGGCCGAAGAGCCGGTCCGTCAGGTTCTGGACGGCCTGGTCGAACTCGTGGCACGCACCCTCTTGAAGCGCTACAGCCACATTTTTTCCGCGCCGCGCCAAGCTGGCGAACAGCAGAATTTCGGCTTGTACCCCATCCTGTTCATGGGAGACCTGCGGAGCGACGACCGGGCGACATCGTATTCGCAATGCCTCTCGTCCCTGGCCAAAAAAGCGCGTCAATCAGTGACCTGGTGGCCAGGACTCGGTACCGGGTCCTGTGTGCGACGCGTCGTCCTGTTCGACGACCAGACATCCAAGTACGTGCTCACCGACCAGCAGGTCGTGTCCTCCCTGGCCACGTTCTTAGACATGGCCCTGTTCTCCACGAACCTGGCGGATGCGCGCCGCCAGGAGTCCACCTGGCCGCTTGCCGAATTCCTGTTGGGCGCGCCCTCCGGTGATCCGGACGCGCTGTTCGCCACGTTCGGGGCGGCCACGCTGGACCTGTCGGAAGAGGCGATTCGGACCTATATCCGCAACCGGCTCGCCTTGGCACTCGTCGACGGCATGAGGCCGTCGGAACCTGAGCCGCCCCTCGGGATGAAGCTGCGGCACATGTGGTGGCCCGAGGAACTGGATGCGCGCCTGCAACGTGGACACACGAACTCCGAAGAGCCTAGCGCGGCCGAGGAAATCGCCCGCCACCTACAGGACCTCTCGGGGGAACTCCAGAATCGATGTCTCGACGTGTCCACGGACGACAGCCCCGAACGCATCCTGAACGACAAGTACAGTTGGCCCTGGTACGAGGAATTGACCAAACGCTTCACCGGGGTCTGCCAAGACTTAGAGGATCGACTCCTGCCCCAGGCCGCCGAGGAGATCGACCGCGCCGGCCTGAACGTTGCCAAAACCGACTATGCGGAACTGACAGAGCAGGTGGATCGATGGGTCTGGCGGACCGCGGCCGGCTGGCACCATGGCAGGCAGCACCTCCAAGAACTTGCGATCGAAGCGGGCAGGCAGCGGGCCCAGCACGAAGAACAGGCCAAACTCGTGGGTCCTCCGGACACGGGCCGGGTCAAAGCGGCCATCATGGAGGTCCGTTCCGTGGCGGACCGATGGCCGAGACGATGGCGCATGTGGACCACGGCGACGCTCGTGGTTGCGCTCCTTGTGGGCCTATTCCAGTTTTTGCCCAAATGGCTCTACGTCCGGTTCATTTATGAAAACACCGAGTACGTCTCCGCAGAGAAGGCCAAGTCGATCCAGGACCAGCTTGCGCGAGCCGCCCACAAAAAGGTGGCCGACCTGACCGGCCAAACCCAGGCCAGCACTCCAGCGGGCATGGTGCCCGATCCGCGTTACAATCCGCCCTCGTGGCTTGAAAACCCCATGCTCTTCAAGCTGCCGCCTTCGCGATGGGGCGCCCATCTCGTGGTGGACCGACCCTACGTCTTCTTATGGCTCTTCGTCCTCTTCGGCGTGCTGGTCTGGCTCGTCCTTCGGCACCATTGCAAGCAGGTCGAGGCGGACATGGACGACGCGATCCGCTTCCTAAGACACCGTATCGAGGAATTGGTCGCCGCCCCGCACCAGTCGGCCCGTGAGTACTTCGAGCAGCGCGTCCAGTTCTCCCGCGACCTGTGGGTCAGAAAGCTGCTCACCCACATCATCGACCATGCCCACGAGGAAGTGGAACGCCTCAACCTGATCGACGAAACCCTGAACCAACTGCGCCATCGCTACCGTGAAGGGCAAAAGCGTCTGGGCGTCCGGTACGTCGGGCCTAACGATCAGGCCGAAGACCTGAGCGGCCTGTCGGTCCAGGACACCGACCCCTTCTATCGCAAGAACCTCGATCCGGAGATTCTGATCGACCTCTACCAATCCATCGCTGAAAATGAGGTGGCTCGAGTCGAGGAATTCTTCGACGAACAGAAGAACCAGGACCATGGCAAAGATCCGCCCGATTGGCGCAGGGACCCTCGATTCGCCGAGGCAAAACGCATCGAGCAATACAGCAACAGCCTAATCGAAGGAGCTCTGGAGATGCTCCATCCAGTGGGCGCGCTCCTGGAGACGCAAGGCAACCAGGTCCCGAGCATCTTGGCGTCTTTCCTGGCGGACCTGACGGGCAAGCTCTCCTCGGCCGTGGAACTGACCACCAAGCCCGACCAGGCGCTCACGAGACTCCTGCTCGTTCCCGAGCAACATGCCGAGCACTTTGCCGAGCATCTGGCAGAGCACTTCCAGACCATTGGACTGGCCGAGGCCCAGGGACAGATGCTCGATATCGTTCCATCGCGCGATCCCCAACGCATGCAGCTCCTGGTGGGCTATAGCGGTTTGAAGCTCGATCAGTTCCGCTATCTCAAGGCCGACCGTCCGCAAGGGCCCAGCAGGAAAACGCCTGGAGCGCCTGCGAAACACGTCAAAGACCAGCGGGAGGACGCCCCATGACCGCAACGCTGGCCATTGCGACGAAAGCGGCCCTGGACTCGGCTGCCTGTCTCCAAAACCACTGGAAACAGATCCTGGGCGTCCTCATCGGTGCCTTGGTGGTCTCGGTGGTCATGGCCCTCATCCGATGGTCCATCCGCCGCTCCATCGAACCCAGGACCAAGTCCGTCTCCTTCGGGGGACTGTGGATCTCCGCAGCCTTACTACTCGTGGTCATCTACCTCCTTTTCATCGCTTTCTTGTCCCTCACGGGAGGCGGCTCCTTCGAACGGTTCGTGTTCGAGCATCTCGGGCTGGCCAAGGCCCTGCCCTCGGTGGCATCGTGCCTGCCCGCCGACGCGCAAAAGCTCTGGTCCCTGGCAACACCCTTCTACTTTCCCATTTTGTACGCCGGCATCCACACGCTCTTCATCCTGCTCGTATTCCTGCTTCTGTGGGGTCTGGTGGGCTTCAAACGGGCCTTTGCCGCGCCAAGAGCGGAAAAGAAAAAGGCCGACTCGAACCGGTCGGACCAAGAGTCGGAGCACCAAGACGAATCGGCTGGATCGATCGCGCCCATGCCCGAAGGGCTCCTGGCGCCCGCGCTGGGGCCCATTTTCCAGGTCTTCGGCTACTGGATGGACCTCAAGCACCTCGAAGCCCGGCACAAGGCCTACTTCGATGCACTCGTGTTCACCCTGCGGGTGGCCAAGTGGATCGCCCTACCGGCAGCGTTCCTGGGCACCCTGCCTGCGGCGGCCTGGATCGTGATGGCCCTGCTCATCGGGGCGTTACACGACAACCTGCGGGCGCCCGTGACTGCACCGGAAAAAACCAAGAAGGACGTACCCAAGGCCGCCGAAACCAAGCCCGAGCAGAAGAGCGTCTCCATATCTGCCATCATCAAGACCCTGTCCAAAAAGGAACATGGGCTCGAAATGAAACCCATGGGGGCCAGACAGGCCGTGCCGGGACGGACCGTGGAGTCGGATCATCTCGACCAGGCCGCTGCCATGGCGTTGGTGTCCGAAAAGCTGCAGTTGAATCACCAACTCTACGCGCATCAAGAAGCCTGTTTCTCCCACCTCGAAGCAGGAGAAAACGTGCTGCTGGCCACGGCCCCCCTTTCGGGACGAACCACAGTGGGAGACCTCCTGGCCCTCGACCAGGTGCTCACCAAGGGCCAGGCTGTGCTGTTCCTGTGCCCGAGCGCCGAATCCGCTGCCCAGCGTCGCCAGGCGCTTTCGTCCGTCTTGTCCCGAGCCGATTGGGACTGGAACGTCTACGTCCACGACCTCTGCAACGATCCGCCCCAAACGTTGGACCTCAACATGCGCCAGCCCCACGTCCTCTTCACGACGGCCGAGGTGCTCCACGCGCAGTTTCTGCCCAACGCGAGAGACTGGGAGCTGTTCCTGCGCGGCCTGGGCCTCGTGATCGTGCTTGGGGTGGAATCCTACCGCGGCGCCCAGGGGGCGAATTTTTACCGACTCGCGCGACGGTTTCAAAACATCTGCAGCCAATACGGCGCCCAGCCACGCTACTTCTGCACGGCAGTGCCCTATAGCCTCGAAATCCGTTCCTTCGCCGAAAGTCTCATCGGTGTTCCCCTTACGTACGTGGGCCCGGGCATGGACACAGCGCCCGAACCCAGCCGAGAGATCCTGACCGCCAGACAGAAAACCATCCACACCGAGGCAGGAGAGGTTCCCCTACCGATCCTCATGGCGGGCCTCGTATCAGGGCTCGGTCACAAAGCCGAGTTGTTTGGGTTCGACGAAACCCTGACCCGCGAAGAACGAGACCGCATGGCCGAGGTCCTCCTCAACCTGGGCAAAGCCGACCTGGGCGGATCGAGGCACGAACTCAAGGGTGGTGCCGGCGCCTCGGCACCAGGAAGGCATGCCGAGGTGGTGGTGGCCCAGGCCGATGCGTCTCAGGTGCGCCTCATGCACGAGCTGACCCGCCACTTCGGGGGCGACCTGGTTGAAGTGGCCGTCACCCTGGAGACCATCAAGACGACGGCCACGGAAACGGCCCCGAAGGGATTTGCAGCCCAGAGCATAGACTTTGGCCTCACCGAGGCCGCCTTCGGCGGCACAAAAAACTCGGCGCCGCCGCAGACCTCCTCAGCCAATGAAGAGGCTGCTGCCGAGGATGAACCAGATGAAACAGGAGAGCCATCGAAGGATGGCGATGATCGGTCCCATGACAGCAACGCCGACGAGGCGATGGACGGCAGGGCCGACCAGAACCAGCCGGCCCTGTCGAGTTCGGCAATCGGGCAAGACACAAAATCCGAAGAGACTGCGGCTGCGTCATTGGACGCAGAGACCGCTGAAGACGACGCGCCCCACTTCAGCCAGGCCACGTCGGCCACCATCGTGCTTCCGGCGCCCCAGCCCTTCGTGGAGTTCCTCATCAGCCAGGGTCTGGTGGGGACCGACAGGAGTCACCCCTATCTCGGCCTCGGCTGTGAACTCGTGACGAACCCAGACAACGAGCCGGCCCGCCGCAAAAACCTACGTTGCGCCATGGCCGAATCCGCCTGGACCAAAGAAGAACTCGTGGCCGAATTCGGTCGGGACCTCGTCGAACAGGAGATCGACGACATCGGCGATGCCGGACACATCGCCCATGAACGACGCACCGAGATGAACAGTGTCACCGGCCTCGTGCACCAGGTACCGGTCCTGCGATACGTGGGCCACCCACTTCCCCATCGCAGCGTCTCCATGGACACGGTGGCCGATCGCCACGTGACGGTCATCGACCGACACACCAAGACAGAACTACGCCGCCTGGACCGGGTACGCGCCCTGGCCGACGCCTACCCGGGCATGGTCTTTTTGGCCTCGGGCCGCCGCTATCGTATCTGTGCCCCAGAGGACCAGGTGGCCTTCGACGACGGCTTCATCCATGCGGATCCGTATGAACGCCCCGTGATCACCTCAAAAATCCGCACCATGACCTTCGACCAGGCACACGGCGAACGGCGGAGGCGGACCCGCCGGTCAAAAAATCGATTCCATGCTGGCGCGTTCTGGAACGCGGCTACTCCCACGAATGCGCCCCGGTCGGCATCCAGTCCCGGGACCCTTGGACCCCAAGCAGGCTCGGCCCAAGCCAAGACCAGCAGGGCCGGACTGGCCAGCCAAATCCACTCGATCAACGGGATCGACCCGGCGGATCCAGCTCAGGACGAACGCCGAACGGACAGGTCCGATCGACGGACCGCCATGGCGCATAGCATCGGAGGCAGTGCCTTCTTCCTGTGGTATCCTTGGGTCTTTTTGCACGAATGGGTCTCGGGGGTAAAGACCTACGATCGGACGGGCAAACTCCTGGACGTGACCTACTACGCGGACCCAATCGAAACCAGGTACCGCACCAAGGCGGCTGTTCTCGCGTTTCCAACCCAGGCGCCGTCCAAGGCCGTCCTACATGGCCTCGTTCACCTGTTCGGACACGTGCTGCCAGCCTTCGTACGTCACGATGCCTTCGATCTGGACATCGCCTTCGTCGAATCCTATGGCCCGCACGAACTGCCAGCCATCGCCTTCGTGGACCGACATCCCGGTGATGCCGGCTTCGCCAGGGCCGTGACCACCGAGGTGCTCAAGCACCTGTGTTACTGGAGCTACCGCATGATCGCCGACTGCCCGGCCCATTGCGAATCACCATACGGCTGCTTTTCCTGCATGCGTTCGCTCCAGTGCCACGCCACCCACGGCCAGGCAGAAACGGACATGGACCGCGAGGCCACCATGTCCCTGCTCGAAGAACTCATGGGAGGCTTCATCCGATAGACGGCTCAAAGAACTCATGGGCGATTTCATCCGATAGACAACGATAAGGCCAAGGGATCGCCGTTGCCTTCGACGGCTCCAGTTGCACTACTGATAGGCGTCGTACCACAACTCGAAAGCCATCAGGGTCCAGAGTTGTTTGCGATTGTCTCGTCTTCCACTGCGATGGTCGGCGATGAGGGTCGAAACGGCCTCGGGGCGAAATAGACCCTGTGCCTCGATCCGCTCGCGATCCAGGAGCCGATCCATGAGCGGCCCAAGTGGCCCAAGGAGCCACTTCCCAACGGGAATGCCAAACCCTTTCTTGGGACGTCGGATAATGGTGTCGGGCACCAGCCCCGAGGCCACTCGTTTGAGGAGATACTTCGTGGTCAGGCCGTGGAGCCGCCAGGAGCCGGGAATGTGCGCAGCCGCCTCCACCACCTCCGGATCCAGCAAGGGAGCCCGTGCCTCAAGCCCAACGGCCATCGAGGCCCTGTCCACCTTCACAAGGATGTCGTCCGCCAGGTAGTAACGCGCATAGAAGGCCATCAGGGCGTCCATCCAGGACGTCGGCTGCTCGTCGGCCACCCTCCTGGCCATCTCGTCAAAGGGCTCGTCCAGGTCCACCTGAGCCAGCACGTCGTCGGTCAAAAGATGGGCAAGCTCCCAGGGGGCGAAGGACCCGAGCCAGACCTGATGGCGACCTAGGCCCGAAGCCCGCACGCCCTTGAGGAACTGCTTGACCTTGAAATCCAGGCTGATGTTGTCGAGCGAAACGGGAAGCCGACTCGCCGCACGTTCCACCAAGCGCCGCATCAGGGCGGGCTGCCACTGATAGAGGATACGAGCGAGCCGATCCGCCTGGAACGTGGGATAGCCGGCGAACAGCTCATCGCCGCCGTCACCGGCCAGCACCACGGTCACCTGCCGCCTGGCGAATCGCGACAGCAGGTAGGTGGGCACCACCGAGGCGTCTCCCAAAGGCTCGTCGAGCAGGTCTGACAGGTGGCCCAACAACTCCCAGACCTGCCGGGCTTCAAGGGTTTCAACGTGGTGGTGCGTACCCACGAATCGAGACACCGAGGCCGCATGGTCGCTTTCGTCGAAGGTCCGGTCCGAGAACCCGATGCAGAAGGTTTCGATCTGCGACGCAGAGCCATGACGAGCCATCAAGGCGGTGATCGTCGAAGAGTCCAAGCCGCCCGACAGGAACACACCCAGGGGCACGTCCGAGACGAGCCTGCGCTGCACCGCATCGCCAAGCACCCGGCCAAGACCATCGGTCGCCTCACGCAGTGATCCTGGGCGCTGCGTTGGATCCTGAGCAAAAGGAAGCCGCCAATATCGGACGACGTCGAGCCGCCATCGTTTCGGATCGAACCAGGCCAGCATGGATGGTTCGAGCTTGAACACGCCGTCGAAAATGGTCCAAGGAGCGGGAACGAACTCGCTCATCAAGTACCGCACGAGCGCCGGTCGACTCAGTCGCGTGGGACAGGCTGGATGCAGGGTGAGCGCCTTGAGTTCCGAGGCGAACACGAACGCCTCGTCCGTCTGGAAATAGTAGAGCGGCTTCTGCCCCATCCGGTCGCGCCCGAGGAGCAGACGCCCCTGGTTGGGACCATCGCCGTCCCACAGACCGAAGGCGAACATGCCGTTGAACCGGGCCAGTGCCTCGGCGCCCCACTGACGATAGGCCTTGGCTAAAACTTCGGTGTCCGAACGACTCTCGAACCCGACTCCTGCTCCTTCGAGTTCACGACGCAACTGGACAAAGTTGTAGATCTCTCCGTTGTAGACCAAAAGATTTTCGCCGTCGGCCCAGGGCTGTGCGCCACCGGCCAAATCAATGACCCGAAGACGCCGATGCCCAAAACCCAACGGACCGCGCACCACGAGGTCAGATGCGTCGGGCCCTCGGTGGGCGAGCCGATCGGTCATCCGACCAAGCAGCCGCTCGTCCACCCGGTCGCGACGATTGATGATGCCAACGATTCCGCACATGATCTCAAAAACGAGAGCCTTCGACGGACCAGCCACCGAGGCGGTTTGTATGGAGATGCGACCAGCAGGATCAGTCGAGGATGCGCACCTTCATTTCGACACGGTCATTCGGCATGTCGTGGGCATCGCGGGGCTGCGCCACGATCTGGTCTGCAACCTCCATACCCGAGACCACGCGACCAAAGGCGCTGTACTGACCATCAAGGAAGGTGGAATCCCCCACCACGATGAAAAACTGGGAACCTGCCGAATTCGGGTCGGCCGACCGCGCCATACTCACGATGCCTCGTTGATGAGACACGTCATTGAACTCGGCGTCGATGTTGTAGCCCGGCCCTCCCGTTCCAGGTGCTCCGCTGGCTCCCGACTTCGTGTTGGGGCAGCCACCTTGAATCATGAATTTCGGAATGACGCGATGAAAGGTCGTGCCGTCGTAGAAGTTCTTTCGGGCAAGGGTCAAAAAATTTTCCACGTGGCCCGGCGCCTTGTCCGTGAAGAACTCGATGGTGATGGTTCCAAACTTGGTTTCGACTTCCGCCCTGGGCGCATTCTGTCCGCTCATCTGATACCTCCATGGTGCTTTGGGGCCGGCCTGTGGGCCCTGGTCAGACCAAGGCACTATACACAAAGGTGAGGTCCCACGCATCAAGTTCTCAAGAGAAACATCGCAGCCTTTTCACGAGCAGACGTCTCGACGGAAATCACTACGGAAGGGACCGGGCATGGAGATTGCCGGCCGACACCGCCGACCCAGACGGGTCGGGAGAGATGACACAGGAAGGAATCTGGCCGTTTGGTTGATTGACCCGAATCCGACCCACGCCGCCGCCGCCGCCGCCTTCGTCTCCACCACGGCCACCTACACAACCCACACCACCGGTCTGCCCGGCTGGGTCGTCATGCCAGCCCCCGCCACCTCCTGGGTAGGCAGCTCCGCCAGGTGCTGCTCCGCCGGCTGCCGCACCCTGATCGTCGCTCCTTCCTCGCCAGCCAGCCTGGCCGGCATCATTATCATTTCACGTGCAGTCGCCGCCGCCACCTCCTCCTCCGTTGGCGGTCAAAAAAAAGTCACTATCGGCTGTGATCGCAAGAGCCTCGAGCAAAATGGCGCCACCGGCGCCACCACCGGAGCCACCACCACTGGCGGTCTCGCCTCCACCATCGCCCGGCACCGTGATGCCGCCGCCACCTTGCAGGGAGATGGTCCCCCGAGCTGAAATCTGGATGGCGCCGCCACCTCCACCACCGGCGCCCGGCGCCGAGGAATCCTCTCCTGCGACCTTGACTCCGCCAGCCCCACCACCGCCACCGTGCAAGGGAACGAGGTCCGTGGTTCCACAAATGGCACCGCCGATCCCAGCGGCCAGGGTCTGCCCGTTACAGGAACTGAGCGCGCCGCCGGCGCCGCCTGGGCCACCAAACCCGCCACCACCGCTTCCCGACGAACACAGATCACTGCAGGCATTGGTCCCAACGCCGGGCTGTCCGCGACAGTTCCCGCCCTCTGTTGAGGCATGGCTCGCATCGCCGCCCTTGTATCCGCCCGGCCCTGGGTCTTGTCCATGGGCACCCGCATCGATGGTCCCGACAATGCTCACATCGCCCGCCACGAGAAAAACGGCTGCCGGCCGGCCCGTGAACACGATCACCGTGCCAGCGGGAACCGTCAGGTGATCGAAAACGAAGATCCCGAGATCCGGAGATCCTTGGACCTGCTTGCGGTAGAACGCCACCCCGTCTCGAATGTGCCCGTTGTCCGCATGTCTGATGGTCGAGCCGCCGGTTTGGTCGTCGATCTGGCCGCTGTCCGTGTGGATCAAAACTGTGGAACCGCCGGGCAAGTCCAAACCAGAGAGCTGATTCTCATCGAACCCAAGGGTTCCCGTGTCCACGTTGCTCGGTTCCAGGCAGGCTCGACTGGACTGATCACAACCAAGGAAGCAGCGTCCCACGGACAGCCACGTGTTATTCTTGCACAGACTCGCCTCATTGCCGTTGCAGGAAAACGCATTTTCCTGACACACGAATTGGGCGTCCACCGAACTGTCTATGCCGGCATCGACGTGCGCATCGATCCATTGCTGGTTTCCGTCGGGCCCATCGAGCCGGGCGTCCTTGTGGACATGGATCACATCCGCCAGGTTCCCGTCACGATTGTTGCCCACCGATGCTCTCGGGTCGAAGCGACAGCCCGACGCAGCCACAAGACACACGACGATGAAGGTTTTCACGATACCCATACACGAACCATATCACATCGTGTCAAGAGCTGACAACACACCTGAATTTGAAACAAAACAGCCAAGAAGGGAATCACAGCATGGGCACACAGACCGAATTGGCGTCGCAGATCCGGCCCGACGGACAGCTCCCGCCGCTGCCGCAGGGATACAGAGAAAACAGGTTCAGAGAATGCCCATCCCTGCCCTCGGTGCCCTGACTGCTGGGGCCCACCGACCCGCCACCCTGGCCGCCCGCACCACCCGTGTCCGTCCCATCGTCGACGAGGAACTGGTTCGAAGCGCTGTAGCCGCTCACCGTGACCCCATATCCCAAGAC
>JAGGXR010000064.1 GCA_021162935.1 Deltaproteobacteria bacterium
ACTGATCCCTCGACAGAAACTGATCCCGCAACAGGCAGCAAGCCACTCGAACGGATCCAAGCCTCTCACTTGCTGGCCAAAGCTGGACCCACGCGGGCTCCTGGGTCGGACAGGTCCACCTCCAAAACCGACTGTGGAGTGACCACCGCGCTGGACCGATTCCGCAGCACCGACGCATCCGACCAGACCACGGTTCGGTCCACCTGAACCCCGGGGCCAACCACGGAGTTGCGCCCCAGGATCACGTCGGGACCGACCCTGGCGCCTGCCTCTACCCTCGCCCCGGGACCGATGAGCACGGGTTCGATGATTCGAGCCGTCTCGTGAGCCCGAGCGGTCGCGTCCACTCCGGTCACAGGCCCCATATCGACGTTCGTCCACAGGGGCCTGCCTCGATGGAGCAGGTTCAAGTTCCCCTGAAGATATCGGCTCGGCGTGGAGTGTTCGTGCCAGTAGCCATCCCAGACGTACGCCGCAATGGGACGATCCGCATCCAGATGCCGATCGTAGCCGTCCTGCACCATGCTCGACGGACCCTCGGGCAGAACCTCCAAAAAACCGGGCTCCAAAATAGCAATCCCCGTAAACATATAGGGCAGCAGAGGCGCCCTGTCCGCCCCAGGCCGATAATGCCCAGCAATACCAGCGACCCGACCGTCCGACTCCACCTCGACCGCGCCCCAGGTCCGTGCAACCGAATCGGGCCGGACCACCATGGTAGCGAGCGCACCCTTGCTCCTGTGGTGCTCGAGTACGGCACCCAGATCGAGGTCGGTGACAATCTTGGCGTTCACCACCGCAAAGGTGCGGCCTCCGAAGAACGACTCGACCTTCTTGACGCCGCCGCCCGTGCCCAGAATCTGCCCCTCCTCGTCGCTGTACTCCAAATGAAACCCCACCGACGCGCCGCTCCCGAACGCCTCGCGAATCTGGTCACCGAGATGATGCAGGTTCACCACCGCCCGATGAATGCCAGCGGTTTCCAGAAGACCCAACGCATGACGCAACAAACTCACCCCACCAACCGGCAGCAACGCCTTGGGCCGCTCACTGCTCAGGGGACGTAGTCTCGTAGCGAGACCAGCCGCCAACACGATGGCCGACAGGTCCTGCTCCGATCCTGGTCCAGCACCCTCCTCTCGTCCAGCACCCTCCTCTCGTCCAGCACCCTGCTCTCGTCCAGCACCCCGCTCTCGTCCAGCACCCTGCTCTCGTCCAGCACCACGCTCCGCTCCAGATCGCGCCCCGGCACCAGGCGTGCCATCCTTCACCGACGAACCAAGAATCATTCTCCTCGCACCTCCCTACAAACCATCTCGTCGCCCACCAGCGTTCCTGACGAACGCCATGCCCACGACCGACCCAACTCGATTGGATCGTCCAGGACCATTTCGATCCCCCTCGACCCATCCATAGCTCCTCATCGATTCGCGTCCACGGCAGGATCACCCTTGTGGCTACATACCCCACATCAAGTTCGTCACGAGCACGAGCACGGCGGCCACGGTAAAGAAAATGAGCGCCACCAAAATCCCGATCTGCATAAAGAAGGCGTACTGGGACTCTTTCTTGGCCCTGCCCAAATCGGTTCGGTAGAGCGCATCGTCCACTTCATCGGTCCCAATTCCTGTTTTCCCCGGCGCGACCTCGCCCTCCCCAGTCGCATCACGGCCATCCTGCGCCGAACGGTCGTGGGCGACATCGTCCTCCATGAGCCTCGCCTGCAAAGCCAGGCTGGCCTTCCGGCTCCGTACCTGGAGCACCAGGACCCAACCGATGGCGGCCAGCAGACCGACGAGACCGACCAGGAACAGACCCAGCAGATAATGCTGGGCGTGGCTCTGACGCGCCTTCAGCGCGGCTCGTTCCTTGGGCAACGTATTGGCGATCATGGACGGCACATACACGAACGCTTCGAGACGACTCAGGGCGAACTGGATCACAGCCCGAGCCGACTGTTCGTCCGCGCCCCGAACCCAGCGCGACAGGCCTTCGAGGCGACGCGCCTCCCAATCCACCACAGCCGCCACCGGCACCTTGGGGCCCTTCGCTCCTTGGGCCGCACCCTCGGTCCAACGCCGGATCCGCCCTGCCGCCAAATGGCTGATCTCGGCTGCCAGGGCTCCATTGACTGGTCTCTTCGTCACGAAAGCCACCATGGTCCCGGCTGAATCGCCTGGGTCGATCATGTCCGAATAGCTCTGCAAAAACCACAGCCCCTCATCCTTGGGCGCACGAAGGCGATACTCCACCTTACCATTGCGCAGGGCGCCGCGCCCCATCCAGGTCAGATGCCCCCTGTGGTAGCCATCCAGATACATGTCATCCGAATCCAACAGCGCCGCGCAGGACACCACCTGCATCGAACCAGGAGACACGATGCGGCTGGCCATCTCCAGCGAAGCCTGGGCAGGCCGCCCCACCAGCGAAAATCGACGCCGATGCACCACCCCGCCCGGGCCCTGACGGTACTCGACACCAAGAACCAGGACCGGCTGCCGGTTCACGATACTCAATCGAGACAGGCCGTCTGAACCCGTGCTGCGCCAGTTCCACAGCATCCGCCCCGGCCCGATGCTCCCCACCAAACCCTTGAGGATGACCGCCCGCGTCTCCACCTGACGCGGCCGCCCCGACTGGTCTGCGGCGCGCAGATAGAGGTCCTCGACCACCTCGTTGGACACGCGCCAACCCGCTCGGGGCACGAGTTCCACCACGAGTCCGTCCGCATCGGGTTCCGCCGGGGTCCATGCGGCGAGCGTCTTTTCGTCGAGCCGAAGCTTGGGCCGCATCACCGCATCCGGATCATTCGGATCCACCACGCGAACCGGCACCAGCGCCCGTCGCAACCCTGATGGGCCACGGATCCGAAACCTGAGGGCATACCGACCGGCCGGCACCTTGGGCACCATGAATCGAGCATTCAAAGACACGCCTCTTGCGTCGCTCGTGCCGGAAACCAATTTCTGAAATCGCCCCTTTTTCTCCTCGAACGATACGGTCCCTGAAATGGGATGCTCGTATCGTCCGCCCACGCTGGCATAGATCCCCATGCGCAAAGCGCCCGGCCGGCCGCTCCGCAGCACCGGGTCATGCCGCCCCGTCATCGACGCCTGACCGAACACCTGGAGCGACACCTTGATGTCCCATCGACTCACCCAGATGAGCCCACTCAGCAGGGCCACGAGCACAGCGGGGAGTCCATACCACAGCCCCCAATGCGCGTAGCGATTTTGCAGGAGCCGCTTCGATCCGAAGTGTGCTTCGAACGGCTCATCGTCGAAGTCGTCCCAACCAGCCGGCCCCTGTGTTTCGCCTCGTTCGTCCGATTCGTCACGTTCGTCCGATCCGTCACGTTCGTCCGATCCGCCTCGTTCGTCCGGTTTCTCGTTCAGTTCCACGGCGGCGGTTTTTCGCACCAAATCGGCACCGGCTGGACCATCTCGATCGTCCGACGAGGATCCTGCGTCGTGCTCGTCCTTGGTCGTCATCCCTACCTTCCTTTGTGATTCGTCATGCCTTTGTGGTCCGTCGTCATCCAGTCAGACGACCGGCTTTCGTGGGGCCGACCGGCCCAGTCTGACTCGATGAGGGTCATCTCCCATGCGTGATCCGCCGACACCTCGCATCTCGATAGTGATACCATTTTTGGGTCTTCTTGCTCATGCGGGCCATGACCTGCCAACGCGTCCCGGCTTTCCACATGCCTGCCTTGTGCTTCCAGGCCCGCTCCTCCGCACGACAGTACTTGGCCAGGTGCTGGTCCTGGTACTTGGTGAACGGCCAGGCTACGCCACCCGCCACGAGTTCCTCGGCCACGTCCTTCCCATCCACCTTCATGCTCAAAAGAGGACGACCGTACGATCCCGTGGGGCAAAAACCGTCGGCCCCGGCACGACAACCAAGGGTGACCTGCTTGCCAGCCACCAGGTCCCGCATGATCACGTAGCTCTGGTACCCAAAGTACTCGTCGTCCGAACGGCAACGCGCCGACGATCGACCGCCTGGCAGCTTCACAAACATCTTGTGGCACTCGGGCGCATTCGCCCCGGCCAGTCTCAGCTTGATCACCTTCCCAGAAGCATGCAGCCGCACCCAAACCGTGTCGCCATCCACCACGTGGATGACCGTGCCCAGCTCGCCGGGCCGCACCTTGGGGCTCGGCTTGTGATGCCAGCGCCCACCATGGCGATGATGTCTATGCCCCCAGGATCGACGGCCACGGCCCAAGGAACCAGCCATCCGTGCGCCGGTCCGGCTCTCGTGCCGCGCCCGTCGCCCCCTTTTCCAATGTCCGGTCTTGTCG
The DNA here is from genome assembly GCA_021162935.1 of Deltaproteobacteria bacterium. Lineage (GTDB taxonomy): Bacteria > Myxococcota_A > Polyangia > HGW-17 > SLPX01 > JAGGXR01. Next base: position 4,307 of record JAGGXR010000064.1, read on the forward strand.
TGCCCGTGGCGATCGTTGCATCCCAGACCGGAAAGGACCACTGGGCCCACTCCACCGAAGACCAAGACCACGGCGGCTGCCACGGTCCAAAACCAAATCATTCCTCGACGCGTCGCACCGCCTTTTCCATTCGATCCGGCCCGTTCATGCTCCTTCATCACTGCCCCCTTCCACATGCGCAGCGCCCACCAAACTTGCCGTGCAACACAGCCTCTTCAGCTTTCGCGCCATCGTCATCACACACCCCTTTCTTCCCGAACTGCGCCCCCTCCACGTCCTGCACATGCAGCCCTGTCCCGAAAACCCGCTGTCACTTCACATCCGGCACGGCCTGGGCCTCCGCGGCTTTCGCCCTGTCCTGCGGACCACCAGGCTTTCCTTGCTGCCCCACCTTGCCTGCCCGACCAGCCTTGCCTCTCTTGCCTGTGTTGCCCATCTTCCCTGCCCGGACTCCCTTGCCTGTCCTGGGCAACGGAAGCGTCGGCGTGGGCACCACGTTGACCTTGGGCACCACCGACTTGTACAGCACCGTGCAGCGATGGTTCACACACCGTCCCCTTGGAATCCCCTTGTCGGGCGGACAACGCGGCGTCCCGCAGACAGACAGCCCGCCATGCTTGTGGTAAAATGGCAGGCACACGGGATAGTGCATGTGGCGCACAGCATGCACCCAGGCCCTGTTTCCCGGCTGGACGTCACATTGATTCGGACAGCAGTGACCCGGCCGCAGGTGCGTGAACGTGCAATCCGCATCGCTGTTGCAGATCAGCTTGGGCGGCAGCTTCACGCGAAACGTGTAGTCCCCCTTGTCGTTCGGCTGCCCCACCAAGGGTTTCTGCCTCTTGGCCTTCTTCGCCTTGTTTCGGTGGCAGCCCGACGCCCAGGGTCCCACCATCACGATCACGAACGACAGCGCCGGCCCGAACCGCTTCCATGCCGGCCCTGTACGCAATGCTTCCGGTTTCTGCATGACAGCCTCCTCTTCGCCCCGTGAGTATTTTCCCGTGGCTCCATCCTGTCAAGAACGGCCGCTGCCCATAAAACGAAACCCTGGGTGTTTGAGCAGCTTGGCCACGTTCTGGGCGAGGTCTGGAATGCAGGCGGCAAGCACGGTCGGGTCTGGGGGCGGCCCCAGCATATCAGGAATGACTTTGACGCGATTGAACAGGGCCACGACCGTATCGATGATGTCGAATAGCGGCATGAGCTATGTCAGGGCGGAATGGATCTGCTCCATCGGTTGATGGACTCCATGCTCGCGCCACCTGGCAGCGTGATGGTGTTGTCCTCGGCGTCGAAGAGCAGGAAGTCCCAGGTCATGCGGTTGGTGAACTTGAGCTTCTTGGCCTTGTCCGGCTCGTCGAGCTCGATGCGGAAGGTGGGCGTGGCGATGACCCGATTGTCGGGCGGATCGAGCTGCGCCTCCTCGGGCACCTCGCTCTCGCCGTCCGGCTTCCCCCAGTGGACGGACTGATAGTACGGCGCATCCACGTCACCCTGGTTGAAGAAGACCGCCACATCGGCCCCTTCCTCGGGCACGGCGAAGAAGCCCCGGTCCTTGAACTCGCCTCCCGAGGTACCGAGCGGCCAGGCCCAGGCGCTGTGGGGCTCGAGCACACCCGGAATGCAGACGCGCACCCGACCGAGCCCCTCCAGGTCCTGGCGACGGGTCACGTCGCCCACGTACATGCCGGTGAACCGGGTGTCGTGGGCGCCGATGTCGTCGTCGAACTGGCTGAAGCTCATGGCTACTCCATCACACTTTGGCCCGCCTCCGGGCCCTCGTATCCGATACTCTGACCGTCGCGGTGGTACTCGATGTGGGTGGAGCCGGTCTCTGGGTCCACCACCTCCACCTGGGTCAGCTCCCCGTCCTGGCGCGGCCTGCTGGTGTTGCGCTCGCCGCGCTCTTCCCGGACGGCCTGCCGCGCACGCCGCCCGGGACGCGGGAGACTGGGATGACGAAGACCTTGACCGTGCGCTCCATGGGCTCTCCTCGACGAAGATGTTGGAGGCGCGATGCGTGACCGTCACCGGAGGAGACACTCCCTTTCCGACAAGGCAATGAGGCCACGCACCTCACCTCCGATGGGGCAAAGCCGTGAGGGGAGAGAACGGGGACAGGGTCTCCTTCTCGGCCGTCGCTCAAATCGGTGTTCTACGTTCAAGTCTCCCTGGCGCTGCAAATCCGCGTGCGTAAACTTGCATTTGACGCTAACTAATGCGAATGTATTTGCCATGGGCGGAGCACGAACCATAGCCGAGTGGGTGGAGGCGCAGCAGGCTTCGGGCCGGTACGTCTTCACTCGTGAGGATGCCGAGGCGGGCCTCGGAGGCTCCAAGGTCGCGGTCCAGACGGCGCTTCGCCGACTCAAACAGAAGGGGCGAATTGCCTCACCTCGTCGTGGATTCTACGTTGTCGTTCCGCCGGAGTACCGCGTGGCAGGTTGCCCGCCCGCGTCGTGGTTCATCGATGACCTGATGATGCATCTTGGTCTCCACTACTACGTCGGTGTGTTGTCCGCCGCGGCGCTCCACGGGGCGGGACACCAACAACCGATGATGTTCCAGGTCATCGCCGACCGCGCGACCCGACCGATGCAGGCGGGGAGAGTCCGGATCGAGGTGCATACAAGCCGGACCGTGAAGGCGATGCCGGTCACGCGCGTCGAGACGGAGACAGGGACCATGGTGGTCGCCACGCCGGAGACCACAGCGTTCGACCTGGTGCGGTTCTTCTCTGCAGCGGGTTACTGGAACAACGTCGCGATGGTCCTTTCCGAGTTGGCCGAGAATATCGACCGAGACCGGCTCGTGGATATTGCACCTCACGTTCACCTCCCGGACGTCCAGCGACTCGGATACCTTCTTTCCGTCATAGGGGAAGGGGAGCTTGCTGAGCCGCTGGCGAGTTGGTTGGCCGGGCGGCGCACGACCATCGTGCGCCTACGCACTGACCTACCCAAGGGCGATGCCGACCTTGACCCCCGGTGGCGGCTATTTCCTAACGAGCAGGTGGACATCGACCTATGATCCCACGCGCGAACATCACCGCCTGGCGCACGACAGCTCCTTGGCCTGACAACACTCAGGTCGAACAAGACCTCATTCTGAGTCGAGCCCTGGTCACCATGTACAAACACCCGGTGGTCGCCGAGCATGCGGTATTTCGGGGTGGCACGGCTTTGCACAAGCTGTTCTTCGATCCAGCAGGGCGCTACTCCGAGGACATCGATCTTGTACAACGTAAGGCCGGCCCCATCGGGGGTCTGATCAACGCCATCCGTGAAGTACTCGACCCCTGGCTTGGCAAACCGAAGTGGAAACAGGGCAAGGGGCGATTCACCCTCTACTACCGCTTCGAGACGACCTTCGTGCCCGTGGTGAGCATGCGACTGAAGGTGGAGATCAACACCCGCGAGCACTTCAACGTGCTGGGGCTGGACCGGCGCGGATACTCGGTTATCAATCCTTGGTTCTCCGGGGCGAGTTGACCACCGAGGAGAGGAAGGAACTGCAACGACCCCTTGAACCTAATCAGTACACCAGCGATATCTACGACGAACTGGCGAAGCGACACGGCATCGAGGTGAGCATGCGCCGTCGGGGCAACTGTTGGGACTACGCTGTAGTCGAGAGTTTCTTCTCTTTACTGAAAGATGTCAGTCCAGTCGAGTACGAAAGGACTTACCGCTACGAGAGGGCGGTAGCGTGATCAACTTGTCCACCGAACCGGGGCAACCCCAGTAATCAACCTGTCCACCGAACCGGGTCAACACCAGCCATCAGACATGATTCTAAGGCTATTCACCAACGGCGGCTTGCCGTGGACCCTGATGACGGATGATCGGTTGCTCGAACTCGCTCCGCATCTCCACGCCGAGTGCATCGAGGATCCGACTGGCACGAGCCACCGTGATTGCATGGTATTCGTTGCGCTCGTCGCGCGATACCTGTGACTCGTGAACACCTAGCCGCTCAGCGAGTTCACGCTGCGTTAGCCCGAGCGCAATACGCAGCGCCACGAATGTGCTCCCGAGACCGTGGAGGTTCAGGAGTTCACTGAGTTCTCCGCGCTTAAGCCGCTCATAGCTTGCGACCTCCTCGGAAAGCTGCTCGTGGAAGGAGCGAAGCGGATCGAGCGCTCGCTTCAACTCGTCAGCGGCGAGACCCATCTCCGCCAAGCGCTTGCGGTGTTCCGCGAGCCGTTCCTGCTCCTCGCGAAGCCGCCGCACCGCTTCTTGGTATTCACTCTCGTTGCGGATCATGGCTGGCCTCCTTTGATAATCTTGACGATACCCCTCGGCTCACCGTCCCGGCGTGAAAGCCGAAACGCCGAGGGGAATTCCAGTTCATTATTCCCGTGCTTGTCGCAAATCCCTGAAAGCTGCCCGACGTGTGGGTACATCTCGACACGGTAGGCATGCCACATCGGAAGCTGCTTCTTCGGGTAGCCGTGGTAAGGTCGGCGCGTCGCCGGGTCCCAAGTCCAAACCTTATGGGGATCGAGCAGGTTCAACTTGGTCTGAAGCCTTCCCGTCGCCAGTTCCATGAGGTCGCAAACGAAGTAGCCGTCGATGTCGTTTGGATGCTCCTTGTCCTCGACGAACGACCCGTCGATGAAGATGTCGTCGATTCCTACTTGCCACAACTGGTCGACTAGGACGGCAAGGCTCTCCACTAAGTGGCCCCGCCAGTCCCGATCCCAGTTTGGATAACCGTTCGATGGGCCGACCACGAGCATCGATGCTCGAAGCTCATCAAGCGTCAGCGTATAGTCAGCGGGTGGCAAGTGGCCCTCACTCGTGAAGCTGGGGAGCATCGGACCCTCCATCAAGCTGCTATTTGGCAGCATCCTGGACCGAGCAGGATACTCGCGCGATATTGAGGCGGTCTCCTGTTCCTCACAAGGCCTCCAGATGTTGCTTCGATAAGGAAGCCACCTCGCTCATCAATTCCCTCAATCCACGCATGTCCATCGATCCGCCCCCCCTGGTGAATCGTTCCGACGACCACCCATGCGTCTACCCCACCTGCAAGAAGCAGCGAGGCGCCGAGAATCGCCAGATCGTCGCAGTCGCCGCCGCCGCGCTCCAGGGTAGCGGCTGGTGAGCACCAGTAGTCGTAGCCGAGGGGCCTTGCGGGATCCGGAATGTAGCGTAGGGTTCCATCGCGGAACCCGGTTCGAAACCACCTGGCGATTTCCGCTGCAAAGGAATGGCCCCGAGGGAGCATCCAACGAGGTGCCTCCTGGATCAGATTCTCGACCTCCCAGAGTCGGATGACCTCGCCGATCCCGTGACACTGGTTGGCCCTGCTGGGACGCAGCCTGATGCAGCGGCCGCTAAAACCTGCGTTGAACGTGTCCATTGCACACCTCGCTTCGTACAGGGAGCGCATGTCGCCCTCCATAAATTATCATGGGGCAGCTAGACAGATGTGTCAAGTTAGACTTAAACGTTTTACTTGAGCCGCGCTGTCCGGCTCTCGCCGGACTCAAGCGGCTCGGCCGAGACAAGGTGAACGGGCCGCCAGGCCCCTTCTCGCGCAGTCGTCCCCACGAGGCGACGGCTCGTGCATCAGCCCGCCCGCATTTGCCTGCCGGATGGCGGACGCACACAAAATGTCATTGCTGCATGGCGGGCGCAAGGAGAGCCGTCCGCCGAATGGGGCGTCTGAGCCGCGCTGTCCGGAGGGACAAACCGGTCGGGCCAGCAACGCTTTTCCTTGACAACGAACCATCTCCATCCGCATTTTGAAGCTGCATGACCGACTCACGAACCCAGGACAACAGGGAGTCACGGAAACCGGAATGATGAAACGACTCTTACGAATGGCCGAATCGGCCCTGAGCCTCAGGCCCGTGGCGTCCGTGGAACGAGACGCCCACGTCCTCATCGGCCTGGACCACAGCCTGCACCACGATCGCTCGGGCCAATCCGACCGCCTCCACGAACAGCATCCTTCCCACAAGGACGAAGGAGCCGATCACGAAATCGAGGCCAACGCACAAACCACCGAGGCTTCGAAAATCGATGCAGGACCAGCGCCTCTCCACGAAGTCCCGCGCCCCGCGGTGAACGCCTGGCAGCACAGCCTCATCCTGGGCATGGGCCTGCCCGACGACGAACTCCTGGCCACCGCATCGGAAACCACGCCGCCAGACGGCCTCCTCCTGTGCCTCGTGGCCAGGCCGATCCCCGACCCCGACGACCAAGAACCATCTACCGACCTGCTCCTCTCCATGCTCCTGGAGTATGGCTTCGACCTCCTGCTCGATGGCAAAATCGGAGGCTTCCGCGGTTTGCTGGCTCGTCGCCTCACCGTCAAGGACACCATCCTCCAGCAGGCCCAGCGCGCGCCGGTCGATCGACGGTTCTGGATGCCCGTCAAGGGCTCCTGCATGATCCCCATCCTGCGGGAAGGCGACCTGGTCCTGGCCGACCTGGGCACATCGGTGCGCCGTGGGGAGGTGGCTGTCGTCCAGGGTCCGCCCGAGTTGATGGTGCATCGAATCCTGGCCCGCTTCCACGTGGCCGGAACCGGCTACATCCTCCACGGCGGACAGAACGGCGGCATGTACCTCACCCTCCAGGCCAAGCTCCTGGGTCGCGCCCTGGCCGTGCGCCATAGCGACGACTCGGTGCCCCTGCTCCTGAACCGGGATCCCGCGCCCTGGCTGCGCTACGCAGCCGAATTCGCCCGGTTGTGGGGCATCGACACGCGCAGGACCCCGGGCCGGCAGCTCACCACCATCGCCAAGGCCATCGATCGGCTCGGCCAGCGCCTCGCCGCATGGAACGACTCGCTGCATGATGCTCTGAGCACCCAGGGCCTGCGCTCTGCCCTCACCTCCATCGCGCACATCAGCGCCCAGGAGATCGCTCCATGACCAATCCCCCAACCATCAAACGCCGGATCTTCCTCTCCCTGGCCGACCATCTCCTCGCCCTGTCCCAGAGCGCCAGGACGCAGGTCACCAGATTCGAAGCCCTGGTTAGGGGCTGGACGCTGGCCACGATCCACCCAGACGATCGCCCCGCCCTGTCGGCCGCTGCCTACGCCAGGCAGAAGCGCATCGATCGGCCGGGCAACCAGGACGCCTCGGGCCTTTCCGACTGGGAGCGCGCCATGTTCGACCAGTACCTGCCAAAACCGCCTGCCAACATCCTGGTCGGCGCCGCCGGGTCGGGCCGCGAGGCGCGAGCCCTGGCTGGAAGGGGCTACCAGATCATGGCCTTCGACCCATGCGCCGAACTCATCGACCAGGCGCGCCGAATCGATGCCCCTGCCCTGTCCTATCTGGTCGGTTCCTACGAAGACCTGGTCCAGGACGGATCCAGCTTCTCGGCCGCCGTCTCGGCCCAGGCGCCCTATGACGCCGTCCTGCTTGGCTGGGGCAGTCTTTCCCATGTGAGCCGCGCCCAGGTCCGCATCGAACTCTTTCGCACCCTGTCGAGACTCTCGAGCGGCCCCATCCTGGCGAGTTGGCTGCCCCATTCGGCCAGGGCCCGGCCGTCGCGATCACAGCGGTTCGGAGTCAGGCTCGGCCGGCTCGTCTCCCGCGAACGGATCCTCATCGACCCGAGGGACAGCACCGTCCCTCATGCCGGCTACGCCCACCTGTTCGACCTGGCAGAGTTGGAAGACCTGGCCCGAGCCACGGGCTACCGGTTCGTCAACATCGCGCAGGGCCTGCCGTATCCACACGGAGCATTCGTGGCCGCCTCACAGCCATCATCCATCGAGCACGACAGCTAGCCGTGACGATCGAGTCCAGCACACTAGAACCAGTCTGAGACGTGCAACCCTACGACGACTGGTATCCACCCCCGCAGTCATTAACCGTGTTGCCGCTACAAAATGCCATCCCGTCGAACACGGGCTCCGACTCGATTCGCGGCGGCTGGTAGGGCCGCCTGGCCGGCTTGGTTTCTTTTCGATCGCTTGGTTCCTGTTGCTTCGTCATGAGGAGACTCCTTCGCGTGGCGCGAATCATTGATGTCAGTAGAGCACCGCGACCCGGCCGCGGCTGTCGTCGTTCTGGTTGCAGACCCTGGGGAATTGGTCGTCGCCCACGGCCAGGTCCACGTAGCCGTCCAGGTTCGTGTCGCCCAGGTACGAAATCACGAAGCCCCAGCGGCCGCAGGGCGCGGGCGGCGGCATGAAGAACGACGCGGTGTTCCAGTCCACCCAGGCATGGAGCGAGGCCAGGCCGGTGGATCCGTAGAGGAACCAGATGGACCCGTCGTAGGCGCCGAACCGCTCGGTGCCCACCACCAGGTCGGCCAAGCTGTCGCCGTCGAAGTCGCCCAGGGGTCGGCCCGCCACCTGGACCCCGCTGGCAATGGTCATGCCGAACTTGTCGTCCGGGCTGCCGTTGGACCGGATCCAGAGGTCGGCGTCGTCCGCCTCGATGACCCGACCGTCGCCGCGAAAACCTTGGCTGTCGCCGAAGAACACGAACAGGGCACCGTAGTAATCCGTGGCGCCGCCCGTGTCTCCGCCGTAATGGATGTCCGAGACCGCGATGTCCAGCTTGCCATCGCCATTGATGTCGCCCAGGCCAGACACGGCCGAGCCCACGCTCCGCAGGTTCGCAATGTTGCTGCCGCTGTCCGCGGTGATGGTGGTGATCCGCGTGCCAGGCGCGGTCGCGTCCAGAGTCTCGTGATCGGTAGTCGTGGCCTGGGTGCCGAACACGATGTACGCCTTGCCTTCCCGCAGGTCGCTCGGATCGCAGTTGAGCGTCCACCGGTCCTCGGTGCCAGGCGCGCCGATCAAAAAGTCGCCCAGGCCGTCACCGTCCAGGTCACCCGCAGGGCTCAGGTCCGAACCGATGTAATCGAGGCACACCTTGGACCAGTCGTTGGCAAAAATCGAATCACCGTTGATACGCAGATTGCCGTCGGCTGGCAGGGTCCAAACCTCTGGGCTGCCCGACTGGTAGGGCACGTCCCTGCCGTAGAGCACGAACACCGATCCGGTGGACCCGGCAAAGGGCACGCCGATGCCCAGGTCGGGCACTCCGTCCCCGTTCACGTCGCCCAGGTTGGAAATCCGTTCGCCTATCGATTCGAAGCCATGACCACTTGGGTCCGGATCCACGTAATTGATGACTAGGTCGGCGTCGTTCTCGCTGATCGTGGCATTCCAGTTCGGATGGCCGCGGATCACGAACACGGTGCCACCAAGCTTGCCATTATGTGGATAATCATAACTTGGAGCGCCCACGGCAAAGTCTTCGCAGGCACCGTCCTGGCCCGAATGGCCCGTGAAGTTGCCGAGCCCGGCCAGGCTGGCGCCGAGCAGGCCGTTCGAGCCCAGGGTTCCAAGGATGCTCACGTCGGGATCCGCATTCGCGTTGATCCCATTGGGGCCGCCAAAGTAGATATGGACCGTGCCTTCACCAGTTCCAGCGCTGTCCAGGTTTCGATCCGGGGCCCCCACGATGAGGTCGGCGTAGCCGTCGCAGTTCACGTCGGCGCCTGCCACGGCCCGGCCGAACGAGCAGGGTGCGTCGCCTGACGAGCAGGGGCTGAACCAGCTCTGGCGGATGTCCACCTGGCCGAGCCAGAGGGGAGCCACACAATCGGACTCGTTGCCCGCGTCGTCGATGACCCGGGCGCCCATGCAATAATGCTGGCCCGGGGCAAAGGGCTGAAAGGTCTCGCTCTGCTGGGATCCGTAATCGGCGCCTGCAAGCTGCTCGGATCCTGGCACCGTGTCCAGGCCCTGCCAGTTCGCGAGCAGGGCATCGGCCGTGCAGTCCGTCTGGTCGGTGGCGTCGGCGGTGTAGCGCAGATCCCACGACGCAACGTGATGCACGTTTGGATCGTCGGGCGTGGTCCACTGGCACGCGAAATCCGCGATCCGCGGGTTGTCCAAGCTACAGTATAGGTCCGTGGGGCATTCGGGCGGCGTGGTGTCCACGTACACGGTTTGTGCTGCGTCCGGATACAGGAACGGATCCTGGCTGTTCTGCAAATAGCATATGGGCTGGATCCGCAC
>JAGGXR010000023.1 GCA_021162935.1 Deltaproteobacteria bacterium
ATCGTAGCCGGTGCGATCAGCGACCACGGCGGTCAGGCGGGCGAGGACCTCGTCGGCTGTGACCGGCTCGGTTTGGGGGCTGGTCGCCGGAGCGGCCACCGCCTGCGGCTCGTGGTGCGTGGTCGTCTCGGACTCGGTGGCCTCAGATGTGGTGGCCTCGGTCGCGGCGGCGGTGGACTGCGCGCTGGCCGGGATACGAGAAACGATGTAGTCGGCCAGGGCCTGGAGGGTGGGATGGTCCGCGAGGCGGAAGTCCTGGTCCTGGGTGAGGTGGTAGTCGGAGCGGAGTTGGGAGACGATCTCGGCCTGCTTGACCGTGTCGATGCCCAGGTCGGCTTCGAGTTCGAGGTCTGATTCGAGTTCCTCTGGATCGTAGCCGGTGCGATCAGCGACCACGGCGGTCAGGCGGGCAAGGACCTCGTCGGCTGTGACCGGCTCGGTTTGGGCGCTGGTCGCCGGAGCGGCCGCCGCCTGCGGCTCATGGTGCTTTGTGGTCTCGGACGTGGTCGTCTCGGCCGTTGTGGCCTCAGACGTGGTGGTCTCGGTCGCGGCGGCAGTGGCCTTGGTGCTGGCCGGAATGCGAGAGACGATGTAGTCGGCCAGGGCCTGGAGGGTGGGATGGTCCGCGAGGCGGAAGTCCTGGTCCTGGGTGAGGTGGTAGTCGGAGCGGAGCTGGGAGACGATTTCGGCCTGCTTGACCGTGTCGATGCCCAGGTCGGCTTCGAGTTCGAGGTCTGATTCGAGTTCCTCTGGATCGTAGCCGGTGCGTTCAGCGACCACGGCGGTCAGGCGGGCGAGGACCTCGTCGGCTGTGACCGGCTCGGTCTGAGCGGACGGGACCGTCTCATGATGAACAGGATCCGTCGGTGCCGTGGCAGGCTCTGTTGTCGAATCCACAGTCGTCTGAGTCGCCGTCGCCTGCAGTTCGTTGTGGGCCGTCGTGGCGACTTCGTGGCCCCCAGGTTCCAGGACGCCCTGTTCGAGCGCGTCGGTCAGCGCATCGGTCCGGTCGGCCAGCTTGGGCGACTCGGATGTCTTGAGCACGCGATGGTCGCGCACGATTCTGGCGCTGGGCACGCCGTACACCTCTTTGAGGTAGGTCCGGAAGACCGGCTCGTCGACTCTCGGACCCGTTATTTCGGGTCGGGCGTAGATGGCCAGGCCGAGCTGGGATCCGAATCCAGCTGCGAGCCGGAACGCGAACGAGCGGTTCACCGGGCCGCCGGGGTGGAAGGTCAGATCGGCGAATTCCGGGTCCGGGCTGTGGAGGTTCGCAATGCTCGGAAGCTTGTTCTTCCACAGTCCTGCCACGACCACGGCATCCTCGAATCCGGCCGCCATGGGATGACCCGTGTAGCCCTTGGTGTTCACCACGAGGACGTTGCGGGCGTGTTCGCCGAAGGCCGTCCGCAGGGCCTGGGCTTCTGCCTGGGCTGATCCGCCACGGGCCGGCGTGTGCGTCTCGTGGGACATGAACACCATGTCCGAGGCGAGTTGCGCCCGGTCCATTTTCAGGATGCGGGTTGCTTCTTCGATGAGTTCATCGCTCTGTTCCGCGATGTGCTCCGGCTTGAGCCGCATGGGATGGGCCGCACTGTTGGCCATCTTCGTGGCCACGACGTGGGCGAGCGGTCCGACGCCTCGTGCCTTGGCCGCCTCGGCCTTCTCCAGAACGAGGCCCACGGCGCCGCTGGCCAGGATCATGCCGTTGCGTCCCTCGCCGAACGGGATGGCCGCACGGTCGAGTTCTTTTTCAGTGGTGGCTGCTCCGACAGATAGGAAGCCGCCTCCGATCCAGGGCATCATTTCCGGAGAGGTGACGCTCTCTGCCCCCACCACGATGACTCGCTCGCAGCGGCCGGCGTTGATCCAGTCCTGGGCCACACCGACGGCGGCGGTGGTGGACGCACAGGCGGCGTTTATGAGCAGGTTGGGGCCAGTGGCGTCGAGAAGTTCAGCGATGTGGGCATGGCCGAGCCCCAGAATCTGCAGGAGCACCGTCTTGGGGATGCCCTTGCCCTGTCGGACCTCTTCCATGATGGTCATGAGTCGATTGTATCCGGGGAACGCAGAGGCCATGATGACGCCGGTCTTGGCGCCCACCTTCTTCGGGAATTTCCATCCGGTGGTCAGGGACCTGCCGCTGGCAAGCGCCTTTTTCTGTTCCACCAGGGGAAGCCATGCATCTGTGATGGCCTCGTAGGCGGCGGCAACGGCCATGCGTGTCGTGTCGTCCCGACCCTGGTCCCACTGGCTCGGTACGGGGTAGTCGTCGGTCAGGGGAATCTCGCCTGCTTGGCCCGCCCAGGTCATGACCTGGTCCGGGTCGGTGATGGACATGAAATCGGCCCGGCCGTCGGCCGTCTTGTTGAGCCGCTCCACTCCGATTCCCACGATTCCCTTGCGGATGTTTTCGGGAACGGGGCGGAGCATATTGTTGCCTTCGAGGAGTCGGTCGAGCGCGTCGTCCTCGAACAGGCGTCGTCCACCGGGAAGGCCCACGGAGAGGCCCGTGATCCAGACGTCCAGATCGTCGAGGCGACCTGTGTGCTCAGAATCAGTGTGGCCGTGATGGATCGGCGTCGCGGCATGGCTGGGAGCCTGCTGCGCCGTGGCTGCGTGAGCTGCTTCCTCTTCGTGCTTGTCTTCGTGTGCTTGGACCTGTGCCATTTGGTCGGCGGTGGTCACCGCTGGTTTCGTTGCTCCGAGTATCGGGCCTTCGCTGTACGCGGTGCGCGCCACGGGTTGACCATTGGCCACCATGGCGGCAATCGTTTCGACCAAGCTGCGCCAGTCCCCCTTCTTGGGGTGGTTCGTGTGGAGGGCCATGTTCGGCCGTCCCGTCAGAATGTCTCGAACGAAGCCGGTCAGGGCGCGTTTTGGGCCTAGCTCCACGAAGATGCGAACGCCTGTTTCGTACATGGCGTTCACGATGGCGATGAACTCGACGGGAGACGCCACCTGATGGGCCAGCAGGTCGACGATTTCTTCGCTGGTCGTCGGGTAGGGCTTGGCCGTCACGTTCGAGAAGATGAGGGTCTTCGGGACCGTTGCGCCGGCCTTTTCGAGGACTTTGCGAAGCGGTTTGGAGGCGGCCGCGACGATGCTGGAGTGGAACGCGTGGGACACAGGAATGGTGCGTGCCTGGATGCCTTCGGCGGTCAGGATGTCGATGGCTTTGCGCACGGCTTCCGACGCCCCGGCGATCACGGTTTGGGACGAGCTGTTCTTGTTCGCGGCGATGACATAGCCGTCCACTCGGGCGATGAGGGCTTCGGTCTTGTCCGCGGGAGCGGCCACCACGGCCATCAGGCCGGGGTCTCCTCCTGGAGGCACGGCGTCCGCCATTTCTTTGCCTCGGGCGGCGACGATCCGGAGGGCCTGGTCGAATTCCAGCACGCCGGCCGCCACACAGGCGCCGTACTCACCCAGGGAATGGCCGGCCACGGCGGTGGGTCGGATGCCGAGTCGCTCCAGGATGCGCAGGAGCGCCACGTCCGTGGCAAGCACGGCGGGCTGGGTCACTGCGGTTTGCTTGAGCGCCTGTTCCGCCGCAGATTTTGGCTCGTCCGCATCCTGTTCGATGTGGCCGAAGGTGTAGTCGCTGAGTTTGCGTCCCAGCATCGGTTGCATGACGCGGTCCGCCTCGTCGAGCGTATCCCGTACGACCTGGTTGTCGGCGTACAGGTCGGAGAGCATGCCAACATACTGGCTGCCCTGTCCCGGGAAGAGGAACCCCACGGGCTGGGCATCGCCCTGACCGAGATAGGTCCCTGCCCCTGCCAGCTTGAGCTTGCCTTTGCCGGTTGTGATGGCCTGTTCAACCTGTTCCAGGCGAGTGGTGAGTTCGTCCTTGTCCGTGGCCGTGATGCAGAGGCGATGCTCGTTGTGGTCGATGGGCTTGCCGTACCGATTGGCTGCCTCCGTCATGGACATGCCGCCTTCGAGCTGTTCGCGCAGGGTTCGCACCTGCTCCACGAGCGTCTGCTCGTTGGCTGCTGCCAACCGGATGAGGGCAGCCTGGCGTGTGACCAGGGCTGGTTCGCCGTCGTGGTCCGTTGTTTCGTGATGCTCAGCGACCGGAGCCTGGGCCTGAGCCGCACTCGCCGATGCCGATCGGGTCGTCCAGGATGCCGATCCGGCGCCCTTGCCCGAGCCATGGCGGAGTACCGCGAGATCTGCGGGGCTCTCTTCGAGCACCACGTGGAAGTTCGTCCCACCGAAGCCGAAGGCGCTCACACCGGCGCGACGAGGGCTGCCGTTCGTCTTCCACTCTTCGAGTTCTTTTTGGACCCTGAAGGGGAGGGGCCCCGACTGGAGCGCTTCGGTGATGGTTGGGTTGGGGACCTCGTAGTTCGCGGACGGGAACAGGACCTTCTTTTCCAGGGACAGGATGGCTTTGACTAGGCTGGCGGCACCTGCGCCGCTCTTGAGGTGGCCGATGTTTGACTTGATGGAACTGACCGAGATGGATTCGGCCGGCACGTTTTCCGCGTCGAACAGCGTCTTGAGGGTGATCACTTCGGCAGCGTCCCCCGCGACGGTGGACGTTGCATGGGCTTCGATGAAACCGACCGAAGTCGGGCTGACGCCGGCGTCTTCGTATCCACGCTTCATGCAGAGTATCTGCCCCTTGGGATTAGGGGCTGTGATGCTCTTGGCGCCTGCGTCCGAGCTGCTGCCCACTCCGAGGATCAGGGCGCGGATGCGGTCGTTGACACTCAGGGCATCTTCGAGGCGCTTGAGCACCAGAATGCCGGCTCCTTCGGCCATGACGAAGCCATTGGCCGATGCGTCGAAGGGACAGGTCTGGTCAGGAGAGAGCGTCTTGGTCTTGCAGAACTTGATGAAGGACGGTGCGCTCATGTTTCGGTCCACACCACCGGTCAGGACCATGTCGGACTGGCGTGAGTGCAGGGAATGGATCGCTGCGGACAGGGCTGCCAGACTTGATGCGCAGGCGGCGTCCACCGTGTAGTTCGGCCCCCCCAATTTGAAGGCAGCCGCCACGCGACCGGCGACCACGTTCGACAGTTGGCCTGCCATGCTGTCCTCGTTGATGGGGGGGAACGCGTCGGAGAGCTTGCGGCGCAGTTCAGCAAAAATCTTGGCACGCAGAGTCGGGTCGAGGGCGTCCATTTCTGAGATGGATTCGATCATGGCCATGAATTCGGCTGCCGCGACGCGATTGGCATGCAGGTCTCGAAGGTCCCCGCCCATAGCGTTCCCCAGGATGACGCCGACCCGTTCGCCCGGCACGTGTTTGGGGTCGTATCCGGCGTCTTCCAGGGCGCGGTGCGCTGTGTCCATCGCCAAAATCTGAGTCGTGTCCAGGTGGGATGCCACCTTGGGCGGAATGCGCCAGGCCCTCAAATTGGGCTTGTAGTCGTCGATGAATCCGCCGATCTTGCTGTAGGTCTTGTCTGGAGCGTTCGGGTCCTCGTCGTAATAGACGGTCGGGTCCCATCGCTCGGGCGGCACTTCGGTGATCGAGGTCACCTTGTGGGACAGGTTGTGGTACAGGGCTTCCATGTCCGGGGCGCCGGGAAGCCTGGCTGCCATTCCAACGACTGCTATCGCGTTCTCGTAATCCATGTCGTTTCTCCGTCTCGGTTTCTAGTTTCCAGTGAGCCGAGCGACTCTACGCTGTTGTGTTCTTTCAGAGTGGATCCGATACCAGGTCTTCGCTGGCGATGAGTGTGGCCAGTCGGTCCATGTCCGCCACCACGCCTCGCATGGAACCGAACAAGGAGGCTGGGGCCAGTAGACCCTGTTCCTCGGCGAGATTGGCGGTGTTGGTGGATTCCAGGATGAGAGCCGCCGAGGTCGCCACTTGGTTGCCGGCTTTGCCCGCCTGGATGCGTGCCATTGTTGCCATGGCCTCGGGCCAGTAAGAGGCGAGGTCCTCGGCTTGGTCCTTGACTATAGCGGCCTTGCGCACCAATGCTGCCGTGGTTTCCACGGCGACGGTGGCGTCGGCCAACAGAAATACGATGTATTGCTGGCGACCGAGTTTTGCCTTGCGGGCCCTACGGACCAGTTCCACGAAGGCGGTGGCGGCCTGGGCCAACCGGTCCGCACCCAGGTCCGGATGCCGCTCGTGCAGCCGCATCATTTCGTCGGCCATATCCGTGTAGAGCTTTCCTTTGCCGATGAGCACCTCGCGCCAGCGGCCTCGTCCGACGATTTCCTGTTGGATTTCGCTTGTTCCCTCGTAGATGGTCGTGATGCGGACGTCACGGCGGATTTTTTCCACGTGGAACTCGCGGATGTATCCATAGCCGCCGTGGGCCTGGACTGCAGCGTCCGCCGCCCGGCAACCGGATTCGGTGGCAAAGAGTTTTGCTGCCGAGGCTTCGACTGCCAGGTCCTGTTCGCCTCGGTCCAGGCGATCGGCCACTTCTTGGATGTAGGCGCGGGCGGCCTGCATATTGATGATATTGGGGATGAGCAGTTTGTGGGTGTAGCCCTGCTTGGCGATCAACGGGCTGCCGAACTGCACTCGATCCCTTGCGTATTCCACGGCTCGTTTCAGGGCATCGGCGCCGGCGCCCAATCCAAAGGCGGCCACCATGAGCCTCGTGTAGCCGAAGACCTTCGATGCATGAACGAGGCCCTGGCCTTCTTCGAGTCCGAGTAACTGGTCGGCCGGGACCTCGACGTCCTCCAGGACCACCTCGGACGTGTTCGATGCTCGGATGCCGTGCTTGTCCTCTTCGCGACCTGGGTTCAGACCATTGGCGCCCCGTTCCACCACGAAGAAGCTTGGGCCGTCGGGTGTCTTGGCTAGAATTGTGTACACGTCTGCAACGCCACCGTTCGTGATGAACACTTTGGTTCCGTTGAGGCGATAGGCGACGGTGCGGCCGTCTCGTTCGATGCGCTCCGCCCGGGTCTTGAGGGAGGCGACGTTGCTGCCTGCACCGGGCTCGGTGACGCCATAGGCCACGAGGTTGCCATCTTCAGCGATTTGAGAGAGCCAGCGGTTCTTTTGCTCGTCGGTTCCTCCCACGTGAATCGGGTCGATGCCCAGGGCGGTGGCCAACACCGACGTGGCGATACCCAGGTCCACACCAGCCAGAAACTCACAGACCCGGCAGATGTCCGCGGCACCAGCCTCCATGCCACCCTGCTCTTCAGGAATGAACAGGAGATGGAGTCCCATCTCCGGGCCCACGAGCTGTCGAACGATGGTTTCGGGGAAGTCGGATCCGGCGTCGATTTTTCTGAGCGTCTCGTCTTGAAGTTCACGTCTGGAAAAATCCTTGAGGCTCTCCAGGATGATCTGTCTGGTTTCATGATCCAGACCAGCGATTGTTTGTGCTGCTGCAACGACCATCGAACTGACTCCTGTTCTTGTCCATAAGGAATGGGGATGGGTTGTTCCCTCTGTAAGGGAAACGAACGGGTTACTTAAGGGCAAGCAATGATTGTGCCACGTTTTTTTGGCCTGATTTGAGATGGAAGCTGGTACCGTGTCAGGCGTCGTCATTTCTTATGTCGACGAGTTCGTGCCTACTGAGCCTACATATATATAGGACGAAGGCACGGAAATGCCGTGCTGTGGGCAATTGGGAGCGTTTCGGTCGCAATTCGGCTGACCATGCCTGTTCCCGCCGAACCAGGGCGCCCAAGGTCAAGAGCGTTTCTTGGGCATCCAAGCGGTATTGCGCGGGTCGCGATGTGGGAAGTTTCCTTCGCAGGCGCGGTAGCCGTTTCGCGATCAAGGGGACGTAAAAGGAGAGGACCCGTTCAGGCGTGAGGTCTGGAGAAGACGTTCGACTGTGCAATATGGGGTGACGAGACCTCGGTGTGGAAGCCTCATTTTGAGTCTGAGACACGAACTGAAGGATCAAAAAGAGATGATTGGAGGCGATATGGGGTAAAAATGCCAAGACTGTGTTGACAGAAGACAAATCAAAAGAGTATGATGGGGTCGTTGCGAGCCATGTCGCGTAAGACCGCCATGCTTCGGAAAAGGTGGACGCATGGGCGGGGAGCCGGCGTGGACGTGGACGATGTGATCGCCTGCAGCAGGCGGCCTGGAGGTCGATGATTGGCGGATCTTCGGCCTTGGTTCGAAGGGCGCTGGCGACTTGGTGTCCATCCCGAAAGGCGGGAACTTAGCACTGGCCTTTTGAATCGTTCGTTGCTAAAAGAATCTGCTTTGGCGACGGCCCATTGGATTTGAAGGAGTCTTCCGTTCATGTTGCAAGGCCCGATTCCCTTTGGCAAGTACAAGCTCCTCGATCGGATCAGCGTCGGGGGGATGGCCGAGGTGTACAAGGCCAGCCGTGCAGGAGAGCAAGGGTTTCAGAAGATTCTGGCCATCAAGAAGATCCTTCCGTCTTTGACCGACGACGCCGAGTTCGTCCGGATGTTCATCGACGAAGCCAAGATTGCCGGTCAGCTCAACCATGCGAATATCTGCCAAATTTACGAACTGGGGAAGCTCGATGGAGCGTTCTTCATCGCGATGGAGTACGTATGGGGCAAGGATCTTCTCAAGATTCGGCAGAGACACGAGGCAGCCGGGCAGGCCGTTCCCTTGGGCCAGGCCTGTTTCATTTTGTCGAAGCTGTGCGAGGCCCTCGACTATGCGCACAAGAAGCGTGACCCTCATGGGCACAACCTGCATATCGTGCATCGGGACGTGTCTCCTCAGAATATTTTGGTTTCCTACGAAGGAGAGGTCAAACTGATCGATTTCGGCATCGCCAAGGCTCGGAATCGGTCTGCAAAGACGGCGGCGGGCGTGCTCAAGGGCAAGTTTGGATACATGTCTCCCGAGCAGGTGCGTGGCATGCCCATCGATCATCGGTCTGATATTTTTTCACTCGGCATCATTTTGTACGAAATGCTGACGGGACAGCCCCTCTTCGATGGCGAAACGGATTTCGTGGTGCTCGAGAAGGTCCGTCGGGCGGACGTGGTTCCCCCATCGCAGCTCAATCCTTTGGTGCCGCCGGAGCTGGACGCGATCGTCATGAAGGCGCTCAAGGCGAACCCTGCCGATCGGTATCAGTGGGCCGCCGAGATGCAAAAGGCCGTCCAGGCGTTCATGATGACCCAGCGTCCCATCTATTCCGCACGCCGCATGGCGGAGTGGATGCAAAAGACCTTCGGCCGAGAGATCATCAAGGAACGTCGAACCATGGAGCGATTCTTTGGTGCGTTGAAGCCTCGGCGTGCGAAGACGCAGCCACCGGCTCCTCCTCCCGCCGCCCTGGGTATTTCGGATGATCTCGACGATGCCGAAGGGGAAACGGTCATCGACGATACATCGCCTTTTGGCCCATTGGAGCCGATCTACGACGAACCTGCCGCCGAGCCGGTGCAGGCACCCGTGTCCGGCGACGTGGATGACGAGGATATCGAGACGCATCTGCTCGAGGACAACCAGGGGGCGCTGCCAATTCTGCAGGAGCAGCCCACGGTTATGCTCGACGACGACGATCCCGAGGCCTCCGCGATGGCCCAGAAGGTCCAGGCGATTGCCCGTCAATCCTCTGTGGAGGATGCCGGGGTGGACATCGCTGCTCCGCAGCAGGAGGCGCCCCCTGCGGTCTACGGCGCGTCAGTGGGCCGCTCGGTCACTCCGACGGTTGGCGTCGATGCAGCCCTGGTGCCGAGCGCGGAGACGGTGACACGAAGGGCCAAGGGTGTCGGGGCTGGTTTCGTGGTGATCCTGTTGCTGGCAACGGCAGTGGGGGCCTTTGCCGGTGGCGCGTTTCTGATGCGATGGAAGCAATCCAAGACGGCATCCGCCAAGACGGTCGTGGTGCCACAACTTGGATCGTTGGTTTTGGCCGCCAAGTGGTCGGGGACCGAGGTGATCGTGGACAACACGGTCAAACGGACGGCTTCCGACGGTTTCGTGGTGATCGAGGGGCTCAGGGATGGCAAGCATCGAGTTTCGGTCTCGGCTCCTGGGTATCTGTCGGTCAAGTTGGGGGTGCAGATCCGACGGGGGCGTGTCACCGTGATGTCCCCCAAGCTTACCAAGGTTTACCAGCCCTGCAAACTCTTGGTGAAGCTCAGTGATCCCAAGGCGACTGGATTCGTCACTGTCAATGGTCGAGCCTATCGCATCAAGGATTTGAACAAGGAACTGGCGCTTCCGAAGGTCAAGACCGCCAAGATCAAGGTGTTCGCTTTCGGATATCGAAAGTACGTCAAGCGCTTTCCGGTGGTCGAGGGCAAGATTTTGCCCCTTGAGGTGTCTCTGCACAAGTCGCGCAGGCCTGTGCTCCAAGTGGAGACCAATCCCGAAGGTGCGACGCTGTTCGTGGGCGGGGACGAGCGTTGTGATACGCCCTGTCGCCTCAGTTCGGAGTCAGTGGGCAAGAAGTTGAAGCTGGTGGTGTTCAAAGAAGGATACAAGACCGAGAAGATGAGTGTGTTGTTGCGTCGGCGTACCATTGGACGCCGGATTCTGCTCACGCTCAAACCGGAAAAGATTGCGCCTGTGCCTCGACAAGCAAGCAGAGGACCGGCTGCCCGCACGGCTCGATCCGCCCGGGGCGCTCGAAAGGCCCGGCCCAGGTCGGCGCGGGGCGCTCGAAGGACGAGATCGGTGAGCCGGGCGCGACCTAGGGCCGCGCGTCCCGTGCCCCGTCCAGCGGTTGCCTGCAATTCTCACTGTCCCTACAAGTCGAAGGGGTGTCTGTGGGCGAACTCGAAGCCTCGCTGTCGGGTCTATGTCGATGGTCGGAATACGGGCCGATCGACGCCGATTTTCGGTGGGCGTGGTATTCCCTTGAGACCGGGGTCCCATCGTGTAACCTTCGTCACAGTGAACGGCAAGAAGCACCATTTCAGAATTTCCATTCGAAAGTGTCAGGTGACGCGGCTGGTGCGTCGTTTGCGGTGAGGGCCCATGCGTGAACGAGTCGGCAGAAGTCATGAGCCGCTGAGATTGCCTCTTTGCGATGTGGCAGCCGTACGCAGCATCCTGGCAGGAGAGTCGGTGATCGACTGGCATAGGCTCGATCTCACGAGCGATGAGCAGGTGGTCCGCTTGCTCAGGGTGAACGAATTCAACGTGGAGGTGCCCGACGACATGCGTCGTCTGGAGGGACTGCGAAGTGAGTCCGTGGAGTATCTGCGCAGGGCTTTGGGAATTTCCGTGTCGCGGGCTCTGTCACGTGATGTTCCGGCCATGGAACTGCTCAGGATCGCTTCGGGGAAGGGACGCAAACAAGTCACGGCCTGCATGATCCTCAAGGTCATGCATATTATCTATCATCTTGACGGCCATGAACTCCATTACCGCTTGCCTGTGTCGATGGATGAACTTGGGAGCCTGGCCGAGGCCAAGGTGGTCCAGGTCGTGGATGAGATCCGAACGTCGGTCCTGCCCGTGGTCGAATTTTCCTGGAGCCGGAAGACCAGGGAGAGTCTGATCACCAAGCTCTTGGCAAAGCGTGAGACTTTTGCCTCCCGTGTGTACGATCGTTTGCGCTTCAGGATCGTGGTCGAGGAAGTGGGAGATCTGGTGCCGCTCCTGTGGGAGCTCCAGCACCGTCTCATCCCGTTCAATTACGTCATTCCCGGCGAAAGCATCAACCGGTTGGTCGGCCCGGATGAACTGCTGGTTCATCTTGCGCCCCGTCGTTCCGTTCCCGGGGCTGGTCGCCAAGGCTCGTCGATCGAAGACCTGAAGTCGTTCGAGACCTTTCCTTTCCAGGTCAACGAGTTTAGCAGTCCTGACTATCGCATCATCAATTTTGTCGCAGACCTCCCCATTCGGGTCGAAGACTTTTTGCCCAGGCTTCCCGTGCATCAATGGGACCGGGACGTGGTGGTGACCTTCATTCCTGCTGAGTTTCAGATTGCGGACCGGGAAACTTCCGAGGCCAACGAACAGGGGAACAGCAACCACGAGGCCTACAAGGCAAGGCAGCGTTCTCGGGTGCGAACGCGACTGGGAACCCATCCATCCTCGAAGGACGAATCCTACTGATCCTTCTGTTCGCCCTTGTTCGTCACATCGTGTTTGTTCATATTCACCGTGGCCAGGAACATGGACACGGTCACCAGCATCACAACGAGGTTTCCATAGAATGCTACCATGACGGACTCCTTTAGATGAGGTGTGTTGTTGGTGCTAATGTACTATAATGTAGGGTAAAAGTCTACTTTTTCTTACCTCTACTACTTCGCAGTCACCCAGGCTTGGCAGTCACCCTGAAAAGTTGGTCCACTTTCGGGATTGTGCTTGTGTCGCGTATTCGAAAGCCGGACGGCTCGGTTCTGCGGGGATCTCAGCCAGTCGGTCGAATTGAGAGGGAAGAAAAGAAAGCCCGGCTCCGTTGTGTCTCAAACGGAGCCGGGCGTGGATCACACGCGCTCGATGACGAGGGCGCCGCCCATGCCGCCGCCCACGCACATCGTGGCCAGACCCCGGTTTCCCCCCGTACGTTCCAGAGCGTTGATCAGGGTCACGACGATTCTGGTTCCGGAGCAGCCGAGTGGATGGCCCAGAGCGATGGCTCCGCCGTTGATGTTCGTCTTGGCCTGGTCCATGCCGATGGTTCGGATGACCGCCAGACTCTGCGACGCGAAGGCTTCGTTCAATTCGACGATGTCCATATCCTCGATCTTGAGATCGGAACGCTTGAGGACTTTGCGGGTGGCGGCGATGGGCCCGATGCCCATCAGTTCCGGCTGGACGCCGGCGACTGCGAAGGACTGCACGCGCCACATTTTCTTGACGCCCAATGCTTCGGCCTTTTTGCGATTCATCACGATGACCGCGGCTGCGCCGTCACTGAGTTGGCTCGAATTTCCCGCAGTGACGCTTCCACCCTTGATGAATGCAGGCTTGAGTTTGGCCAGGGTTTCGACAGTCGTGTTGGGGCGCGGCCCCTCGTCCTTGTCGAAGACTCGACCATCGGGCAGTTCAATGGGCAGGATCTCGTCTTTGAACCAGCCCTCTGCGGTGGCTTTGGCGGCTCGCATGTTGCTTTCGTAGGCAAAGGCATCCTGGTCTTCGCGGGAGACGTTGTATTCCTTGGCCACGTTTTCCGCCGTGATGCCCATGGGCACGTAGGCCCACGGGAAGCCGTGCTCCGGCCCGCCCTTTTCGGTGAGCTTCGGGTTCATGCTCACGTTGAATCCGCCCATGGGCACATTCGTCATGGTCTCGACGCCAACTGATGCGAACACATCGCCATAGCCGGCCCAGATGGACTTGGCGCTTTCCATGATGGTCGAAAGCGACGAAGCACAGAATCGGTTGATCGTGCAGGCCGGAACCTCGATGGGCAATCCGGCGAGCAGTGCGATGTTCCGGCCGATGTTCATGCCCTGTTCGCCTTCAGGCATGGCACAGCCGCAGTACACGTCTTCGATTTCGTGGTAGTCGAACTCAGGGACCTTCTTGAGGGCCTCCTTGAGAATCAGGGATCCGAGATCGTCCATACGGTACTTGGTCAAAGAGCCCTTCCTCGCCTTGGCGATTGGGGACCGGACGGCTGAAACGATAACCGCTTCGTTCATGATGTCCTCCTGTGTCGTGTGCCTTCAGCACACCGTCAGATTTTTCCGTTCATTTCTTCGAAACGCCCCTGGGCGCCTCGCTCAGTTCCTCAATGGTTTTCCCTTGGTGAGCATGTACTGGATCCTGTCCATGGTCTTCTGCTCGCCGCAGAGGCTCATGAATGCCTCACGCTCCAGGTCGAGTATCTGCTGTTCGGTCACGGGCTCGGTAGAATGCGCGTCTCCACCGGTCAGGACTCTGGCGAGATGACAGGCGATCTTGGCGTCGTGCTCGCTGATCGTCCCCTTGAGAACGAATTGGTCCACGGCGTATTCGATGGCGAGCCGTCCGCCTTCTCCTGCCAGATGGTAGATGGGGCGTTCGGGTGCCCGGTAGCCATCGGCCATGCCCAGGACCATCTTTTTGGCCTCGCCAAGCACCTGGGCCCGATCCATCACGTACCGGTCGGTCTTGCGGAGGTACCCGATCTTTTTAGCTTCCTCGGCCGAGGTTGCGACCTTGGCAAAGGCGATGGTTTCGAAGGCGTGTTGCGCAATGGGCAGCAGGCCGGGGTTGATCCGGTTCACCCTCAGGGCCTGTGCTGCGACCACATCTTTTGCTCTGAGGAGAAACTGAGAGCAGCCCGACCCGGCTGGGATGAGACCCACGCCCACCTCGACGAGACCGATGTAGAGTTCCGCGTGGCCGCAGATGGCGTCTGATGCCATGGACATCTCGGCGCCGCCTCCGAACGTGTAGTTGAAGGGGGCCGCCACCACGGGCACGGTCGCATACTTGAGGCGCATGTTTGCATCCTGGAACCCCTTCACCACGGCGTCGAGCTTGTCCCAGGCCTTCTGCTGGGCCAGCATCGCCACCATGAAAATGTTGGCTCCAGCGCTGAAGTGATCGCCTTCGTTGTGGAGGACCAGGCCTCGACCGTTCTTTTCCGCGTATTCGGCGCCCTTGATGAGCATTTCGCCGATGTCTTCGTCCACGGCGTTCATCTTGGTGTGGAACTCGACGCAGAACACGCCGTCACCCAGGTCTACGAGGTCTGCGCCTGCATTCGATTCCACCACGGCTCCCGCAGTCTTGCGGTCCTTGAGCACGATGACTCCGTCCGCCTGCTCGATAGGCTTGTGGCTCTCGGTGGCGACATCGAAGTAGGTGCGCTTCCCGTCCTTGAAGTCGTAGAACTTGCCGCCGCCCTTTTCCATGACCTTACGGGCGATTTCGGGCACGTCGCGTCCGTCTTCTTCGAGTCGATCGATGACCTCGTCGACGCCGATGGCATCCCAGGTCTCGAAGGGACCGAGCGCCCAGTTGTAGCCCCACTTCATGGCGTTATCCACGTTCACGATATCGTCTGCGATTTCGGGAATCCGGTTTGCCGAGTACACGAGTGTCGCCGAAATCGCCTTCCAGACGAGTTCTGCTGCATCGTCGTCCGCGTCCACACACAGGTACTGGATGGCTTCTTCGGGAGGCATGTTTTTTGCGGCGGAGATGGACTCGGCTCGAACTTTTTCCTTGGCCCGGTATTCGAGGCTGTCCAGGTCCAGGACGAGAACCTGCTTCTTGCCGTCCACCTTTTCTTTCTTGTAGAAGCCGGCCTTGGTTTTGTTCCCAAGGAGTTTCTTTTCGAGCATTTGCTTGATAAAGGGCGGCGCCTGGAACTTGTCCCGGTCCTCATCGTCCTTGCAGTACTCGTAGGTGTTGTCGGACACATGCATGAGGGTGTCGAGCCCCACCAGGTCGGACAGACGAAATGGCCCCATGGGGCGGCCGATGGGCTTGCCCAGAATCTTGTCCACGTATTCCACGGTGAGGTTTTCACCCTTCGTGTCGGCCAACAGGGCCATCATACCGTGGATGCCGATGCGGTTGGCGATGAAGTTGGGCGTGTCCTTCGCATAGACGATACCCTTGCCGAGGCGGTTCCCGCAGACTGCCTTCATGGTCTCGACCACTTCACGATCCGTATCAGGCCCGGTGATGAACTCGATGAGCCGCATGTAGCGAACCGGGTTGAAGAAGTGGGTGATCATGAAATTCTTTTTGAAGTCATCGCTGCGGCCGTCCACCAAGTCTTTGAGCAGGATGCCCGACGTGTTGGACGTGACGATGGTTCCTGGCTTGCGGTGGGCCTCTACGTTTTCGTAGACCTTCTTTTTGATGTCGATCCGTTCCGCCACCACCTCGATGATCCAGTCCACCTCGCCGAGCCATTCGCTGTGATCGGTGTAGTTGCCCGCGGTGATTCTGCGGGCGAAACTTTTGGTGAAGAAGGCCGCCGGCTTCGACTTGACGGCGTTGTCGATGCCCATCTGGGCCAGCTTGTTGCGGAATTCCGGGGTGTCTTCGGTCAGCCCCTTGGCCCGATCCTCGTCAGTCAGTTCCGGGATCAAACCGAACTTTGCCGCCTGGATGCCGTCGAGGTCCAGCAGGTAGCATTCGATACCCGCGTTGGCCAGATGCGCGGCGATTCCGCTGCCCATGACCCCGGCTCCCAGGACGGCTGCTTTCTTGATCTCCTTTGCCATAGGGATCCTCCTTTGGTGGTGACGCCTGCCCTTGCGTTGGTCAGGACGTCTCTCGTCGTTTTCTTATCTTCGCTTCTCATTCCTTATCGTTACTGAGTCTTGCTCCACGTCGGCTTTTTTTTCGTCGGTCCTTACAGGTTGCATCGTCCGTGGATGTCATCCTGTGTGGCCCATACGTTGGGCACTCACTTCTCCGTCTTCTGCGCGTTGTGGACGAGCAGAGATTCGAGGAACAGAGTCTGGATCAATTCGAGCCGGTCCCTGCTCAAATCCGTTTCGAGCCGCAACAAACCCACCAGGTTCAGGGTGAATCCCACGCTCAGAAAACTCCATGCCGCCGCGGCCGCATCCACGTGTTGGTGGATGATGTCGTCCGCCTGGGCCCGCCGGATGATGGTTTCGAGCAGGTCGACGTACGAGGCGAACTGCACCCGGAGCGCGCGTCTGATGTCCTGGTCGTCCACTTCCGACAGGGCCTGGAACAGGACCTTCAATTCGCCTCTTCGGGTCATGGCCCTTTCGTAATAGTCTCCGGCGATTTTCGTCAGGGCGTCGAGTGGCCCTGACGACTCGTCCAAAATGGCCTCCCAGATTCGGAGGACTCGATTGCCGACGTCCTCCAAAATCGAGATGAACAGGGCCTTCTTCGTGGGGAAGTACCGGTACACCGCTGGTTCGGTGATACCCGCTTCAGCGGCGATTTCAGCGATACTGGTGGTTCGATAGTTCGATCGGGCAAGTGCCTTGATGGCCGAGCGCATGATTTGAGGTTTTCGTTCTGCTGCTGTGAGTCGTTTTCGCTTGGTTGCCATGTGGATGTGATGCACCATTGTACGAATTTGGTTAGTGAGCCCTTACTTGTTTGTGACAGTAGCGTTGGGTGGGTTGCTGTCAAGGAAAAACCGTTGCCATGCGGTCGAAGCCGCCTATAGTGGGCTTGTCCAACGCTCTTTCGGCGGCGGTGGGCTGCCGCGGAATACTGGTGTATCATGACGTATGGCAAGGGCTCGTCTCGTGACGGGCGGCTTTCTTTTGGGGGCGGACAGGCAGATGGCCGGGGCTGGTGGCGTGATCCACGCCGGCGGGCCGGTTTGGTTTCGGCATTCATTGTATTCATTGTATTCTCGCTGGCCTTATGGCCCTCTTTGCCCGCGTGGGCGGCTCCGGCCGGCGGATGGCCTCCGGGGACATCGCCCCATACGGTCACACGAGGCAGCCGTCCTACCGGAACGGTTCGAATCAGTCTCGTGGCAGCCGGAGACGTGATGTTTGGCCGCTTTCGTCGTGGCAGTTTTTCGTCGTTCGGCTACGATCGTCCCTTTCGATTCGTGCGGTCCCTGCTGAAGGGCAACGATATCACCACCTGCAACTTGGAGACGCCCATCACGGCAAAAACCTACTGGACCAGGGTGCATTCGTCTCTCGTCTTTCGAGCCAAACCCCGGGTCGCGGGAATGCTCGCCCATGCCGGGTTCACGTTGATTGGGACGGCGAACAACCACTGTCAGGACCAAAAAGACCAGGGCATCCTGGACACGATTCAGTATCTGACCAGGGCCGGTCTGGCCTGGGCCGGGACCGGACGCAGCCAGCAGGAGGCCTGGAAGCCGTACATTTTTGAAAAACATGGCGTCAAGGTCGGGGTGCTCGTGGTGACGCGTCTCGTCAACTACGAAGGGATGCGGCAACGGACCGGTTTTTTGGCACATTTGACTCGGCAGCGGGTCCGTCGGGACCTGCCACCAAAAGTCGCCGCTCTCAAGAAACACGTCGATTTCGTCGTGGTCGTGCTCCATTGGGGCGAGGAGTATCATCATCTGGTTCTCTGGCGGGAACGCAAACTCGTTCGTCTGCTCGAAGCAGCCGGATGCGATGTGCTCATCGGAGCCCATCCGCACGTGCTGCGTGGCATCGAGCGATGGGGTAAGATGGTGGCGTTTTACTCGCTGGGTAACTTCCTGTTCGATTTTCGTTTCGGCAGGATCGGTGATTCCGGGCTGGCGCACGTGGTGTTCGAGAAAGCCCCATCTGGGAAGCGCATCGTTTTGGCAGAGTTCATCCCCATCAATATCGCCAGGGACCGGCTTCCGCACCCCGCCCTTGGCCACAACGGAGCGGACATCATGCGGCGGGTTGCCGCCTATTCGCGGGCCTTTCGCAAGACCACGACCTTTCGGGTCGTGGCAGGTCGTCTGCAGGTCGTTTTGCCTTGGAACACAGGCTTGGCGCGTCCGCGCGCCACCGGATCCGAAACGCATCATGTCGGATCGGGAACACATCATGTCGGATCGGGAGCACACCGTATCGGATCCCGAAGAACGCATCACGGAGGGACACCATGAGACGCACAAAGATCGTCGCGACCATTGGGCCTGCGAGCAGTGACGAACATACCCTGGCGCGCATGGTGGCCGCCGGCATGGACGTGGCGCGGTTGAACTTTTCCCATGGAGACTATGCCAGTCACGAGCAACTCATGAATCGGATCCGGAAGGTGAGCGCCGAGGCAGGTCGCCATGTGGCCGTGCTCCAGGACCTCTGCGGGCCCAAGATTCGAACCGGTGGCGATGTGGAGGGCGGCAAGGTTCATCTGGCGCAGGACACGGCCGTGACCCTGACGGGCGGCGACCGGATCACGGCGGAGCGGATCGCCATCAGCCATCCCGAGGTGCTCACGGACCTGTCAGTGGGTGAGCGTGTGTTTCTGAGCGATGGCAGCCTGGAATTGGTCGTCACCGAACAGGGTTCCGAAGGAGTGGTCTGTCGGGTGGTGCGCGGGGGCGACCTGCGGGCGCACCAGGGGGTGAACCTTCCCGGAGCGCGTCTGACTGGTCTCGATACGATCACGGACAAAGACTGGCGGGATCTGGAATGGGGCATTGCCCATCAGGTGGACTACGTGGCCCTCTCCTTCGTTCGTTCCGCCGAGGACGTGGCTCGTATCCAGAAGCGGATACGGGAGGCAGGTCTCGATATTCCCGTGGTGGCCAAGATCGAAAAACCCGAGGCGGTCGAACACCTCGAATCGATCATCGAAATGGCGGACGCGGTCATGGTGGCTCGTGGGGATCTCGGAGTGGAGATGGCCGTGGAGAAGGTTCCGGGCATCCAGAAGGAGATCGCGGCGTTGGCCCGCGACCACGAGCGGCCGACCATCGTGGCCACACAGATGCTCGAATCCATGACGAGCAATGTGCGTCCAACCAGAGCCGAGGTCAGTGACGTGGCCAACGCCATCTTCGACGGGGTCGATGCCGTCATGCTGTCGGGCGAGACGGCGTCAGGGCAGTATCCGGTCGAGGCCGTGCAGATGATGGAGCGGATTGCCCTGGAGGCAGAGGAACGGCTGCTCCACCATCTTCGCACTGTTGGAGCCGGCGAACTCGAACGAGCGGACAACGTGGGCGAGGCCGTGGGGCGGGCCAGTGAACTGGTCACCAGAGAACTCGAGATCGAGACGGTGTTCGTCGTGGATGTGGATGGCTCGCGCAGTCGCGCCGCCGCCTCATCGAGACCAGCGGCTCAGGTCGTCGGCCTTGCCTCGGACCCGCGTATCCTTCGCCGGATGGCCCTGCTCTGGGGCGTGCTGCCCGAGATTCTCGACGGCGGCGCGGATCGAGGCAGCGAGATGGCGCGGTATCTTAGCGACCTTGCGTTGCGACGCAACCTCGCAAAGAAGGGGGACGTAGTGGTCATGCTGTCCGGGTCACCACCACGGGCCCCCGGCCCGGTGTCCGCCATGCGCCTGTTCACGGTATAGCAGGGAAGGTTTTTGGGACACGCCGTGTGCTGAAGGAACCACGATAGCACGATAGCCAGACGCGTGCTTGGGGGCCGGGCCGAGCAAGACACAAGTTCGCACCGGCCTCGTATCGGCAGGTTCCCTGTGGGGCAATCTGTTGTGAGTGGTGTGTTTTGCGGCTACTTGCCCTGGAGCAGTTGCCTCGGGATGGAAGGCAGGAGGGTGATTTCGATCCGGCGGTTCTGTTTCCGGCCGGCGCCAGTGGCATTGCTTGAAACGGGTTGATACTGGGAGAATCCTGCTGCACTCAGGTTTTGCGGGGGCACGCCCTGCTTTTGAAGAAAGTCGACCACTTGGACCGCGCGGGCCGACGACAGCCACCAGTTGTTCCTGAACTTGGAACGATGGATCGGCTTGTCGTCGGTGTGGCCTGCGACCTGGAAGTGCTTGCCGTTGATGGTTTTGAGCACGGCGGCGATGGCTTTGAGCGTATTTTGGCCGGCCTTTCTGAGGTGGGCGCGTCCCGAGGCGAACAGGACCGCCGACTTGAGCTTGAGCACCATCCTGCCGTGGATGATGGTGATGGACAGGGTGCCGGCATCGATGAGTTTCCTGAATTTCGCCGTCAGTTCCCGCAGCATCTTGTTGCGTTGTTCGGCTTCGCGTCTTGCCTTTGCGAGTTCTTCGAGTTCCTTCTGCGTCGCTTGCAGCTTGGCCCGGAATCGATGACTGAGACGGACGGCGTCGTTTTCTGCCTCTTTGATCTTGGACTGCAGGCCAGCCATCATGCTTTCGAGCGCCGTGACCTTTTTGTTCAGGTTGCCGTTCTGCGACTGGGCTGCGGCAAGTTGTTCCTGGAGACGCTTGGCCAATTCGAGTTGGGCATTGTACTTCTTTTTCGGCACGCCGCATCCTGCGACGAGCAAGACAATCAGTCCCGCCAGTAGTCCCGTCTTTTTCATCTTCGACCTCCTGTTGCCTTCATTCACAATGCGATTCAGTAACTCCATGATTCGACGGCGCGAATCTGCACCTTGTTCGTTTCCGTTGGTCACATGGAGGCGACTTTCTTCCGAATCGTCATGGGATGCAAGGAGAATCATGCACCGCCGGAGTCGCCCTCCAGGCTTCCAGCCAGGATGAATCGCAGGTCAGTGGGCGCCATGTCGTCCAGCATGGCTTCGGCGAGTCGGGTCAACAGGGTTGGCTTCTGCATGCTGAGTTCTTGGAGCCATACCGAGTCGGTGACACGAACGGTGAGCACGTCTCTTTGAAGCATGGCGGGACGGCTCACCTGGGCGGCACGAGGTCCACAGATTTCGGGCCAGAGCCGGCGGGCCATGGCGAGCTGCATGGGGCGACGGAGCCCGCGCGCTTCGATATAATCCAAGAGTAGTTCGCCGATCGGCTCCACGGTGCCGGTGGGCCTGGTCAATGACCGCTTTGCCTGTCCTTTTGAGGACGATGTTTTTCCTTTTGGACGATGGGGCACGAGCATCCTCACTTGGCAATTGCCTGCCGAATGGCCAGACGGAGTCTCAGATAGGGCTGATAGTTGGGCCGAACCCGGAGCGCCGCCTCGATTTCGTTCAAGGCGGATCGGAGGCTACCACCCTGGGCGAGGGCGTTTGCGAGCATGGCTCTGGGCACGGACCAGTCGGGCCTTCGGGTCAGAGCCCGGCGCAGCAGGCGTACGGCAACGGGGAACATGGTCTGATGGTGGAGAAAGTGGGATGCTGCACAAACCAAATCGTCCGGGTCTGTACCCGAATGAAAATCGGCTCGTTCCGCTTCCAAGCGGGCCAGCCCTTCTTGATGCTGCATCGTGGCCGCAATGGAAAGAATCGTTTCTGCGCAGCCCGGGAGGGCCCCTGACGCACGCAGATCACGGGCCGCTTGCCTTGCTTGCTTGATTCGGCCAGTGGCAAGGGCCATCTCCGCCAGGTCTACTCGAGCCTGTGGTCCGATGGTCGGATCGGACATGGCCGCTTTGAAATGCGCTGCCGCCTTGGACAGTCGGCCCTGAGCGGCGAGGGCGAGCCCTGCCTGCCGGTGGGCCTCGGGGCCGCCGTCCTCCTGGATGGCTGCCAATGCCGACTTTGCCGCCTCGTCGTCGTGGCCGAGTCGGGCCTGGAGTTCACTGCGTGCAAGGGCCATCACAGGATTCGACGACAGCCATTTGGCCTGGATGGCTTGGGCCGCCGCCGCCGCGAGGCGTCCCTCTTCTATGAGGGTCCGAACAAACTCTGCCCAACCCTGCCCGGCACCCAGTTGTGCTGCGTGCATGAAGGCCGCCTTTGCCAGGTTCCACGCTTCATTGCGCCGAAATGCCTTGCCGGCGACCACATCGAGCCTCGCCTCGCGTTTTGGGATACCTCCCGCTCGTCGCTGGATGAATCGCTTTGCCTCCCGGTATCGGTGGAGGAGGATGAGACGTTCCAAAATGATCGCGTCCGAATTTGGGCCGGTATAGCCGGTGTTGCGGTACAAGGAAGGATGTCGTCTCAGGTACCCGGTCATGAGCAGCAGGTCGAATCGATAGGCCACCGGGAGGCTGAGCCAGTTTCTTTTGCTCAGGGGAGAATAGTACTTCAAGACGAATCTGCGGGCGCGCAGGTTCACAGATCCGCGCACCACCGGGCCCCTGGAGAAGAAGGCCTGGCGTGCCTCGTGCAGAGCCATGGTTGCGAGCAGACCAGCCAGGGGGGGATCCGTTTTCGGGTTGCCGCCTCCGATTCGGTAGAGGAGATTCCAATAGAAGGCGAACAGTCTGGCATGTGCCGTCTTGACGGACCGCCACGTGGTGCGATCCGTCGACAACGTCGCCCAGGCGGCAGCCACTCGGTTCCATTCGGTCGTTTGCAATCTGCCGGCCTTGCGTCCCAGGGCCTGCTCATAGGCGGCAAGACTGTGTTTCATCCCTTGGACGTCTGAGAGAATTGCCTGGAGAATCGCGCGGTGGAAATCGAACTCCGGACCGCTGCGACGCCCGATACGTCGCAGGAGGCGTCGTGCGAGATTTTTGTTCGACACCGAACGAACGAGCTCAGCCAGATGGTATTGGATGAGCGCCTGACTCTCCCGCCTCGTGGGATACCGACGCAGGAGTTCGAACCGGAAGAACGGATCGCCGTTCTTGGTCCAGGCCAGGTTGACGAGGGCCCGGTACCTGGCATCGTCCGAGGTCGCCTTGGCGTAGTCGGACAGAAACTGATCTTCGTGATCCGGGTCCCGAATCTCCGGGAGCCCGGCGGGAGGATGGGCGCCGGGCCGCAGGCCGGTCTGCAGGGGGCGGCAGTCCGCGTCCAGAGCCGGCATCGTGCCGCCCATCACCTTGCTCACGAGCCACCTGGCCAGCCGACCATAGCGAGCCCAGTTTGCGGACTGGAACAGATCGATCACCGTCTTCTTTCGATGTAGCCCCGTGATCGTCAGGATGCCGCCTCGTGGCGCTCCGCACGTCGGTCTGGGATCAGGCCTGGCCTTGGCCTTGGACAGTTCTTGCTTGAATCGCTGAGCGAATGCTCTGTCCGTGGGCGCCATGAACTCGTGGTTCGCTCCCACTCCCGTCTTGGCCACGAAGCGCAGAGTTCCATTTCCGTAGAGGTGGATCTCCTGCACGAACAGCATGGGTCCCTGGCGTTCCTTCCAGGTGTAGACCACGTGGAAGCCGCCCGCCGGCCGAGTCGGCCCGTTTCTTGATGGGGTTGCCCATGCTCGTCCTCGGCTCGCTAACGCCAGGACGGCGAACATGAACGCCGCCATCATGAACAGGTGTAACCTGGGTGACGTGATGATTGAGCGTACCTGATATCTCATAGCGCAAGCTATCCCAAGCAGACCTCGTACTGTCAACCCTGTTGCTTGGTAGCCCTGTTGCTTGGTAGCCCTGTTGCTTGGTAGCCCTGTTGCTTGGTAGCCCTGTTGTTTGGTAGGCCTGTTGTTTGGTAGCCCACGTTGTTCGGCATGACATGCCTCGACCACGAGTGTATGCCTCGACCATGCGCGCATGCCTCGACCACGAGTGTAAGACCCTTGAATGCGGCGGGGAATCTGTGATTGCAGACGAGCGTTAGTTTTTTACATGGTTTTCCTTCAGGTCGAACATGCCGACCATTTCGATTCCATGGGCCGTGCCACCGCCCGAATTCGAGTAGGACTGCGTTCCCATGACCACTCCGCAGAATTTTGCGTGGCTACGTTGCACCAGGTCCCCCGTGCTGCCCACTGCGATGAATCGATATATTTGGCTATATCCGCGGATGAGTCCTCCCTTGAAGTACGTATGTTTTCCTCCGTGCATGGCATGGATTTCAATGACTCTTGTGCGTGCACAAAGCCGTTTCCCTCGTTCGGCCTGTGGGTCTTTCATCACCCGTTTGTAGCTCGTCTTTTCCAAAGAATCGAGATCCTCGAGATGTGGCGTGTGGGACATCCACCATAATGCCAACAGCCCCGACGCTTTGCTGAAGTCATTGAACGTATTTTCCATGTGCGGCTTGAGGATTGAAACCACCTGCGTCATCGTGCCAGCAGAGCCGAGTTTTTGAGACAATGTCGGTTCGCTGGGCGGATTTTCGTAGCCATCGGCCCCAGATTCGACAGTCGATTTCGTGGCTGGAGGTTTTTTCTTTTTCGCTGCAGTCTTCGAACAGCCAGCCACCATGACGGTGGCATACAGGGTCACACCGATCCAGTTTGGTGAGTGCATCATGCTTTGACCTCCCACGGTAATGGGTAAGTGTCTTTCCCTTTCTCCATTGGTCCGGCACAAACCCGTTTGACTGTCACTCGTGATCTCCATGATACCAACTGGGGTCTGTCAGTTGGCGGGCGTGCCCCCTCGAAAAAAAATGAAAATTTATCAGGAATCAGTCCAACACCTCTTTGGTTCTTGCTGGGGTTGACCCGGTTTGGTGGACACCAATCGTTTGTGGAGTGATCGGATCATCCGGTAGACTTCCACAGTGATCTGAACGTTTTGTTCCACTTCACGACGAACACGCCGTTCACGCCGAACACGTCGGGGTGCGGATTTTTGGTTGTGGAAAGGATGCGCCAGACCAGCGCAGTGGGTGGTAGACAGAACCGCTTCAATGGGGCCTGGGAGACTCACCGCCCGCCGGAGCCCCGCTGTTTCCAGGCGACAACTGGTCGACGATCGCAGCTAGGACTCATCGGATACCACCTTGACGTCTCCGGGTACGAGAAGAGAATCCACGCGGATCTTTCTTCCGCCAGCGAGATTGCGGATCACCCCCTTGATCGTCCAGATTGGGCCCCAAGGAATCCCCCACCACCCGAGCAAGAGACTGAACAAAGTCGCAAATGAGCCAACAATGGCACGCCCTGGCTGGCCTGGAGCAAAGAACCTCGACTCGAACTTGACCGACAAAAAGCCAAAATTCCATAGTTCTATAATTCTATCGCCAACCGCGTGCTGCGCCGACCCATGGATCGTGGAGTGCCAAGTAGGTATGGGAGACCGATGCCATCCGGGCCATGCGTTTACGAAAGGACAGCCCACCCCCTTGTTCCTTCGCCTGTTTCATGCGCGTCTCCTCGTATCGGATTCACTTTGCCCTGACTTCGCCAAACAGCGTCCCTATCGTTTGGACCTGGCCGTCCCCCCCGGCACACCATCCCCCAACGTAGGGGCGCGATTCATCGCGCCCAAAAAAAAACGCACCCCAAACAACGCGCGACAGTCGAGGACGCGATTCATCGCGCCCAAAAAAAAACGCACCCCAAACAA
>JAGGXR010000104.1 GCA_021162935.1 Deltaproteobacteria bacterium
GGCACCAGCCCCAGCGCCCATGGCGGCACCAGCCCCAGCGCCCATGACAGCACCAGCTCCCGCGCCAGCGCCCATGGCGGCACCAGCCCCAGCGCCCGTGGCGGCCCCAGCGCCAGCCCCAGCACCCGTGGCAGCACCAGCTCCCGCGCCAGCGCCCATGGCGGCACCAGCCCCAGCGCCCATGGCGGCCCCAGCCCCAGCTCCAGCGCCCATGGCGGGCGGCGGTATGGGCGCTCCCCCAGCAGCCCCACCTGCTTCGGGCGGCCCGATGGGGGTTCCCCCGGCAGGAGGTCCTGTTTATGGGGACGTGAATGGATCGGATTGGGACGATGCTTCTGGAAGGCAGCATCCGGTGTACTTGAGGATGCCCTATGGCGCAGACTCGTCTCGTGGTCAGGCGCTTCTGTTCACCCTGCTCGGGTTTGTCGGCATGCTCATGATGATTCCCCATTTTCTATGGCTCTTCTTGGTGGCCATCGGGGTGGCAGTCGTCAACGGGCTTTCGTTTTGGATCATCCTTTTCACGGGGCATTATCCAAGGGGATGGTTCGAGTTCATGCGGAAGTTTCTGCGCTACACCGAGCGGCTCAATGCGTATATGCAGGTGCGTATCAACGGGTATCCGTCCTTTTCCTTGAGTTCCGAGGATGAGCAACTCGATCTGATCATTCCCTATCCGGAAAAGCATTCTCGGCTCTGGCTGTTCTTTTCCGGAATTGCGGCGTTTCCAGTCATGTTGCTCAATGGCATCTACGGTATTTGGGCTGGTATCCTGACCATGCTCGGCCCTTGGGCCGTCCTGTTTTCCGGGGCCTATCCGCAGAGCTGGTTCGAGTTCGTGCGCAAGCAGCGGCAGCAGAATCTGCGGATTCGGGCCTTTACGATGTGGTTGCGCAACGAGTATCCGCCATTTGGATTGGACGACTGAGCGATTCAGTTGGACGGTTTGATGCGGTGGTTCGTATTCGACCCGATTCGAGTGCAGCATCGGGGTCGGTGATGTGGGCGCTTTGCCGTGTTTGGTGGGCAGAAACGACCTAGGAGTGGAGGCGGGCCATGTTATTGGCGATTGACGTAGGAAATACGAACACGACCCTGGGGGTCTTCGATGGGCAGCGGCTGCTTGCCCATTGGAGGATTCAGACCCGGCCGGAACGGACCTCGGACGAGTACACCGTCTTGTTGGCCGAGTTGTTTTCCTTCAGGCACGTGGAGCGCGAGGCGATTCATCACGCCTGTCTGTCCTGTGTGGTGCCGCCGGTGCAAAATCCAGTGGTCGAAGCTTTGGTGGAGTATCTGAATCTGAATCCGTTGGTGATCAGTCCCGGGGTGCGCACTGGGATGCCGCTGTTGCTCGATAATCCGAAAGAGGCCGGGGCGGACCGGATCGCGAACGCGGTCGCTGCCTATGAAACGGCCAAGAAGTCTTGCATCGTCGTGGACTTCGGCACCGCCACCACCTTCGACATGGTTTCGGACCAGGGTGAGTACCTCGGTGGCGCCATCGCTCCTGGTATCCAGCTCAGTGCGGATGCCCTGTTCACCGCTGCGGCCAAGCTGCCCAGGGTGTCGCTGCTGCGGCCCAGGCACGCCATTGGCCGCAACACCGAAGAGAGCATGCAGGCCGGTCTTGTTTTCGGCTACGTCGGCTTAGTGGACGGGATCGTGGAGCGGATGATGCGCGAGCGCGAGGCGCCCGACTGTCGTGTGTTCGCAACGGGTGGTCAGGCCAGGCTCTTGGTTGGCGCCTCTCGATTCGTACGGGACGTGGATGAGTTTTTGACCCTGCAGGGCCTCCGCATTCTCTATCGGCGCAACAGGGCGTAGCTGTTTCCATCCATCGGTGGACGCAGAATCATGGTCAGGGCTGGGGTGGGCCATCGATCTATTTCGATGGTCCGTGATCGCGACATTTTTGTCATGGGTTGTTCAGGGGGGGCGGTGGTCGACGATCAGCCGGAGGGACCACATGGGAACCACAGTAGGATCCTGTTTTTACTCCCTCGCCTCTTCGGTGGAATGGTACTGGACAGAAACCCGGTCAATCGCATAAGCATAAGGTAGATACTTCGGGAGGCGCACAGGGATGTTTGCAGAGGTTGGTCGTCGCTACACGCTCCAGCGAAAGATTGGTGTTGGCGGGATGGGGGTGGTCTACGAGGCGATGGACCGTGAGTCTGGAGCAACGGTGGCGCTCAAGACGCTCATCAACGTTGCCGGATCGTCCCTGCTTCGGTTCAAACAGGAGTTTCGTGGGCTGGCGGAGCTCCAGCATCCCAACCTGGTGCGACTGCACGAGCTGGAAGAAGTAGATGGGCTCTGGTTCTTCACGATGGATCTCATCGATGGTGTGGACCTGGTGAGCCACGTCTGTAGCGGCCAGGACATCGTGGTCCCGATCACCTCGCAGACTGGCATGGACGTGCCGCCGGCCTCCTCCAAGTCGTTTCCACCAGAAGGGTCGTTGACGGACCAGACCGGGTCGGATTCGGCCGATGTTCTCAGCGATAATTTGGGCGCTCTCTATGACCGGGATCGGTTGATCTCGGCATTCAGACAACTCGGTCGCGTGCTGACGTTTCTTCATGACAGGGGAAAGGTGCATCGCGACATCAAGCCGTCGAACATCCTGGTCACCAGGTCGGGAAAACTCGTGTTGCTGGATTTTGGCCTGATGGTGGCGCAAGACCGCGACGAGGCGGACAAGCTCACCGATGCCGGTTTGGCGGGAACGGCCGCCTACATGGCGCCCGAGGTGGCGGCGGAGGCGCGGGCCACGGCAGCCTCCGATTGGTACTCGGTTGGCGTCATCCTGTATCAGGTTTTGACCGGTCGCCTCCCCTTCGAAGGAAGTGTCCTGCAGGTCCTGTTGAACAAGCAGGGGCAGATTCCCGAATCGCCTCGACTCGTGCATCTGCAATGCGACGGCGATTTGGCGGATCTGGCCATGGCCCTGCTCGACCCGGATCCCGCCCTGCGCCCCAGTGGGTTGGCTGTCCTGTCCAGGCTCGGTGACAAGAATGCAGCTCGGTTGGCCGCCCATAGCGGATCGAGCGGGTCCTCTGGTGCGGACGAGTTGTTTGTGGGTCGCGAGCGTGAGATGGGCCAGTTGCAACGGTTTTGGGAAGACGCCGTGGGTGGCCGGTCGTCGATCGCGCTGGTGACAGGATCTTCGGGGATCGGGAAGTCGGCTTTGATCGCGCGATTCAAGAGACACGTCCGGGAGACGACCAACGGGGCACTGTTCATTTTTTCAGGCAAGTGCCATGAGCGGGAGTCGGTGCCGTTCAAAGGTTTCGACGCGGTGGTGGACAAGATGGCTGTGGCACTCCTCCACGAGGAACGCCGTGGTCATCTGGTCGAATTCCCTCCGGACATGAATTTGCTCGTGGGCATGTTTCCGGTTTTGGGCAGGATTCGAGCGCTGTCGTCTGCACTGAATCGCCGTGACGCGGTCGAACGTTCTCCTCGTGAGAGTCGTCGCCGTGCCCTTGCAGCCTTCGGGTCGGTGCTCGAGAGCATGGCGGCCATGCAGCCCATCCTGGTTTTCATCGACGACATCCAGTGGAGCGATGCGGACAGCATGGATCTGCTCGAAAACCTCGTGTCCAGGTTTGCCGAGGGAACCGGCCCCACGCGTCGCGTGCTGTTTCTGTTGGCTCGGAGAAACGAAGAGCAGCAGGTTCGGTCGGATTCGGATCTGACGCCATGGGCGCGGATGGAGCAGAGCGGAGCCTTCAAGGATGTCCTTCTCGGGCCTTTGGGCGATCAGGAGGCGCGGGCCATGGCTGTTGCCTTCTTGGATCGGGCCGGCCTGCATGGTGCAGACCTGGCAGAGCGCATCGCGGCCGAGTCGGAGGGTAATCCGTTCTTCGTCGGGGAGATGGTGCGGTATCTGCAGTATCGATCGCCAACCTCTGGAGAGCAGGACCTCAGCACGGCTTTGAGCCTCGATGATGTGATTGTGGACCGCGTGTCTGACCTGACGGGCAAGGGCAGACGCCTGCTCGAAACACTCGCTGTTGCCGGAGAAGCCTTGCCCCACGTGATCCTGGCGACGGCTGCTGACGTGCCCATGTCGGACCCGGATTGGTGGAAAGAGGTGTCCGTGCTGCGGGGGCGTCGGCTCTTTCGCTGCCATGGATTCAGGACCAGGGATCTCGTCGAGACCTATCACGATCGGATTCGGGAAACCGTGGTGGGGCGGATGGACGAGGACCAACGGCGCGGGATCCACATGAATCTGGCGCGCGCCATGGAGGGGGCACGCCACGTCTCAGTGGACGTCCTGGCGCGACATTGGCTTGCGGCTGGCAGGACGGACCATGCCAAGAGATACGTGATCCAGGCAGCCAAGCGTGCCATGGAGAAGTTGGCCTTCGATCGGGCTGCTGTGTTGTACGAGCAGGCGATCGAGTTGGCCGAGGATCCAGATGTTCGGGTGGATCTGTTCCTTGGGCTCGGAGATGCACTGGCGAGCATCGGCCAGGTGCGTCGGTCGGCGGACGCCTACGCAAGGGCGGCCGGGCTGAGTACGGACGTGGCGGTGCGGCTCGATGCCCGGTACAAAGCAGCCAATCAGATGCTGCGGGGCGGCTACCTGGATCGTGGTTTCGCGGAGATCAGCGCGGTCCTGTCGGAGATCGGGTATTCCATGCCGAAGCTCGGCAAGAGGGCGTTGGTGGCGACGGGACTCGCCAGGGCGCGGCTCAAGATACGCGGTCTGTCGTACAAGCCGCGCGACCGTTCGGAGATTTCGAAAAAGGATCGCAGGGAGTTGGACGTGCTGTGGTCCGTCTCGATTGGGCTCAGCATCGTCGAGCCTGTTCTGAGCGCCTTGTTTGGCGCCCATCTGATGCGGCGTGCCCTCGATATCGGAGACGAGACGATGATCATCGGTGGTTTCGCCATCGAGGCTGGGTTGCTGGCCACCTACGGAGAGAAGAAGCGTCGGGAGGTGGACGGGCTGATCGAGCGAGTCGAGGCGTTGGCCCAGAAGAGCGACGACGTGTCCATGCAGGGACGCGCGTATCTCGCACGCTGCATCGCCGAGTTTTTTTCTGGCAACTGGCTCGTCTCTGCGGATATGGGCAACAAGGCGGCGGAGCATTTCCGCGATCGGTGTCATGGCGTGGGTTGGGAGCTGGCTGCAAGCTATTCCTTCGTTGGATTCGCCTTCCGCATGTACGGTGACTTGAAGGCGCTCGGTGAACACGTCCAGGCTCACCACGGCGAGGCTCGTCGGTCCGGGGATCGTTTTCTGGCCGCAAACATCGAAACGACCATGGGGTTGGCTTGGCTGGCCGAGGATCGGGCCGAGCTGGTCGAGGAGTACCTTGAACACGCCTTGGATTCGTGGCCTCAGGATCGGTACCAGTTGCAGCACTTCTATCGACTCCTTGGCTGGATCGATCTGCTTCTCTACGAGCGCCGGGTCGAGGAAGCCTGTCGTCGCGTGGATCGGGAAATGGATCAGATTCAAAGAGCGCTCCTGGTGCGCGTCGAGTACGTCGAGTCCGAGACGTTGCGGTTACGCGCCCGAGCGTCTCTCGCATTTGCGCCCCAATGCAAAGGTTCTGAGCGGGCCCGCCAACTTCGGATCGCTGCCAAGGCCATTGCGAAGTTGAAACGCCAACATGCGGCCATGGCGAGAGGGTGGGCCGATATTTTGGATGCCGCCTTGATCTGGAACAAGACCGGCGATCGTCAGGTGACCGAACAGGCCCTACTCCGAGCCGTCGAAATCCTGGAGGCGGCCGACCGGGTTTTGGAGGCGCTCGCCGCCAGGAGAAGGCTCGCCGAGTTGAAGGGTGACGATGCGGCCCTTCGTTCCGTGGACGAGGAGATGGGAAAGCTCGGAGTCGTTCGACCTGATCGCATGACCGAGGTTATGTCGCCAGGATTCGTCTTTTCTTGATGGCCCCCGATTCCTTCCTTAGGTGGAGCCTGGTCGTATTGGTTTGCCCTTGACCAGAAAGGTGTCTCTGCAATATATGAACGGACTGAGTTTGTGCGGATCTGGCCTTCTCAGGGAAAAAGTGAGCAGTCAATGAGCGGTCACTGGCCGGGGGCCGGTGGCGAAAATCAGGGCCGGAGGCCTGCTGTGCCTGGCATGACGGTCGAGACGAGGATGGGAGCGCGATGAAGGTATACAACACCAAAGATGTGCGGAACGTGGCGTTTGTTGGCCAAAGGGGATCGGGAAAGACCTCGATTTGCGAGGCCATGCTGTTCGACGGCGGGATGGTGACCCGACTTTGTTCAGTGGACGAAGGCAATTCGAATTTTGACTTCGAGCCCGAGGAGATCAAGCGGACGAGCACGATCCAAGTCGCTCTCGGTTATGTGGAATGGTCGAAGAAGAAGGTCAATGTGATCGACACTCCCGGAGCCAGCGATTTCATGTACGATACCAAGATGGCCATGAAGGTCGCCGACAGTGCCGTGGTCGTCATTTCGGCGACCGATGGAGTCATGGTGAACACGGAAAAGGTTTGGGGCTATGCCGACCAGTTTGGTCTGCCGCGAGCGGTTTTCGTGAGCAAGATGGATCAGGAGCGGTCCGACTTTGACAAAGTGCTGGCGGAGGTCCGAGAGCAACTCAGTCGCAAGGCCGTTGCGTTCCAGGTGCCCATCGGCAAGGAACAGGACTTCAAGGGCGTGGTGGACCTGCTTTCCGGCAAGGCGTTCCTGTTCGATGACGGCGGCAAGAAGGTGACGCAGGCGGATGTGCCCGCAGACCTCAAGGATACGGTGGATGCGGCGCGTCTTGTACTCGTGGAGATGGTGGCCGAAAGCGACGATGAGTTGATGGAGAAGTACCTCGAAGGCGAGGAGTTGACCGTCGAAGAGTTGAACCGAGGACTTCGTACTGCCGTTGCGAACGGAGACGTGGTACCGGTGCTTTGTGGATCCGGTAAGAAGAACATGGGCATCCAGTCCATGCTGGACCTGGCGGTGGACGTGTTCCCCTGTCCCGACGCCCACAAGCCCTTCGAGGCCACGACGGGCGATGGTCAGGATGTGGAGCGCGCCACGGATTCGTCCCTGCCCTTTTCTGGGATCGTGTTCAAGACCATGGGTGTGGACATCGGCAGGATGAGCGTCCTGCGGGTGGTGACGGGCACGCTCACTTCGGATTCGACCGTGATGAACCGCAACAAGGACGCCAAGGAGCGGTTTAGCCAGATCTACGTTGTCCAGGGAAAGAAGCGGGAGACGGTTTCCGAGGCACAGGCGGGCGACATCGTGGCCGTGGCCAAGCTCAAGGAAACCCGGACAGGACACACGTTGTGCGAAGACAAGGAAACAGTGATCTACAAGGTGCCTGACGTTCCACAGCCGGTGACTTTCTATGCGTTTAAGCCCCGTTCCAAGGCGGACGAGGATCGGCTGGGCACGAAGATTGGTGACATCCTCGCAGAGGATATTACCTTGCGGGTTGAGCGTGACGTGGAGACCGCTGAACTCGTCATGGGTGCCATGGGCCAGATTCACGTGGACACCACGGTGGAGCGGCTCCGTCGTCTGGGCGTCGAGGTGGATATGAGCCTTCCCAAAGTACCCTACCGGGAGGCCATCAAGAGCCGTGTGGGACGCACCGAAGGAAAACACAAGAAACAGACCGGCGGTCGTGGTCAGTTTGGTATCTGCTACATTGAAGTGGAGCCGTTGCCCCGTGGCGGCAGTAAGGACGAGGATGTGGTGGAGCTGCCCTGGGGCGGTGGATTTTCGTTCGTGGACAAGATTTTCGGCGGTTCGATCCCCCAGCAGTACCGACCCTCCATCGAGAAGGGGATTCGAGACCGTATGAGAAAGGGCGTCATCGCCGGATACCCCTTCGTGGATATTCGCGTCACCTTGGTGGATGGCAAGTATCACGACGTGGACTCGTCGGACTATGCCTTCCAGCTCGCTGGGTCCAAGGCGTTCCAGGCTGCCACCAAGAAGGCGAATCCGGTGCTTCTGGAGCCCCTCTATACGATTGAGGTGGTCTGCCCAGATGACTCCATGGGCGATATCATGGGTGACATCAACTCGAAGCGTGGTCGAATCCTTGGTATGGAACCCATGGGCAAGTACCAGGTGATTCGCGCCCAGGTTCCGTTGGCCGAGGTGCAGCGATATGCCGCTGATCTGGACTCCTTGACCCAGGGGCGCGGAAGTTTCTCCTTGACCTTTGCGCAGTACGAAGAGGTTCCTGCTCAGCTCGCCGAGAAGATCATCGCCGAATCCAAGGTGGAAGAGGACGAGGAGTAGTCCTTTCGAGGCCTGTCATGTCCCTTGAGCATCGGCCCCTTTCCTCCGATGAACTGCCTGCCGTCGCAGCGCGACTCGTGGCACCGTCGGTCCCCGTCAAATTGCGCCAGATGGCAGCCAAGGGCCTCGTGCCCGGGATGTCCGGGCCGGATTTGGTCTGTGTCCTCTACCAGCTCAGCCACGATTCGGATGCGTCGGTTTCCGATTTGGCCACCGGGACCCTATCCCATCTCGACGAGCCGATTCTCAAGGCCTGTCTGGACAAGGACCTGCCGCCGCAGGTGCTCGATACGTTGGCCCGTGCCGTCCATGGGCGATCCGCGCTCGTGGAATTGATGGTCCTCAACAACGCGGTGGCGGATGAGACCCTGGTGCGGCTCGTGTCGGATATGAACGAGCGCCTCACGGAGATGGTGGCCCGAAACGAGCAGCGTCTCCTGCGCTATCCAGCGCTCATTGAGGCCCTCTACGCGAATCCCAACACCAGGATGTCCACGGCGAGTCGCTGCGTGGAACTTGCCGTTCGCAACGGAGT
Source organism: Deltaproteobacteria bacterium (assembly GCA_021162935.1). Lineage (GTDB taxonomy): Bacteria > Myxococcota_A > Polyangia > HGW-17 > SLPX01 > JAGGXR01. The sequence continues at coordinate 8,795 of JAGGXR010000104.1, forward strand.
CAAGTTGAGCATGGGCGCCTTCAGGGAGATGGCCCAGGCCATCGGTATGATGCCCCGGGACGAGGATCCGATGGATCGAGCCCTGGCGGAAGCCGAATTTGACCAATCGTTTTCCTCTATTTATGAGGAGACGGCCTCCAAGGAGATTTCGGGCGAGGATTCGGAAGCTGAGGCCCATAAACATAAGGAACTTCTCCTTCGGATCGAGAAGCTTTCGATTCCGGAAAAGGTGCGTCTCGCCATTTTGGGCAATGCATTTCATCGCACCGTGCTTCTGCGCGATCCGAACCATATGGTGGCCATTGCGGCCATCAAGTCCCCGAAGCTGACCGAACTCGAGGTGGTGCGTGCGACCAAGAACCCGCAGATGTCCGAGGACGTGCTGCGCTACATCATGCACCGACGCGAGTGGCTCAAGATCTACCAGGTCAAGGCGAATCTGGCCGTGAATCCCAAGACACCGCTGTCCTTGGCCCTGCAGTTGTTGCCCCATTTGAGGCCCCGGGAGCTCAAGCTCCTGAGTCGCTCGAAGAACATCCCAACGGCTCTGCGGGGGGCGGCCAAGGCTCGTCTGGACAAGAAGCAGAAGCTGTCTGGGTGACCGGCCTGTCGTGACCGGCGTTTCTTGTGCAACGGATGCGGTGCAGCGGGTGCGGTCTTTGTGAAGAAAGAAATCAGCGGGTGTGACGCATCAGCGTCCGTGAGTTGGAGACGATGATGGAACTCTTTGTGCGATGGATGACCGTGCTCCTGTCACCGACCCAGGCGTTTCGTCCCTGCACCACGGGAAAGTGCAGCGGATTTTCGGATGCCCTGACCCTCGTGTTGATCGTTGCGGTCGTCCTCTATGCCCGATGGGTGGTCCAGGCGGTGCTCATCGGGTACGATATCGGCATCACCGCCGGTTTTTTCAACTTGGCCTTCTTGTTGCGGGCCGAGTTGTTGCCCCAGGCGTTGGCGTTGGGGGCCCTGTTCTTGGGTGGGCTCATCCTGTCATGGCTGGCTGGCGGAGGCGGCAGTGTGGGCACCTGGCTGGATCTTTCCGGGCTGGCCTTCACGCCGATTCCCGTGGCCCGCGTGGTGGGCGATGTGGTTCGGTTGATCGCTGGGATGCCGCGGCTGCGACCCGGCCAGATCGGCACGGAGTGGGCAGTGGGAGGCTTTTGGGCTGCTGGGCTCGTGCTCTGGGCCATTTACGTGGTACGCATGAACAAAGGCGCCAAGCGGTCGCAGCGACGGACTGCCGCCCGTTGACACCGCGTTTGGGAAGGCACGAAGAGAGGTCCACGAATGGGTGCGTCGAAACGAAGAAAAGGAAAGCCTTCGGCAGAGGTGGCTTCGAAGTCCAGCAAGGGCGACGAGGGGCAGCGTGGATCGTCCAAGGACGAGACGCCACAGGCCAAGTCAGACAAAGACAGGGATTCCAAGTCGGGCAAAGACCAAGCCAAGGACGAGAGGGCAGAGACGAGGCCCGGCAAGGACAAAGCCAAGGACGAGGCGCAACGGCTCAAGGTTTCAGGGTCCGATCGCATCGGAATCGCTGCTTGGGCGCTCATCGTCTTGCTCGTCGGGTTGTTGGCGGTCAATACGGTTACGGCCATTCGACATGGGGACAGTCTGCGTCCCGTGCATGCCGGACAGGTGGCTCCCGACTTCGATCTTCCTGCGTTGGAGGGCAGTCGGGTGCGGCTTTCGTCTCTGCGCGGTCGGGCTGTGCTCATGATTTTTTGGTCCATCTACTGCGGGGTTTGCCACAAGGAGTTGCCTGTTCTAGAAAAGCTTCGTAAAACCTATGGAGCATCCGGTCTGACGGTCATGGGCATCCACATCAACCAGGGCAGCGCTCCGGCGTCCAAGGTGCGGGAGACGGTCAAGGAGATGGGGCTGACGATGCCGATGTTGTTAGACCGTGGCTACGTGGCGAATCTGTACAAGGTACGGCAGTTCCCCCAGATGGTGCTGCTGGACCGTTCGGGGCGGGTGGTCGGCGTCTGGGTGGGCCGAACTTCGGCTTCGACCATGGCAGGTCCCATCAAACGGGTGTTCGCCCAGCATCCCTGAGCCTGGATTTTTGGAAACTACGTCTGCGGCCCGAGCGGGAACTGAATGAGTTGCTTTGTGGTCGACTGGTGGTACGCAACCGAGGAGCGACAAAGCCAGGCGGGATGGATCGGCGTTCCAGATGGCAGATTTATTCTGACCAGCTTCCTTACTGCTTGGACGGTTCGTCGGGAGCCTGCTCGATGACGAACGAAGCGTTCTTGTGGCGGGCAGTGGGCAGGTGAGCCTCCCAACACTTTTCACTGCAGAAATAGAGGCGGTCTTTTCCCATGTTGCAGGATCGGACCGTGCATCGGTAGTATTGTCCCCCGAATGGGATTTCTTTACGGCAGATGCTGCATTTCGCGAAGATCGCCATTGCCCCTCGTTGTTTGGATCGTCTTTCCTGGTTCCGTCCAGTCGTCCGGCCACGGTTTTCTGATTCGTGCGGCAGAATGTCTGCAACAGGATCCGACGATCGTATAGCAGGGTGAGCGATGGGGTTCGAACCCACGGCCTCCGGGGCCACAACCCGGTGCTCTACCAACTGAGCTACGCCCACCATACGCGCCTGGCAGGAATCGAACCTGCAACCCGCGGCTTAGAAGGCCGCTGCTCTATCCGTTGAGCCACAGGCGCCGATTTCCCGTCCAACCAAAGTCGGGGCGAGAGGATTTGAACCTCCGACATCCTGCTCCCAAAGCAGGCGCGCTGACCAGACTGCGCTACGCCCCGAAAACGGACGAGTACATCGTATTTTTCGGGCCCCTTCTTATTCCATCACTGGGCGCGATGCAAGGAAAAAGGCGTGTCCCACGCCGCAGGCCCTGTTTGTTTGCGCCCATTCGTTGCGGGTTGAGGCTTGCATCGAGCAGCGCATTTTTCCTGTTTGGTTCGCTGGTGGCCACGGCATTAGGAGGCATCGAAGAGGTGCTTCATGAATGTGATCATCAACCGGACCGCTTTGCCTCGATGGGAGAGACGATTTTTGGTTTCGCCCTCCAGTTCGGCAAAAGTTTTGCCGAGATGAGACACGAAGAACACCGGGTCGTATCCGAAGCCGTTCTGGCCACGGCGCTCGTCGATGATCAGGCCTTCGGCTCTCGCCGTGGTCTGATGGACGAGTGGGCCTTGTTCCGCGGTAGGGTCGAAGAGGGTCACCACGCACCGGAAGGCGGCGGTGCGATGTTCCATGGGTACGTCGTGCAGCTCGGCCAACAGCTTGGCCACGTTGCTGGCGTCGGTTGCATCGGGTCCTGAGTAGCGGGCCGAATAGATGCCGGGTCTGCCGTTCAGCGCGTCCACTTCCAGTCCACTGTCGTCGGCGATCGTGGCGAGTCCAACCGCCTCGGCCACGGTTCTTGCTTTGATGAGCGAGTTTTCTTCGAACGTACTGCCCGTTTCTTCGATGGGAGGCAGATCGAATACATCGAGGGGCAGGATCTCCACGTCGAGTGTTTTGGTCAGACTCCTGAATTCTCGAATTTTGCCTGTATTCTTGGTCGCCAGCACGATGGTGCCTTTGGTCATGATCGTCACGTCCGCCAGGTGAGGAGCCCAGCCCTTTCTTTACGGGTCATGTGTGTGGGCAGTTCGGGCAGGTTCGGCAGTTCCTCTTGGGGTTCTGCCTCGGTGCGATGGGGTGCGGGCTTGGCCGGGTGGTTCGGCGTCTCGGATCGCAGGCATCCTGCCTGTCGACCCAGTTTGCTCCAGGTTTCGATGGCCCGAGCCAACACCTCGACGATGCGTCGCCGGTAAGCCGGGTCCATCAGGAGGCGTCCTTCGATGGGATGGTCGGCGAATCCCACCTCCACCAGGACACCAGGGACATCGAGGCCCGCCAGGACCGCCAATTCCTTTTCTTTCAATCCACGATCGAACCGGCGTCCCAGCGCATGACGGAAGCCCGACTCCACCAGGTCGCCGAATTGTACGGAGCAGCGTCTTTGTCCTCGCCTGCCCAGATCGGCAGCCACCCGATCCACGTTCCATTGGGCGAACGCGCGACTGTCAGGATTTGGAGGGAGGCTGCCCATGGAATCGATGGTTCTGGGCATGTCGGGATACAGGTACGTCTCGAAGCCGCGTTCTCGATGGCTTTGTGACGCGTTCACGTGGATGCTGACGAAGAGATCGGCCCGACGTTTTTGGGCCTGGGCCGATCGATCGTACAGGGGAACGTGCTCATCTGTCGTGCGCGTCATCTCCACTCGAACGATTCGGCGGGCTTCCAGTCTCGACCGGAGCTGGAGGCCCAACTCCAAGGTGAGCTTTTTCTCGCATTCGTGGGTCACCTGGCTGCAGGCGCCTGTTTCCGACCCGCCGTGTCCTGGGTCGATGAGCACCACCATGCGGGTGTCTTGGCTGGCGTTCACGTGTTTCCCGTTTACAGGGGGGGACGCAGGACACGTCTGGTTCGCGATCCAGAGGAATATCGCTGTCATGGTTGTGACGTACAACGGCCACCTCCCGACTCCTGTCGACCACGATATGCATCTTGCGATGCCTCGCTGATCGTCGAGAGTCCTTCTGTCCACGGCTTTTGGTGTCGTGGTATGTAAAGGTAGGATAACTCCTGACATGTAAGAAGTCAAGTTGTGGCTCCTGATTTCCTTCTAAACAGGCATCATTTTTCGATGGGACGCTGGGGAGGCACGTTGCAGCGTCGGTCTGGGAAAATCAGTATCGTGTCGAGAAACGTTCTGTGGTAATGATGGGCGCGTCGGCACCCGATCTGCGCTGGTCGTCGCCTCCTTTCGGTGTCGGAGAATGGATGGTTCCGTGAAAGTACCCTTTATCGACCTGGTCGAACTCCATGCGCCCCTCGAAGAGGATCTCATGGCCGCGGTCCGTGAGGTGATCCAAAGTGGACGCTTCATTCTCGGGCCCAAGGTCACAGAACTCGAAACATGGGTCGCAGACCTGACGGGCGCAAAGCACGCGGTGGGCGTTTCGTCCGGCACCGACGCGCTGCTCGCTGCACTGATGGGCCTCGACGTGGGTCCGGGCGATACGGTGATCACCACGGACTTCTCGTTCGCAGCGACGGCTGAGGTGATTGCCAGGCTCGGTGCCAGGCCCCGATTTGTGGACATTGAGGCGGACGGCTTCAACCTGGACGTGGATCAGGTCGCCGTAGCCCTGGACGACACGGTGAAGGCCGTGGTGCCCGTCCATCTCTTTGGGCGCATGGCGGACATGCGGCGCCTCGTGGACCTGTGCGGTGATGTCCCGGTGATCGAGGATGCGGCGCAGGCCCTTGGTGCGAGCCGAGACGGCCTCAAGGCGGGCAGCGCCGGCACCATGGGTTGCATCAGTTTCTTCCCGACGAAGAATTTAGGTGGGCTCGGCGATGGCGGCATGGTGACCACGAACGACCGTGCATTGGAAGAGACCCTACGCGTCGTGCGAGCCCACGGTGGCAGGACCAAGGATCGTCACGAGCGCCTCGGCGGCAATTTTCGACTGGACGCCCTCCACGCCGCCCTGCTTCTGGTCAAGGCGCCGCACCTGGCGCAATGGACCGAGCAGCGGCGCAGGAATGCGCGGCTCTACCAGGAACTTTTCGAAGGGAAGACATTGCCCGTGACCCTGCCGACTCCGGATCGGGATGACGATTTGAGCGTTTGGAATCAATTCGTGATCTCGGTTCCGGGCCGGGACGAACTGCGTCGGTACCTGGCCTCGCGTGGCGTGCCGAGCTTGGTCTACTACGCCACGCCCTTCCATCTCGAACCCTGCTTCGCATCGCTGGGCCACCGGGTTGGAGACTTCCCTCGGGCGGAGTTGGCGGCGGGGCGCGTTTTGGCGCTTCCCATCCATCCTGGTTTGCGTGGCGAACAGATCGAGTACGTGGTAAAGTGCGTAGCACAATTTTACGAACAGGAGTTTTCGGGATCGTGATACGAGCAGGCAACGATATACAAAAGGTCGGCCGGTTCCACCTCATTTGTGGCTTTCGGTCGCAGCGGCTTGGGTTGGCTGCGGTCCGGTTGCTCGTCGTCTTTGCAGCTGCGACCTGGTTCGGCTGCGATCCGACGCCGCACATCGAGGGCAGCAAGCGGGCGTCCGTGGGGCAGCACGTGGCCATCGAAGTGGCTCAGGGCCCTGGCCTCATCAAGGACGATTTTGTGCTCACCGACGCCAAGGGCACCAAGTACGAGGCCTCCAACGGGGACGTCGCCTACCACTTCCAAGACGAAAACCACGTGACCTTTACCATTCCCAGGGGGATCACCACAGGCCCCGCAACCCTGCGTCTTGGGGTTCAGGGTCGGTCGTCCGGCTACGACGTGGACTTCGATATTCTTCGGATCGCCGTGTTGCTCGATCCAGACGGCTGGCTCTATTCGCTGGACGTGGACACGGGCAAGGTCCTGGATATGGATGCACTCGGTCATGGTGACCTGTCCGCCCACATGGCGCCCTCGGGCATTCGCATCGCGGCCACTGCGTCCAAGGAAGCGGCCGTCCATTTTATCGAGGTGCTGGGCAGCGGCCTGCGGCCCTACTCTCCCAGCCTGGACGGCATCGCCAACAAGACCTTCGACGCGATCATGCTCTCGGCAGGCGCCCTCGTTGCCACCGAAAAGGGCATTGCCTGGCTGTCCCAGGGTGAATTCGGATCCACGGTGCTCAATGGGTTTGTGGGCAAGGGGCCGGTGGTGCGACTGGGAGGATCCCAGACCCAGGGCCAGGCTTTGGGTCTGCTCGGTTTCACGAGTGACGCCACGGACTACCGGGATCTGGTGGAGGTGGTGGACCTGTCGGGCGACGAGCCGCAGATCACATCCACGTTGGACCTAGGCGGCACGGTGGGCGGTGCGAGCTGGCTCGTGGTGAGCCCGGACGGGGCGTACGCCTGGGCGAACAATCGCCTGGACGATGCGATTACGGTGCTTTCCCTCGGCCAGAGTCCTGCGGTCACAGACCACGTGAATTTGCCCAGCCAGGACAAGCCCCAGACAGACCCCTTTCGCATGGCAGTGAGCCCGGATGGAAAACAACTCGTGGTGCTTTGTGGCGGGTCGAAATCGGCGGTGATCTATCACGTGTCCGACGGAGCCTTGAGCGATCCGGTGATCGTGGATTTGGAAGATGTTCCTTGGGATGCAAGCTTTGCCGCCGGTCGTCTCTACGTTCTGCTCGGATGGAAGGTCGTGTGGATGGATCCCACGTCCGGCTCACCGAAACCTGTGGACGCTGGCTGGGACGTCGGAGTCGGCATGACGAGGCTCATGATCCAGCCGTGATTCGCAGGTCACGAACGATTTGTTTGCTGTGACTTTTCTCTGTGGGTGGCTTCGGTTTTCGCGTTGGATGCGTGACTGATGCGTCACGGTTGGATGACGCCCCGATGACGCATGTGTGATCCATGAGCCTTCGTTCATGGGACTGGCGATCGAGGATGTGGCGGTGCAGTTTTTCGTGGTGCAAGGAGGAACAGCAGCGATGGGCGCCTCGGCGCTCGGGTCCTGCTCCCTGCTGAACCTGGATGGGCACCTGCTGCTCGTGGACGTGGGACCGGGCAGTCTGGATCGTCTCGTCGCCTCGTCCGTGCCGTTCGATCGCATCGACGCGGTTTTTTTGACCCATTTCCATCCGGACCACGTCGCCGACCTCCCCGTGTTGATCCAGTTCTTTGTCTACGGCATGGAGCCGAAACGCACGCGTCCCCTTTACGTGGTGGGCGGTCCTGGGTTGACACGGATGTTCGTCGCCTGGGCTGAGCATTTTGGCTCGTTCGTTCATCCGGATCATGGACCGGTGCGCCTCGTCGAAGTAGCGGCTCCGGATCACCCCGTGCCCGTCAGGTGCGAGGGGCTGGACCTGGGGGCCGCAAGGGTGGAGGCGGTCCACGTGGATCACAAAGAGGCGTCTCTGGCCTATCGATTCACAGAGTCTGATGTCGAAGGAGTCTCTGGTGGCGCGCTGTCCGACCGGGCACCCACGGCGAGTCTCGTGCTCTCGGGCGACACGGCGCCCTGTGAGACGCTTGTGGTCATTGCCAGAAGCGCCGACCTGTTTTTCTGTGAGTGTTCTTTTCCCGACGAACGGCCCAGACCGGGTCACATGACCCCGATGACCGTGGGTGAGACGGCGCAGCGGGCGGCCGTGGGGACCGTGATGCTCACGCACCTCTATCCGGAAATGAACCCCGATGAGGCTCGACATCGCGTCGAGGCCCTGTTTCATGGTGGGGTCGTCGTGGCGGAGCAGGGGCTCTGTGCCTCGATCGAGGTTGTGGGCCAAGGGGTGTCCCGGTCACGATTCGGGTCACGCATCACGCTTGCCCACGACAGCCGATGCTGGTAGCATGCAGCCATTGTTTTGCGTGGAGAATGCGGTCAAAAGGCCGAGTGATTGGCGTCGGGGCCGCTGGCTCTGTGATGTCGCCACGGCGTCTGTGAGCCGGACGATCGGAACGCAACGAGGCATAAGGAGGTCGTGATGAAACGAGTCGGAATGGTGATCGGTCTGGTTCTTCTCATTGGCACGGCCAATGGGTGCTGTCGGGACGTGGAGCGGAAGCTCAACAAGTGTCAGGTGGATGCCAAGGACGCGGCGGCCATGGCTCGGTCCCAGCGTGCGAAGCTCCAGTCTCGGATGGACAAGCTGCTGGCCGGTGTGCGTGCCAAGCTCAACGACGCCGAGGCCCAAAACGACGTGCTGACCAAGCGTTTGGAAGCACTCGGCCAGGATGTGGCTGCCCTGAATCAGAAGAAGAATCTGACCGAAACGCAGCGGCGTGAGTTAGCGGCTCAGCTTGCCAAGACCAGGGCCCAGATGGCCGAACTCAAGAAGCGCCAGGCTCAGGCCGAGGCTCGGGCGCGTCAGTTCCGGGAGTTGCTCGCTAAGTTTTCGGCCATGATCAAGGCTGGCAAGGTGAAAGTGACGATTCGTGACGGCCGCATGGTGGTACAGCTCGCAGAGAAGATCCTGTTCGACTCGGGGCGCGCCTACCTCAAGAAGGAGGGTAAGGCGGCACTCAAGGCGGTCACGGACGTGCTCAGAGAGCTGCCCAATCGGAAGTTCCAGGTGGCTGGTCACACGGATAACGTGCCCATGCGCACCAGGCGCTACAAGAGCAACTGGGAACTGAGCACGGCGCGGGCTCTGATCGTGGTCCGGTTTATGATCCAAAACAGCATGCCGCCCGAGCGACTCAGCGCTGCCGGCTACAGCCAGTTTTCGCCGGTGTCCAGCAACGACACGCCCGAGGGGCGTGCCTCCAACCGTCGTATCGAGATCGTGCTCCAGCCCAACCTGGCCGAGCTTCCCAGTCTGTCGGGCCTCATCCAGAAGTAGCAGCCGGGCCGCGTGGCGCTGCCGCTCGTTGCTACAGGTGGCAGCATTCTTCCGTTCTTTCATTGAGTCACAGGGGGGTGCGTGCCAAGGCGAGCACCTGCACCGAGGCGCCAGCCCGCACGAGAGCCTTGCTGGCGGCACGGGCGGTCGATGTCGTGGTGATCACATCATCGATGAGGAGGACCTTGCGGCCTTCCACCGCCCGCGGCCTGGAGACTGCAAACAGGGAATCAGGGATCTGGCGTCTTTGAGCCAGGGTCAACGAGGCCTGGGGAGGCATGGACCTGGTGCGATGCAGTAGGATCTTGGGCGCTGGCCGCCCCGCCTCGGCGCAGGCAAGCCGTGCAAGCTCCATGGACTGGTTGAAGCCACGGGTTGCGAGCCGACGCCGATCGAGAGGCATGGGGGTCACTAGGTCTGGATTCAAGGCCGCAAGGTGTCCGGCCATGAGCCTGCCCATCGGGCGGGCCGCTTCGAGGTTCGCTCCGTACTTGAGGCGCCGAATGGCCTGGGCCACTGCACCGCCGTATTCGAACAGGGCCACGGCTCGCTCGAAGGGCGGCGGCGTCTTGATGCACCATGCGCATGGGTGGCTTTCTCCAGATGGATAGGGTAGAAAGCAGGTGGGACAGAGGGGGGCGGTGATTGGGTGGATGCTGTCCATGCAGAGGTCGCAGAAGATCTGCTTCGGGTCCGCAGGCTCCCCGCATCCAGGGCAATGGTGCGGGTAGAGCCAGATGGCCAATGGTTCGACGAGGCGCCCCAGCGCTCGTGCAAGGAGATGTCGATTCATGATTCACCATTCATGTTGCGGGGTCCATGGGGCCGCAATGAAGCCTCGAATGGTTATCGGCCGCCTGGAAGGGTTGTTGCCCGGTTGGGCGTTGGTGCTGGCCCTGGTTGGCGCCAGCACCCTGTCTTCGTCGGGCTGTCAGCCCCTGTTCGTCAAACTGGCGGTGCGTGATTTTGCCCGGGCGGCCAAGAAGGGCGACGATCGAGCCGTGGCGCGCCATTCCACCAAGGCGTTGAATTCCCAGGTCTGGGAGCGACTCGCTGCTAGGGGGCTGACGATTTCCCGTCTTTCGAAGCTCGTCAAGAAGCTGCACCAATCGGGCAAGTCAGCTTCCGGATCCAAGTCGAAACACCGCCATGGTGGGACCAAGGTCCTCGGCGTGTGGGTCCAGGGTCATCGCGCCATGATGCGGGTGCGCCTGTCATCGACCACGATCAAGTTTCTGCTCAGCCGGCTCGCCCGTACCTGGAAGGTGGACGATCTGGTTGTTTTCTTCGGTGGCGGTCGATTCGACCTGCGTCGGGACGTGGACCTGGCGCTGGCGCTCTACGAGTTTTTCCATGCGGCCGACGAAGGCGATCGTGCAGGCCTGATCGCGCGCAGCACGAAACGGCTCACGAACCGGGCTTGGTCGGTTCTGTCCGATCACCTCGTGCGTCAGGCTGCCCGGCAGCTTCGCTCTGGATCATCGGGGTCCGGATCGTCGAGTCAGGCGACCAAGTTGGGCGGCATCTCCATCCACCTTGCAGGGTCGCAGGCCCTGCTCGCCGCTACGTTGGATGACTTCGATGTGCGGGTGCGCATGAAGAAGCGGGGGGGGCGGTGGCTCGTGGACGACCTGTTCGTGCAGCAGAAGAGCGATGCCGGGATTCGGTCGGGCTGGCTGTCCGACATGGTCGCAGTGGCGGTCACGCTCATGCGGTTCGCCCGGGGTTTCGCCAAGATGGACCTGCCCAGGTTGCATCGGGTCGCCTTCGGCAGGAAGCAGAAGCCGCTGCGGGCGGCACCAGGGACGGTCATCACACCACGGCCTGGTTCGACAACGAACGGGGGGCGGCCCGCCGGGATCCAGCGCAAGGGCGGATCCATGGACCTGTCCAGGTTCGAGCTGAAGGATTGGACCGTGCGCCATGATTCCGCTCGGGTGTCCGTCCTACGTGGCAAGACGCGCATCGACGCCACGTTGGTGCGGCGTAACGGCGCCTGGAAGGTGTCGGACCTCAAGCTTTGCTGGGGCGATCACGAGATTCGGTTGGCCGATGCCCGGGCCTACAAGGCCCTAATCGTGTCCTTGGTGCGGGCGGCTCTGCATTCGAGCCTTTCCGCCATCGCGGGGATCAGCAGTGAGGAATTGGGCCGTCGGGTTTGGAAGCGGATCACGTCGGTGAGCCGGCTGCGTAAGAAACTGCTCGCCGGCGGGCTGAATCGATTCCTTGGGTTCGACGTTTTACCCAAGAGCATGTGGACCCAGCTCAGCTTCGCCGCCAGGGTGTCGGCGCTGGCGCAGCGCCTTGCATCGGGACGCATCACCCTCATTGCGATGTGGACCGAAGGAGAGCGAGGTCGGATTCTGTTCAGGGTGGGCAGCAAGAGGGTCACGGCCTTCGTTCTGCGGCGTCACGGGCGCTGGGGGCTCGACGACGTGACCTGGAAGGCGGGCGGTTCGTTGCGCCACTTCAAGACAGTGGCCGAGGTGTTGCTCAAGGAGTGGTTCCCTGTGCCACCATCCGGGAACGCTCCGGCCGGTGCGGCAGCGAGGCCAACCACGGCTTCGCCTGCCGTTGGGACCCATGGCCGGAGGAAGCGCGGCGCGCGCCGTTCCCGCCGTTTGCATCACGGCCGCCGTTTGCACCACGGTCGCCGTTTGCACCGCTCCTCCCGCTTCCACCGGTGACCCCGTTTCTTTTCTTGGGCGGCGACATGCCAGGCGATTCCTGTGGTGGGGTCGCTGTGCCTGGTCTTCTGGGCTTGATGCGTCCGCGGGACGTGCGTGCGGCTCGTCTTGCGTTGCGTTGCGCCCTTCTGGCCTGGCCCGCCAGATGCTGCACCACGTCCGTCTTGATGTGGCGGGACAGGCCCCGGAGTCGGATTACGGACCCGGGATGGGTCTTGGTTTCGTACACGGCGGTGAAGCCCGGGGGCAACCTGGGTCGGATGAACGAAAAGACCCAGCGGGCATCGAGTGGGCTCAGGTTCAGACATCCGTGCGACTGCTGAATCCCGAACCCGTCGTGCCAGTAGGCGGCATGGAGCGCGAATCCCTGCCAGAAGAAGATCACGAAGGGCACCTTCTGCAGGTAATAGGGGTGATGCGCGTATCGGTTGTAGAGGGTCATGGCGACCCGCTTCTCACGGATTCGGAACAGGCCGCCCGGTGTCTGGTTGCCCAGGCTCACGAGCATGACCCGCAGGATCCTGGCGCCTTTTCTGGCGTAGAGGATTCGGGCCTTGCCGTCCAGGTCGAGCCAGGGCTCGTCCTTGGGCAGTCCAACCGGCGGGGCCGGCGGTCGGTCTGCCATGGTCGTATCGGAACAGGCCACGAGGAGGCGCCGCTGCTTGCTGCGGAGTTGGTAATAGCACTGACCTGCGATGGTGGTGCGACCGGTGGCCCGGCGCACGTCGTACTTGGCCATGCTCTGTTTGGTGGGGCGTAGGTCCGTGCCCCGGACCGTCCAGATGGGGACCTGCTCCTTGAGCGCGAAGACGATGGGCAGGCCCAGCCCCTTGACCAGGTCCACCCCCACGAGGTTGGTCTGGGGCGCTCGGGTCACCTCGGTTTCGGCCACCCATCCGTGATCGGCCACGCGCAACAGAGCCCTGTTTCCAAACAAGACCCGGCCGAAAACCTGGAATCCTGCCAGTTCCCGTAGGCGCCTTGCGTTGTCGTGCGCCAGGCGCCGCAGATTCGGGTAGTACAAGGTGCGCCTGTTTCGGTTCAGCACCCAGGGGCCCATGGGGCGCATCCAGGTCATGTCGTCGAGTCGCGTGGGCGGCTCGATCGAGGGGGCGATCCAGCCCGAACAGACCCAGGCTTCCTGTCCGATCTGGTACCATCGGCTCGAACAGCCCCCTCGGGGCGACTTGATCGACAGAACGGGAAACCGGCCGCCACCGGCAATGACGCCCTTTCGGTGTGAATGGTACGAAGGTCGGGACCAGACTCGCAGGTCGCCTTTGATGATCCGGACGGACCGGATGGCGGAGCGTTTGATCCTTCTGGCCTGGGCCGGGCGACCGACGCCGGAGAGGGCGATGCAAAATTCGATAGTGACGAAGATGGCCTTGTTCATGGGGATGGTTCGACTCCTGCCATCAGTGCGAATCTCGTGCGGAACATGCTTCGTGGCCACCGTTCTTTGGAACGAGCGGCATTGGTGCAAATGATCGTCTCATGATTGTATTGGGTCGGAGGCACTCGATCAAGCACAACAAGGGGGGCGCGTCGGCCCTCGTGGGGCCACAGTTCGTACATGACCCATTCGATTTCCTCGTCGAATACCGCCCATTTGGTCAGGATGCCGTCTTTGTAGAGGCCTGTCATGATCGCCTTGGCCGGCCGGTAGAATTCCTTGTCGTAATACTGCACCGCCCAGTCGTGTCGTGCCAGGTAGTTGCTTCCCCAGCGTCGTGAGTGGCACTGGGCACACACGGTCTGCATCTCGGAGCGGGCCTTGCTGGGATCGTGGTCCCAGTTGGGCACAGCGCCTTTGGCCTGGGCCTCCCACTTGAGGCGCTCGCCCACGTCGTGGGTCGTGCTCAGCCCGCGCTTGACCGCGATCATCTTATCCGGGGTTTCGCTCCTGCCCAGGGTATCCACGAGGATGACCGCACCGAGCACGAGCATCGAGATCCCCGCGGACGTGAGCCAGATGTGACGTTTCAGTTGTTCTCCAAGAGTACTTATCGAGATCCTCCTGTTCTGTTCGTCGTCTGAACGAGCGCCTGGTCGGAGGCGTTGCGCACGTCATTGTTATGGCAGTCCTGGCACTGGGCCCGCACTCCGAGGTTTCCGTATCGGTGGGACGAGTGGATCCAGCCTCGGTGTTCGACGTACTGCATTTCATGGCAGGCCAGACAGAACGTATCCTGGGACGTTGCCTCCAGACGATTTGGTGATGGCGTCACGGCCATCTGAGTCGCGCGGTTCGAGCCACGACGGCAGTGCATTGTGCTTTCTTTTGGTGCGATTCGTTCGTCTGTGGTTCAGCGTGATTCTATTGGTGGGGTGGAAGCCGACTCGGGGCTGCTGTCTGAACATGGCGTTGGCCGGGCCCGGGGCGACGGACGTCGCCTAGCGGATCGGCGCGGCTTGGTGGCGCCTCTGGGTTGGATGGCTTCGTGCTGCTGGGCGTTTCTGGACGGTCTGGCCGCCTGTCTCGTCCGAGACGCCCTGCTGTTGTGCCTGGGTCTGTGGCGCCGTTTCCTGTGATGCGGGCGGTATCGGACCAACCCTCGCAGGTACCTTGGCATGTGGCGGGGGCGAAACGCATATGGATTTCCTTCAGCTACCCACGATGGCCGTCGGCGTCGGTAGCATGCCTTTCGAGAGCGCCACGAAACGTGTTTGTAGCACATGTACCAGTGCTCCCACGACCCGAAGAGCTTGGTTCCGGGGAGGGGTTGGTAGAGGTGGCGGCCCGCCCATCGGTCGCGGCGCCACTCTTCGTGCGCCTTTCCTGCGGACATGTGGAAATGGTTCCGGTGGCCGTGATCCGCGTCTGGGGTCAGGATGCGGCGGTACACGTTGGCCGCCTCCAGGTCACAGATCAGGCTGCGCATCCTCCTCGCTTTGGTTCCGACGCTGCCCACGCAGCGACCGGGTCGGCCGTAGAACTTCTGCCAGTCTTTTTCCACGTTGAGCACCACGCCGTCCCCGAAGACCAGGTCGTGTACGTCCATGGCCAGGCCCAGGCCATGGCGGCTCGGCCTCGGGTCGCCGCGGCTCGGGCGGCGGTACGTGTTCGAATACACGACGACCTTGATGCCGTGGCGTCGGTAGATTGGCGCCGCCCGATAGAGGGTCAGGGCGAGCAGACAGTCCATGAGCGGTTTTTCGGACGGTTTCCATTTGTTGCGGTATCGAATACCGTGGACGCGACCCAAAATTCTGATGGGCGTCCGGATGCCGTAATGCGGTTTGGCTCGGCGAAAGGGCACGTGGTACCGTCGCAGGCGCCGGAGGCAGACCTGGTCGTCCACCTGATGCCGTAACCGCGATCTGCCGGGCTTCGTCGGTGGCATCGGGATCACGGGTTCGGGCAGCACCGTGCTCGGGAGCACCGGGGACCAGGCAGGTGGCAGCGGCTCGTCGATCATGGCGAAGGTCCCGGCGGTGGCGTGATCACGGTGGCGTCTGGCGCCGCTCGGTCGTCTGGCGCCATGGCTCTGCGCTCGCCTCGTGGTCCGTCGGCGGGATCGCGGTGATCGGCTGGCATGGCTTCGGCTCGATCGGCGGCGGTGGCCGGCGAGAACCGGCTGCCCAGTCTGACGCCGTTTGAGGCGCCGGCCTGGTCGGGTTCCGCGTCGCTTGCGTCTGGTCTGCGTCGCTCGGCCCTGTCGGCGTTTCGACCTGGCGATCCAGGCCTGATGGAGCCGTTCACTCCTGTTGGCGGGCAGGGAGCCGTCTCGGGCTTCGGCCTTGGGCGCGAAGCACAGGCCGGACAGGAGCGCTATGGTGATCCATCGAAACATGACGCGAGTATAGCCGAACCTTGGCGGTTGCGCCAAATTCGGCCGATCCTGATTCGGGGGGGCCGCAAACCAGCAGAACCATGAGGCGTCAGGAGGATGCGACATGGGCGTCAGGGAAAGCACACCCATGCCGGGCCGTCGCTGGCCAGGGAAGCGGAAAGGCACGCAATTCGGTCGTCGCCTTCGTATAATCGGGGCTGGCGTTTCGTTCGGTTCGATGGCATAACCCTCAATGCCATGACGAAACGACGCGTACAGAGGTGGTCGGTGGTTGCAGTGAGCTATCTGGCCTTCAGCATCGGCCTGTGGGGCAGTCTGGGCGCTGTAGGCCTGCCGCGGCAGGCCCGGCAAACGAGGGGTTCGTCCGCCGCCGCGGCGCGACCCGTTCGGCTGTCCAGGGCCGGAGCTGAGCAGGATGCGAAGGCGTCCAGCGAGGCGGTTGGATCGTCGTCCAAGGCTGGCGCTGGCAACGAGGTGGTCGTCGAATCGTCGTCCAAGGCCGGAGGCTTGGATCCGTCGGCCTCGGAGGCCCGGCTGATTGCATTGAAGGCTGCGGTTCCAGGTCGTATCGTGGGTCTGTCCATTCGCGGATCATTGGACCGTCAGGTCGCCGCCCTGCGTAAGGCGGCGGCCGGTCTGACGAGCCAGGATCTGTTGATTCTTGAGATTCGTTCCTCGGGGGGAGCGGTCCGGTCGGCCCGAACGATGACCGACCTGCTCCTGCGGGGTCCCTTCCATACGGTGGCCTTCGTGGATGGCCGCGCCTTGGGAAATGCTGCGGTCGTGGCCATGGCTTGCGAGGTCGTGGCTGTAACGCCGCGATCCAGATTTGGGGCCGCTGAGGTGGACCAGTTCCAGGCCGGGGACCAGAAGGGACCAGTGGCCCTGTTCGAGTCCGTGGCCCGCAAGCGGCACAGGAACGTGGCCGTTGCCGCAGCTATGGCTGATCCGGAGCGCACCGTGGCCCTGGACGAGGCAGTGAAGAAGGGCCTTCAAGGAGACGAAGCCGAAGGGCTGATAGGCGCGGCCAAGGGACACTACCTGCGGCTGGGTTCCCAGGCGGCGCGTCGACTCCACATGGCCGATTTGACAACCGACGGTCTGTCCGCCCTGCGCCGTATGCTCGGGCTCGGCCGGCGGGATCTGCTGCTGGACGGCAAGGTGTTCGCGGCGCTCGATTCTGGATCGTCTGACCTTCGGCGCCTGCGACGTCCCAAGGCGGTGGACCCGAAGAAGCTCTTTGCCCACGTGACCAAGGTCTACGTGGTGCCCATCCACGGCACTATTGATATGGGGCTCGCTCCCTTTGTGAAGCGAGTGCTCGACGGCCGGACCGAGCGGGACGTGGTCATCCTGGACGTGGACACCTTTGGTGGGCGCGTGGACGCAGCGGTCCAGATTCGAGATGCTTTGCTCGGGACCAAGGCCAAGACCATCGCGTTCGTGAATCGGCGCGCCATCAGTGCTGGCTCGCTCATTTCCATGGCCTGCGACCTCATCGTGATGACGCCGGGCGGCTCCATGGGAGCGGCCACGCCCATTCAGATCAGCGGCGGCAAGGCCAAGGCGGTGGGTGAGAAGGTCGTCTCGTACATGCGCAAGGAGATGAAGTCCACGGCCGAAGCCAAGGGCCGCCGTGGCGATCTGGCCGAGGCCATGGTGGATCGTGACGTGGAGATCCATGACATCGACCCGAAGCTGGCCGAGTCCATCTCAGGATTGAAGAAGGGCAAGCTGCTCACAATGACCACCAAAGAGGCGCTCATCCTTGGTATGGCCGACATGGAGCAGCCCAGCGAGCAGGCCATGCTCCGCACCTTTGGGATCGACCAGTTGCCCTTGGTGCGGCCCAAGGTGAATTGGGCCGAGAAGGTGGCTCGATTCCTGACGGATCCCATCGTATCCGGCATTTTGATGACCCTTGGAATGCTTGGTCTGCTGCTCGAACTCTACACGCCCGGCTTCGGCCTGTCCGGTATCTTTGGGGCCATCTGTCTGGCGCTTTTCTTTTTTGGCCACATGATCGCCAACCTGGCCGGCTGGGGCCATGTGCTCCTGTTCGTCGGCGGCCTCGTTCTGCTCGGCATCGAGGTGTTCGTTACTCCTGGGTTCGGGGTGCTCGGCCTTTCGGGTATCCTGCTCATCGTGGCGAGTCTCGTCTTGGCCCTTGCCGGCGCCGGTGGCCTCGGATTCAAGGTGGCCTGGCATCTCGGCTACATCTCGCGCGCTTTGGCCATCGTCATGGCGTCGGTGGTGGTGACCGCACTGGCCGGCTATTTCATGACAAAGTATCTTCCCCGATCGAAGTTCTGGGGCCAGATGATCCTCCAGACGAATCCTGTGGTTCTTGGTGGGGCTGCGGTTTCGGTGGACCGGACCGAGGGTGCTGCCGAGGCGCTCGAGATTGGCGCCACGGGTCGGGCGGTGAGCCTGCTACGGCCCGCGGGCAAGGTTCGGTTTGCAACTGGGACCAGGTCCGTTATGGCCGAAGGGGACTACGTGTCCAAGGGCACCGAGGTCGAAGTCGTTCGATTCGAAGCAGGTCGGCCCGTTGTGCGGCCCATCAGGCGGGAGGTGTGAGATGGCGGCCGTGATCCTGCTGCTCGTGCTGGTTGGGTTCGTGTTGCTCGCGGTTGAGGTTCTCGTCATTCCTGGCTTCGGGGTGTCGGGCATCCTGGGGATCGGTGCCATGGCGGCGGGTGGCGTTTTGAGCTGGACCACATATGGAGCGTTTTGGGGCATCGGGGTCGTCAGCGGCACCTTCTTGGGGGCCATCGTTTTGTTGTGGATGGTGGCCAAGTCGAAGGTGGGCAAGTCCATGGAGTTGAACAATCCCATCGAGGGCAACGTGGTCACCGAAGACTTGGAGGCTCTGGTCGGAAGCGAGGGCGTTGCAGTCAGTATTTTGCGGCCAGCGGGCAGGGTTCTATTCGGAGACGAGAAGAGAACGGTCGTGGCCGAAGGGCAGTTTGTCAAGAAGGGAACCGCCGTGCGTGTTCTGCGCATCGACGCGGGCGCCATCGTGGTCGAGCCCGTTGAAACACAACAGTCTGACGCCCCGGATGTCGTGAAACCAGTCGAGCGTCAATCGGCGAAAACAGAGCCTGCGCACGGCGAATCCGTGGAAACGAAACCTGTCGTAAAGGCACAGTGAGAATCGTGAGTCGTGCGACTCGCGTACGAATGAATGTGTCAGCAAGCACTTGGATTCCACCGTGCTGGTGGGAGGAGGAATGATGTTTGACCAGTTGTTTTTGACCGCGAATCTGTTTCAGTTGGACGTTGGAGATACCACCACCATTGCTGTGATCGTGGTCGGGGGCCTTGTACTGATCCTGTTGTTTCTTCTGTTGTGGCTCGTGCCCATGCGTTTGTGGCTTGCTGCGCGTTTCGCCAATGCGGACGTGACGATTCGTGAACTCGTGGGCATGCGCTTTCGAGGCGTCGATCCCGTCGAGATTGTGGAGCCGAGGATCAGTTCCGTGGCAGCCGAGTTGGACCTGCCGGTGCAGAAACTCGAATCACTTTACCTGGCACTCAAGGCCAAGGGTCTACCTGTCAAGGGCGCGGTGCCGCGGGTGGTCACGGCCGTGATTTCGGCACACAAGGCGAATATCGAGCTTGGCTTCGACCTGGCGGCTGGGATCGTCCTGGCAGGCCGCGACATTTTGGAAGCGGTCGAAATGTCCGTCAAGCCCAAAATCATCACCACACCTAAGGTGACGGCCGTTGCCAAGGACGGGATCGAGTTGACCGCCATTGCCAGGATCACCGTGCGGGCCAACATTGCGCAACTGGTCGGTGGGGCCGGCGAAGAAACCGTGGTTGCGCGGGTCGGTGAGAGTGTGGTGTCCACGATCGGTTCGGCAGAGTCCTATGCCGGTGTGTTGGAGAACCCGGATCGAATTTCGGCTATGGTCTTGGAAAAAGGCCTGGATGCTGAAACCATGTACAGGATTGTGTCCATTGACATCCAGGACGTGGACGTGGGCCGCAATATTGGCGCCAACCTCCAGACCGACCAGGCCGAAGCGGACAAAAAGGTCTACCAGGCGAGGGCCGAGGCGAAGCGAGCGATGGCCGTGGCCGAGGAGCAGGAGTGGCGGGCCAAGACGCAGCAGATGCGGGCCAGCGTGGTCGAGGCCGAGGCCCAGGTGCCGAAGGCCCTGGCCGAAGCGCTTCGGAGTGGGAACCTCGGCGTGATGGACTACTACTATCTCAAGAACGTCGTGGCCGACACGAATATGCGCAAGGGCATCGGCGATCTGGCGAACCCGCCCGAATCGAATGACGGCAGTAATCCGAATACGCCTTCTCGATCGTGATGTGACCGTGGACACGTATGACGACAGAACCGATGATCGCTCCCGCCGGGCCCGGGCCCTGCTCGATCACCTGACCGGGCCGGGTCTGGTCCATCGGTTCATCCTGGCCGAAATCCTGGGGCCGCCGCCTGGGCTCATTCCTTCTTCGGGCGTCCTGGCGGTGCGTAGGCCCGCTCGGCCTAGGCCCACCGGCGGTGTGCCCCAAGATGACCAGACCGATCCTTCGAAGAAGGCGGAAGGCGATGGGTGACAACGACGTCCTGAACATGCTGCTGCTGGCTGCGGCCGCCGTGATCTGGATCGTCCAGGCCGTGGTGCGTTTCCGCAAGGCGCGCAACGTCGAGGCTGGCCGTGAGGCCCGTCGTGATCGCCGGACGCGTTTTTGGGTACGACGCGATCGGGAACAGGTACGGTATGAGGCCGAAGAGGAGCGCGGCGCGGCCGAGCGTCAGCGTCGGCTGGTCACAGAACGTCGTACCTCTCTGTCCAGCGCGTTCAACGGTCTCATGCGTCGGGCGGCCGCTCTCGAAAACGGTCCTGCCTGGATGGCGGATCGGACGCGCGACCTGGCCGATCGCGCCAGGACGCTCGATCGCAGTCTGGGCGGATCGGACGATCTGTCCATCTCGGGACTCTCAGTACTCAGTCAGGAGGCCGGCCTGCTGGCCGAGCGTCTCGATTTGCTTGAAAGGATGGCTGCCGATCGGACCGGGGATCACGCCTGGGGGTTTTTGGTCAGTGATGCGGCGCTCGACGGTCTGGCCCCGGCGCTCGTTCCCGAAGGTGCGCGCCCCGTGGCCCTCGCCGGTTCGGTGGATCCGGATACGGTTGCGGCCTGTGCGGCCATGAATCTCGTTCCCGTGGCCATCCCTGCGGGCTGGTGGCTCGACGTGGGCACCTGGCCCAAGGCCGTTTCCTCCATGCTGTCCGGTCTGTGGTTCGCCAATGGCGCGGCCCGCGGTGAACTGTTCGACCTGGTGGGCTTGCCCCCCAGGTGGGCCGTGGTTTTTTCCGAGCCGATGTATCTGTCTTCCGAGGACGTACTCGGTCCCTTTGGAGCCTGGTTGGACGGCATCGTGTTGGACGTGATCGGCATGGCCAGGTTCGGGCCCCAGTGGGCTTGGTCCGTGGCCGCGTCGGTCGCGCGAGAGCAGGACACCTGCCACGTGGATACGTTGCCTTCGGGGGTCCATCTGTCCCCCGCCATGCCTGCGTGCCTCAGGATGCCCCTGCTCGTGCGGATTCTGGAACAACTGGGCTGGATCGACGAATCCAATCCTCCCGGACGGGACGACTCATTCGAAGACGTGACCCGCCGCGTGATGGACCGATCCGGACTGTTGGTGTTTCCTACCAGGCGCAACACCTTCTACCAGGTCCCCGTCGACTCGTTCTTGCAGGCAGGGATCGGTCTGGTGGATTACCTGTTCGGTCAGCGGCTCGATGTCCTGGGCGGCACCGTGGCCGAGTCCGTGAAGTCCGAGGACTGGCGGGCCGCCTGGAATTGGGCTCCTCGGGTGCGGGCCGGATCCGTCATGTCCGGATCCGTGGTGGCGCGACTGTCCACGGGCCTGTTTCTGACCGATGCGGCGTCCGGTCAGGCCAAACGCCTGGCTCGTTCCCTGTTAGCCGGCTTGGTGGCTCCTGCTGGCACTGCGGCGTTTGCGGTCTCTGGTCGAACGTTCCATGGGGCTCGTCCGTCCAGGTCGGCCTCGGCCGCCTCTTTGACCTCTCTGGCAGAGGCGACGGCCGCGGTTCCTGGTCGGGAAGTTTCCGTTGGATTCCAGGATCGTCGGGCTGCCGGCCGGGCCTCGGGCCTGCCCGATGGTCGCGCCTTTCTGGATCGAGACGTGCTGCTCGATGCCATGTTTCTGCGCGTGGTGCTCGAACGCCGCTATCCGATACCCTGGAATCGCTGGAGCAACCGGAAGCTGTAACCCATCCGTTCGATGCGCATCATGACCCAGTCCGTTCCACCACCCACTGCACCTCCACCATCCGGTCCTCCACGGGACAAACGAGGATCCGCTCGGTTGCGTTCAGGCGCTCCGCAACCCGACGACCTGCGTCCACGTGATCCGAGACCCAATGGGCCGGGTCCAAGTGAACCGCGACCTGTCGGTTCGGGTCCAAGCGATCCTCGTTCAGGCGGCCCCAGACCTGCTCGTCTCACCGTTGGTTTGGTTTCCATCGAGCCACCAATACTACTGGCTCCCATGGCGTCGCTCACCACGCCTGCCATGCGGATCCTGTGCGAAGAGATGGGCTGTGGCCTGACCTTCACTGAAATGGTGAGCACTGCGGGCCTCGTCCATGGGGCGCGCAAGGTGGCCGCTTTGCTTGCGTCCTCCAGTCCGGGTCGGGCCTTTGGCGCTCAACTCATCGGGCATCGAGTCGAGGAGATGGAGCGGGCCGCCCTCATGGCCGAGGCGTCTGGTGCGGCGCTCGTGGACATCAACATGGGCTGCCCGGCTAGGAAAGTAGTAAAAAGCGGCGGTGGCGCTGCCCTCATGCGCGATTCGGACCTGGCGGTATCCCTCGTGGCTGCCGTACGCCGGGGTACGAGCCTGCCGGTCACGGTCAAAATTCGCGCCGGATGGGACCAAGACTCCGTCAACGCTCCCGAGTTCGCCCAGGCCATGGTCGAGGCGGGCGCAGCGGCGGTCACCGTGCACGGCCGCACCAAGAGGCAGGTTTTTTCCGGGCCCGTGGACTTCGACTGCATCGCCGCCGTGGTGGACGCGGTGGACGTACCGGTCATCGGCAACGGCGGGATCGTGGATGTGTCGTCGGCCGAGCAGATGGTCCGGGCCACGGGCTGTGCCGGGATCATGGTGGCCCGAGGCGCCCTGGGTCGTCCCTGGATCTTTGGCGAACTGGCCGCCTGGTGGAGGGGCGATCCCATGCCTGAGCCACCGGACGCGGATCGGATCCGCGATCTCATGGTGCGGCACCTGGACCTGTATCTGGCCGAGGCGAGCGCGGATCGCGCCGTGCTCGAAATGCGCAAGCATCTGGCCTGGTATGCTCGGGGGGTGATCGGCGCCTCGACGTTTCGCAGGGCCCTGTTTCAGCTTACAGACCCAGAGGCGGTCCGCCGCCACATCGCCACGTTCGGTCGCTGAGGCCGGTTGGATCGCGGTCGGCCTCGTCGGTCGGAGTCCATCTTGGATCTCGGCCGTGGCGAGCGGCCTACCGTCTGCTGGCCAACCAGGTGAGACCGGAAATCGCCATCGAATAGAGCCAGGTGAGGATCAAGGTCCACAGGAGGGCAGCGAAGGCCATGACCACGATCCGGGCCGCCAAGGAGGCTGCCTTGGGCCACAGGACCGTTGCGAGCGCCAGAATGCCAACGAGGCCGATGCTGGTGATGAGCCCTCCTGCCACGGCGTTTTTCAGGTCTGCTCGGCTGGGCGCCATGTGGAGACCGACGGCTAGGGCCAGGTAGGAGTAGATCCAGAAAAGCGGATGAGCCGCTTTTGCGAAAACAGGGAGGCCTTTCAGGGCAGCCAGAGCGGACCGCAGCCCCGCCAGACTCATGTTTCCTGCCATGGATCCTCCGGTGACGGGAGGCGCTGGCAGCTTGGCGAGGGCACTTGGGAACACCATGAGCCAGCCCACGGTCAGCAGCGTCACACCGAGGGCCAGGGGCGCCACGCCCACCAGAAACCTTCGAACGGCCCGGCCCATGCCGCGGCCCTCCTGCACGAATTGCACGTAGCCCAGGGTGGAGGACCTCGGGTCGGGTGCGAAGAGACGAAAGTCCACGACCCGGAGTCCGAGCGCTTTGCAGGCCGCCAGGTGGCTCAGTTCGTGAGCCGGCACGCCGAGCCAGCCCGTCACCATGACCGAACGCCACCCGAACCAATGGGACAGAGCCCTGGTCGTGGAGCGTTCCAGGCGATTGAAAGCCAGGGCCGCCGCCATGGCCACGGCCGTGGCCAAGACCACGATCAGGGCCGCCGTTTGCAGGACCATGGTGGCGTGATGGGTCATCGTCTCGCTCTCGATACCCGTTTTTGTCGGATCGGACGATGCATGCCTCGCCTGACCGGACGATGCATGCCTCGCCTGACCGGACGACGCACGCCTCGCCTGACCGGACGACGTGTGATCCGCACGGTCCCCCGTCTCCCCGGACGACGTATGGTCGGCCTCGTCGAGCGCCGGACGGATCGCCTGGTGAACCGATGAGTCCGGGAATGGGTCACGGGTCGTCTCGATCCGGGGCGTTTCATCCGAGACCATGTCTTCGTGTTCGCTGCAGATTGAGGCGTGATGCGCCCTCGTGCCGCGGATCGTTTGCCCTTCCGAGCGTGGTGCGGCACCGGCCGGTTGTACTGGATTGGTCGGCTCGACACGTCCTGATATCGGCGCCGCACCGGTTTGGTTGTTTTTGTCTGCCGTGGGTGCAGCCTGCCGTAGGACTGGAGCAGGATGCGCGCCATTGATGCCGCCTTGATGCGCCACCGTTTCGGATTGCCCAGCAGCACGGCAAAGGCGATCTCGGGCTTGTCCGCAGGGGCGAACCCCACGAACCAGCTGTAGTCCACGTAGGGCTCGGGCCGGGTCAGGGATCCGGTCTTGCCCGCCACGCGGCCCCAGGGCAGGTAGGACTGGCCACGTCTCGTATAGAAGGCCAGGCGCGCCGTGCCCACGGTCGTGGTCATGGTCATCATTTTGCCCATCAAGGCGGCCACGAATTCGGTGACCACCGGGCGCTTCCAAGGAGCAGACAGGGCCAGAGGCTTTCCGTCTTGGGTCACCTGCGCCACGAAGCGTGGCTGCAGCATGACGCCTCGATTTGCCAGGGTCTGGGCGATCATGGCGCCGTGGAGCACGGACAGGTTCACGTGCCAGAAGCCGGCCGCCACCTTGGCCCGTGCGATAGGATCTTCGGGAATCGCGGCAGGGGACAGGGCCAGGGGCAGGGTCACGTTCAGGTGCTGGTTGAACCCAAAGGCGTTCGCATAGCGCAGCAGCGTGGGTCGATCCAGGTGCTTGAGCGCCAGCTTCGCGATGATGGCGTTGATGGATTTGGCCAGGGCGCCTGCCAGTGTGTCGCATTCGTTGTCCGCTTTGGGCTGGTCTAGGATGTGGCGTTTGGACAGGCGATGCGCGCCCCCGTGGTAGCAGACGCGGGTGTATGGCCGCGTCCGATTTTCGGACAGGAGCGCCGCGGTCGTGATCAGCTTGAAGACCGACGCCGTGGGCGCCCAGGGTTTGAGGCAGAGATCCATGGTACCGAGGTGTTCGTCGGCCGAGCTGTAGCCAGCCATGGCCAAGACTTTGCCCGTGTGCGCTTTCATGACCACGATGCCGCCGTAGGGCACGTCGAATCGACGGAGTAGGTTTTTGGCGATCTGCTGGAGCCGCGGGTCGATGTTGTAGACGACCCGGTCGTGCGACAGGACCTGCACCAACTTTCCTTCAACGACTTGAGCCTTGTCCGGATCCAGGCCCATGGCCCAGGCGGGGCGGTCGGAGGTCTCTGCGGGCGTTATGGACCGTTCGTGCGACCATTGACCCCGGATGGCCGTAAACAGACTGCCATGTGTCGTCTGCGCCGTCAGGGTCATGGTGGGGCGTTTGTGATGGTGTCCCCGGTTCAGCATGACCAGGAGGAGGAGCGCCGTGGCCAGTAGGATCCATATGGGGAGACTCCGTGCGGACACGAGTTTTGGAATCGCCTTTGCTTGGCTGCTTGGAGCGGCTTTTCGTCTCATGGATGCCTCCGGTTCCGGTCTCGTCTGTTTCGGCGTTGTCCCGGTGCCGAAGAGTCGGGGTCTTGCTGGCTGCACCGGGATCGTCTTTCTTCAATAGAATAAGAACCGTAGGGAGATGTGTCAAAAAAACCTACATCTTCGGGGTGCAGACTGATCAACAGGTTCGGTTCAGGGTCGGGCAAGCGGCAGGGCAGGGGGATCGAGCGACACTCGTGGGGAAGGTTGCGCGTGTCGCGGTAGATGCTCTTGGAGCCGTTCGTTCCCTACTCGCTGGTGGAGGTGTAGGAGAGGACGTCGTTCCGGTCGAAATTGGGAGTTCCGTCCTTGCCTGCCCGTGTTGAGTTGACAGACATCCCTTTCGTACTGGCACAGTGAGAGTCAATCAGGCTTGGACGTCCTACCTAAGGCAGGGTGATGCCGTGGTTGGCGCAGGTGGTCTTGACCATTCGCTTGTACGACCCGCCCAGGTGCGAAATCGCCCACTTGGCCAATGAGGTCCGATGCGTCTGGCAAGCGCTCATGCCCACGATGAAGGCCATGCGAGAGCTGGACCTGAGCCGATAGGACTGACGGGACAGGCTGATGGCCTGTGAAAATCGATTGTTTGCGTATGCATTTCTGGCCCGGGCACCGAGTTCTGCCGCCTTCTGGGCAGGATCCTCGGTGGGCGTCGGGGTCGTCGGAGGTGTCGTGTTCCTCGGCTGGACGTGCGTCGTGTGGGACCCATGGTGGCGGGATGTGTTCCTGGCCGCCACGGAGATCGACCGGCCGCAGCTATTTTCAATGGGCTGGAAGCGCGTCTCTTCCGGGTTCAGAGCAATGGCTTTGCGCGCCACGATCTTCACCTCGGCGCAACGCTTTTGTTTTGCCAGGTCTTTGACCCGTTTGAGGAGCAGCTTGGTATAGTCCTCGACGACCTTGGGCCAGATGGTCTTCAGGTCTGCCTGGTACACGCTGTCCTTGGGGAAGTTCTTACCGAGCATGGCGGCACGGTTTAGGTGCCCTTTCCTCCATGCCGACACGAGATTCTGATAGACCGTGGCGTTATGTTGCTCAGCTTTGGCCCGGGTCTTCAGTTGCTGCGCGCGTTCGTCCGCTGGGTGTTGGGACAGGAACGCATCGGCTTCCGAAATTGCCGTAGTCCAGTTTTTGGCTGCCAGGGCCATGGTGATCTTCGAGTAGTCCAGGGTCTCCACCTTGGGAGAAACCTGACCCGTTCCCGCATCGATGGTTCCGCTGCTCACCGAAGGCTGTGTCGTTTCGCTTGCATGCGATCTTTTCTTCGCGTTGGACGGTGGCCAGAACACGATCCCCAGGATGACTGCCAATACGACGATGCCGCCGATGACCACGTAGAGCCCCATCTTGGAGCTTTTCTTGTGGGCGGTGATGCTTTCGATATCGAATACCTCGCCTGGAGCCACGAACCGAAATCGAATGTGTCCCAGGTCGATGATGTCGCCTTTGCGCAGTTCCACTCGATCGTACTTTTCGCCGTTGACCACGATGCCGTTTTGGCTGCCCAGATCGAAGATCGTGTAGTGGTTGCCGTCCCGCACGATTTTGGCGTGGTGTCGGGAGATGGAGCGATGGTCGATGACGATGTCGTTTTCAGGCATACGACCGATGACCATGGTGGCCTTGTTGAGCGGGAATTCGGCGCCGAACATCACATCGCTGAGGACCACGGCCTGGGCGAACTGTTCCGGCTCGGGGCTTGCCACAAGATCGGCGCCTTCGGTGGCTGGCACCGGGGCAGGGCCTGCCGGTTTGGCAGGGGCGGGCTCGGGCTGCTCCATGGGCTGGGTCTGCGCCTCCTGGAGATCCGCCTCGGCTGGGGGCTGAACGTCGGGCGTCGTCCCTTCGGCCACTTCCTCTGGAACGGGAGCCCGTTCCATGGGAATCGTCTTCATTTCTTCAAAGGGATCGGGGGCCGATGCGGCCGCGGCGGCTCCGTCGAATTTGAAAGCGAGGGTGTAGTCTCCAATTTGGATGCGGTCGCCCTGGGTAACGGGTACGCGGCCTCTGATCTTGTTGCCGTTGACCTTGATACCGTTGTAGCTCCCCAGATCCTCGACGTAGATCTGACTCGTCTGTTTGAGGAGCTTCGCGTGGCGCCGGGAGACATTGCGTTCCGTCAGCCGGATCGTGTTCCCCTCTTTTCGGCCGATGGTGATCTCGTCGCGAATGAGAGGAACGATAGTGGTTTTACCCTCGTCGTCTTCGATGATGAGTTTGATCATGTTTGGGCACAACCGTGTTGCGGGTTATCTATTGGCACAAGGCTGCCAAATCTGAAGAGAAAGCATACGAGAGTGGGCGTTTTCGGTCAAGACTTGTTTTTCCCAGAAAATTCATGCAATAGATCCTTTTTCACTTGACGAGAAAATATCTACGTCTAAAAACTCATAGGCCTAAATCCGGGTACGAATGAAATCCGGGTACGAAATCATCAGTCGGAAGAACGCAGGCTCACCGACTGTGGACGCAGGGTATCGTAGGAAGCAAAGGAGGCCGCAATGTATGCTGTGGTAGAAAGCGGCGGCAAGCAGTACAAGATGGTTCCGGGCGAGACGGTCAAGGTCGACAGCCTGCCGGGCGACGCTGGTGATGCCGTGACGATCGACAAGGTCCTGCTCGTTGCCGACGGCGAGACGGTCAAGGTCGGAACCCCGACCGTCGAGGGTGTGTCGATCAAAGCCGAGATCGTGACCCACGGTCGTGGAAAGAAGTTGGTCGTGTTCAAGAAGAAGCGCCGCAAGAAGATGCTCCGCAAAGCTGGACACCGACAGAACTTCACGGAATTGAAAGTGACGGAGATTGCGGCTGGCTGACGGACTGCGCGGTTTGGGGCCGTTGGGCCCGGACGCAGGAACAGCAGGCAGCAATCGAGGAGGTTAGGACCGATGGCCCATAAAAAAGGACAGGGTAGTTCAAGGAACGGGCGCGACACCAGGGGCCAGCGCCGCGGTATCAAAAAATTCGGAGGCCAGCGGGTGCGTGCCGGCAATATTTTGATCCGGCAACTCGGCACCAAGGTGCATCCGGGTGAGAACGTCGGAATGGGCAGGGACTATACGCTTTTCGCCCTCGTGGACGGCACGGTGCGCTACCATCGGGTCGCCAACAAGAATCTCCACGTTTCGATCGATCCCACCCCGGGTTCCTGATCCACCCGTCGGCCCTTTGGAGGGCTGGCTGTGTCTGTTCGATTCATCGACGAGGCTACGATCCATGCGCACGCCGGAAACGGCGGCAATGGATGCCTCGCTTTTCGTAGGGAAAAGCACGTCCCGAGAGGGGGGCCTTCCGGAGGCAACGGCGGGCGCGGCGGTCACGTGATCCTCGTGGCCGACGAGCGGCTCGATACCCTCATGGATCACGCCTATCGCAGGCATTACAAAGCCGAGCGGGGGGGGCACGGCGAAGGGGATCTGCGCACTGGTAAACAGGGTGAGGATCTCCTCGTGCCCGTGCCGGTAGGCACAATGGTTTTCGATGTCGAAACAGAGGATCTCGTCGCAGATCTCACCGAGGACGGCCAGGAGGTCATCGTGGCGAGCGGCGGCCATGGCGGCCGGGGCAACGCCTCCTTCGTCAGTTCCACGAACCGCACTCCACGCCGGGTCGAACCGGGTGGCCAGGGCGAAGAACGTCTCCTTCGCCTCGTGCTCAAGTCTATGGCCGACGTGGGGCTCATCGGGCTTCCCAACGTGGGCAAGTCCACCTTTCTGCGCGTCGTCTCCCGGGCCACACCGAAGGTCGCTGCCTATCCCTTCACCACCATGTCGCCCCACTTGGGGATCGCTCAACTCGACGACGAACGCCGCTTTGCCCTCGCCGACCTGCCCGGTCTCGTCGAAGGCGCGAGTCAAGGCCGCGGCCTCGGTTTGCGGTTCCTGCGGCACGTCGAGCGCACCCGTGTTCTCGTCCACATGATCACCGTAGACGAAACAGGGAATATCGACGCCGCCTTCGCCGCCTGGCAGGCGGTCCGGGGCGAACTGGAATCTTATGGGAATGGCCTGGCCGAAAAGCCCGAAATCCCCATTTTGACCAAAATGGATCTCCCTTGGGTCCGCGATGCCTACGACGAACTCGCCCATCGATTCCGTGGCGAAGACAGAACTCTGCTTGCCGTCTCCGCTGCCACCCGCCAGGGCGTGTCCGTCGCCCTCGACGCCATCTGGCACCTGCGTCTTTCCTCCTAAGTCTTGCATCGCCCTGCTCCGACTGATTCATCTTGGGATCTGCCGCTGGCGAAGCCGTCCCGCCCAAGGAGTGACAATTCCGAGCTCCATGGCCTCGGCCAAGGACGGTGACAGGCACGGTAATGCGGTGACGGCCACGGCAACAGGAAGGCAGCGACGAGACCTCGCGTGACGGCAATACGGCTCGCCGCCACTCGGTTCATCGAAGCCGAGACGAGCAAGGATCCGGATGTTGGAACGAACGAGGCGTCTGAGCGCCGCTGCAGGGCCGCTTCGGCCTGCTGAAGGCGGTCTCAGTCGAGGCGCAGCCGAACGCGGCCCTTTGGCCGCGTTCACACAAGCCGCCCGACAGAGGCCAACGCTCGGATCCTCAGTCTGGGCAAAGAAGAACCTCGGACAGACAGAAGCCGTCGGCCGGAGTCCGAGGGCGAGGAGCCATTGGAGAACCCGGGTGTCGATGTGTCTTGACCCTGTTCTGCGGATGCTGTATTCATCTAGTGTTCTAGGCAAGGGGCCGTGCAACTCGAAGTGACGGAGGTTGTCTCTTTTTTGTGCGGCTTTTGAGTGGGAAAATAATAAGGAGAGGTTCAGACCGTGGGCCGACCCCCGTGAAGGGCGGTCTTCAGTTTGGGTCGAATTTGAAAGGACGTAACCGGACATAGGGGGCGTTTGAAATGAAGACGTTGCAACTGTTTCTCGGATTGGCGTTGGTGCTGAGTTCTGTGACGGCGCAGGCGCAGCAGCCTGCGGCTCGGCCTGCGGCGACACCTGCAGCCACACCGGCGGCACAGCCCGCCACGACCGGTGCCGCCCAACCAGGTACTCCTGCGGTGGCTGGACAACCTGCGGCTGGCGGGCAGCCGGCAACCGCCGGCACCCCTGGTGGCGCGGCTGCATCGGGCGCTCCAGCACCGGCTCCAGCAGCCGTGCCAGCACGTCGTCGCCCGGTGAACTACATCATCCGGCTGCGGCAGCTCGCCGAACGGATCGAGGAACTCCAAGAGCGGGTGTCGCAGACGAAGTACCGCCTCAGTCTCCTCAAGGAGGCCGTGCTCCACGGTACCATCGCGGGTGCCCAGCTCATTGTGGTCCTGGATCATAAAATGGGCAGTTCGTTCGTGCTTACGAGCGTCCGTTTTGCCATGGACGGAAAGCCCGTGTTCAGCCGTCCGGACATTACGAGCAGCCGGGAAGCCAACCGTCACCACTGGACGATCTTCTCTGGTCCGGTGCCTCCCGGTCCCCACGTGATCACGGTGGAGTTGAAGTGGCACGGCAACGGCCACAGGGTATTTGGCTATCTGCGCGGCTACAAGTTTCGGGTGCTGTCGAGCTTCTCGTTCAAAGCGGCTGAGGGCACGCAGACCCAGATTCGCGTCATTGCCTATGAGCGCGGTAACAGCATGACCACGCCGCTTAAAGATCGTCCGACCATCAAGTTCAAGGCGAAGGTCCAGGCCATGACAGCCAAGCCCAAGGGTCGAAAATGAAATCGCGCACAACAATAGTGGGTGTCCTCGCGATCGGGTCGTTCCTTGCGCTCCCAGGCATGGCCGGCAAGGCCCGCGCCAGGAGTCTCGAAGCGATCCAGTCGGAACTGACCGAACTCAAGGCGTCGTTGGATCAGTATCTGCAGGTCATGCAGGTGCCCCACGCGAAGACGAGTCGGGAGATCACCAAGCGACTGCTCGACGGCATCATCCTGTTTAGGATGAAGGACTACGACAAAGCAGCGTCCGTGTTCACCGACCTGGTCACGAATTATCGCACGAGCCGCGAGTACCTCCAGGCCGAGTTCTACTTGGCCGAGAGCCTGTTCATGCGGCGTGAGTACCACTCTGCCGCCAGGCATTTTCAGGTCGTGGTGGATCGACAGGTGCCCCGCTTCTATCAGAAGGCGCTTCAGCGGCTGCTGGAGATCGCGTTCAAGACCGGGCGCAGCGATGGCGTGTACAAGCTCGTCGAGGCCGTGCAGCAGGTGCCGGCCAGCCAGCGGGATCCGGCCATGGCGTACATCCTGGGCAAGTACTACTACTTTCGCGGCTTGTACGACCGAGCCTGGTCCGTCATGAACTCCATCCCCGCCACGGGGCAGTATGGTCTACGCGCTCAGTATTTCCTGGGGGTCATTGCCGTCCAAAAGAAGGAAACCAAGAAAGCCAGAGGCATCTTCGCCACTTTGCTCAAGCGGTTTGATTCCATGGGCCGCAAGGCCGACAGGCTCAAGGGACGGCAGCGCAAGCTCGCCGACCTGACGACCCTGGCGCTGGCGCGGCTTTACTACACGAACGATCGGCCCGACGACGCCATCAATCTTTATCGCACCATCTCTCGGCGTTCGGCCTATTTCGAAGAGGCGCTCCATGAACTCGCCTGGGCCTATCTGAGAGCTTGGGAGTTCTATCGCGCCATTCATACCCTGGAACTGCTCATGGTGCTGGACCCGAATTCACGGTACGTGTCCGAGTCCAAGTTGATGATCGCCAATCTTCGGGTCGTGGCGAGGCGCTACGAGTCCGCACGGAAGCTCTTCCGTCAGACCACGCGTCGCTACCGCCCCATTTATCTCAAGCTTCGGGCGTTGCGCCGCCGTCACATGGTCGCCAGTCGGTATCTCGCCTTGCTCGTCAAGCGGGATCAGGGGGCCTTGGACGTGGATTTTCAGCTTCCAAGCGAGGTGGTCAAGGACCTCAGGCGGCAGAGCCAGGTGCGCAAGGCGCTGCGCGTACTGGGTGACCTGCGCAGCGTGCGGGCCGGCATCAAAGAGTGCGAGCGGCTCTATCATCGGGTGGCCCGCCGCCTCAACTCGTCGTCTCGGATTTCGGCGTTCCCCGAACTGGCCAAGGGTCGGGCCCATGCCGTGGAGGTCGACATGCGCCTGACGCGCATTCGTCAGGACCTCATGGCCCAGTTCAAGGGCCAGGTCATGCCCAACGCGACCGGTGCCGAGCGTGCGCAGCTTACCGCGATCCACCAGAAGAAGGCGCGCCTCGAAAAGCTCATCGCCGGCATGCCCACCTCGGGTGCTGCTTTCGCGCAGCGCGTGGCAGCCATCCGGAAGATGTATGACGCCAAGAACGCTCGTGCGCACAAGCTTCAGATCCATGTCGATGCGCTCGAAGCGACGCTTGCCGCCGTGAAGAATTACTATGAATCCACCAGGGCGCAGCAGAAGCTGTCCGCCGCCTCGGTGGAGGCCAAGGTGAAAAAGTTGTCCGCCGAGATCGGCGGCCTGCGCGACAAGTTGCGCTCCATCCAGTCCGAGATCGACGACGGTCGCATGTCGGCCGGCGTGGACGATGCCACCATGGCCCAGGAGCGAAAGGTTCGGCGCGAGTACCAGGCTCTACTGGCTGCCGAGCGCGTCGTGCTGAACGCCATCCAGGCAAGGATGGGCAGCGGTGCGCGGGGGCAGGCAGCGGCCGTTGAGTCGATCCTCGCCCAGGCGACCGCCGTGCGTAGGGCACTTGATGAGTACAATCGCCGCATCGACGCCATGCTGGCGTTCAAACTGGGGCACACCAGGCGTATCCTCGACGAAGAACGGGCCAACATCGCCACCTATAAGAGGCTGGCGGCTGAGTACGGTCCGGATGCGAAAGATGTGGCCGGCGGCGTGACCGAAGCGGGCTTCCAGAAGGCGGCCCGGGGACTGTATGGCTTGCTGTTGCGTGCCGACATTGGCATCCTGGATGTGGCCTGGGCCCTCAAGTCCGACGAGTCGGACGTGTGGGTCAAGAATGTTCGGCGGCAGAGCAAGCAGCTTCAGCGACTCGACGAACGATTCCAGGAGGTCAGGCGAAGATGAACGGGGCGGCATCGATGAAAGTCGGCCGGATCCTCGGTGGGCTGGTCTTGGCGACGGGGGTGTTTCTACTTGGTTCATCGCGAGCCACGGCGCAGACGAGACTCGTGCGGCCTACGCCGTATTCCCAAGCAGAGTTGAACGAGATCGCCAAGCTGCCGGGTATCGTGCAGGTCTATGGTTGGGGCGTGCAGGTCTTCCAGTCTTTGACCGAGCACATCATCGAGCGGACCTATCTGAACGAAAAGGCGAAGATCAAGAACGCCTATTTGGGCGACATCGAAAAGTCTCGCCGGAACACCGAAGCGAGGCGTCTGGAAGCCGTCAAGGAATTCGAGGCCTGGATCAAGCGGCATCCGAGCGATAAGAAGTGGACCCCGGACGTCCTCTTTAGGCTGGCCGAATTGTATTATGAAAAGGCCACCGTGGATTTCCAGTATGCCCAGGTCCAGTACCAGGAGACTGTGACCCGGATCCGGCGTCAGGCCCGCAAGCTCGGCCGCGAGTTGCCCGAGCCGCCCGAGCCCGAGATCGACTATACGGTCCCGATTTCCTACTACAAGCGGATCATCCGGGAATTTCCCCATTACGAAAACATTGACGTGGCCTATTACCTCCTCGGTTATTGCCTGCGTGAAATGGCCAAGCAGGCCGAAGAGATGGTCTCGGACGAAGAAATCGAAAACGAGACGCCCGGCGCGCCGTCCAAAGCTCGTGTGTTGGCGGCCAAGGCCCGTCAGGCTTTCTTGGCCTTGGTTTGTGCGAATCGTTACAAGCCTCTCGATTCGCCCACCGAGCCCTCCATGCCCCCAGAGCTCGAATCTGCCCTGAATGAGGATGAACAGACCGGCGAGCAGAAGTTGGATCTGGGGCGGTTTGATCCGTACAAGGGGTGTCGCCCTGTCGTGTCCCTGTCCAAGTTTACGGGCATGGCGCTCAAGAAGCGTCAGGCGCTGCTGTCGCAGGCTTGGTTCATCGTGGGCGAGCAGCACTTCGACGCCGAGCCCATCGTGACCCTGAATCAACAGGAAAAGGACCAGCTCAAGGCCGAGTTTTACAAGCACCGCAGCAAGGAGCAGTACATCAACGACTACCAGAGGGTGCTGGCAGAAAAGAAGGAGCGGAATATCAAGGTCCACAACTACTACGCCATTTCCGCATACACGCGCGTCATCCAGAACTTCAAGAAGGCCGAGGAATACCCAGACGCCCTCTACAAGCGGGCTTGGACCTATTTTCGCGTCAATATGTACGAAAAGGCCCTCGACGAGTTCGACCGGTTGCTCCTCGAATCCAAGGATGAGGCCCTCCGGGACAACGCCGTTCGTTACGTCGCCCTGTGCGCCTATTATCAGCGGGATCAGGACGACAAGTTTGCCTATCTGCTCAACCACTACAAGGCCAAGGGGGGGCTCCACGACCCCAAGGGCCCCAAGGGCAAGTACGCGTACATCAAGCGGGCCTTCCAGGAACTCGCCAAGATTTTTTATGAAGACGCGGCGCCGCCGCCCGACACGCCCGGCCCTCAGAATTACCGTGCCACGGATCTCCTTGCAGCGTTCAAGGTGTATCAGTGGATGATGGGGCAGGCCGGGTTCGGAGCGGACCGACCGGGCGAGACGGATCTGGACTGGAAGTACTACAAGGGCAGGGCCGAGGTCCAAAAGGCGATCATCGACATCGTGTATCTGCTCACCATCAACAACGAGGTGCAAAAAGAATGGCCTCGTCGGAAATACTTCGAGGTGAAGCGGCAGGCCTTCAATCGGTTTTCGACCTATCGTTCCAGCCCCCACAAGGACTTTGCGCGCGAGTACGAAAAAATGTGGGGCGACGACGGCAAGGTCAAAGAGGCCCTGTCGAGTCTGCGGCAGTCCAGTCTGTCCGAGGTGGCGAACGAGTACTACATCCTCGGCCGTCGGGCCTGGGATGCCAAGCAGGTTCAGGTGAATGCCCTGCTCAAGGAGATCGTGGGTCTGGTGTCCCACCTGTCCGATCTCCAGGGTTCGGGCAACCAGGAGGAACTCGCCAAGACGCAGGAAACCCTCGCCCAGAAGCGGCAGGAACTCGTCACTGCGGCCAAGTCGTACCAGCGCTACTTTTCTCAGGCGGTTCGGTCCTACGACGTGGTGATCACCGATGCGCAGTTCAAGGACACGATGGAGGCCTACAAGGCGCTCTACTTCAAGGCGGACTGCCTGTTCTACATGCACGACTATCTCAAGGCGGCCGAGGCCTACAAGGCGGCTGCCGATTCCAAGATTAGCAATCGGTATCGCCCCCAGGCGCTCCAGGGCCGGGTGGACTCCTATCAGCTTTATAATGATCTGAATGTGGTCATGCCTCCTGCCCCGGACCCGGTGCGCGACAAGGACCTCGTTCCAAAAAAGATTCCCGGGTCGGTGCTCGCATGGCATAAGGCCATGGCGGATCTGCTCGCCACCGAGAAGAACAAGGTGCACGAGGCTGCCTACAGCTTCCTTGTTGCCTACACGTATTATCGCTATGCCCATGCGGACGTGGCCTACAAGTTGCTGTGGGGCTTTTTGCAGAAGCACTGCAACACGCGCGACGCATTCTATGCCACCAAGGCCCTGATGGCCATGGCGCTCATCAAGAACGCCAAGGAGGGCAACAGCCTCACCTCCTTGAAGGGCCTCGACGTCGAGCGTCAGAAGCTGGCCAAGGCCCAATGCGGCATTCGGGTCACCTTCCCGCCCAAGACTCCCAAGAAAGCTATGGAGGACTATGCGGCCAAGGTGAAAGACTTCTACAAGAAGATGCTCGGCCTGGCGGCCGACATCCGCATGAACCGCGCCGACGCCCTCTACAAAGAGGCCGTATCGGCCAAGGGCAGCGCCAAGGAGGCGAAGTACCTGGCCGCGGCGCGAGAACTGGAAAGCATCGCCAGGCGGTACCCGAATTCCCCCAAGGCCGCTCTTTCGCTCTACTACGCAGCAGACGGCTACGAGAGGACCAAGCGGTACCGCAAGGCCAAGGCGCTCTATGAAGAAATTGTCAAGAAGCCGGCCTTCCGCAAGCAGATCGAGCATGTGAAAGAGGAGGTCTGCAGCGGCGGTGGTCACAAGCACTGCCGAACCGTGACCCGCAACAAGCTGGACAATGTGCTAAACTTCCTGGCTCGCGCCGCCTGGCGCGCCATGGAATTCGACCAGGCCATGCGGTACTATGGCCAGCTCGCCAAGGGAAAGATCAAGGTGGACGATGCGGTGATCCGCGTGAATTCCTACTACTGGTATGCCCGCCTGCTACGTATTTATGACAAGCCCAGGCCGGCGGTTGCCTATTTCATGAAGTACTACGACGAGATCGGCAAGGTCATAGCCAGCCTGAGGCGCAAGTCGGCCAAGGCAACGGACCCGCTGGACAAGAAAGACTATGATGCGCAGTTGACCGAGGCGCTCCAGTTCCAGATGGAGGTGTTCTACGAGATCGGCACCATCTATCGCCGGCTCAACGACATTCGTGGTATGGAGCGCTACTATGGGCAGTATATCCAGCATGTTTCCAGCATGCTGGGATCCAAGCCTACGAGCACGCCCAAATACTATGCGTCCCATGCGAGCGATCGCGCCGCCGCCATGAAGATGATGGAGGCCCTTCATCAGCTCGAT
The DNA here is from genome assembly GCA_021162935.1 of Deltaproteobacteria bacterium. Taxonomy (GTDB): domain Bacteria; phylum Myxococcota_A; class Polyangia; order HGW-17; family SLPX01; genus JAGGXR01. Next base: position 46,329 of record JAGGXR010000104.1, read on the forward strand.
GTGGCCTATCGCGGGCGCAGACGGATGAGCAAGGCGCGGCAGTACGAGCGCAAGATCGTCGAGACCTTCGATCGGTACCACATGCCCAAGGGCGAAAATGTGGCTGCCGACTATGCCGCCGAGGTCGCCTTCCAGGACGTGGAACGCGATTATCGACGGTTCATGGCGCAAAAGTTGAAGATTCGAGGTCTGTCTCTTCACGTCAAGCTGCGGAAGGGCATCAAGACCCGTGAGTTGCTCGACGGGATGTGTGAGCTGATGGGCTGGGGCGTGAATCGGCGCACCCACAAACCTTGCAAGGGCAAGGCCATGCCCATGCTCCGCTCGGTCGTCAACCCATACCTGGACCAGGTGAACAAGCTGTCGAAACGGTTCTACAGCGACATCGGCCTCAAGTACCTGAGCCCCAAGTGGGTGCTCGCCGTGCGGGCCAAGATGGGCCAGATGTTCGCCAAGGCGGCGGCCGACCTGGATCGGCTTCCCGTGCCGCCCGAAGTAAAGAAGTTTTGGGTCGTGTTTTGGGCCTTCGTCCAGAAGTACAAGGTTTATCCCAAATACAAGGCCCTGTTTCAGAAGCTTCTGGGTGTCTATGAGATCGACGTGGACGACGAGGACACGGATCAGGATGCGCTGCTGGATGCTTACAAGGAAAAGGCGTTCGTGGCCATTCGTAAGAACGCGAAGACCCTGCGGGACGAGGCGATCCGAAACTATATCGAGGGCCTCAAACTCGCACGGACCATGGGGATCTCTTCCAAGTGGACCAGGGAGATGCGCAAGGGTCTGAACACGATCGACCCGGACCGGTTCCCATTCGTCCACGACGCCAAGGTGGCCAGCACGCGATAGCCGCCTGGGGGCGGATGAGGGTGGTGCCCCAATCGAAACGGCGACTGCTGGCACGCACGAACGGGACAGACGCAACGAATCCGGCTATGAGCCGGTGGACGACGATACGATACGAACAGGATGTGCCGGCCCTGGGTCGGCGGACGGTGAGTCAAAGTGGCACGAACAATACGACAATCGAGCCGATACCTGGGAGCCTGCCTGATTGCCGCAAGCCTTGTGCTGGCGGCCGGCTGTTCGAAGAAAAAGAAGAAGACCACGCCGAAGACGCCGGCGGCCCGGCCCGGGGCGAGGACCTCGGGGGCGTCGGGGGGCGCAACGGCGCCAAAGGTGGCGGGCGGCGATCAGGTCCAGCCTTCGGGAACTTCGGGAACGGGATCCGATGAGGCCGGCGGCGCTGCCGGCGGCGCGGCTTCGGGTTCGGTCGGCGGAGCTGCCGCGCGCCCTGGCGAAAATCCAGCGGTGGTCAAGCAGCGCAACATGGCCGCTGCCAGGCGCGCTCTGTCCCAGGGCAGCTATGAGCGGGCCATTGCGCTCGCCAAGTCGGTCTTGGCCGTGGACGAAAAGAACGTGCCCGCCATGGTCGTGGTGGCGCACGCCTACTTCAAAGAAGGCAAGATCGAATTCTGCCGCGCGGTGCTCGGTTTCATTGCGGCCATCGACCCGAACAACGCCCACGGCTTCTATTTGGCCGGTTACTTGGCGTTGCACGACGGCGAAAACCGCAAGGCGCGCGCCTTTTTCGAGAAGGCGGTGGAGAAGAACCCGAATTTTCCCGATGCCTGGAGCATGCTGTGTTCCTGGTACACCGAGGGAAAGAATTGGCGCGAAAAGAACCCGAAACGCGTCGGGAAGGACGCCTACACAGCCTGCAGTAAGGCCGTGCAGCTACGCCCTTCCGACCACCGGAGCATGCTGAATCTCGGCACCGTGTATCGTGGCCTGGCTGGCGACTGTCGGGCCGGGGGCATCAGAACCTGCGAGGCTCGGAAGGTGGCCTGTCGGGGCGGTTCCTGCGAGCAGAGTTACACGTCGTGCCGCAAGGGGGTGCTGAACCGCTGCCGCCGCGTGGAGATCCAGTACTATCGCAGCGCGCGACAGGCGTATCTGAGGGCGTCGGACCTGTACCAGAAGGCGATGCGTTCCGCTGGCAAGCAGCCTGGGCCGTACGCCCCGGCGCTCTTCGATCTCGGCGTCCTGTACATGGATGCGCCAGTCATGCCCGGCGAAACGACCATCTCGCGGTTGAACAAGGCCAAGGCCTATCTGAGGCATTATCTCCAGGCTGCAGATCCGCGGGCTGCCCGGCGGGATCAGACCACGGTGCGCAATTTGACCAAGCAGATCGACATGTTCATCCAGGCGGAGAAGGCAAAGGAAGAGGCCCGCAAGGCCCAGCAACAGGCGGCCAGGCAGGCGCGTCCACAGGGTGGTTGA
>JAGGXR010000008.1 GCA_021162935.1 Deltaproteobacteria bacterium
GGATGCGGTCCGTGACATCCGGGACAACGCGTCGGAAATCCTCTTCGATGCCACCTATCTCTAGGAACGCCTTCGCTCGGTGTCACGCATGATGCGTGGCACCGGCCTTCTCACTGCTTCAGGGGGGGCTTTCGCCTTGACAGGACGCGATCCAGCGGCCATACATAGGTACATCTAACAGGCCTATTTTTGAGACCCAAAATAGGCATCAAACGGGTGCTGTCTCCGTACGGTAGAAGGATCCCATGGGCCGACCGAAGAGAAAACGACTGGGACGACGCAAGAAAGCGCAGATAGCAACCACGACCCGACCGGAACAGGTCGGGGAACTGTCCGAGGCCCTTGAAGACTATCTGGAGATCATCTACCACATCGGACAGCGAAAGGGCCGCGTCCACATCAAGGACATCGCATCGGAAAAGCACGTCCGAATGCCGTCTGTGACCGATGCGGTCCGGCGCCTCCGCGACCATGACATGGTGGAATACCAGGCCAGAGGAACCGTGGAACTCACGCCCGCGGGCCGCAACCTGGCGCTTTTGGTGGTGGGCCGCCATCAATTCCTCAAAGATTTCTTCACCAAGGTGCTCGGGGTTCCAGGGGACATCGCCGAACGTGACGCCTGCTCCATCGAGCATGACATGAGCACGGCGACCTTAGCCAAGCTTGCGTCGTTTTATCAGTTTCTGACGACATGCCCAAAGGTCAGTCCCGTGGTCATGGAAGAATGGAAGTCCTGCTGCTCGGGCACCCAAGGAGCGGATGCCCAGGTGGGCCCATGTTCTGAGCAGTTGGAAGCAACAAAATCCGCGCCCTCTGCCTCATCCGAGAGCCGAATTGCCGCTACCATCGTCCTGTCTCAACTCAGGCCTGGGGAACGGGCGCGCATCGTGGGGGTGCGTGCCACCGCGTCCGTTCGGCAACGACTCGTTGAAATGGGGGTCCTTCCAGACGTGCCCATCGAAATGGAAGGGATGGCGCCGTTGGGAGATCCTCTCAGGGTCCGATTGCGCGGCTACGTCTTGTCGCTGCGCCGATCGGAGGCAAACAGTATCCTCGTGGTGAGAGACCATGACGACGAATGATCCTGACAGGAACGAAGCAGGCAATCTTGGCACCGACCGAAACCAATCCAAGGGCGAATCCAACCTCGTTCACGTTGCCCTAGCCGGCAATCCAAACTCGGGCAAAACGAGCATATTCAACAATCTGACCGGGGCCCACCAACGTGTCGGAAACTACCCAGGAGTCACGGTCGAACAGGTTCAAGGCGAGTACGCGTGCGAAGCCAAGACCTATCGCGTGACAGACCTGCCGGGTACCTACAGCCTCTCTGCCATGTCCGCCGAGGAACGCGTGGCGCGACGCCACCTCGCCGAACAGAATCCCGACGTGGTGGTCAATGTCGTGGATTCCACGAACCTGGAGCGCAACCTGTACCTGACCGTCCAACTGATTGAACTGGGCGTGAATCTGGTCCTCGTTCTGAACATGGATGACGAGGCAACCAAACAGGGTATCACCATCGACTCCGGCCTCCTGTCCACCCTGCTCGGCGGCATCCCCGTGGTGCGAGCCCAGGGCCATCGGGGCGTAGGCAATGACGACATCAAAGAAGCCATCGCCGATGCAGTGGAAACGCGCAGAAGGAACGTCACCCTCCCCTGGGGCCGGGACATCGACGAGGCCCTGAAACGGATCGAAGACCAACTGGCTGCGATAGATACGACGCCCTTTCCGAAATACTGGGTGGCCGTCAAGCTTCTGGAAAAGGACGTGGAAATCAGCCATCTGATAGAACAGGCGGGCGGGCAGTTGGTCCTGTCGGAGGTCCAGGACGAAGCAAAGCGATTGCGCAACATCATGGGAGACTCCCTCGTCGTCATTCTGGCTGAACGGCGTTATGGATTCATCGCCGGGATGCTCCGTGAGGCCTTGAAACGGCCTTCGACCTTCGACCGAGTGAGTTTGTCCGACAAGATCGACCAGGTGGTCACGAACCGGTTCCTGGGTTTTCCTATTTTCATCACCGTGCTCTACGTTATTTTCTGGCTGACCTTCAAAGCCGGTGAGCCACTTTCCAATTGGCTCTCGGACGGCATCGGCTGGTTCGCAGCGGGCATCGAGGCGATTTGGCCCGCCCACCACGGTCTGTTGTTCCGCTCCCTCTTGGTCGATGGGATCATCGCAGGCGTGGGCGCCGTCATCGTGTTCCTGCCCAGCGTCGTCATTCTATTCATGGGGCTGGCATTCCTGGAAGACACGGGATACATGGCCCGGGCCGCCTTCCTGATGGACACGGTGATGCACCGCATCGGACTCCATGGTAAAAGCTTTTTGCCCATGATGGTGGGATTTGGATGCAACGTACCAGCCGTGATGGCCACCAGGATCCTGGAAAACCGCCGCGACCGACTCGTCACCATGATGGTGATCCCATTGTTTTCCTGTGGCGCCCGGCTACCCGCCTATATTTTGATCATCTCCGCCTTTTTCGGATCCGGACACAAAGCCCTCATGCTGCTGGGCATCTACGGCATCGGTGTCTTGCTGGCCGGTCTCCTCGCCCGTCTCCTACGGTCCACTATTCTGTCGGGTGAAAATACCCCCTTCGTCATGGAACTGCCTCCCTATCGGATGCCTACGAGCAAGGCCATCGTACAGCACGCTACGAGACGTTCATGGACCTACCTGCGTAAGGCGGGCACCATCATTTTGGCGATTTCGATCCTGTTATGGGGGCTGTCCACCTTCCCCATCAAGCAAAAATACACGGTGGACGAGCAGGTCGCCCATGGCCTCCAACTCTCGAAGGCCGAACTGCAAACACGACGATCGGCCGAACGCCTGGAATATTCCATGTCGGGACGCATCGGCCGAGCCATGAATCCCGCCCTCCACACCATGGGACTCGACTGGAGGGTTGGCACCGCGTTCCTGGGCGCCTTCGCGGCCAAGGAAGTCTTCATCACGCAAATGGGCATCATCTTTTCGGCGTCATCTGGAGCGGATCGTTCCAAACGTCTCATTGCCGGTATTCAACATGCGTACTCCCCTCTTGCCGGCCTTGCCATCATGCTCTTTTTGCTCATCGCGTCTCCCTGCATGGCGACGTTTGCCGCTGTGAAGCAGGAAAGTGGATCCTGGAAGTGGCCCATTTTGCAGTGGACGGGACTCACCCTGTTAGGATACCTTCTGGCCACGGTTGTCTATCAATTGGGCTCATTGCTGTAACCGCAGACGAACACTCAATGCATGAAATGAACGAGGCAGGCAGTCCCCCATCGGCCAAGGCCGAGGATGCCAATGAAAAGAGGCGGCCCGGGATCGGTGCTGGCCGCATTTCGTGGTGGCCCAAAAGAACAGACGCCCCCATGGATCGATTCGTCCCTCTGCTCCATTACATGGTCATTGGTGCTGTGGTCGAATTCTTGTTGCACCGTCTCCTGACCGGGGCGCTCGAGCCGGGCATGCTGCAGGATCCGTCACCAGCCTATCAAGTGGCGGTCACCTACAGCCCAATCTTCTATCACTGGACGAACATCCTCGGATTGACCTGTCTCGCCGCCGCCCTCTACAAGGCCCTGCGCTCGGATGCACTTGCTTCCGGATGGAAGGCGATGGTCGGCTTGATCGGCGGAAGTTTCCTGCCCATTGCCATCATCGCCGTGATGGTTGCATCCCCACACGAATTGATTCGTTTCCAAGGGGTCCGACCGTTGCTTCCATACCTGACCGGCGTCTATATCGTCAGCATCGCCGCAGCCCTCGTGGTGCTCTGGCAAGCTCCGGGCACCTGGGTGCGACGCATCGCAACGACCCTGCTCGTGATCCCATTGGGCCTGCTCGCCTTGTACCAGGAGCATCGACTGGGCTTGGAACCGGCCAAGAACGTCCATCTGGTCGAGTTGGTCAACACCTCCCGATGGCCTTTGTCCTGGGCGGCCGTCGCCACGAAGTATGCAGGTCTGTGGCTCCCACTTTTCTTCGCGACAGGAACGCACTCAGGACGCGAATCCCTATCGAACCTTCCAGGCATCCTCAAAGCTCGGCTGTACGCCGTGGGGCGACTGTTGTCCTCCCCGATTCCTCTGGCCATCGGCCTGACAGCGGTGGCCGGCCTTGCGGTCTGGACCAAACTGGACTTCCACACGGCCACGAGGGCCTGGCAGGAGTCTACCGGGCTCGACCTTGCCGCCCCATCGGCCCTCGGTGTCCTTTTCCTTCTATCCCTCATGGTCTTCGTCGCGCTCGTGGTCGACCTCGCTCTACGTAACACAGCGGATCGTCTTACTGCCGCCGGGCTGGTCCTGTGGTTCCTGGCTGGATACCGCCTCGCAGACCCCCTCCCCTATCTCCTCTCGTTGGGATCAATAGTGGCTCTGACGAACGCCATGGTGAGAGAGACGACCCAAAGTCAAACACGCCGTTTGGGCGTTCTCGCCGTTCCCTCAAACCGGTGGAAGCCCCTCCTACAATCCTTTCAAGAGCAACTGCGGGCCGTCGGCCTACGCGACCTGCACGCCGGCACAGCGCCGGTCGGACCGGTCCGGGTCAGCAGCCTGTTTGGGCGCTGGCATGCGATCAATCTGGATGCCCGGTTCGGTATTCGACGGAACCGCATCGAATTCGTCGAAATCAGTATCGGAGAAATTCCTTCCGGGAAACCGGATTGTGAACTCATGCGAAAGAATGGCCGCTCGACGAGCATGCGGCCCGAAGGTTCGGAGCAGCATGGTGACATCCTGGTCACGGACCGGGGCAAGGTCTCGCAAAAACTTCTTTCCGACGAGGTGATGGAACAGGCGCAAACCCTGCTCGTCGGCCGCATCGCTTTCTGGTGGGGTATCGGACTGCGATGGCGCGTGGATCATGGACGAATGTCTGCTGGAGACCATGAACGCCTTGCCCGCCTTCTTGGATTGCTTCCCGGAGATGAGTCGGCCGAACCAACGAATTTCAAACGACTCGCATCGTTTCTCGGCCTCTTGGCGAAACGAGCGAATATCGTCAACGACGACACGCCCCTCCAGTAGCCATGTCGAAACTACTCCTGGTCCGTGGAACCGCTCGTGGCGGATCCGCCGTCCCGGTTCGGCTTGTCCATGCCCAGTTTCCCCGTGGGCAGGATAGGAACGTCGGGCCCCGAAGCCTTTTCCAGCTTGGACAGCACCCATGCGCCTTTGACCCAATGCCAATGCTCCACGATGATCGTCTTGTGCACATAGATATCGCTGCTGTTGTGCCACCGGAATCGATAGCGGACAACGGCCCGAGTCATCTTGCGGCTCACGTCACTTCGGAGGAAATGGACCGTGCTGATGTGGAGGCCTTCCCCCTTGGACTCCACCAATTTGAGATACCGATTCCTCAGACCGGGGACAAAGAACGTCGCCACCTGCTCCTGGCGCCCCCAGCGCACCTGATTGTTGAAGCGATCGAGCGCAAACAGGAGCTTGTCCTTCTTTCCGTAGCCCCCAGCGCATCCGGCAGCCACCGCCACCAGCACCAAGGCCATCATGATTCGGTTCTTTGGCATGAAGTCTCCTATCAACAGTGTCGACCACCCGGACGAGTGAACTAGGCAGCTCATTTCATTGGAACGACGCTACCGCCAATTGGGACGTGCCGCAAATTTCCGTACGACATTTTGCTTGACACGAACGGACTCCTGCCATAAATCCCCCTCTACAAATTCGGGGATCGTCTAATGGCAGGACATTGGGTTCTGGCCCCAAGAATCTAGGTTCGAATCCTGGTCCCCGAGCTGAGTTTCGCCAAGGAATCGGTCGCATAACTTGTTCCTCGTCGAACGCGAAGCGGCTCAGAGCCGTGGCCCCATGGTCTAGCGGTTAGGACATCGGCCTCTCACGCCGAAGTCCCGGGTTCAATTCCCGGTGGGGTCATTCATTTCCTTTTTGACAATTCGACATGGGGATGAAAAGATTGCTACTCGTCCATAAAACGGGCAAAGGAAAGGGCCCACACGACCACCAGACCCAACGGTCCGACATCGTGATGGCCCAGGAAAATCCTTGTCCTCAATCACGGAGTTCTGCCCGATGAAATCATGGTACCCACTCATACCTTCGGTTCTGCTGGCCACGAGTTGTCTGTGCACAACGTCCTGCAGCAATGAACCGGGGCGCACAACATCTGTCAAACAGGCGCTTGCTGCATCGTCGCCCGTCTCGACGACCCTGTCCTGGGGCACGGCTCCGAACCAAGTGGGGTTCAAGCCGGCGGGGCCGGAACAACTCGCCCAGGGCGTTTCGTCGGTAGCCGTCGATTCCAAAGGACGGGTGCTCCTGCTGGACCGGCTCAACGGTCGCGTGCTTCGATGGAACGGATCCGAGACGCAGGTCGTGGCCATGGTGCCAGCCGACTTCGAAGACCTGGTCTGCGGCCCAGACGAGGGCATCGTGACCTACAGCCCGCTCAGGCATGAAGTCCGCATGGAAGGATCCGGTGGTCGGGCCAGCATGCACGTTCCGCTGACGCTCCGGCACGTGACAGGCATCCTGTCTGGTCCATCCCGCCGCGTCTGGCTCCAGACCGCCTTGCAGGAACGTTTCCTCCTGGGCAGCCCATCTGCGCCTCTTTCGCTGGCGGCCCTGCTACGGACCAAGGCTGAAGGCGCGTGGTCTCTGCCCGAAGGCCGGGCCGTCCTGGTCACGGTGGGCTGGCACGGCGCCTCCATCCAAGTGGTGGCAAGAAACACCGGCATCACGGCGCAACGGGCCGGGGCCCGGACGTACCGAATCGTCAAACGCATCGAGTTGACCGAATGGAATCAAACGATCGCCAGAGGCGGCCGCCTCGGCATCACCATCGTGGGAACGGACGGTACCGTGGTCTGCATGCGAGCGGATACGGTCACGCAGCCACGAAAACGAATCCAAATCCGCAGGCGTCTGGTCTGCATCGACGTGGCATCCACGGAGCGCGTCATGGACCAAGACCTCGGGTCGGTCGGCCTCTATGCGCCCAGACGCGACATTGCCGTCGGCGCCGGACGCGTCGCCTTCATCCTGCCCACGCGAGATGGTCTCCGAGTGACCGTCTGGCCCCTGTCGAGTCAGGACGTTTCCAATGCTGCAACGGACACGAAGGGAGGTGCATCATGAGGACGCGCCACCCAAATCGCCTCGCCGGTTCGACTTGGTCGTTGCTCGCCATGCTCACCGTCTTGTCCGTCGCCACGCCGCAGGCGAGCGCCATCACGAGACAGCGGGTCATGGTGCGGGCCAAGGCCTTTGCCTATCACCCATGGCATTGCGCCACCGAGAACCTAACCGCCAGTTGCGCACCGTCCTACCAAAGCACCTACCTCGTCGGCGACTTCGTGGGTCTGCCCTACGATTGGGGCGGTTTCGTGAGCATCTTCCAATTCGATCAGGATATCGCCGCCGGAAAGGGAGCCGGCTCCTATCCGAATGACGGCGTGCTGTCCTGCACCACGGGCCTGGACTGCTCGGGATACGTAAGCGAATGCTGGAACACGGACGACAAGTATGGGACCGCTACGATGGATCAGATTTCCTCCACCATCGACGCGTCGCACATGCTGCCCGGCGACGCCTTCAACTGGTCCGGATACCACATCATCCTGTTCAGTCGTATCATGTCCAACGGCCAGCCCGAGTTGTTCGAGGCAGCCTACTACAACGCGCACATCAACAACACGGGCGGCTGGTCCTACGTCGACGGATACCAACCGATCCGGTACGACCAAATCGAAGACAGCCAAGTCACCGACCCGGAGGGCACCCTGGACCATCCCATCGTGATCTCGTCGTTCCCGTACTCGGACTCCCGCGACACGACCCTGTCGCCCAGCAATGTGCTGGACGGCTGTGGATCCGATCCGAGCAAGAACGAATCAGGACCAGAATACGTCTACCAGATCACCTTCACCCAGCCGGGCACCCTGACCATCTCCGTGTCCGACGATGCCTTGGTGGACATCGACGTGCATCTCTATGAAGCAGCCAACACGAACGACTGTGTGGCCAGAGACGACTCCACGATCACCTACCAGGTGGACTGCGGGACCTACCTCATCGTGGCGGACACGTTCGTGACCTCTTCGGGCGAGGAACAGTCCGGCGCCTATGACCTGAACGTGAACTTCACGCCCTCGGGCCAAAACTGCGGAACAGGCCCGCACCAGTACAACCCAGGCGGCAAGATGGGCAGCCCCTGCTCGCATCCGAACCACGAGGATCTGCCTTTCTGCAACCCGAACCTCGGTGCAGACACCTGCATCTACATGAGCACCCCCCAGGACCGATCCTTTTGCTCGCGTCCCTGCACGGGCAACTCGGATTGCACCGACATGACCGGCGGCTGCTGCGGCGACATCGGCCAGAACGAACTCTACTGCCTCCCATCGGATATGTGTGACAACCCGAATCCTACCGACGGCGGCACGGACGATGGCAGCCTGGACGGTGGGCTCACTGGCGACGGTGGTCACCTATTGGATGGCGCCACGAATTCAGACGGATCCACCGGAGGCGATGCCCTACCCAGCGACGGATCGACGAACCCGCACAAGAGTGGGTCTGGTGGATGCGACTGCCGAACCACCCACGCCCCTACGGGTTGGCTCCCCCTCCTCTTCATCCTGGGTCTGTGGTTGAAAAGACGGTCGCGAATCTGACTGACTACCCAACTCTGGAACACCTCACACTCCACAGGATACATCAGGTGGAGAACGGCTGACAACCGCACCCAGAGCCGATCCGTCTTCTGCGAGCCTCGGCCGCAATCGGAGATTCCAAACTGCATTGATCTTCCAAGTGCCATGAGCTACCTTCAGCCCACAAGGAGGTGCACTCGTGGAACACGATATCAAGGCGCTCGAACAAGGAGTCCTGGAACTGATTCGTCGCACGGCCACCGATCTCCCCAAAGACGTCGAAGACGCACTCAAAGCGGCACGAAATCGGGAGAAAATAGCCAGTCCTGCATTCGGTGCTCTTTCGACCATTCTGGAAAACGTGGCCATGGCCAGGAAACGTTCGACCCCGATCTGTCAGGACACGGGAACGAACGTCTACCACATTTGGTACGGCCCGAACTGGTGGCCGCCCCACATCGAGGCAGCGATCCGCAAGGCCACCAAGACGGCCAGCAAGAAGGGATACCTGCGGCTCAACGTGGTGGACTCGATCAGCGGGTCGAACACGGGCAACAATCTCGGACTGCGCAACCCACAGATACATTTTCATCCCTGGAACAAGAAAAGTCTCCAGATCAAGCTCCTCCTCAAGGGAGGGGGCAGTGAAAACGTCTCGACCCAATACAGCCTGCCCAACGCCACCCTGGGCGCCGGACGTGACCTGGACGGTATTCGTCGAAGCGTCTTGGACGCGGTACTCAAAGCGCAAGGAAAAGGCTGTGCTCCGGGAGTCATCGGCATCGGCATCGGTGGCGACCGAGGCTCGTCCTACGATGAAGCCAAAATGCAGCTCCTGCGGCCTCTTGGCGACAGAAGCACGTTGCCCCAGCTCGCCAAGCTGGAAGAGACGCTCTACCAGGAACTGAACAGCCTGGGGATCGGCCCCATGGGCTTTGGCGGCAAGACCACCGTACTCGGAGTCCTGGCCGGATACGCCCACCGAATTCCAGCCTGTTTCTTCGTCTCGGTGGCCTACAACTGCTGGGCATCGCGACGCAGGACGCTCCTGTTCTCGAACGAGCGCGTCACGAGCATCGCCTGAGGCCCCATTGTCGTCGCGGCCTTTTCGCTGCGACGAAGGAGAGATTCGCCATGAAAAACATCCAACTGCCCGTCGACGAAGCTACGATCCGCTCGCTCCAGGCGGGAGACGAGGTCCGCATTTCGGGAATCATGGTTACAGGACGAGATGCCGCCCACAAATACATGAGCAACCACAAGCCGGCATGGCTCAAGAAACTCCTGGCCGGCAGCCTCATCTACCACTGCGGTCCCGTACTACTCAAAGAGCACGGGAAGTGGAGGATCACCGCCGCCGGCCCCACCACGTCGATCCGCGAAGAGCCCTACCAGGGCGAGGTCATCAAAAAATTCGGCCTACGCGGCGTCATCGGCAAGGGCGGCATGGGCGCAAAGACGCTTGCAGCCCTCCACGAACACGGCGCCGTCTACTTCCACGCCGTGGGTGGAGCCGCCACCTTGATCGCCCAATGCATCGAAGAAGTCATCGACGTCCACATGCTCGACGAATTCGGCGCCCCCGAAGCCTTTTGGGTCATTCGTGTGAAGGATTTTCCCGCCGTGGTCACCATGGACACCCACGGCACGAGTCTGCACGACGCGGTCCAGGCCAGGTCCACCAAAAAATCCGAGCCGCTTTTCCGCAAGGTCGTCCTGTAGCACGCCTGCGCATCGCGCCGACCTTCCTCGATACTTCTTGATTCCCACCGATGATCCCGGCCGACCGTCACGACCCGCAGTCACGAGCGACTTGCCACGAAGTACCCAACCATCTTGTACAGCAGCGAGGCCGCCACACGTCCGCAACGCCAACCCAAATGAGTTGAGACGTTCCTTGTGCACGCCCTTTCCCTTGGTGAAAAACGCCTACCGGGTCAAGCACGATGTTTCCAGGTCACGAGCCAAACATTTCGCGTATGACTATGCCGGATTTCTGGGACTCCTGCACCGCATTTTACCTCGTTCGGTCCATTACGGTACGGTCTCATGCTGCCTTCTCGACCGGTCTGACGGTTGTTTTCAGAGGCCCCTCACGCCTCGCTCCAGGCCCGCGTTATCATGGCACCGCCCACCACTTCGTCGTCATCGTAGAACACCACGGATTGGCCCGGGGTGACCGCCCGCTGGGGCTCGTCGAACCGCACCGCGACCACACCCTCCTGTGCCCCAACCATGACGGTACCCCACACGGCTTTGTGACGGTATCGGACCTGAACGAGCACACGTCCCAAGCGCGGCTCTCCTCCCATCCATCTGGCAGCCACGGCGTCCAGGCCATCCGAAAACAGCTCTTCGACCGGCCCGACAC
>JAGGXR010000126.1 GCA_021162935.1 Deltaproteobacteria bacterium
AATAATTCCTCGTACTCGGAGCGGTATCGCATTCTATGCGAGCGCCTAATGGAACAGAACCTGTATGAGGCCGCAGCATTGGTCCTTTCACCGCAGGGAGACCGAGGACTCAAGGGAGAACACCGCTTTCTTAGCAAGGCTACGTCTGCACGAAACCTATTCGCCCACTTGGCGGGACATCTTCTGGCAGATAGCGAGTCATGACGCATGTCCACTCGACGGAATACCCGAGGAGAATCGCGAAGCCCAGTCCAGAATGGCGAAGTATCGCGAAGAAAGCGCGAAGCCGCGTTGGCAATCACTGCTGAAGGTGAAAGTCGCCCATCAGCGGGCTGTGCGGCAACTATCCTGACACAGGGCAGGACCGTGAGGGGCCGCCGGACACCATGACTGCATCCGCAAGCGATCAGTGACGCCTACAGGGCACGACCCTGACCAAAAGGCTCACGCGCCGAGACCTCGCGAGGCACCAGGCTCCGACCGCCGAAACGCCGATCGATGGCTCATGACGGCAACCGTTTCCACGTGGGGCGTGTGCGGCATGAGGTCGAATCCTTGCAGATCCGTCAGGAAGTATCCAAAATCGGCAAGCACGATCAGATCCCGAGCCAGAGTCGTCGGGTTGCAACTCACATAGATCACCCGGCCGATCCTGGCCCGTCCTATTCCCAGCAAGAGTTCGGGACGACAGCCCGACCTGGGAGGATTCAGCACCACGACATCAGGGGCCGGCTCATCCACGATCCCCTTGACGAGGGCCTGGTTGGCGTCCGCCTCGATGAAGCGGCAGGACAGTCCCTGTGCTTCGGCCGCACGACGAGCGGACTGGACCGACTGGGCGTCCCGCTCGATCCCGAGCACGGAAAGCCCCCTGTGCGCCATGGTCATGGACAAGGCCCCCGGGCCGGAAAACAGCTCCCAGACCCTCTCGACCTGCCTGGTCCCCAATGGCCGTGCAGCCCGATCCGCAACGTGTTCGTACAACCGCGTCGCCTGTTCCCGATTCACCTGCGCAAATCCGTGTCCAGACAGTCGGACGGCAACCGATCCGAATCGTTCCTCGATCCAGGCCTGCCCAACCAGGGCCGATGCGGCGCCAGAAAAAATCACGTTTCCTTCGGTCCTGTTCACGTCCACGGTGACGCCCACGAGCTCCGGACAGGCACCGCTGAAACGGTCCACTGCCTCCTTTAAATCCCAGGACGGCTCCTCGGCGAGGACCATCGTCGCCAGAACCTGCCCCCGGTGGTTCGCACGAATCCCAACGTATCGCAGGTCCCCCTTTCGAGTCTGTTCGTTATACAGCCGAATCGGAACACCGGACAAAACATCAACCAAGGCTCGAACCGTCTGGTCCACCGCTGGCTCCACAGCCAGACAGCCAAGAGTCTCGATCACGCGATGGCTCCGCGGCTCGTACGCGCCCAAAATCAGCTTCCGACCTCGACGGGCGGGCACGTATTTTCCACGATTCCTGTATCGAAACAAAGACGGAGAGGCATCGACCACCACGGCCGAGGCAGCCTGGCCCAAACCGGCAGCCACTGGTTCGATCCGAGCCCGTTTTGCAGCCAGCTGTTCCTCGTACTCGATATGCATCCAGGGACAGCCGCCACAACGGCCGGCCATAGGGCAACGCGGCGCCACCCGAGCCGCAGCCGGACGTTCCACCGAAACCAGCGTCGCCCAAACCACGGGTTTGTGACGGCTCACATGGTCGATCCGGACTGTGACCTCTTCCGAGGCCACTGCGCCCGGGACGTGGACCTCCACCCCGTGGACCTGTCCCACGGCCAAACCATCCTGGTCATAGGCCTCGACCAACATCGAATGGGAATCGCCCGCCCGAAGGAGCGATCGTGACCTGGATGGACGACCGGGTGGTGCAGCCCTACTCGTCATGGGTTCCTTTCTCATCTCCGTATCCATTGGAACCTTGCTAGAACGCCTATCGACTCTTGCCATCAAAGAAGCCCATGGCAGCGAAAAATTGATCCGAGGACCCATGCGTTCCCGACCCGGACCCATTATACGGGGCGTCGTTGGGTAGACGATACCCGGCGGATCGCATTGCCGACACGATGCTGTTCGCATCCGCAAAGTCACCTCCGGGACCGGCGTTTCCCCAGGGTGCAAACCCGAGCTGGGAGGCAGTCTGCTGAGGCGTATCCGACGCATTGACGTCGTTCACCCAGTAGGCGGCAAAATAGGACTGTCTCAGATGGAAACCAAGCTGAAGCCCCGCAGTGGTTCCTGCTGATTCGCTCAACAAAAAGGTCCTGTCGTTGTCGATGTCGTACTGGGAACGCAACCAATCCAGGACCGTGGCCCCAGCCGCCCCGTTCCCGCGATAGGTCGGCCCGTCCAACACGGCAAAAATCACATCCTGGAGGTTGGTCATGGGCGCCACGTTCTTCAGATTACTTGCCATCCCGTCGTCGGTTTCTGTCCCGGAATACACGATCATACATCGAGCGGGATGTCGAATGGAACTTGGAACTATCAGGATGAAGGTCACCCCGTTGACCGTGGTTTGCTGTCCGGATGGAGCCGTTGGTCCGCCCGACCCACCTGACGACCCGCCCAAGGGCGGCACGACCGACCCAGTCGCAGCATCGGGCGTCACGGCGGAATCATGCCCCACGGCGGAATCCATCACCGTCTGAACGTCCTGCCCCGAGGCCGCGTCTGACCATGTCGCAGAATCCGCACGGGAACCACTATCACGATTCGATGCACCGTCTGGACGAGACAGCCCTGCATCGTCGAGAAAAACGGCGATGACGCCTTCGCTGCACCCAGCCGCGAGCGGCACCGCCAAAAGAACCAACGCCAGTAGTTTCGTCCGAAACGCCATCTCGACCACGTTCTCTCCACGCAAGGCCCACAGGTGACATCCTCCGCGGTTTTCATTCTACCGCAACAAGGACTCGTTTGCCATGTTGGGTTCGACCCGAAACCTGAACATATGCTATACTCTGGCCATCACGAACGATGCGTTTCATTGAGGCCACAAAGAATGAATGTTCCACGATTCCTTCTCTCCCTTTCTCTCCCCTTCGTCCTGCTGTTCAGCGTTTCCTGTCGCTTCGATCCCCGCGCCCAAGTGGCATCGGATTCTTCGGACGGCCACATCGACCCTTACCAGGACGCCTCGATTCTCGGAGACGCCACGGACGGGAACAACCTGCACAAGGATGCCCTCGTCGACACCCTCACACAGGATGGTTCCTGGATCGACGGTGACGTGATCTGGGTGTCACCGAATGGAGACCCGGACGGCCCTGGCAGCCTGTCGCACCCCTTCGATTCCATCGAACGTGGTCTGCAGGCCGCCGCGACTCAGGCGAAGCCGGAGGTTCACGTCATCACAGGAACTTACCACGAGTCCATCCACCTCGTTCCGAACGTGTCCGTTCTGTGCGGTTTCGACGAACATGGGGATCCACACGACGACCCCTCACAGACCCTGATTCGATCCACGACGGGTGGTATCGGGGTCTCGGCCCCAGGCACCTATGACGCCTCCCTGATCGGCTGCAGCATCGAAGTGTCGGGGAATGCCCCGGGGGGCAGCGTTTACGGCGTGTTGGCCTCGAACGCCTCGAATCTCGTGCTGGACCACCTGATCATCACGGTCCACGATGCTGCCAAGGGACAAGACGGCCAGCGGGGTCGCAATGGAGACGACGGTGGCGACGGAGCGGCCGGCGCCAATGGCTGCTACAACTGTGGCACCCAACCGGGAGGAGCAGGAGGCGCCTCCAATTGCGGCGCAGTGGGGGGCAACGGAGGAAGCGGCGCCAAACCGGATGTAGGAGGTGATGGGGGACACGATGGGCAAGACGGCTCCGGAATGACCCAAGCTGGTCACGACGGTCTGGCTGGCCAGCATGGCAGCGGCGGGGACGCTGCGTCGGGCGGCGGGGACGCAACCTCGGGCGGTGATGGACAACCTGGCAAAGACGGAGACGGCGGAGACGAAATCGGCACGTTCCAGGCCGACGGCTACCACCCTGCCGACGGACAAGACGGCGAAAATGGCGGCTACGGTGGTGGCGGTGGTGGTGGTGGTGGCGGCGGAAGTACCGGCTACCTCCTGAATT
>JAGGXR010000121.1 GCA_021162935.1 Deltaproteobacteria bacterium
GGGTTTGTGCCGCCATCGGCAGTCCCACCACCATCCGAGTTCGTTCCACCGTCGGCTTCCACGGGCCGCTCGGCGATGTGGATCCGCGCGACGGCGCTCGTACGATTGCCAGCGCTGTCCCGGACCTGCACCTTCATGAAGTAGGTGCCAACCTTGGGGTAGGCGGTCTCGAAAGGCTGATCGGCAGCAGCGTCCTTGACGTCCCACTGTCCGTCGTAGTCGATGTCCCAGAAAAGATGCAGATCCGAAACGGCGTCCTCTTTGTCCGAAACGGACGCCACGACGCTCAGGTTCTCGGACACGTACCCATCGACTGGCGCAATGGTGATGGTCGGCGGGTCGTCGACGATCGGGCTCTCGCCGTACACGGCCTCGTAGGCCCGCACCTTCCCGGCTCCCCACAGGTCCTCGACCGCAGTGATTCCATCTGAGACCACGTCCCCGTCCACCAACGCGCCGGCCCGAATGGCGTCACGCACCTGCTGGCCGGTCCAGTCCGGATGGACCTGCTTGACCAACGCCGCCGTACCTGCAACGTGGGGGGAGGCCCCGGACGTGCCGCCGAACTCCATGAAGGCACCATACGGAATCGTCATGTTTCCCCAGTAGTCCATTCGAGACGTCGAGGACAACGGATTGTCCGGTCCCGCCACGTCCATGACCGACAAACCGTCCAACCTCGTTCCGCGGCAGGAATATGACCGAAGTTGCCCCTGGCGTCCTGGATACGCGTTGAATGGCGGATCACTGCGCCCGGCGTAGGCAGCCACGCTCACCGCACTGTCCGCCGTGGCCGGAAAGCCGATGAGATGCTCCTCCGAAACGTTGGTGGTGAATCGAGCTCCGACACCCCAGCCGGACATTTCATCTGAAACAAATCCAGAGACCTCGACCGGGCCGGCAGGCGTGGGATCCGTCGTGTCCCTCATGGAGAGCAACCAGGTGCCAAATTCGATGGGGGCCATCACGTTCCCGTTCCACTTGTACACGTACAGGTCGAACATGGCCGTTCCACGATCCGAGTCGTCTCGATACGCCGCCACCGACGTCTGCCCATCCTGGAGGGTGGTCTGGATGCCGTCCACCCCCAAATCCACTGTTTCCCCCGATGGGGTGTGGAGAACGAACGACATGTCCCTGGCGCTGTCCCGCCAATGCATGGTGAGATTGACGTAGCCGATCTGCATGGACCGTGGGACCAGGAGGGGGAGGTCCGTGGCGTCTCCACCGTCGAACGCGAAGACACAGGCCTTCTGGGACCCGCCCAGGTTGCCCGTCGGGTTGATCTGAACGGTCCCGTTGGCCGAGGCCTGGTCCATGAGATGTTCGTGGTTCGTCGAACCATCCAGGTGGGTCGCAGTCCAGGGAGCGTACTCATGGAGCACAACGTCCGCCCCCTGCTGCAGGGCCCAAGTCAATCCTTCGGTCAGACTGTTGGGCGCCTGCCCCTGGACCGCCATGACCAGGTCGGCATCGGGAGCGATTCCAACCAGGGTCGTGATGCCGGGTTCGCCCCCCACCAAGATGCCGGCCACGCCGGTGCCGTGCATCTGCGAGGTCAAATCTCCCAACGCGATGAGGTTCTGGCCTCGCACGTAGGTCTGACCTCCATTCCACACTGCCGCGACCTTGCTCGTCTTGAGCAAAATGACCTTCTCGCCCACGTCGAGGACGCCGTTACCGTTGACGTCATCGGCCACGAACAAGGGCTCGCCATAGGCTGGATCCTGCTCAGTGAACCCGGCATCCAGGCCGAAATCGCGCTCCTGGTTGCCGTTGGTATCCACGTACAGAAAATCCCAACCCGCATCGAACAGACCATTGTCCGTGTCAAGGACCGGCTGGCTCGTCTGGAAGGTCGGGTAGGCAAACGCATCGATGAGTTGGAGGGTCTCGGTGGCGTCTGCGGTCCCGTTGCCGTTCAGGTCCACCGCATCGATCCCTGCTTGGAACGCACCGTCATGGTTCACATCGATCCAGGCAAAGTACCCACCATCGGCCCGAAACAGAAACGGATGGAAGACATCGATCCCCGAATCCAGGTCCGCAATGGTCATTCCCTTCCCTGTCACGGAAAGATGCTGGTCATCCTGGGTCCGCCACACCTGGGGTGCATAAATCTCGGGAGCCGTCACATCGAGCGGCCTCGCATGGGGCGGCAGCACGTCCAGATCCACCCGTCGCACCCAAGCCAATCGCGCCAAAGTCGCAAGCCCGGCGCGGGTCACCCGCGCAGAGGCCACGGTTCCGTAAACACAGGGGCCAGAAGGCAGCCGAACCACGGAAATGTCAGCCCCGTCCAGGGCCAGCAGGTCCGACATACGATCCGCGGAGCCAACCCGAATGGAAACCGGCACGGTTTTGCCACCTGGATTGGACGTCCCGCTGCGGACTGCCCGAAATCCGGGAGCAGCGAACCAAAGATTCACTGCCGGATCCACGCGGTGCCTATGGGTGGTTCCAGGCAACGAAGCGACCGCGGGACCAGTCGCAGTAACGATGAGGACAACAGAGAGCATCAGGGATCGAGGCAAGAACATGATATATTCCTCCAGGTAACGAAAACCACCAGGTAACGAAAACCTCCAGGTAACGAAAACCACCAGGTAACGAAAACCACGATGGGCAAGGAGCACAACGCCAAACACGGCCCGGACGGATGCTAACACAAGACCAAATCTTCCGTCCAGCGACTTTCCGTTCCGACAACCAGGGCTCATTCGATTCCGACAACCAGGGCTCGGTCCAGCACACAGCGAGACATGGACCTAAGCTATAGCAATCCACGGGCCAACTTTCTCCGTCCGAGACAGATGGATGAAAACATCAACTCTTCTGGGGGGATGTACGTTCTTCTCTGTCATGTCTCTGTCATGTCTTTGTCACGTCTTTTGTGACCGGGAAACGGGGAACGTCATGATTGTGCACAACCGGAATGGAACCGTGCATTTTTGGATCACCGCATCAACGGCAAGTGCTTGACCAACGCCACGACTTGCCGCTACCTTCTCCCTGTACTCTCAACGAATAGGAAGGCGTGCATGGAATCCACGAAATGGAAGAAAATCTACGGGATCAGCCTTGGAGTTGCGACCGTCGGCATCTTCGCTGCCGCCGTGGCCCTGGCTGTCAGCGCGGGCAAAGAGCCCGTGAAACGAAAGACCCGCTTGCAGATGCCCTCTCGACGGGGACATAAGGCCGGGGCCCACAGGGTCCATCGTCGCCCAACGGCACACAAGCCGGGCATCATCCGCCCCCCGATCAATACCAAACAGTTCAAACCAACCGGCAAGTTTCCAAAGCTCAAAAGGCCTTCCGAACTCATGGTCCACCCAGCCATGCCCAAACTGCGTACCGGAGCCCCGTCGGTGAGGCCCAAAGTCGGACTCACCGGAGCCGCCGCACCGATCCGTCACCCAGGAGCCGCCACGGGCCCCGGCTACGGCCCGCCAGGATACGGCCGTGGCACCCCGGGGCTCAGCGCCGAGGAACGGAAAAAGAGCCGCATCGAGCGGCAAAATCGACAGGCTAGGAACCTGCGGCGTCGGATTCAGTCCCTACAGGAACGAATCAACACGGCGAAAAATGACGGATCACGCTCGGATCAACAGATCCACCGCATGACGCAAAGCTTGGAGCGCATGCAGAGCAGGCTTTCCAAAATCGAAAAGGCCCTCCAAGCCGACAACAAATAGGAACAAACCAGGGAGGGGGGACCGACCAGTTTCTCGTCCTGCTCCGTGACACTCGTCTCGGCCCAGGATGTGGTCATGTCACCAAACGACGGGAACCGCCTGGTGCCTCATGACCGTGCTGCCATCTCCGAGCTGGCCATGCTCGTTCACTCCACAGCACATGACCCCAACCCCCTTGACGCTCATGCAGGAATGCAGCGTGCCGAGTGCCAGGCCCACCGCGGACGACACGCCCAAAACCTGGACAGGCTCGTGCTTCTCACCCGTGGTGCCGTCTCCGAGTTGGCCGGAATCGTTCTGTCCCCAACACCAAACCGACCCATCGTCCACGACGGCGCAGGTGTGGCTGCCACCGGCGCCCACGGTCGTCGCCGAGGTGATGCTCGAAACCTGGACAGGAACGCGGCTATCAGTGGTGGAACCGTCTCCGAGTTGGCCGGCGGCGTTTCCGCCCCAGCACCAAACCGACCCATCATCGAGTGCGACACAGGTGTAGGTGGCGCCTGCGGTCAAGACGACGGCCGAGGACGGCAGGCCTTGGACCTCGGTGGGTTGGTGGCTTTCCGAGTTGGTTCCGTTTCCGAGTTGCCCATAGTCGTTGCCCCCCCAACAGCGGACCGAACCGTCCTTCAACAGGGCGCATGTGTGCCGCTGACCGGCAGCCAAGGCGGAAACGGTGGTCAGCCCCTGGACCTTGACGGGATGGTGCTTGTCCGTGGTGGTGCCGTCTCCGAGCTGGCCGAATTGGTTCCATCCCCAGCAGGACACGGACCCATCCCTGAGCAAGGCACAGGTATGCTCGTCACCGGCGCACACGCCCGAAGAAGGCGTCATCCCCTGAATCTGGGCCGGTTGGGTGCTATCGGTGGTGCTGCCGTCTCCGAGTTGGCCGTACAGGTTCCATCCCCAGCAGGTGACGAGGCCGTTCTGGTACACGACACAGGTGTGGGATGCCCCCGCAGCCAGGGCCGTGACGCTCGACATTCCTGGAACCTCGACCGGCTCGGTGCTGTCGTTGGTGGAACCGTCTCCGAGTTGGCCGTAGGTATTGTCGCCCCAACACCAGATGGTGCCACCGCGAATAAACGCACAGGTGTGCGCCTGGCCTGCTGCCAACGTCTCCACGCAGTCCTTGGGACAGGTCTGGGCCTCACCGCTGTCACAAACGCCATCTCCGCACATTCCCTCGCAACCGCTCTCATCAAAGGTGCAGTCCGTGTTGCACCCCAGGGTGCCGCCCTGCCCGCCCAGGCTCTCACAGCTTGCGGATCCGAGGTCCGAACTGTCACATTCTTCATCTCCGTTGATGATGCCGTCGCCGCAGATGGAGCCCTCGCAGCCATGTCGCTCGTACCGACAGTCCGAACCGCAGTCCAGCGTGCCGCCAGGATAGCCGAGCATCTTGCAGGTCACACCGCGGAGGTCTGTGCCTTCACATTCCTCCGGCCCGACGATCAAGCCGTCCCCACAGATCGGGTGGCAGTCGTGATCACACTCCCATCCTTGTTCCACCTGACAGGCCTCACTGCAACCGTCTTTGGGGTCCTGGTTCCCGTCATCGCACTGCTCACCGGTATCCTTCACCCGATCCCCGCAAACACCCTTGTCATGCTTCGAGCAACCGGTTGCACCGAAAAAAACCACGGCCCCCCCCAACAACAACGATGTTCCCCAACCAAACCGGTTCCTCCACATGGACCTTTCAGCCCACGATGTCCCGACGGACGGTCCAAGCAACGGCATCTCGTTCCTCCTCCTGACTCGGCATCACAATTTCACGCCTTGGCATCACAATCTCACGCCTTGGCATCACAATTTCACACACTCAATGCCAGTCTACCTCAGTGCCAGTCTACGCATGAACGGACCTCACGACCACAGGAAAGTGTCACGGTCCGGTCCTGCTCCCGGCCCACAACACTGCGACGCATCATCCCGACACCCAGACCGGATCCTGCCGCTGGACGATCGACATCCCACGCTCCTTATTCTTGTTCAGGCCAGCGAGGCCAAACACAGGAGTTCGAAATGACTCGTTTGCGGCATGCTGTCGAACCCAGCCACGAGGTCGATGCCAAAGCCACATTCCGACAGGACCTTGAGGTCCCGCGCAGCGGTCATCGGGTCACAGGAAATGGAGAGTATCCTGTGCGGGTTGCGCTGTGGTCCGGACCGATGGGCCAGGCGACACAAGGACTTGGCCACCTGTTTACTCCCGGATCTGGGCGGGTCCAGGACCACGAGGTCCACATCCAGGCGCTCGATCTTTTCAGACTGCAGGAAACGCTCTGCGTCGCTCCTGCGGACATGCACCCGACCCGGCCATGATCCGCGTGCATCGAGGATCGCCTGCACCGCTGCGCGATCCTTCTCGACCGCGGTGACGAGTCGGTTCGGCTCAGCCAAAATCCGGGTGAGATTCCCGCTGCCTGCGTAGAGTTCCAGAACCGACTTGGCCCCTGACGCAGCTTCTCGAACCTGATCGCGAATCGACTCGTTCAACAATCGATTCGCCTGAGAGAATCCATCCGCCCGGCCCAGGAGCCCACCCTGTTCAGGATCATCCAGATCCAGTCGGTCGGCCCCCCGCCAGACCCAGCCTTTCCGCGTCGAGATTCCAACCGAAACCACGTCCGGGTCTTCGAGCAGTTCCCCGAGCGCCCCCGGAACCGCACGGATCGGCCCTTGCCTAAATAAATTCCGCGGCCCGTGGTTGTCCAAAGGCTTGGCCGATTTGGACCGCTTGGGCCGCCCTGCCTGCCTGTCCATCTCGACGGCCACTTGAACCCGACCCCGCCAGTCGGCCAGCAACATGACCTGGCCCTGCAGAAGAACCCCACCAGGTGCAAAGGACGAAATCCATACTTCCAAGGCCCGACGAACCGGAGCAAGAACCCGCTGCAGCGCCGGTTCCAGCACGGGGCAGGCAGGATCAGTCGTGACATCTACCACATCATGGCTCGCCGAACCCAAAAATCCCAAAGCGACTGTGCCGTCTCGCCCCTGCCAGGCGAGCCTGGCCCGACGGCGGTACCCCAGGGTCTTCGGGCTCGGCGTCATGGGCAGAAAGCGCCCCACATCGAGATGCGCACCACGAAAAGCCCGTTCCAACAGGGCCTGTTTTTGTTCCACCTGCACCCGGTCATCGACCTGCATCCACTGGCAACCACCACAGGTCCGCCATCTTGGACAAGCAGGATCCACCCGACCGGGGCCAGGAGTCACCAGTTCGAAGTCCGCGGCCCGGAACCGTCCTCCGGATCGAACTGGATCACTGGGACGAATGACGTCTCCGGGCGCGACATGGGGCACGAACACCGTCTGCCCTTGCCACTGTCCGATCCCGTCGCCCCCACCCGCCAGGGCTCGAATCGTCATGTTGGTCTCCGCCAACGACCCAGAATCACCATTTCTGTCGTCTGTCATTCTTGCTCCATTCCTGGTTTCGGTTCCAGCATCACCGACAGCCCGACCATCCTGTCGTGAAGACCACCAACGTCGTGATCACTCCAAGCGGCGAACCGGTCGGCCGCAGAACCATCGCGAACAGCGACCTCGATACATCCACTGCTGCCAGCATAGGCGACCAATCGTCCAGACGCGACGGATCCGAAGCTGCGCGCCACGACGACCGACTGGTCCAAAACACGCAGGGTCCAACCGACCCTGTCCGGTGGACGGCCGTCTCGTCCTGCTCCCCCGCCGTCACCTGGGTCGTTGGTCGCGAGGATCGCCTCATTCGGCAGGTTGGTCACGAAATTGCCGAATCGATCCACGAAGACCACCTCGCCCGAAAGGCCGCCCTTGCCGGTTTCCTTCGGTTCCGGCCAGTCCAGCCAGACCGGATCGTCCAGGGAAGGGCCGACCCGACCAGGTTCCATGCCCATGGCCAACCTGGCCGCAACGGGAGCAAAGAGGTCTCTACCATGAAACGTCTGTGGCCGCTCGTCTGGCACGTGGAACCTCGTCACCTCCCACATCGCGTCGGACCGAGAGGCAACGAAACTGAACAGACCATTGTCTGGTCCCACGAAAATCTGTCCGCTGGAACGAACCACCATGGCCCGGCGCCGCGTGCCCACCCCTGGATCGACGACGACACAATGCACGGTTCCTTCGGGAAAGTGCGGCGCAGCCTGGAAGAGTGCAAAGGCCGCCTGTTCGATCGCGCCGGGCGCAATCAAATGCGTGACGTCCACGATCGAAATGCCGGGATCCACCGACAAAATGGCACCCTTGACCGCACCGACGTAACCGTCGTGCCAACCGAAATCCGTCGTCAGGGTCACGATGGCAGCCATGTGAAACTTCTTCCCCGTCCGTTCGTAGGACGCAGGTCCTCTGTCGATGGTCCGTCCACCCGTCTCAGTTGCAGGTGAAGTTGATGGTGTAGCTTCCCTGTGCGCCGTTCCAGCCATCGACCACCACGAAGTACAGGTTTCCGGGCGTGATGCTGAACGTGACCGTTTCGCTTCCTATTCCGGCACTGTACGTGTTGCAGTTCGTTCCGGCGCAAGTGCCTCCACTCCAGTCAAGGACGAACAGGTCCAGGTCCGCTCCAGAAGGCGACATGGTCACCGTGGCGGACGACCCGGACGATGGTGCGAACAGGTACGTATACTCCGGTCCATCTTCGGTCAATGACGCGCAACTATACGAAGACACGTTGTCCGTCGAGGTGGCAAGCCCCGTCTGATAGCTGTCCGAATCGCCGCAATTCACCAGGAACGACGCCGAGCATCCCGAGCCACCGCTGCAGGTCGCAGCGATGTGGTACGTCCCGGAGTTGCCGGCAAATCCATCCACCGACAAATAGTAGATGTGTGCACCGGCAGGATTGAGCACGATGGATTCGTCCCCGACCCCAACGCTATCCGTCAGGCAATTCGACGGGTCGCACTCGCCCGCCTGATCGTCGATGGCAAACAGGTCCAGATCGGAACTCATGTTCGTCAGATCGACGGTGGCGGTCACGTTCGTGGTGGTCAAAAACTGGTACACGTACTCGGGACCCGATTCGGTCAAGGTGGTACAGGAATAGTCCTGCACGTCGTTGGTCTGTCCAACCGTGCTGCCGTCGCCTTCCAGCCCGCACAGGAACAAAGCATCGGGCGTGCAGGTCGTGGCACCGGAACAGGCCGGGTCGGTACTGCAATCCGAGTCACTGCAGTCCATGGCGCCGTCGCAGTCGTTGTCCTGAAGGTCGCTGCAGGCCGTCTCCGTGGAACCGCCGGGGCACTGACAGGTTCCCGACTGGCATTTCAAGCCATGAGGGCCACAATCAAGGCCCGCACAATCCGAGTCGGCGCAGTCGGTCTGACCGTCATGGTCGTTGTCCACCCCATCGGTACAGACGCTCTCCACACAAGCAGAAGACGAGGCACAATCCGAATCAGCGCAGTCCACGTCGCCGTCGCAGTCGTTGTCCTGACTGTCGCTGCAGGCCAACTCGGTGGAGCCACCTGGACATTGACAGGAACCAGACTGACAAGTAAGTCCATGAGGCCCGCAGGCCATGGACGCACAGTCCGAATCAGCACAATCTGCATGGCCGTCCCCATCATTGTCCACGTTGTCGCTGCAATTCGTCTCCCTGCAGGAAGGCGACATGGAACAATCCGAATCAGCACAATCAGTCGTTCCATCGCAGTCGTCGTCCACGAAATCGGCGCAGGCGGTCTCGGAGGTCTGGCCCCCTGGGCATTGGCAGACACCAGACTGGCACCGCCGACCATTCGACCCGCAGGGACTGTTGACACAGTCCGAATCCGCACAGTCGGTGTGGCCGTCTCCGTCGTTGTCCACGCCGTCACTGCAATTGGTCTCGGCATTGACGCAGGCAGGATTCGCCGAACAATCGCCATCACTACAGTCAATCAGCCCATCGCAGTCGTCATCGTTGTTGTCCGTGCAATTCGTCTCGGTGGTCTGACCGCCGGGGCACTGACAGGCCCCGGACACA
Source organism: Deltaproteobacteria bacterium (assembly GCA_021162935.1). Classification (GTDB taxonomy): domain Bacteria; phylum Myxococcota_A; class Polyangia; order HGW-17; family SLPX01; genus JAGGXR01. Next base: position 9,658 of record JAGGXR010000121.1, read on the forward strand.
CATTCCTTTCCATTCGCTGCGCAAGCGCGCCCCGAACAATCCGAGTCGGCGCAGTCGGTGGTTCCATCCCCGTCGTTGTCCACGCCATCGCCACAATTCGTTTCCTGTCCAACACAATCCGGACTCTGATCGCAGTCGCTGTCCAGACAGTCCATCTGGCCGTCACAATCGTCGTCCTGTGCATTCGAGCAGTTCGTCTCGGTTTCCTGGCCGCCGGGACAGACACAGGATCCATCGCGACAGACCCGCCCGTTCTCACCACAGGCCTTGCCGTCGCAGTCTGAATCCGCACAGTCGGTCTGGCCATCGGTATCATTGTCCACCCCGTCCCCGCAGATACCCTCGGCATCTCCGTTGCAAACCGGATCGGTGGCACAATCTGAGTCGGCGCAGTCCACCTGCCCGTCACAATCATCATCCGAACCGTCGGTACAGTTCGATTCCGGACCATCGCCCCCAGGACACACGCACATGTGCTCCCGGCACAACCTGCCGTTTTCCCCACACAGCAAGCCATCACAGTCGTCGTCTCCACAATCGACTTTGCCGTCGTTATCATTGTCCACTGCGTCATTACAGATGGTTTCGCTGATCGCCTCGTTGTGGCAGTCGGAACTGCAGCCGTCCCCGTCGATCGTATTGCCGTCGTCACACTGCTCACCAAGATCTTTTTCCACCGTCCCGTTCCCGCAATGATCCTGCCCACCACCGGTCGCCCCGGTGGCACAACCTGACAGTCCCACCACGACACCCACTACAAAATATCGAAAGTTCATCACACAACCTCCTCGTCCAGGCGACCACGCCCCCGGACCGACGCGCCGGATCGCAACCGCCAAACGAACGATTTTCAAATAAATTATACCAGGAAGTGTCTTGTATGATGAGAATGTTTTCGCCAACAGGGCCATCGATCGTCGGCCGGCACCTGCACCACGGTCTGGCTGTCACATCTCAAGGTAAAACGGCGCCATGATGACGAAACGACTTGAAATCACAGCATCCAGCCAACATATACGTTTTTTTGGTTTTGGATCACGCTGTATGCCGCTAAAATGCGTGCCATCACTCAGATGGCCCGTTCAGTCAGGCCCACGACGATGGGCGAAGCCTGTCGGCACGAGCCAGGAAGTCCGGAAACGACGTCCGACGGTAACGTCCGATGAGCAGCAAGGAGGTCCTGAGAGCCAAATGACAATCAGGAACACACGATGAAGTTTCACTGTGAACGATGCAACACGCGGTACACGATTCCGGATGAAAAGCTGAAGGGCAAGATCCTCAAGGTCCGTTGCAAGACCTGTGGCAACATCATGACCGTTGGAGGACACAAGAAATCGAACAGGACCGCCCATCCCACGTCCTCGCAGCTTTCCGTCCACGCCAGAGCCGCGCGGGGCAAGGTATCTTTGCTAGGGCTCCCGGCATCCAACGAAGAATCGGCGGCACGACTGCTGGCGAACAAACCTGCGTCCCCTGCTCACGGCAGGGGCTCCACCTCGCGGGTGAAGAAGGCACAGGTATCGCCATCGGGCAGCGGCCGAATCCTTCGAAAGACCGTGAGGCCCGATCCCGCCTTGGACCCGGAACCAGCCCTCGATTTCGACGGAGGCGGTGAGACCATCGTCTCTCAGCCTGGGCTGGACCTTGCTTCTCTAAGGGCCGAAGAGGAGGCACAACCAGAAACGAGACAGAGCCCCGCCATCGGCTTCGAACTCCCCGAAGAAGAAGACGTGGAGTGGTACCTCGCAGACGATAACGGCCAGTACGGTCCCATGAACTTCTCCGAACTGGCGGCCAGAATCCGACGTGGAGAACACGACCCGGATGCGCAGGTCTGGAGAGAAGGATTCGACGACTGGATGGATCTGGACCAGATCCCCGAATTGGCCCCCCAACTCAAACACGTCCCTCCGCCCAGAAAATTTCGGCCGGACCGAGACGACGACTTCGTCAAGCGTGCTCCGGACCGACACATCCACACGGAATTCGAGCAGGGGCCACTGGTCCCAAAACCGACGCGAGCCCCAGGTCAGGTCGTCGTACCACCAAAGATCCGACGACCGGAGGAACGGCGCGTCAGAAACTACGAAAGCGATGACCTTGCCGATATGATACCGCCCCTCGTGGAAACACGCTCTGTTGCGCCGGGCGCGGTGGCGGCTGGCCGAGAGGACAGCGGCTTGCTGGGCGTTGCTCCCATACCGGTGTTGGAACAGGGGCAGGCGGCCGTGGACCCCATTGGCGTCCGCAGGGATCGAAACCAAACCTTTGCCATCATCTTTGCCGTCATGGGCGGCATCGCCGTACTCGCCCTGGTGATCCTGGTGGGGTATCTGATCTTCGGGAATCGCCACGGAACCGAGGCCCCAAAACCATCGGTCGCCCAGAACACAACCACGGCGCCACCGGCCGGGACCGCAAAGCAAGGGACACAGGTGGTCATGTCGGCTCCCCAGACCACCACAACCGGCGGAACCAGCACACCATCGAATGCCCATGGCGGCCAGGACATCGTCATGGATCCAATCGAAATCGGCCTGCGCCCCGATCGTTCGGCAAAACCCGATGCCACACGCACGAAACCTGCAGCACGAAAACCTGCCAGATCGTCGGGGTCGAGCCTGGCATCGAGTCTGAGCGGCCCATCCGGATCTTTCGGAGGATTCGGCGGTTCTTCCCTGCCGACGAAACGCCACGCAATGCCCACCCCGAGCATCGACAAGCCTCATTCAGCAGGCAGCAGGTCCCGGACCACGAGGCCTGTCACCAAGCCTGAAGTCATCGCCGTGGTGCGCCGCCACGTACACCGACTCAAGCGGTGCTATGAACGAGCGGTCCGACTCCACCCCGTGGAACTGCGGCGCGCCAAGATGAAAGTCTCGATTCGGGTATCCTCATCCGGCCATGTCACGCGGGTCACCATCCGGCCAGGGAAGTACCGTGGTCTTTCCTTTGGAGATTGCATTGTTTCTTCCATCCACACCTGGAAGTTTCCTCCATCGACACGTTCCTATGGAACGGGATTTCCTCTCAGTTTCGTGGGCAAGTAGCCAGAGGCAGGCGCCCCCCCCCTGCCATCTTCTTGGATTCGGGAGGGGAACCCGACGAATTCGGGACAAACCTTCGAATTCGGGACAAACGTTCCCTGCAATCTCGTTGGCGAAAACGGGTGCCGTCTCTTTTCAATGTAGGGAAAAACCGTTGATCACGAATCTCAGAGGGCTTCGACGAGCATGGCCGCAGCCTCGCCGCCACCGATGCACAACGTGGCGACGCCCTTCTTGGCGCCGACCCGCTTCATGGCGAACAGCAGGGTCGTCAGAATGCGAGCGCCCGACGCGCCGATTGGGTGACCGAGCACCACGGCCCCGCCGTGGATGTTGATCCTGTCCCGAGGAACTTCCATTTCTTTTTCAAAGGAAAGGTTCACAACGGCGAACGCCTCGTTGACCTCCCACAGATCGATGTCCGAAACGCTCAAACCGGTCTTCTTGAGAAGTTTCTTGCTCGCCGCAATCGGAGCGGTCGTGAACCACTCGGATGCCTGGGCAGCCGAACAGTAGTCCACGATGCGAGCCAACGGCTTGAGTCCCATCTCTTTGGCCTGCTCGGCCGACATCACCAAAGTCGCCGCTGCACCGTCGTTCAACGACGAGGCATTCGCCGCAGTCACGGTCCCGTCGGGTTTGAAGGCCGGCCGCAGCTTCGGCATCTTCTCCGGCTTGGACCGTTCGATGCCCTCGTCGTGCTTCATCACGATGGGGTCGCCCTTGCGCTGAGGCACCTCGACCGGAATGATTTCCTCGTCGAACCAGCCGTTGTCCCTGGCTGCCTTCGCTCGCATCGTACTCTCTGCAGCGAACTCATCCTGCATCTGACGGCTCCATCCGTACTTCTCGGCGCACATCTCCGCCGCGATGCCCATATGGAAGTCGTTGTACGGGTCCCACAGGCCGTCGAACACCATGCCGTCAATGACGCTCTTGTTGTTCATCCGCATGCCCCAGCGGGAATCCTTGAGGTAGTACGGGGTGCCGCTCATCGACTCCATGCCGCCTGCGACCACAACGTCCGCATCGCCCAACATCACCGACTGAGCAGCCAGCATCACCGACTTGAGCCCGGACCCGCAGACCTTGTTCACGGTGAGGCACTCGACCTTGTTCGGCAGGCCCGCATAGATGGCCGCCTGACGAGCCGGGGCCTGCCCCAAACCGGCGGGAAGGACACAGCCCATGATCACCTCATCGACGAGGTCCTTGTCCACACCAGCACGCTGCACGGCGGCCTCAACCGCCAGAGCGCCAAGCCTCGCCGAATGGATACCCTTCAATGTCCCGCCGAACACGCCGACTGGCGTGCGTGCTGCACTCACGATCACTGCGTCTCTTACAGAACGAGTCACGGAAACACCTCCTTGCATGAAGGCCGGATCCATCGCCGGCACGATGAGTCGAACCAACTGCCACGGGCCCCGACCGCCGCACAGCATTGCCGAGCAGCGGTCGCATCCGTTGGCAACGAGCCCAACCCTAAAACCGTGGCGGAGTCTACTTTGGCCCCAACTGTGAGTCAAGGTCCGGACCAACAAAGATCGTCACAGTCCGGACCAACAAAGATCGTCACATTACTTCGGGGTACATTGAAAGCTGCATCCGTCTCCTGCACCGTCATGCCTTCTCCCACAACGTCATGCCTTGCGATTTTCAATTCCAAGACCAATGAATCGTCGTCATCTTTTTGCTCCGATGGAGCAAGAGCCCCTTGCAAAGGCTGACGGGTTGAGTATCTCATCCTGATTGCACCAAAAAATGGCTGAAACGAGTGAGATTTCCTCCATGACGAAAATGAGTGACACCCCAGCCGCCCAAACGAATGGTAGCCGGAAGCAGGCCCACGGCAGCCCAGTCTCAGTTTCGGACACCAACACCGGCCTGCTCCTCGTCTGGTTCCTGTTGGTGACGAGTGTGGCCATCGGCGTGGCGGTGGAACTCATTCTCCTCCACGTGGAAGTCCACACCCACCCCTCGGTCACTAGTTTCTGCTCCATCACCAAGCACGTCAGTTGCCTTAATGTGGCCGAGAGCCGATACGCCGTGTTCCTCGGAGTTCCGAACGCCGTCTGGGCCGTCGGCGGCCTCCTCGTTTTTCTGATCTTCGGATTTCGGGCTCTGTTTTCGGAACGAAATCGCGGCCTGGGTATCCTTGCGGTGGGCTCCTACCTCGCGGTCCTCGCCTCAGCAATTCTGGCATTCACGTCCGTCTTCCTGATACGCAGCTTTTGCATCCTCTGCACCACCCTGGCCGGGCTGAACATCTTCCTCGCCATCCTGGCCAGCCTCGCCATTCGGCGATCCGGCAAAAGCTTTGGCGCCCTGTTTCTGTCCGACCTCACCTTCTTGTTCAAGCGGCCCGCAGGGATCGCCATGGTGGGCCTGGCCGTCATCACGACCGTGGGCCTCATGGTCTATTACCCGGCCTACTGGAATGGCCCTGTCCATGCAGGGCCAGGCAATCTCGATCACGGCTTCGACGCCCAGGGCCACCCGTGGATCGGTGCGAAGCATCCCCTGCTGACCATCGATGAGTACACGGATTTCGACTGCCCTTTCTGCCGAATCGCCCACGCCATGATCCGAAAGGTCATCCAGCTCAAGCCGACCACAATTCGTCTCGTCCACTATGACTTTCCCCTGGACCAAGCATGCAACCCCGAGGTCGACCGACCCTACCACATGCGATCCTGTGAGTTGGCCAGAGCCGCGCGCTGCGCGGGCAAACAGGGCAAGTACTGGTACATGGCCGACATGATCTTCGCGAGGCTCCCTAGAAACGGAGGGCCGAACCTGGACGCCCTCGTGCGCAAGCTGCATCTGGATCCCGACCGATTCTCGCGATGCATGAAGTCTGCCCCCATCCGTAAGGTCGTGTCCGACGACGTGTCCGATGCAAATCACCGCGACATCCAGGGCACACCGACGTTCTACCTCAACGGGCAACAGATGCATGGCTTCCCCACAGCCGGAAAAATCCTGCGAAGACTCGCCAAGGAAGAAAAGTTGCATCCTCGTTCTGCGACCGACGCGGGCGCATCGTCTGCGGTTTCGAATCAGGCCGCACGGCCCTCCCTCGTCCGCCTGGGGCTCAGCCTCAAGAACTGCGTGGAGTCGGTCAATCCCCACTGCGCCTCGGTTCTGGTCGATCCCATTGCCAGCCTGCGCATGGAGGCCATGCGGCGCCTGGCTCGGGCCACCGGAGTCTGGACAGCCAACGAACCTGGTTGGCCGAACCGACCAGCCGAGCCCATTGGTCACGCCGTCCAAGCCGTGCGCGCCACCCTGGACAAGCTGCCCCATCTCACCACCGACCGCATGGACCTCCAGGAACGGGTCGCCATGGCGCTCATCCTGAAACATGCCGGTCCACCAAAGGGCTGCCAGCCGACCTGGACCAAAGCCCTACCCATGGCCAAACTCTTCAGATGGACATCCTGGCCCAAGGAAGCCAAGGCCTTGGCCCGCATGCTCACCGAGCCCTACGATCAGGTGAGCACCCTGATCATGCCCTGCAACGGCTGGACCTGGCGCACCACGGCATTCCACCAGCACGAAAACGACCAATGGGTTCTGGCCGAACTGACGCCAGACACCATTGGTGAACATTGGTGGCGATATGAAACCCTGCCCTCGCCCAGTCCCTTCGGTGCCCCAAAAGCTTCGGCGGCCAAGCCTGCCAGGCCTGCTCGGCACGGACCCGGAGCATCGGCATTAAGAGCGCCTCGCACGAACAAGGTTCCTCTGCGCCCTGCGACCTGCCGAAGCGCTGAGGCTCTGACGAAGTGGCTCCTCGAACGCCTCGCCGCAGGAGACACGGACGCCGTCGCGGCGCGAACGGACAGCCGAACCTTCACGATTCTGAGCACCGCCTCATCGTTGCGAACCGCACCGGCGCAGAAGACACCGACGAAACCAGGCGAAACTCCCACGATCGCCAACTGGACGCAACGGCTCGACGATGCCCTCCACCATTGGGCCCAAATCCGACCTCGTGCGGAAGTGGCGCTCTGGCGCCATCTCCTCGCCCTGACCAAATCGAGGAGCACACCCTGGACGGCCTGCAGGATCAAGGTCGTCGGCGTCAACGA
>JAGGXR010000151.1 GCA_021162935.1 Deltaproteobacteria bacterium
CGCTCAGGATGAGGGCGAGCCCGGTGATCACCGAGGCCGGGGGAATTTGCTGGAGGCCGATGGCGGACCGGAGGATGGAGAGCACCACCGCGATTTTGACGAAGCTGCTCACCATGAGGAACGCGGCGGCCGCCACGCCCAGACCGGTCAGGATCATCACGGTCAGAACTGGGCTTGGACCCATGTTGAACGAGTGGGGTGCCGCCCATGCAGTGGCCGGGACGGCGAAGAGCGCAAGGCCCAGCAGCGCCGGCCAGAGGCGAATGCGTCCGCGGACGTGCCCATCGTTGCGGGTCGTGTCGTCGCCGTCGGCGACGGATGCGACCATTTGGCGGCTGGCGGCTCCGTGCGACTCGTTCGTCATGATCCGTCCTCCGTCTTTTCGCGGGACGATGGGCGTTCGTCCTGTGTTCCTGCTGGTCTTTGGGATGCTTTATCCTGAGAGGTAGCCTCGGCTTCCGGTTCGGCGTCTCGGTTGTCGTCCGAGGTTTGGTTCGTCACCTGAGACCGCTCGGCTTCTGGCGTCCCCTCTGCTTTTGCCGCGGCATGCTGCTGGTTCGGCGCCAGGATGCGAGATAGGACCTGCTGAAACGAGCGGCCCGCCCTGGCGGCGCCAGCCTGGGTCTTTTCGGCCTGACGATCGAATTCCTCCGAGTCCAGCTCCGCCAGCAGGGCGACCGAGGAATCGGTGACCCCCAAAAGAAGGGTGCGCGACTGGACTCGGACCAAATAGAGGCTGCGGCGTCCCTCGATGGGCAGTCTGCCCAGGATCTTCATGTGGTTGGGAAGCGGCTTCTTGCCGTAGAGCCAACCGAGGCCCCAACGCAGCAGGACGTAGGCCAGGACGCAGACGATGATGAGGGCGATGACGGTCTTGACCAATTCTCCCCCGTACGAGGGGACCTCGGTTGCCTGGTCCGCCCAAACAGCGCCTGCCTGAATCCATGCTATTGAAGAAAAAAAGCCACCCATCATGGTTCCCTATCGATTCATCCCTCGACCAAACCTGCATTCCAATATGGTCCGGACAGTATTTTCCAGAACCTGTCGCGTCAAGTTCGGAATGCCTTGATGGTGCAATCCATGGCCGATGGCGAGAAATTCTTCTTTCGTAGTTGAGCAAGTGCATTGCTCAATAATTGCTTGATCAGACACTTGCGAATATGGTATGTGCCACACAGTGTTTTTGAGGTGCTTCGTGGTGCAACGATGAGGTGTTCGTCGATGCATCCGGGGCGTCGATTCATGATACAGGAGGTATCATCATGGCTGAAGAACAGACTGAAAAAATCATGTATATCGTGACCTATGGCCCGGATTCTCCAGAAAAGGCTTCGTTGCCCTTCGTTTTGGCGAACGCGGCGCTCGCCATGGACGTCGAGGTCACTGTGTTGCTTCAGGGGACGGCGGTTTTGCTGGCTCGCAAGGGCATGGTCGAGCATGTGGTGGCCGGCGGCCTGGCGCCCCTCAAAGACATGTTCAAAGATTTCTTCGAATTCGGTGGAAAGATGTGGATCTGCGGGCCTTGCATCAAGCATCGTGAGATCAGCGAAGGTGACCTGATTGACGGAGCCGAGGTGGTCGCTGGCGGCGCCGTGATCACCGAGGTGCTCGCTGCCAATGCGGTCCTGAATTACTAGACCCCCGATTTTTCTCTTTTTCCCAATCTCGGTTTTTTTCTTTCATGCCGGGCAGACGGCAGCCGGGGATTCGTGTATGCATGTGATCGTGCAGGATGGGCGAGGCGCCTGCGGTTGGCTGGATGCCTTGTTGGCTGGATGCCTTCCTGACAGATGCGAGTGGCTTGCTCCGATCTTGCCTTTTGCCTGGTCATGAGGCAAAAAAGTTTAGAACATAGAAGTTCGGGGCATAGATTGAAAAGAATGAATCGGTTGCGTGGCCCTGCTGGTATGGCCGATGGTCGCCTGGGCGACTGGGTACGGTCGAATCGGGTGACGGGCCAAAGGAAGCATCGAGACACAACCAAGTGATGTGATCGAGGAGGCAGCCATGTCAGGCGGGATTTTGGTACGGTCAGGTCGAAGCACGAAAGCCAAGTGGGTCGGTGCCACCGTGGCTCTCGCATTGGCGGCGATGGTCGGTGGATGCGTGCAGCGCGCCCACAAGTCGTCTGGCCACCGGCGCAGGCAACTGACGCCGGCGGATTGGAAGGTGATCCGTCAGAATTTGCTCAAGAAGGCGCCCGAGCATCTCACGTACTCGGTGAACGCGCATCTGGGCGACAAGGCCATCTTCCTCGGCGCTGACGTCAAGGGCCCCGTGGCGCCGGGCAAGCCGTTCCATGTGATTTCCTATTGGAAGGCGCTCAAGCCCATGCCGGGTTGGCGGATGTTCTCCCATCTGAACGGTCCAGGAGGGTCGTCGTCCTTCGTGAACGTTGATCACGCGGCCATCGGTGGACGGTATTACGTGGACCTGTGGAAGCCGGGGCAGATCATTCGGGACGACCAGGCAATCACCTTGCCAGCGAATTGGGCGTACAAGACCGTGGAACTGTACGTGGGCATCTGGAAGCCGAGCAAGGGGAGGCTCAAGGTGACTTCGGGCGCGAGTGACGGCCATGATCGGGTGCTCGTCGCCAAGATCCCTATTGGTCAGGCCGTGTCGGGCACGGCGCGCAGCGAGTCGAAGCCGCCGCGTCGCTACGTGGTGCGTAAGGCCACCGGTCCCATCGTCCTGGACGGGAAGGCCCGTGAGGCGGATTGGCAGAAGGCTCCCTTTACCGAGTTGTTCGTCAATTCTATGAACGGATCGGCCATGCCGCTCAAAACGCGGGCCAAGATGCTGTGGGACGACAAAAATCTCTACGTGTTTTTCGATTGCGAGGATCCGGATGTTTGGGCGGCGATCAAGAAGCACGACGGAGCGCTGTGGACCCAGGAAATGGTGGAACTCATGATTGACGCGGACGGGAATGGGGCCACCTACATCGAGTTGCAGGCGAACGCGGCGGGGGCCATTTTCGATTCCTACCTGCCCAGGTACCGCCAGAATCAGAACGACTGGGAAAGCGGCATGAAGGTCGCCGTGTCGGTGCAGGGCACGTTGAACAAGAAGGGCGACAAGGACAAGGGTTGGACCGTGGAACTGGCGCTTCCCTTGACGTCGGTCGTGGGACGCAGCAAGGCCAAGGTGGCGATTCCTCCCAAGTCCGGCACGACCTGGCGGGCGAACATGTTTCGGATGGATGTCCCCAAGGGCAGGGCTCGCATGGCCATGGCCTGGAGTCCGCCTCTCAAGGGGGACTTTCACGTGCTGAATCGCTTTGGTGCTTTGGTTTTTGCCGATGCGAATGGAAAGACCGGGCCGGTGCTTCCAAGGGCGACGCCAGCCAGTTCGACCAAGTCATCCAAGTCGGCTCAGTCGACCGGTCCGGCCCACCCAGCGCGGGTCGCGGTCCCCAGGGGCGCGAAGAAGATTGGGGGCGCCCATGCGCGTCACTCCAAGACCATGCGGCCGGCCCAACCGAGAGCGAGGTGACCCGTGGAACGTCATCATGGAATGGGACGCCTCCTGTGCGGGGTGCGGTCGTGGTTTCGGGCGTCGCTTGCCGTTGCCTTGGCTGCGGGACTTTCGTTGTCCGCCGGTCCCCTGCTGGCGGCTCCGGAGTCCGGAACCAAGACGACCGGGTCCGGTGTTTCTGGGTCCGGGGCGCAGAGCGCTGCGGCGGGCCAGTCGACTGAGGACAAAGCTGCCCAGGATGGGGCGTATGAGCCTCAGGGACCAACGTCGCTCAGCGGCGGGATCGGGTTCACCTATGGGCTGACCGATGACTCGGTGGGCGGGTTCCTCTTCGCCCTGTCCTACGGCTATCGTCTCACGGACTGGATGTGGCTGGACTCCCAGGCGAACTTCAGCTTTGGGGCCGACTGCAAAATCGTGCGCCGCAACGGCACCGTGTATCGAACCGACTGCGGGTCGGTTCACGGATTCGGGATCCAACTCTTGGCAGGTCTCCAGTGGAAGTTCTACGGCGTGTGGAAGATTCCGGTGGTGCCCTTTGTTCGGGCGGACCTGGGTGTCAATTTCGTGCTTTCGAACGGTCCGTACGACGGTGTGGCCGTTGTGGCGCGTGGCAGCGGAGGGGCGAGGTACCACTTTACCAAGTGGTTTTCCGTCGGGGGAGAACTTGGGGCAACGGTGGGTCCTGTGTTTCGCAACGACCTGCCGACCAATTTCTTTGCATCGGTGGACATTTTGGCCGAGGCCGAGTTTTCATTTTGATGGTCGGAAGGATGCATGAGCCCAGGGCTCGCTGTTTTCCGCAGCGTCGCAATGCCTCGTGCTGGACGATTCCGGCGGCTGGCTTCCTGTTGATGTGGGTTGCTGGTTCCTGCCATCCCTCTGCCCGGGGGGCGCATGGAGGGACCACTGCCGAGAGGAGACGAGTGGGAACGCCCGTCGGTCGTCTGCAGGGACCTGCCGGTCCGGCAGGTGGCAGCCCGGCATCGGGCAGTCCGGGGCAGACCAGCAAGGGGCCGGGCGGCTTCTTTCGCCCCGAGGGCATGGCCAGTCACTACAATGCCGTGACGACGCCTGATTCGAGGCCCGATCCAGCCGTCGTCCGTCGGGCGGCTCAGATCGTGGAAGCAGTGTCCGACTCTTTGGGTATCGCGGCCCCGGGCCGCGATGCGCGTCTGAACCTGGTGGCTTCGGATCTGACGCGGCTGCCTTCGACCGTGCCTGCGGATGAGGATCTCGTGGCGAAGCTGTCCTGGGTCCATGGGCTCATCGAGCCTGCGCCCGTGGTGTTTCAGGTTTCGAGTAACGATCCGTCTGGGAAACTGGCCCTCGACACGCTGAGGGGCCGGTTGCCCGGTCTGCTCGCCACTGGACGATTCGGGCGGGTCGGCATCTGGGCGCGGAGGACTGCCGGCCTCTGGCGTCTCGTGGTCGTGCTCCAGGAGACGCACATCGCAACGCATCCCATTGCGCGGTCGATATCCTGCAGCAGGAGCCTGTTCCTCACTGGCAGGGTGATCGGACCGTTCGTCGGTCCGTCGGTTGTGGTGACCAGACCGGACGGGAGCACGGCGGAGCGTCGTGGGCGCGGTCGGGGCAAGACGTTTTCCCAGACGTTGCGGTTCAATGGGGGGCAAGGCTCGTACCAGGTGGAGATTTTGGCCCGTGGCTCCGCAGGGCCTACCGTGTTGGCCAATTTTCCAGTGTATTGCGGCGTGCGACCGCCCACGGTGTTTGCGCTTGCGCCGCGTCGTCGGGCCAAGGTCGGCAGGGCCATGAATGTTTCGCAGATGGACGCCCGTCTCGTGTCGCTCGTGAATCGCGATCGATCGGCTGCCCGCAGGTCGATGCTGCGACGCTGGAGCCTCTTAGATCGGGTGGCGAGGAGCCACAGCATCGAGATGTGCAGGACGGGACGATTCGGCCATTATTCACCGGTGACGGGTTCGGCCTCGGACCGGCTGCGTCGGGTTGGGCTCAGACCATCGCTCGTGGCTGAGAACGTGGCCCAGGCCGCCGACGTGGATGCGGCGCATCGGGCACTGATGGGCAGCCCCAGCCACAGGGCGAACATCCTGGCCGGGAATGTGACCCTGATTGGCGTCGGCGTGGTTCCTTGTCGTCTGGCGGACGGCACGGTCCAGGTGGACGTGACCGAGTTGTTCATCAGGAAGTAGGATTGGTGGCCCCCCCTTGCGAAGGGGGCCCAGCGAGGGAATGAGCCGAGCCTATGCCCCCAATGGCGTGGGCCATCGTGGTTGTGGTTTCCATGGAGAGGCGACAGATGGAACAAACAAAGGAATCGGTGCCGACATTCGTGGATGCAGCCGACGAACGGGAGGCATCTCGGCGGGTTTGGGTCAAGCCGCTCATCATGCTTGCCGTGGGCTCGGTGTCGTTGGTGATCCTGGTGGTGCTCATCGACTTTTACGTGGTGGGGCACTACAAAGGGGTCACCATCGGCGACATCATTGTTGGCGCCCAGGCGACGGATGCCCAGCAGATGGTCAGCGGGCTTGCCGAGGTGGTGGCCGCCCTGCTCGGTATCGTGATCACCGTGGCCTCCATCATCGTGCAACTGGCCGCCACGAGGTACACGCCGCGTATCACGGAGATGTACATTACGGATAAGACGAATCTGGCCTTCTTGGCGTATTTCGTGGTGGCCGCAGTCTACACGATGTGGATCACGTTTTCGATTCGAGCCGGTTCGGCCACGCATTACTTCGTTCCGACGGTTGGAGTCTTCGTTCTGTTCGTGCTGTTGACCGTGTCCATTCTGGCCATGACGCCTTATTTTGCGTACGTATTCCATTTCCTGAATCCGCAAAACGTGGTCGCTCGGATCCGCCAGCAGACCATCAGTCGTTCCATCAAGGGCAGCGATCAGGCAGGCAAGGTAGCCAGAAACCAGATAAATATGCTCGACGGGATCGAGCAGCTCGCCGACGTGGCTTTGAACACGTTGGAAAACAAGGACAAGATCATCGCATCCAGGAGCGTGGATGCCCTGCGGGATCTTGCCACCGAGTACCTGCGGAGCAAGGACGGGCTGTCCAAGGGCTGGTTCCATATCAGTGGTTCCATTCGACAGGATCCAGACTTCGTGGCCATGAGCGACGATCATGTTGCCGAAATGTCCGACCAGAGGACCTGGGTAGAGTACAAGGTGCTGCGTCAGTATCAGATGATCTACAATGAGGCACTCAACCGGATGCGGGATCTGAACTACCTCATTGCCATCGACACGCGCTATCTGGGCGAGGTTGCCTTGGCCGAGCACGACGACGAAGCCCTGGGGCTCTGCCTCAAGTTCTTCAACACGTACTTACGGGCCACGTTGAATGCTCGAGACGTGCGCACCGCCTACAACGTGTTCAATCAGTATCGAGGCCTCGTGGAGCAGATGATCGATGCGGGCATCGACGATCGGGTCGTCGAGGTGGGGAATTACTTCCGGTATTACGCCCAGCTTGCGTTCACCATGAAACTGTCCTTTGTCACCGAGACGGTGGCCTATGATTTGGGCACCCTGTGCGAGCGGGCCTATGAGGCCAACGAGGCTGGCAACTCCACGTTGGACGTGCTGCTCGAAATCTTGCTCGACGTGGACAAGGAGCCAGAGGCCGAAGAACAGGAAACATCGCTGCGTGGCGTGCGCAAGGCCCAGATCAAGCTGGCGACCTATTTCCTGGAACGAGGCGACGAGGAGCGGGCCAGGCGGATCTTCGACGACATGCGCGATGAGCGTCCCGACCGCCTGCGTTCCATCTACGAGGAATTGCATCGGATCGACAGTAAAGATTTTTGGGAGATCATCGATCGAGGCGAAAACTTCGATTACCTGGACGCCGAACGTAAGAAGAAACTCACCGAGTTCTTTGGCTGGTTCCCCAAACGCGTGATGCACCCTTCGGATGGTGAGCCGTCTGGAACCCCATCTTGATCGGTTGACCCCATCTTGATCGGTTGACCCTATCTTGATCGGTTGACCCTATCTTGATCGGTTGAGTCAGTTCGTTTCATGGAACCGCCTGAAGACACGGAGTCATTCGTCTGTCGCTCCGACCGTTGGAGATGCAGCAACAGGCTGGATGATGTTTTTGATGTAGCGGATGTATTTGCTATCCTCAATCGTCGGGTCGATTTCCCAAAAAAACGAGCAAGTGATCGAAGGATGGGGGGTAGAGGCTCTGACCGGGCCAGGAAATCTTCACCCCAAGTCGAGTCTGTCGAGTCTGAAACGACATCCACGGCATATGCCGGTGTGACTCTGCTGGTTGAGGCATTTCTCAGATTGGTTTCGAGGCAGCAGTTGGCCGAGTTGGCCCAGGCCACAGGCATTCGAAACACGAAGACGCTCGTACGGCATCTGGTGAGCGTGATGAGCCTCATGGCCAGTGGCGGGGAGCACATCAGTGATATTGAAGTGCTCAGGGCAGATGGGGGTCTGGGTCGTGTTATGGTTGAGCAGCGCCACACAGTTGAAGGAGTTTCTGTGCCGAAAATGGAGCCCTACGCGGCGAATTTGGCAGAATACGATGATTTGCTCGAAGCCGCTGAGGAGGTGCTGTCATGACCGCTACGACCGTCACTCCACAGAGCCTCGATGTCTTGGTGCGCTTGCTGCGGCCACGGGGTGCTCTTCACGTTTCTCGGCGAGCGCTACGAGCGGCGTAGCGTGATGATCAGCAGCAACCTGGTTTTTTCTCAGTGGGACCGCATCTTCAAGGACCCGATGACCACTGCCGCGGCCATCGACCGGGTGGTGCATCATGCGACGATTCGGGAGCTCACCGGCCACAGTGTCCGCAGTGAGGAAGCCAAGCGCAGAAACGCCGCCCAGGCGAAGGCGCCGCCCAACAAGACGGCCGCGAAGAAATGAGATGAAAAAACACCATATTGAAACATCCTATCTTGACGCCCCCGCGGGGGGCGTCCCTCCGGCCCGGGGGGAGGAGAAATGTGCCCGACATCGCTACGGCGAGGCCGGGAATAATCCGGGGGACTCTGTCCCCCTCAAACCTGGGGAAATGTCATTGACGTCGGGGCGAAAAAGTCATTGACGTCGGCGAACCTATGGGGGGCACTATCTTTAAAGTTGTCGCGCTTGCCATGACGGCGTTTCGAGATCAGGACGCGGCCGGCGGGGCTTCGGAAAGCGACACCGAAGACATCCTCGACCGGGATACACGGGCCGCGGTTATACCGTGGTTGTCGGCATCGAGGCGGGCACTTGTGATCTGGGTTTTTTCATTGCCCAAGGAGGTGTCCTGTGTGTCAAAGTAGTACAACCCGTTCCACCTTTATTGGCGTCGTCACCGTCATCTATCGGGATTCTTGGATTGATGAAGCCCGAGATGCAGGCGTCGTGCATGATTTGGCCCGCCAGATAGTTTCCGTTGAGCAGAACTTGTCCGGAATCGTCTTCCCTGCGGGGACCTTAGTCGTCGGAGCTGACCAAGATCCAAATGTTGCTGCTGAACGATTCCTAGCAGCACTTCCGAAGCGACGCCCCGTTATCTTTGTGGGCGTGGACGTCCGGGGAGCAAAAGGAAATCTTGTATGCAGGCGATCCCGCAATAAAGGGAAGGGTATGCTCCGAGGTTGGGACGACGAAAAGGACCCCGAGTTGTCGTGCTTCGCCTACATCGCGAAGCCCAATGGGCAACGTCCAATCTGGGGGGCGAGACAACTTGCCTACCGATCGACTCAGGCAGTGTCCTTCGACAGGATACCTACCGATCGTTCCTTTCAACTGGGCAGCGTGGATGTTGGCCTCCTGGTGTGCGGAGAAATGATGGCAAGAGTATACGGCCGTGGGCGTGACATTGATCGTGTGCGCTACATCGTCGATCAGGCAGATGTCGTCGTGGACATCGCTCACGCTGACATCGCAGTGCGAGGCCTCGTCAGATGGACAACCGCGATTGAGGATGTGGCGTCGTCCGGCAATGGAAGAAGACCTGTGTTCATAGCACAGCACCTAGCAGCCGACTTCATCCGCAGATCGTTGAAGAAATACACAAACGATGGTGTGGTGCCGAAGCTGGCAAGCACCGTATCTCATCATGTCAGAAGAAAATTGGTTGGTGAAATGGTTTCCGTTTTGTCGAGTTCCCTCGATTTCGGATCACCGGGATCCAAACTGGACCACGGGTCCCGGTACCAACTCGCCATCGGACGTGACGACGTAGACGTAGGCTTGCTGGCCGTCTGCGAAGGAACCCTGGTTGACCGTGAAGGTGATGCTGGTGGGGCGCCAGTCCGTGGCCACCTGGATTTCCGTATGGATTTCGTCTGGGCTGTCGGGCCATTGGAGATTGGCTTCGTCTGCAATGAAAACACGGGCCTGTGTGTTGTCGATGTACACTTCGTCGATGTATTCGTCGTAATGCAGGGTTCGTCCACCCGAGACCTGCCCGATCCTGATGAGACGCCTGTCGTTGACCTGTCCTTCTTCGTTGATGGTCATGCCCGATGCCCTGGCCACGGTCATCCCGTCTTTCCACAGGATGACCTGCGTGTCGGTTCCTGCCACTTGTGTGGGATAGTCTACGTAGAACTCGTAGTGTTCCCAAGCCTGCATTTTCGGGACGCAGGTGGTCGAAGAGGGATGGAACCAGTCTCCGCTATAATACCCAGCATCACAGGTGGGAGCCGAATAGTCGATGCTGTACGGGTGTGTGCCCAGCCCGTCTCCGGTGACCGAGAGGTTTGCGGGGTCGCCGTTATCGTCGCATACGAACGTGACCACGAGGTTCCCGCTCTGTCCTTCTGCATCGGTATAAATGCGCAGGAACTTGGAGTTGTTCCCGCTGCCCGTGGTCATGGCGAGTGTGTCGTGATCCCGGTACATCCAAAAAGAAATGTAGAGTTTATCTTCCGGGACCATGTGGTTCAAACACAATGCATCATAGGGTGGATAGTACGCATCATAAGACATCTTGTAGGCGCTTTGGGGATAGTCGGTCCTAGGGTCTTGCTCTATCAAAATCGGCTCACCTCGCAGTTCCCAGTGGCCGCCCAGCACGCCGGTCGACCAGTTGTCGTCAGAGGCGGGGCTGTCGTAAGTCACTGCCAGTGGGGCCGCCGTCTCCTTGGCGCCGAAGTCACCACCCTTGATCGTGACCGATTCCCCGTTGTGCAAGGTCAGAATACCTCCTGCGTCCGTCGAGTCGGCGTCCGTTTCTGAGCCATCTGCCGATGCTACCGCATCCGCAGGGCCAACCCCTGCATCCGTTTCGGTCTTGCTGGAATCGTTTCCACAGGCCATGAGCCACGAGGCTCCCAGGACAATTAGGATGCTTCCAGAAAAATGGCTGGTACGAAATTCAGAATGTTTCACGGGGTCCCTTATTTCTCGTCGAACTCGAGGGCTTCGAGCTGTTTCGTCATCGCCACCGTGGCCTTGTCGGCCAAGAACACGTCGGTGATGTCGTCGGTGTCGTTGGAGTGGCTCGGGTTGATTTCAATGATAGATGCTCCGTGCTGTTTGGCCATCCTCGGGATCATCGAGGCCGGCGTGACTTCGCCTGTGGTCCCGATGACCAGGAACACATCGTCTTGGTCGGCCTGCACCAGGGATCGTCCCATGGCTTCTTGTGGGATGGCTTTACCGAAAGAGATAAAGTCATCTTTTTGATACATCGTCACGTCCGTTTTTTTGGAGCCTATTCGCTTGGGATGTCGTCACATAGTTCCATGTCGTCGATGCCATAGGTCACAGGCCCGTCGTTGGTCGTACCGCAGAAGTTTTCGAGCAAGTAGATGTGGCGGTAGGAGATGGGGCCGTTTGCCTTCACGTACGCGGCGTCGACGGGTACATCCCGATCGATGATCAGGTGGCCGTCCACCCAGACCTTGATCTGGATGGGACCCGGTTCATCGTCCAGCAGGCGTGCGATGTCCTGCCAGACCGCGAATTCGTGCCAGGAGCCGTCGGCCAGATTGATGCCAAGGTCGTCGAGATGGAAGGAGCCATCCCAGTAGCCCTCTCCGACGCCTCCAGTCGACAGATAGTTGTCGTCGCCGCAATAGAAGACGATGTTGGCAAACAGATCCGCCGAGGGGCCGCCTGCCCATCTCGTCCTGACGAACTTGACGCAATGGTTCGTGTTGGTCTTCCATCCGTCACCCATGATCACCCAGAATTTGAGGTAGACCTGGGTGCCCGTGACAGCCTGTTCCAAAAGGAAGTCCGCATTGTTGCCGAAGGCCGTGTCCGCTCCCAGGAAAAGGTAGGGTGCACCGCCCGTCCCGCCCAGACAGGAGTCCTGCGAGCCATCGTACCAGTCTCCATAGAGGAAGTAGTTGCCCGAATGGGGCTGCCAGGAGCCGCAGTTTCCCAGAACCCTGGTGTGCTCTTTCTGTGCGGTCCATTTTTCTTCGTCCCAAGCCCCCAATGGGTAGCCTGGTGTGTCGTCGGCAGAGCCGGCCCAGTCCTCGAAGCCATAGGACAGGACACAGTTGGGATGGACCGTGCCGTCCTGGTCGCTGCCCCCATCCAGTCCGGCCTGGGCATCCTGGTGGCTGTTTGCATCCCGGAGAGTCGAGGCATCTCGTCCCGCATCCACGATGGCTGCATCCGATGTGTCCGTCGAATCGTCGCTGCATGCTTCCAAGGCCAAAGACCATGCTGCCCAACCCAACAAGACGAGGAGTGTGGTTCTTCTGATCGCTGCATCCATTTTGTCGCCCTCTTTGTCCTGTTATCAGATGACGGTTTCGTACATGCCTCGGGTTGTTTTTCCTCCCTGGCCTTTTGCATGTCAACCCCACCTTGATCGGTTGAGTCAGTTCGTTTCATGGAACTGCCTGAAGACACGGAGTCATTCGTCTGTCGCTCCGACCGTTGGAGATGCAGCCATGCACCTCGTCCGAACCAAAGTCCTCTCGGGCAAGTCGTTCAAGCAGTACGTCCGGCTCGTGCAGACCTATCGTTGGCAAGACGGCATGCCCACCCAACGCGTCATCGCCAACCTCGCGTCATCGCCAACTTGGGCGAGATGTCGGACCAGGAGTTCGAGAACCACAAGCTCGCGTTCCAGGCCTCGCGCCAGGGCAAGTCGCTGGTGCTGCACGACGCTCCGGCGTGGAAGGCACATCATATTCTGCACGACGTCCTAGTCACTCGGACTCGAATGCTCCAAGATCGGGAGCAGCCCCAAAGAACGGTAGCCCGACATCCTGCCCGGCATCGATCTCTGGGGAGCCCGGAGCCAGACGCAGGAAATCGCCATCCAGATCCTGAGGATCCACACTGAGGAAATCAGCGTCCGAGACCGTGATGCCGGGTGGCGTGTTCCACGAGTTTGCCTGGTCCTCGACCATTTCGTACACCGTGACTCCGTTGGGGCCATGGGCAAGGTTGTTTTTCGCCACGTGGGCGATGTTGACCAACCAAAAGTCACCCCGTTCCCCGTTGTTCCAGCCGGTATTGTTGAAATAGGTATTCGGGTCGTTTCCGCTTCCTGTGTTGCTCGCAAACCCACTCGTTCTGTTTTGGAACGCGATACAATGGTGGATCGAATTGCCTCCTCCGGCGGACCCTCCCCCATTCTTGAAGCCGTTTCCGTCACCCTGGGCACCCTTGCCGTTTCGGTAGGCAACGCACTCGACCAACTCGTTGCCGGACGATTCCCAGGTGTCGAATCCGTCGTCTGAGTTGTCATGAGCCACGCAACGGAAAAACCGGTTGTTCGACCCCGAAGAAATGGCAATCCCGTCGGCATTGCCCCCCTCTCCCGCCGTATCGAAGTTGTCGCTCGTGGTGATGAAGCGAAACGAGACCCTCTGGACATCGACACAGCCTATTCCCGAACCGTCATTGTCATGGCTGTAGATATTCTCCAACACCACGTCCTTACAATGCTGCAGCGCCACACCGATACGGATCGATCCGTGAAATTCGAAATCCCGAACCACGACCCACTCCACGGACCGGAGGGAAAACAGCCCCGTGGGCACGGTCGATTGCGCCCCATCGAAGATGACATGTTCACCAGGGTAGGCACGCCACACGATAGGCTGGTCCTCCGTTCCGATGCAGTACCCGTTGGGGTTTTCGTCAAGCCCCCCCAAACTGACGTATTCGTAGTACGTCCCGCCCCGAACGAGGACCAGATCCCCGGGAGTTACCACTCGATTTGCATGAGCAAAGGTCGCCCAGGGTGCGTTTTCGCTTCCATCGGCATCGTCGTCACCATCGGGCGCAATGTAATAGGTGTTTCCATCGTAGGGGTTGATCGGCGAATCGTCGGCTCCACGCCTCGGATCATATCCGAAGGCCGGCAGGTCCCGGTCCTGCTGACCGCCGTCCGTCTCCCCACCGTCGACGGACGAGTCGTCCTCCCTTCCACCGTCATCGACAGGTCCGGCGCCGTCCACCGCTTGGCCCGCATCCACGCCCCCGTCCTGCGCATCTTCGTCGTGGTCCCGGCCGCCACAACCAAGCAGGCCCCACCCTACGAGGAGCACCACGAGCCATGTCCATATGATCGCGTTTCGCTTCCCTGTCATCGTTTTTCCCTCCGTGCGCCGGCTAAACCGGCAAGGTGTTGTGAATGAAAGTTTCATGCGTTGAAGGATTAGCGACCCACAACGACCCCGAGTCATGCGCGAGTCCGTTGGGCAACCACGGCCGCGAAGCGTTGA
>JAGGXR010000140.1 GCA_021162935.1 Deltaproteobacteria bacterium
CAGGCCCTCAGGAACCGCCGGTTGCCCCTGATCCGGTTGCGGCCAATCCGGTTGCCCCCGGTTTGGAACCAGGCGAGATCGACGTCCCCCTGGTCACCAACCCGGAGATCGATCTCACGAAGATTCCCCAATCCTCCCAGACAGACGACTCATCGACAACCACATCGCCTCATGCAGCCATCGAGAGCGAGAAACAGGCATCCACAGCCGATGCATCCAAATCGGTCGGCAGGGCAGATGCCCTGTACCGGGCCTTCTCGTTCGGAACAGAGTCATCCGCCCCCCCAGACGCACCGAACCCCACGCCGGTCTCGACGAAATTCTTGACGCAGGCGGATGAGGACCTGGACCCTGGCGACGACCTGGCCATGCCGACCATCCCAGACCAGTCCATCCGGGCGACCACCCTCAAAGTGGCCATTCCGCCCCCACCCCTTCCACGCAGCGCCACGGGCGGGCAGCCGACGCCCCATCCAGCGTTGGCCATTCCGGAAGATACGAGGCCTGCTCCGGCTGCTCCGCCCCTTCCGGTCGATGACGAGCCGGTCACCGACCTGTCCAACACCGAAAACGACATCGACATCACCGTCGAGGCACCGAGTCCGAACCTGGAAGCGATCGAAGAAATCGACGCCGAACTCGAAACAGACACCGACGAGGAAAATCTTGCATCCCAGACACCGTCGCCCATCGCATCAAAGCCGTCCGAAGGGCAACCGGCGCCTTCAGTCCTGACGATCGATCAGGACGAGGACCAAGATGTCTTCGAAGGGATACCGACCATCCGCGAAGACCTTACAGCAACCAAAAAGATTTCGGCGTCGGCGCCACCTCCAGTTCCCAACGTGGCACCAGGAGGACCTGTTGCTGAGGCCCAGACAACGCTCGAAAGCCCAGCGGCCCCACCCGAACCGACGATCGAAAAACCAGTGGCCACGCCGCCTCCTTTCCCTGCGGCGACACAGCCAGCTTCAGCGGCCCAGCCCTCTTCCCAAGCTGCGGCCGAAAAACCTGTGACGGCGCCGCCTCCTTTCCCTGCGGCGACACAGCCAGCTTCAGCGGCTCAGCCCTCTTCCCAAGCTGCGGCCGAAAAACCTGTGACGGCGCCGCCTCCTTTCCCTGCGGCGACACAGCCAGCTTCAGCAGCTCAGTCTGGTCCAACCGTCGAACCGGCCACGCAGCCAGCACCGAAACAAAAATCCAGTGCTCAGGCAGCAGCCCGCCAGGCCCAAGAACGAAAGCCCAAACGGAACTGGTTCGAGACCTTCTTCGACGACGACTACCTTCCCACCCTTCCAAACGAAACGCCCGAGGGAACCAGGAAGGAAGCCGAATTCATCCTGTCGGAACTCCAACCCGCTCCGCAGAGTTCAATCCTGGACATCGGCTGCGGATACGGCAGACACGCCGTAGTCATGGCCGCTCGCGGCTTTTCCGTCACGGGCATCGATCGTTCCCTGCCCATGCTGATCAAGGCGGCGGAACTGACTGAATCATCCGGAGTGCAGGTAAACTTCATGCACGCCGACATGCGTGAAATGGAGTTCGACCAGGAATTCGAAAACATCTACTGCTTCAACACGACCTTCGGATACCACGAAGACAACGAGAACAACGAGATCCTAAGCAGGATCCAACGGGCCCTCAAACCCGGCGGCAGATTCCTGTTGTCCGTGGTCAATCGTGACTACATTCTCGACGACCTGCCCCTGCGCGTCTGGTGGGAAGGCGACGGCTGCCTCGTCATGGATGAAGTGGAGTTCAACTACTTCACGAGCCGAATCGACTCACACCGATCGGTGGTCTTCAACGACGGACGTCAGGTGGACCGCACCCTGTCGATTCGCGCCTACAGCCTGCACGAACTGGGCAAGGCACTTTTCGACCACGGATTCCGCGTGCTTCGCGTCACGGGCAATCTGGCCACGAAAGGCCGATTCTTTGGCCAAAAATCCCCGCTTCTCGCCATCACCTGCGAAAAGAAAGGTGAGCGCTGACCTCGGCCACCGCCGGTTCGGCCATGCAACCCAGTCGTGCCCGCAACTTGGACTTGGCCCGTTCGGCGAGCTGTCTCGCCCGCTCGCGACTGACTCCGAAACCTCGGCTCAATTCGGCGAGCGTGGCGGGATCGTCCGCCATGAACCGTCGCTCCGCAATGAGCCGTTCACGATCATCGAGGCTGCACAGGGCTCGACAGACGGCCTCCTTCAAACGCTCACCGTCCTCGACGGACTCGAGCACCTCGACCGGGCCACGGTCCACGGGAAGGTCGTCGGGGCGCACGTCTTCGATGTTCACGTCCCATTGGGGTCCATCGGGATTCGACGACGGCCCCACCAGCTTTCGTTCCGCCCGGGTCGTGCCCCTGGCCGACACGCTGCGCGAACGCACGATACATTGACGGACCGCATCGCGAATCCACCAGGACGCGTACGTGATGAGCCGAACCCGACGCTGCGGGTCGAATCGATGGACCGCCTCGGCCAGCCCCAAATTTCCCGCCTGCACGAGTTCGTTCATGTCGCAACCGTACCGCCGGTATTCGAGGGCGATCTTGACCACGTATCGCAGGTTGGCGAGCATGAGCTGCTGCGCAGCCTCACGGTCGCCGGTTTCTCGATACCGGCGAGCCAAAATCGCTTCCTTTTCCGGTGAGATGGGATGATGACAAGACGTGCTGCACAAATAAGCGGAAAATCCGTCCCTGTGGGACACCGACTGCTTGCTCAAGGCAACCATCGAAACCTCCAAACATCAATCAAGCAAACATCAATCAAGCAAGGCCTCGCCCCAATGACGCGCGCAGTGCGCTCGCTTCGGCCGCGGCCATGGCTGCTTCGGCTCCGACCTCTTCGTCTGCGGTCGGTACCCTGTGCGCGGACTCGATTCGCGCCGTCTGCCGTCGTTCGTATCGAGATCGCTGCAATCCGCGGGCCAATACGAAAAAACACACACAAATCTCGACTCTTCGCGCTTCGATGCGCGCCAACCAAGACCATGGAGTCAAAAAAGTCCACAATTCCAGTGGGATCCCCACAGCAAAGCAGACGTAGCTCCTTGGCCCTTGTCTCCCGTACAGATTCAGCAGAAAATTTCAGTGGCGCAAAGTTTGCGTCTTCCAGTGAAGGCAGCGCAATTTTTGCGCTATCAACTCTTCATTGCTCACTGGTGGGCGATCCCGGCGTCCTTCTCTACTTGTTGGTTTGACCTTCGACCCGATAGCGACGAAGGCGATACTGGATGGTCCGCACCGAAATTCCAAGCATCCATGCTGCCTTGGACGTAGAGCCTTCGACGGCGTCCAGTGTCTTGAGGATGGCGTACCGCTCGATCTCGGACAGCGTGGCACCTGGAATGGGCGGCCCCTGATCGCCCGCCTGGGACCGTTGCCCCAGGTCGAAATGCTGCTCGTCCAGGACGGGACTGTTGGCCAGGACCACGGCGCGCTCTACGGCATTTTCCACTTCCCGGACATTCCCCGGCCAGGGATGGCTCATGAGCCGCTGCAGCGCCCGGTCCGTCACGCCTTCGATGTGGCGACCATTCTGCTCTCCGTAGAGACGCGCAAAGTGCATGACGAGCAATGGAATGTCCTGGACCCGCTCACGGAGAGCGGGCACATAGAGGGACACCACGTTGAGCCGATAATAGAGGTCCTCGCGAAAAAGCCCTTCTTTGACCTGCTGGGGAAGGTCGCGGTTCGTGGCAGCCACGATCCGCACATCCACCTCGACGGTCTCGTTGCCCCCGACCCGTTCGAAGGACCGCTCCTGAAGGACACGCAGGAGCTTGACCTGCGTCGGCAGCGGAATCTCACCCACCTCGTCCAAAAACAGGGTGCCGCCGTCAGCCTGCTCGAACCGACCCTGACGGCGTTGAATGGCCCCGGTAAAGGCACCTTTTTCGTGTCCGAAGAGTTCACTTTCCAGGACGCCGGGTGCCAAAGCCGCACAGTTGAGGGTAACAAGCGGCTCCTTGCGGCGAGGGCTCACGTTGTGAATGGCACGAGCCACCAACTCCTTGCCCGTGCCGCTCTCACCGCAGATGAGCACCGAAGCGCGACTGGAAGCCACCTGACTGATGGCTCGGTAGAGGGCCTGCATGGGAGGACTCATGCCGACCATTTCCGAAAAGCCGCAGCTCTGCTGCGCCAGCCCCTCGACCGCCCGCGACCGCAGGGACCGCACCCGCCGGGCACCAAAGGACCGAAGCACGGCATCGACCATGTCCGAGACCGCCACCGGACGCGCCACCACCTCATCCACACCACGACGGACCGCCGAGACGATGTCGTCCGTACCCCATTGCTCCATCACCGCCACCAACCCAACGGTTGCATCCCACTGCCTGACCCGTTCGAGGAACTCGGCGCCCACAAGATCGCCGTCATAGACCACCACGTTCGGATTCACCCCATCGAGACGACTCGCCGCCACGGCACCGTCCGAAATGGCGGTGACCCTCCACTCGCGCTGGCGCAAAGCCCGAGCCACGGTGCGGCTCAGTTCCGCGTCTCCAAGCACCAACAACACACGAACCTCTTCCATGCCATCCTCATCGGCCCAGCCACCGGTCCCTGTGGCTCACCGCATGGTCGAACCCTTGGCCACAAAGCCTGAATCGGGCGATGCAGGACGCCTGCAACGTCCTGTGGCCGGTCTGGTGGATCCGCCCGATCCCGTTTCTTGGACCCTCGTGATTCGGGGCTTTGGATCCTCGCGCAATTTTTGCGCGTCATGTTCCTGGTACCACGTCCAGGATCGATTCGCCACCGCCTTGTCCAGCATGAGGGGCCGTTTTTGGAACCAGCCACTTGCGACCCTCGGGCCCGTCGTGTACAACCAAGGGCAACTCAAGGAGGAACGCGGTGTCGAAGCTCGAATCACGGTCACAGGATGCCACAGCGCGCCCCCATCGGGTCCTTTCGGGCATCCAGCCCTCTGGGACCCTGCATCTTGGCAACTATTTCGGCGCGATCCAACAGCACATCCGGCTTCAGGACGAATTCCCCGGCGACTGCTTCTACTTCATCGCCGACTACCACGCCCTGACCACGGTCAAGGACGCACAGGCCTTGCAGGAGTACGTCCGGCAGATCGCCGTGGCCTACCTCTCCCTGGGCCTGGACCCGGACAAGGCCTTGCTGTTCCGCCAAAGCCACGTGCCCGAAGTAACGGAACTGACCTGGCTCCTCGCCACGGTCACCGGGATGGGGCTGCTCGAACGCGGCCACAGCTATAAGGACAAGATCAGCCAAGGCATCAAGCCCTCGGTGGGTCTGTTTACCTACCCGGTCCTGATGGCCTCGGACATCCTCATCTACCATTCCACCCTGGTTCCCGTGGGCAAAGACCAGGTCCAACACGTGGAGATGACCCAGGACATGGCCACCTACTTCAACGAGGCCTACGGCCAAGGATCGGTCCTGTTGAACCGGCCCGAGTACCGACTGTCGAAGACCCCCTACGTCCCGGGCCTCGACGGCCGAAAGATGAGCAAAAGCTACGGAAACATCATTCCCCTGTTCGAGTCCGGCAAGAAACTCAAAAAACTCGTGGGCCGCATCGTGACCGACTCCACCCCCCTCGGCCAACCACTCGACCCAAACCACTGCAACGTGTTCGCTTTGCTGACCCTGTTCTGTGAGGCTGCGGAACTCGACGAGATCCGAACCTGGTACCTGGCCGGCAGGCGCGATGGTCAGGACTTCGGCTACGGACACGCCAAACAGCTCCTGGCCGCCAAGATCGAAGCCCACTTCGCTCAGGCACGCGCAAAACGCGACGACCTCCTCGCACACCCAGAACTCGTGGACCACGTCCTGGCCCAGTCCGCCTCCAGGGCGAGGGCCGTGGCGCAAAAGACCCTGGACGCCTGCAGGCAAGCCTGCGGCCTCGGCTAACCACCCACGCACCGTAGTAGATCCTGAAGCCTCAGATGCCCACTTTCTTCCCAAGACACACCTGCGTCCTCGGCTCACAGCCCGCCCCTTCGGTCATGCACGCATCGAAGAATCGTCAGGGCCAAAACGGCTCGTCCATCAGCATCCGCTAGGCGTGGCGCAAACCCCGACGTCGCCTGGTACCCGAGCGTTCTCGCCCGCCGTGCCCGGATGGCCATCGCGTTCAGCCGTTGGGGCCGAAGGCGCCGAGGCGCCCCCCGAGCCGCCCGCACCCGAGGCGCCGCCATTGAACGAACAATTCTGAGTGATGTTGGAGCCATACGAATAAATGCCAAAGCTGATCCCGCCGGCTCCACCGCCCCCGCCACCACCGTGACC
>JAGGXR010000069.1 GCA_021162935.1 Deltaproteobacteria bacterium
CCCCACACGGCTTTGTGACGGTATCGGACCTGAACGAGCACACGTCCCAAGCGCGGCTCTCCTCCCATCCATCTGGCAGCCACGGCGTCCAGGCCATCCGAAAACAGCTCTTCGACCGGCCCGACACGCACATCCGATCGTGAAACGTCAATTCCGGTCACGTAGAGCCTGCCCTGACTCGACGCCACCGACAGGCCCCTGCGCTGTCCGATCGTGAAGTGATGGACCCCAGGATGGTGCCCAAGCACCTTACCCTGACCATCGATAATCCGCCCTGGCCGGGCCTTGGCGCCCAACAGCGTACGCAACGACTCGGCAAAGCTTCGAGTCAGCACCACCGACGTCCGATTGGTCGGCAGAGACGTGCCTCCGTCATCTTGTCCCTTTGGAGACGGCTGATTGCCCTGTTCCGCTACCGACTCCAGGACGGAAACCGATCCCATGGAGGCGGCCAAACCCACGGCGGAAAAACACACGTCCTGACTCTCACGAGCCTCGGCCGAGGGCAGACGACGCGCCGCAGCCTCCCTTCGAACCTCCTCCTTGGTCATGTGCCCAACCGGGAACCGGACCCCTTCAAGCCTTGTGCCCAACAGCGGCGAATCCAGCAGGCGATACAAAAAATAGGACTGGTCCTTCGCCCTGTCTGCTCCTCGAAGTAAATGCAGCCGCCCTTCCTGGTCCACCGACAACCGGGCATGATGGCCCGTTGCCACGATGGACGCGTCCATCCGCTCCGCCTCATCCAATAGGAGGGAGAACTTGATCCGTTCGTTGCACAGCACGCATGGATTGGGCGTCCGGCCCTGATCATACTCTTGCCAGCAGGGAGCCAAAACCTGTTCCTGAAATCTGACAGAGACATCTACGCAGTGATGCGGGATCCCCAAGGCCGCGGCCACCTGTCCCGCGCGACGGCAGGTCTGGTCCTCTGCTTCGCTGTGGCCGACCGGGCCGGGCACCATGATGAACGTCACCGCTTCGACCTGCCAGCCGTCTTCCATCAACAAGGAAGCAACCAGAGAAGAATCCACCCCGCCACTCAGTGCCACCAGGGCCTTGCCTTGCTCCTCGCTCACGTCACGACCACCTCATGCCCCGTTGCATCGGGTCAACCTCACCATGTCACTCGCACGTTGTCGCCTCACCACGTCGCCTCACCACGTCGCCTCACCCAAATTGGACCATGCGCTCGACCGCGCCGAGCGCCTTCTCACGCACCTCCGGCTCCACGGTCACCTGACAGTCCATCTTGTCCAGCGCACGCACCACCGAATCCAGGGTAATCTTCTTCATGTTCATGCAAATAGCCTGCTCGCTCGCCGCCACAAACCTCTTGTCGGGGTTCTCCTTCTTGAGGCGATGAATGAGCCCCACTTCCGTGCCAATGACAAAGGTCGTGGCATCGGATTCGCGGGCCATCCGGCACATGCCGCCCGTTCCCAGCACCTCGTCGGCCAGTTCCACCACCTCGGGACGACACTCTGGGTGCACCATGATCACCGCGTCGGGAAACTCCTTGCGACGCCGCTCGATATCCTCGGGCCGGATCCACATGTGACTCGGACAAAAACCGTTCCACAAGAGAATCTCGCGCCCCAAACGCCGAGCCACGTAGGACCCCAAATGCTTGTCGGGAACGAAGATGATCTCCTGGTCCTTGGGGAAGTGCTGCACCACCTCGATGGCATTCGCCGACGTGCAGCACACGTCCGTGAGCGCCTTGACCGCCGCCGAGCTATTCACGTACGCCACCACCGCGGCGCCTGGGTGCTCCGCCTTGAAGGCGGCCAAATCCTTGGCATCCGCCATATCTGCCATGGGGCAACCGGCTGAAGGCTCTGGAAGCAGCACTTTCTTGTCCGGTGCCAAAATGGCCGCCGTCTCCGCCATGAAGTGGACCCCACAGAACACGATCACGTCTGCGTCAGACGCAGCCGCCTTGCGAGCCAATTCGAGCGAATCGCCCACCCAATCCGCAGCGTCCTGCACCTCACCCAGTTGATAGTTGTGGGCCAGGATCACCGCATTCCTTTTGGCCTTCAGCTCTCGAATCCTCTCCATAACCGCGTCCGACATGTGTCACCTCCAAAATAGAACGCCGAATCACGGATTGCAGCGCAACCCCACAGTTCAGCGCGACCAGACCGTTCAGCGCAACGACCCTATTCATGGCGCACAGAGCCTCTCGTGGCAAACCAAAAACACAGAAAGATTAAAATCAAAACCGCAGGGACACCACCTGGCGCTGTCGCCTCTCCGTCGCCCGTCAGACGGGCGAGGTGTCCCTCACATCGCCTTGTACACGTTGGTGCATTCCCAACCATTTACCTTTGAATACAAAGGCGATGTGCTTGGGAAAAACAGAACGGTCGAGCAACCAATCAAGAAAGAAACCAACAAAATATGATTTGACATCCAACCAAAATGCACTCATTGATAGGGAACCAAAAAACGAAAACAACAGACAGGAGAGCCCAATGACCAAAACCGAACTCAGCGATAACATGATCGAATTCCTACTCAAAAAGGTAGGAGGCAAAGAAGCGCTTCGTGAGGATTATTATAGAGACCGAATCGGTCAAATGACTCGCAAACGAATTCGCATCGGCACCCTTCTGGACGAGGCCGAACAAGAAGGATGGCTCGATTTCCTCAAGAAACTAAGCGTCTCTGAACTGGTTAACATTGCCCATGGTTCCACGGAATCGTCGGCTACGTCCCACAAAGCGAACAAGGATTCTGGCCGCGGTTCCCGCATGACCACTGCCATGATACGAGAACTCCAAGACAGCGTGATTTCGTTCCTCAAGGACAACCCGTGGACGTCCGTATCCGAAATCAGCGCTGCCGTGCACGTGCCATCCAAAAAACTCGGTCCCCATCTTCGCAAGATGATCGACAAGAAACTCATTCAATCACAAGGTGAGCGTGTCAAAACCCGATACGCCACCCCAGAAGCGAAACGCTGAACCGGCCCAAATCCACCCTGAGCCACTTCGTCACCCTCAGTCGATCGTTCACACGGACCAACTCAGTCACAGACAGGCCTGCACTCATCGTCAAGCGGCACACAGCCTGACCACGACGCGCAGAACTGAGAACTGCTGTGCCTCACGTGCGCATCCGTGATTGCTTTCGTAGACACGCAACTATGAAGAAATAGCCGAGTATTGAGGTCACGTTCACGGATGCGACCCTTCATTCATATGTGTCTCAGACACCATTGGATTTCTTCTCGCCTCGAGGATACCGGTAAAACCCCTGACCGGTCTTCATGCCAAGGTGCCCGGCGTCGACGAGCTTCGTGAGGCACTGGGCAGGGCGGAATCGATCGCCAAACGCCTCCACCATGCCGGCCGAGGCATGATACAGGATGTCGAGGCCCACCATGTCGGCCAATTCGAACGGGCCCATGGGATAGCCCAGGGACAACTTGATGGCAGTGTCGATATCCTCCTTTGAGGCAATCCCTTCGTCGTAAATGCGGAAACATTCGAGCATGTGGGCGGAGAAGGCCCGAGAGGTGATAAAGCCCTGGCTGTCCTTGGCGACGACGGTCACCTTGCCCATTGTCTTGGAGAGATCCTCGAGGATGGAAATCGTCCGGTCCGACGTGTCCACGCCCCGCACCAACTCGATGAGCTTCATCATGGGCGGCGGGTTGAACCAATGCATGCCGGCCACGCGGTCTGGACGGTGCGTGTGACTGGCCATGGCGGAAATGGACAACTCGGACGTGTTGGACACGATGAGCGTGTCGTCTCCCTCGCAGAACTCATCAATCTGGGAGAAGACCTTGCACTTGAGGTCCAGGTTCTCCGGCACGGACTCCACCACGAGGTCTGCGCCCTGGCAGGCGGAACGCAGGCCCGTGGTGGGATGGAGACGCCCCAGGGTCTCGTCGACCTCCTGTTGGGTCAATTTGGAGGCCTTGACCAGACGTCCCAGGCTCTTTCTAATTGCCGCCATGGCCCGTTCCAACGCGGCATCGTCGATGTCCACCATCTGGACGTCGAATCCGTGGCTGGCCGCCACCTGCGCGATGCCATGCCCCATGGATCCCGAACCGACCACCGTCACTTTTTCCTTTTGTTGTTCCATGTTTGATTTCCCTTTTCTTTGCCTGACATCATCTCTGTCCCGACTCGCCATCCGTGATGGTCCCTAAGCCCCAATCATTCCCGGCAAACGATGGCAAATACCGAAAACACTGTCAACGAGTCACTGCGCCGTTGCCATCTAGGCTTTTCGTTGACCTGCACCCCCGTGGGAAATATGGTCCGAGGCATTGGGGCCGTCATATGGATGGGGCGCCCTGCCACTGCGCTGTGTGGGCAAAAGAAACGACGAAGCCGATGAGCTTTCGAGCCTCGGCAGGCAAGGAGTCGCCGATGACTACGGACCAAGACCAAGTTGGTCTCTCCAAGCTTCCAGGCATCGACGCCATGCTGAGTTCCCCGGATGTGGCGCCCCTGCTGGACCGTTATCCACGCGCCCTGGTGACCGAGGCTTGCCGCACGGCGGTGGCGCGACACCGAGCGGCGCTTCGGGCGAGGGCGCGCCGAGACGGACAACGCACAGACGTGCAAGAGGCGGCCGAGAGGGACGACGGTCTGTTCCACATCGAGGCGGCGGAGGTCGAAGAGGACTGCCGCCGACTCGTGGAGGGTTCGCTGCGCCGGGTGATCAATGGCACCGGAGTCGTGGTGCACACGAACCTGGGTCGTAGTCCCCTGCCCCAATCGGCGCTGGACCGCATCGCGGAGCTGGCGGGCGGATATTCCAGCCTCGAATACGACCTGGAGGCGGGCAAGCGTGGGTCCCGCCACGATCATGCGGCGGCCAAGATCCGCCGACTCCTTGGAGCCGAAGACGCACTCGTGGTGAACAACAATGCGGCGGCGGTGCTCGTGTCCCTGGCTGCCTTGGCCCGTGACAAAGAGGTGGTGGTGAGCCGCGGCGAACTCATCGAAATCGGCGGGTCGTTTCGAATCCCGGACGTGATGGAGCAGTCCGGTGCCCGACTCGTGGAGGTTGGCACAACCAACCGAACGCACGCCAAGGACTACGAACGAGCCACGGGCGAGGACACGGCGCTGCTCCTCAAGGTGCACCAGTCGAACTTCGCCATCGTAGGGTTCACAAAGGAGGTGGAGGCGTCGGAGTTGGTCGCCCTCGGCAAACGGCTCGGCGTCTGGACCATGATGGACCTTGGCTCGGGCTGTGTGCAGTCTGCCTACGCAGCCTACCCGTCAGGACCGTTCCCCGAGCCGGGTGCGGACCAGATGATCAAAATGGGCATCGACCTGATCACCTTCAGCGGAGACAAGCTCCTGGGCGGCCCGCAGGCCGGCATCATCGCAGGAAAGGCCGAGTTGGTGGCACGCATTCGAAACCATCCTCTGGTGCGAGCGGTCCGGCCGGGCAAACTCACCCTGGCGGCCCTGGACGCGGTGTTGGAGCGATACCTGTGGAACGCGGGTCGTGGTGTGCCCGCGGCTGACATGATTTGTGAACCGGCAGACAGCGTGGCACAGAGGGCCGAGGCGTTTCTGAAGCGATTCCGGGCCGCAGACGTTCATGCGGGCATCACCTGTTCGCTGATTCGTCTCGAATCGCGCGTCGGGGGCGGCGCGTTGCCGTCCATGGCCGTGCCATCGGCGGGCATCGCCATCACATCGTCGACAATGCCAGCGGTTCGGATCGAGGAGGCCATGCGACGTTCGCGACCTCCGGTGGTGGGGCGCATCGTCCAGGATCGGTTCGTCGTGGACATGCGCACCGTGTCCAATCGCGATCAAGACGACCTGATCCACGCCGTTGCCATGCTGGCCAAGGCCTGAGCCATCGATGAATACCCCAACCCTCAGCGCGCTCGTTTCCAGCCTGCTCATCGGCGCCATCGGCCTGTCGGTGTACCTGGAGGCCAGGAAGCGGCCACCGTTTATCTACTTTGCGCTGTTTTGCTTGAATCTGTCGACTCTGTATCTGTTCGACTTCCTGCACCTCTACTTCGACCAGCGACTGGCGCTCATGGCTAGCCTGGCGGCGGACGCCATCGTGCCCATCTCCGCACTGAAGTTCTTCAAGGTGTTTCTGAACACGGACGCGGCGACCAAACCAAGGGTGGAGTCATCGCTCAAAATCACGAGCAACCTGTTCCTGGCGGTCATCGCCTACCTGACGGCCATGCCAAACGCACGGATCGAACAGGTCTTCGTCCCCACCCTCTTCGCTTACGTGGTTCTGGGTCTCCTTCTGTGCGTTATCCTCATCTACCGACGACTCCAGAAGGCGAACAACGCAGTGGAGCGCACCAGGCTCAAATACTTGATCTACGGAGGCGGCCTCGCGGTCGTTGTCGTGTTCTTGGGCCAACTTCCCTCGCTTGGGGCGACCGCCGGCGCCATCGGCAAGCTCTTGGGAGTCATCTATCTCTACTTCCTCGCCCAGATGCTCTCCTACTATCGTCTCCTCGACCTCCAAGAAATGCTCGCACGCCTGTCGATCCTGACGAGCCTCGTGTTCATGATCGCCGGCGTGTACCTGGCCCTGACGTTCTGGGTGGACCCAGCCGAACCAGGGCTGCTTTTCTACAACACCTTGATGGCTTCGCTCATCGTCATCATTTTGTTGGACCCGGTCCGCGCCGCGGTCCAGGAACGGATCCACCGTTCCATGTTCCGGGAACGGTACGAATTGGAACGCAACCTCGAGCAACTCCGGTGGAAGCTGAGCCGCAACCTGGAACTGACATCCCTGTTTTCCGAACTCGTCACCGGGCTCGAATCCACGAGGCGCATCACCATGGCAGCCCTATACCGGCTCAGCACGGACGGCACCGCGTATAGGCTGACCGCCCACTCTGCGGGTCCGGACCTGCCGCCACAACTCGACGCGGCCGGCAACAGGCTGTTTCTGGAACGACTTGCCATGGACGGCGTGCTGCAATACGAAGCGCTCATCCGCGCCAAACAGGCCGTCAACCTGGGATGGGTCCAGATCCGGCCCGAGGACCATGCGCTCGACGAGGTCATCCACACCATGGAAGACCTTCACGCTGGGCTCTGCCTTGCCATCCGAGGCGAAGGCAGAACGCTGGGGCTACTGGCCATCGACGACGACCGCATGAGGGAGGCCTATTCGGAAAACGAGGTCGAAGAATTCCGTCGCCTGGCCGATCAGGTCGCCGTCGGTATCCAGAACTCCAGGCTCTATGAACGCATGAAGGAACGCGACCGCCTGGCGGCGCTGGGACAGATGGCCGCCGGCCTGGCCCATGAAATTCGGAACCCACTGGGCGCCATCAAGGGCGCTGCCCAATGTCTCGAAGACGAGCGGATGGACTCCCTCCAGGGAGTCAAGTCCCCCTTTGTCGACGGCAACCCCAAACAGATGCCGGCCGCCTTCGGCGAGGACGCTTCGGAATTCGTGGACATCATCGTCGAAGAAGTGGATCGCCTCAATCGGGTCGTGTCGCAGTTCCTCGACTACGCCCGTCCCCTCGACAGCCAGAAGGATCCGGTGGACGTCAACACGGTGCTCCGCCGCACCGCCCAGCTCATGGTTCCGAAATCGGGACGTCACGCGGTGGAGCTCAAGCTCTCGGATGAGAAACCCACCGTGCGCGGCGACCCGGGACAGCTCCAGCAGGTATTCCTGAACCTGGGTCTCAACGGCATCCAGGCCATGGACGAACCAGGGGTGCTCACCCTATCCACTGACGTCCGACATAACGAATGGGACCAGGACATGACGCCCATGGTCATCATTTCATTCTCCGACACGGGACGTGGCATCAAACCAGAACAGATGAAGCAACTCTTCGTCCCGTTCTTCACCACGAGGCCTGGCGGCACCGGGCTCGGGCTGCCCATCTGTCAGAAAATCGCCGAGGCCCATGGGGGCCGTATCGAAGTGAACAGCACGCCCGGAACGGGCAGCACCTTCACCGTCGTGCTCCCCAAGGGCTGACCAAGCCCACGATGCTCCTTCACCGTCGTGCTCCCCAAGGGCTGACCAAGCCCACGATGCTCCCTTTCGAAGTCTCGGCGAAGCCTCTCCGACTGCCAGCGCCTCACGACGACCGAAGACAGATGACAGATGACCGACGACAGAAGCCCTAGCGGTAATCATGAGTGGTGAAATGTTCGTGACTCGTCCCCCGGGGTCTCGTACCAAGACCAGGACGCGGCATGCCAGCTCGCGGGGTTGCCGAAGAGCACAGGGTCCAGGAAGGATTGAACGGCTTCTTTGACTTCAGCGAGCGTGCGCCATGGAAGCCCGTCGTTTTCGGCGATTCGCTCATAGACTGGCGCCCAAGATGTAGGCGGATCGTGGACCGACTTTGGCACTGCGTGCGTCGCACGGTGCTCAAGAATCCGGTCTATGGCGACACGCAGTGCCGCACCGTCGATGTCTTTTGCGGAAGCAAGCAGCGCGATGTCTGGAAGGTCTTTGACCCGCGCGTTGGGACGCTTGCGTGGCAGTGTGTATGCGTGGATCTTCTCGGCCACATGTGTTGCCAGAGGGTAGATGCGAAAGCGACCGCGTTCGACGCCAACGAAGTCGAGGATGCGGAACAGGCGTGCGAGAAAACGATCAAAGACAAAGAGCTGGCGCCTGCGCTGCAGGTCCATTCCCGACGCCTCAGCCTCGTTGCGTAGCCGCTGTTCGACAGCGGTCTTGAACGCGAGTGGTGTAGCGTAACTTCGAGGCATCACGATTCCTCCGCCTCGAACGACCGCAGGTACTCCGAGGCCGACTCGACCATCGCAGACGTGAATAGCCCTCGTTGAATGCCCTCGTAAGAGACCGCTTTCTCGATGAGGTACAAACCCATGTCCGAAATCATCAACTGGCCGTCGGGACTGTCGGGGCGCATTCGAGGGATGAAGGCCCGCGAGGAGCGCATCCTCGCTGACCGCCGCGTTGCCATCCGCTCCGCCCGCATCTCCTCCGCCTCGCCGGCCCCATCCACCAGGCTCGCGACTCGACCGCATTATCGACAACTCCGCGGTCCGCCATGCCAAGACATAATGACTGTACTACCGGGTTTCCCGGTTTCCCGGTTCCCAAGACCTTTGGTAGTGGCCGACTCGATGCGGATCCATTGCCAGCACATCTTGGAGAGCATTTCACCCCCCCCGACATCCAGGGCTTCGACGCTTCGACCGTCGCCCTGCGACGCCCGAAAACCTGTCTCTCATATTCCGTCTCGTCGGCCTCGCACCACTCCCCCGGCCCCCCGGAGCCGTCGTCCACGTTCCCGGACCACCCTGGAAATCGAATCATTCCTACCAGGCGCCGGGCAGGCTACGCGCCCCGTCGGCGGTAAACAGGGCGGCGAAGACCCCCCAGCCGTCCCCGTCCTGATTTTGGCTCTCCCACACCACCACGAAGTCGCCGGTGGCATCCATGCTCACCGAAGGCCACCACTGGTCGCTCGCCGTGGTCGTGTTGACGCGAAACTCGCCCCCCAGCGCGTTGCCCACAGCGTCGTACCTCTGGCCGTAGGCCCCCGCGCGGTCCCCGTCCTGGCCGTGGCCCTGCCACACCACCACGAAGTCGCCGGTGGCATCCATGCTCACCGAAGGCCCCCACTGGGACTCCGCCGTCGTCGTGTTGACGAGAAACTCGTTCCCCAACGTGTTACCCGCAGCGTCGTACCTCTGGCCGTAGACCCCCGCGCGGTCCCCGTCCTGATTTTGGCTCTCCCACACCACCACGAAGTCGCCTGCGGCATCCATGCTCACCGAAGGCCACCACTGGTACTCCGCCGTCGTCGTGTTGACGAGAAACTCATTCCCCTGGATGGCACCCGCAGCGTCGTACCTCTGGCCGTAGACCCCATAGCCGGGCCCGTCCTGGTTCAAGCTCTGCCACACCACCACGAAGTCGCCTGCGGCATCCATGCTCACCGAAGGGTAGCCCTGATCGTCCGCCGTGGTCGTGTTGACGCAAAACTCGCCGCCCAGAGCGTTGCCCGAAGCGTCGTACCTCTGACCGTAGACCCCATAGCCGGACCCGTCCTGGCCGTAGCTCTCCCACACCACCACGAAGTCGCCGGTGGCATCCATGCTCACCGAAGGCATTTCCTGAGTGTTCGCCGTGGTCGTGTTGACGCGAAACTCACCGCCCAGGGCATTGCCCGAAGCGTCGTACCTCTGACCGTAGACCCCATAGCCGGACCCGTCTTGGCCGGAGCTCTGCCACACCACCACGAAGTCGCCGGTGGCATCCATGCTCACCGAAGGGTGGTCCTGCTGGTCCGCCGTCGTCGTGTTGACGCGAAACTCACCCCCCAGCGCGTTGCCCACAGCGTCGTACCTCTGGCCGTAGACCCCATAGCCGGACCCGTCCTGGCCGTAGCTCTGCCACACCACCACGAATCGGCCGTCGTCAGCCGCGGCCACCACGGGATAGCCTTGGTCCTCGCGCCATTCCGTGTTCACCATTATGTCCGAATAGCTGCAAGCATCGCAGCCGTCGTATGCAGTCCCGTTACCGTCGTCGCAGTCTTCGCCTGAGTCGGCCACCATGTCTCCACATGCAGGCAGGCTGCAGTCCGTGCGGCAGGCATCCGGAACCAGGTCGCTGTTCAAGCTCCCGAAGTCACACTCCTCGCCCTGCTGTCGGATGCCGTCCCCGCAGGACGGATACCGGCAGTGCGTGGTGCACGTAGCGTCGTACGTGTCTGCGTTCGCCACGCCGCCGTCGCACTCCTCACCGTCTTCCACGACGCCGTTCCCGCATTCCGGCGGCGCCTGACAGCCAGACTTGTCGAACCGGCAGTCGCCCCCGCAGGCCAGGTCGCCGCCCAGGTAGCCCAGGGACTCACAGGACGCGCCCGCGAGTTCCGTGCCGTCGCATTCCTCCCAAGGGTCTATCACCCCGTCCCCGCACCCGGGCCTCGTGCAATCCGTCCGGCACGCCCCAGGCTCCGTGTCCGAGTTCGACGCCCCCTCGTCGCACTCCTCGCCCTCCTCCACGACGCCGTTCCCACACACGGGCTCGCGTTCGCAGCCCGACGCATTGAACCGGCAGCCCGTCCCGCACGCAAGTTCCCCTGCACCAAGCCCCAGAGAC
>JAGGXR010000082.1 GCA_021162935.1 Deltaproteobacteria bacterium
CGCCTTAAAGACCTGCTGGGCGGTCATCATGCCGTGCCGCCCATTCTCTGGGTCGTCAAGGCCGCGAATGAGGTCGTCGTAGACCAGGTCGATGATTTCCGGCCGCTGGGCGATGAGGGTGGCCATCATATCCAGCTCGGAGGCGTGAGGGTGGTTGACTGCGGGCGCGACAATTGGCAGTTGCTGGCGTATCTTTTTTCTCATCGGGGCTCGCTCTTCCTTTGTTTGCGCGGCCTTCCGCGTTTTTGGTTACTACAAGGAAGAACGTTTTGGCCCCGTTGTTTATTCGAATTATTTTCGATTTATTTTGTGATTCCCAACATTTGCCACTTCTGGGATGGAAACTATTTAACGGTTTACCGGTTTCTTTTAATTACGGGCGGCCTTGTTTAACGAACGTTGAACAAGGAGTCGCTGCGATATGAAAAGGGGCGTAGCAGGATCTTACGAAACCGCGTATGTCGCGGGGGAACAGATTCAGGCCTTCATCCCTCATCCATTGCCCCCAAAGCCGTCCCTTGAACTGAACGATCAGCGTCAGCGATTATTGGAACGCGCCACACTGGCACTCGGGCGGCTGGACAGTATTACCTTACTCTTGTCCGATCCCGCCCTTTTTCTTTATGCCTATGTCCGTCGTGAGGCGGTGCTCTCCTCGCAAATAGAGGGTACGCAATCTTCCCTGGCCCAACTGCTGCTTTTTGAACTGGAAGAAGCGCCGGGTGTTCCTTTGGATGATGTGACGGAAGTCTCCAATTATGTCGCGGCGCTCAATCACGGCCTGGTGCGAATGAAAGAGGGTTTTCCGCTGTCGAATCGCTTGATACGGGAGATGCACGCCATCCTCAGCCTGTACTTCAAGCAGCACCGCTCCGAGTACTACCGCCTGCTCGATCTGGTGCGCACCGATGGCGATTGGGAAGCGTGGGTGGATTTCTTTCTGGAGGGTGTGGCGCACACGGCCTCGAATGCAGTCGAAACCGCCCGGAGGCTCGTCAGGCTTTTTCAACAAGATGAGCAGAAGGTCCAGACACTTGGCCGCTCTGCCTCCACCGCACTGCGCGTCTTCCGGGCTCTTTGTGAGCGCCCCCTGGTCACGCTGAACCAGATCTGCAAGCACACGGGGCTTTCTTTTCCGGCTGCTTCCAAAGCCATGCAGGCGCTGGAAGGGCTCGGCATTGTCCAGGAAATCACCGGCCGGCGTCGCAACCGTGCGTTTGCGTATCAACAGTATCTGACGATTTTGAGTGAGGGCACGGAGTCATTATGAAACGAACGCAAGTGATAAGCCTGTCCGCCGCGAGGTCGGCGGTTACTCAGGACCAAGGCTATCGCAGGCGCTATCGCGGGCGAGCTGGTTTGATGGGCTTGGTGGGCTGGAGTTTTCCCTTCTTGATGAGGAAGGCGATGACCTTTTTGCCCGGAGCGATGGTGATTGTTTTGGTCACGAGGCGTTCCGCCTTGTTCGACTCGTCCCACAGCAATGCGATGGTGGCCGTGATCGGATGGCTGCGCTGCGGGCTGTCCGCAACCGGACGGACCTCCAGGTACAGGTCGCCGTCCGGCAGCGTGGTGAACCGTTCGGCATCCAGGTTGAGGTGGTCGTATCGGATGGAGGCTTGTATGGGCTCTGCCTGACCGGGACCTCGGACGCGAAGACGGAGCGTTGGTCTGGGCTGGCGCCAGGTCAGGGTCACGAGGAGTTTGCCCGCCCAGGTGTGGAGACCGAGTTGTCGTTTTCTGGCGGCGAGCTGGCTGGCCGTTGGAAATGCGACGGTGTCGGTGTCAGCAGCGGCAGTCTGCTGTTTGGCGTGTTTGTCGGATGGCGCTTCAGTCTTCGATCCTGGTTTCGATCCTGGTTTCGATCCCGACCGTGCAGGAACCAGGACGGATGGTTGAACGTGGTGGGTCAGTCGGGCCAAGATGACGGACATCATGATCCGCGCGGCGGCGGCGGAGCCGCTCGTTCTGGTTCCCACTTCGGCCGTTTGCGAGACGCCTGCGGCTAGGCGCAATGCCTGGTCGAACCTGTGCGTGCAGATCGCGGCCCTCGCCATCATCAGGGGCACCGTCTTGTTCGATGGAATGAGCCATGCCAGGAGTTCGTACTGGGAGTACGCATCGCGGCACCAGCCATGAGCGAGTTCTTCGTCGGCCAGGGTGAGCCTGGCCATCGGGTCGAAGGGGGCTGCCTCGACCATTTCACTGAATGCGCGCCGAGCTTCCTTCTTGTCTCCGAATCGATAGAGAATTTCGCCGATGAGACGCCTCGTGTCCAGGTCGGTTGCTGGGTCTGCTCTCAGTTGCCAGGTAAGGTCCAGGGCGGATGCCTGGTCGCCTGCCTTGACGTACAGCGCAAGGAGGAGGCGTCTGAGCCGAATGCTGCTGGGTGACAGGGCGATGAACGACTGGACGAATCGGATCTTTTTCGTGGTTTTCTTGTACTTGGTCAATCCTGTGCGGAGCAACGTCCAATCGATATTCCCTTCGAGGTTGAGACCGGCCCTGGCCGCCAGCACGTCGGCTCTGGTCCGGATGTGCCGCAGGATCTGACGGCGCATGTAGGCCTGAATGGACGGTTTGCCGTCGAAGTCGTGATAGAGCCGCACCTGCTGCCTGGTCCGACCGACGTGGCGCAACATGAGGTCTAGGAGGGTCTGGCGGTCCAGCCAGGTGTTCAGCTCGCAGCTTCGGTAGGCCCGACGCCACACGCTGATGGCGCCAGACACGCCGGAATTGCGGGCCAGCCGTTCGCGCCACAGGACTTTGCGCACGGACAGGTACTTGCGGGATGCTTTTGAGCAGCCCGTGCTGCGTCCGTACCGGCTCCATTTCTGGGTGAAGTGGAACGTGTGGATAAAGGATGCGGGCGCGCCGGGCGGGGGAGCCGGCAGTTTCAGGGAGAGGACGGCTTGCTTGATGCAGTCCTCGACCTCCGAGTCGTTGAGGCTCGAATAGACCTGTTTGACGGACTTGATGCTGCCGTTGGGCCGCAGCTCGATCTGGAGGTCCACGCGGCCTGACAGTTCAGGATGGACCGCCGCCTTTCGCTCGTAGCAGAGGCGCACGGGTTGGTCCCGCCCGGATAGGAGTCTGCTATACAGCTTTGGCCATGACGCCTGACTGCTGCGACTGTCGAGCCAGTTTCGTTCGATGGCCAGGGGCGAGGATGTGACTGCGTTGCCGGCCGAGGCGAGGGCCTCGACGGTCAGGGCCTGAGCTGGTGGATGGGGCAGCAGGCTTTTGTATCCGGACGCTGCGCCGATTCCCAGGGCGGTCCAAGGCGTCAGCACGCCGAATCGGATGCCTAGGTCTGCCACGGCCTCGCGTCCAGCGCCGCGTGCCATCAAGGAGGCGATTCGAGCGAGCGCCCAGCGTCTGGTCAGATCCTTGTGGTCGGCGACTGCTTGAATCGCCACTTTGTAGGTTGTAGAAAAGGGCTTGCCATTGCGCAGACCACGCACCGTGACCTTTTTCGGGAGCTTTCCGAGGCATCGCGCCGACACCCGGATCTGTGAGCCCTGCGTGACCGTGAAGGGGGCGGATGGATAGACCTGGTTGACG
Source organism: Deltaproteobacteria bacterium (assembly GCA_021162935.1). Classification (GTDB taxonomy): domain Bacteria; phylum Myxococcota_A; class Polyangia; order HGW-17; family SLPX01; genus JAGGXR01. The sequence goes on from JAGGXR010000082.1 coordinate 3,565, forward strand.
TCGCCGTCGAAGGTGACCTGGATGCGTCGCAGCGAAGCCCGAGCCGCTTCCGACAGGATGTGGAACACGGCCACAGCGGCTTCTTGGCGGTTGTTCGCTTCGACCACGGAGCCATCGGGACCAGCGACTGCGCGTAGGAATTCAGCGTCCGATCCGTTGCCCACGGCCACGGCGAACAGACGCGGCGCACGGCCCGTTTCCCTGAGTCGGTCGCGGATCAGGCCGGGCAGCATGGCACCCATGCTTGGTCTTCCGTCTCCGATGTAGACGATGGTGCCGCGCCCGGCGGGCAGGAGTCTCGCCGCGCGGTCGAGGGCAAGGCCGATGTCGCTCGCCCCGCCCGTTTTTCTCTTTGCCAGGAGCGCCAGGAGTTGATCCTTTCGTTTGGCCGTGGCAGTCGCCGGTTTTCCACCGAGAAGGAGGGCGTCCACGTCCGAGGCGATCAGCGCGACGCGGTCCGATTCTTTGAGCTGGGTCAGAAGTGCATCGACCGTGTCGCGGACCAATTTGACCTGGGCCGGTTCGAGACCAGCCGACAGGTCGGCTACGATCACGAGGTTCATCTGCGTGTCCGCCTTGGAAAAACTGGGATCCAGAACGAGATAGATGGAGTCCGTCTTAGGGGTCCGTTGTGCCGGGGCCCGGTAGACCACGGTCTTGTGACGGCTCTTTTTTCCGTCCTTGGACAGGAGTTCCAGAACGAAGTCCGCCTTGGGTTGAAAATCGCTCTTGGTGAGCAGGACGTGGCCGCCTGACACGCGAGCGTTCAGGGATGCTTGGACCTTGTCAGCGCCTGCCTTCGAAATGTCTGCGTCGATGGCGAATTCAGCCAGGTTCGGCGCCTTGCCGCCTCCCATCGGATAGACGTAGAGCCGCCGCCCTGGACGGTGCCTGAGCCATTGGACGTAGGTGAGACGCACCACCTTGGTTTTTCCCGGGCCGATGGAGCTGACGATGCCCTGGTACCAGTCGCCGCCGTTCCATTCCAGCAGAACGGAAGGACTGCTCGTGTGGGAACGCGATCGGAATCGCGAGACGATGGATGTTTTGGTCATGGGTTGGCCACCGTTTCCCGTGGCAAAGGATTCGATGATGGCGCCGGCGGGGAGACGAACTCGGTAGAATCCCTGCACCCAGTACGATTTCGGATTGAAGAAGGTCTGTGTGACCTGTGTGATCGCCATGTCTGACACGATCCGAATCTTGACGTCATGGCGTCGGACCAGCAAAGGATTCGGGGCCGATCCGTACGCGTTTGCCGGGCGTCCTCCCATGGTGCCGATTCCGGCGGGAGGCATGGCACGGGCGGATCCCACGCGGGCCATGCCGGCGGTCCAGTCGTCCCAGATGGCCTCGGGAAGGATCTGCGCTTTGTCCCGATTCAGGGTCAGCGTCATTCCAGCGGTGAGCGACTTGGGTTTCTCCTTGCCGACTTTGGACGCTGGGAGGTAGGCGAGTTCTCCCGCCGCGCAATAGACCTTGGTCGCCTTGCCCAGGGACACGTCGAATCCAGCCTGGACGGCCCGGATCGTTCCCGATGTCGTGGCAACCGTGATCTCGGCTTTCGCGTCCACGTAGATACGACCGGCCAGGAGTTCGAGGCCGTCTTTGGTCAGGCGCAGGGCGCTTTTTTGGTCCATGAGGACGAGACTGCCGCGATCGAGTTTGACCAGGGCCCTGCCTGCCTTGTCCGTGCGGACCGTCGCGCCGATGGAGACCCGGCGGTCCGTGGCCACGGTTCGGGCCTTGCCTTTGTCTTCGGCGATCTGCACCGGTGAGCGGAGGACCGCGACGGATGCCACACTCGCCTTGAGGTGGGTGGTTTTTCCCGACTCGGATCCGCACGAACAGAGGAGGGTTGCCGCCATGGTCACGAATGCGGTCACGAATGTCAGCCCGATTGTCGCCGATCGATTTCTTGCGTATGCGGCGGCGGTCATTTCGGGCATCGCCTCGATGTTTTTGGTCGCTCTACGCATCACTGCACCTCCTCGACCTTGCCGCCCTGAATCTTGAATCGGGCCAGGTTCTGGTTTCGTTTGAACACGATGGTCTTCGTCCAGAGGCGTTCGTTCGGTTTGCCTTCGTTCCACATGACCGCCAGTTCCGCCCGTACGATGCGGTTGGTGGGACGACCCACGCGTTTGACTTCGATGCGGTAGCCGGCCTTGTCGATTTTGGCGGCGTCGAAGGCTTCGATTCCGTACAGTGAGCCGAGTAACGGCGCTCTGCTGGGATGATAGGAACCCACGCCCACGTGCAGTTCCACGTCGGCGGAGGGATGGCTCCAGGTGAGCGCGACGCGCATGGGATGCGCCAGGTCGAGGACGCCGGATCGTCGCGTTCGAGCCAGGAGTCGCGCCAGTTCCTCGACCGCGCTTTTCCCAGCGAGGCGAGCCTTCCAACGCAACTTCATGAGGCGAAGGGACGTCCAAAGGAGCGCCCATCGGGCCAGACCGGTTGCAGATCCCGGCTCGGCCGTGCTCGCCACCCGCTGTTCCAGGCGCAGGGCCTCGTCCAGCCTGCCTGCTCCCGCGGCTGCGGAAGCCATCAGGAGCAGCACGGACATGTCCTGCGGCCTCAGGCTCGCCAGTGTCTGGTACTGGCGATAGGCCTCGTCGAACCAGCCGTGCGCCCGGTACAGGTCGCCCAGGCGTCGTCGCACCGACGGGTCCGTGGGCCGAAATTCGACCAATTCCGACAGGATGCGTCTTGCCCTCGTTTCATATTGTTTGCCGTGACGGAGCAGGAATTCGGCCACGTTGACCCGAAGGTCCGGGTCCGCGTATGGGTTGCCCTCCACCGAGTCGGCAATGGGCAGGCCTTCCTTCCAGCGGTTCGCTGTTTCGAGTTGATCGAGGAGCAGCATCGTCAGCTTTGCATTGGCGGGATGATCCACGAGGAGCTTTTGCAGGGCGGCGATTTTGAGGTCGGGTCGGGTGAGCCGGGCCAGAACCTGACGCACCATGGAGAGCTGGATCTGTTGGTCCAACCCTAGGGCCCTGAGTACGATGCGAAGGTCTGATTGGCGTCGGACTCGGCCCAGGATGGCGCGACGCAGGAAGCGGCGGATGCCCCAACTCCTGTGGAAACGTCGGTAGAGCGCCAACATGGACCGCGCCGATCCGAGCCGGTTCAGCATGGCGGACAGGAGCACGCGCCGGTCGGTCCAGGTGTGGAGTTCACAGTGCTGGCGGGCGTCGATCCAGACCTCCATCACGCCGCGGATGCCGCCTCGCGAGGCGAGGCGTTCGCGCCACAGGCGCCGGCGCGCGGCCAAAGGTTTCTTTGCAGCGGGTGAGCATCGCGAAGGAAGGTGGTTGTGGATATGGATGTCCACGTGCACATCCACGTCCACAGCAACGCGTCTCGCTCGTGTCTGTTCCTGGCCGGCGCTCTTATTCGACTGGAACTTGAACGGATAGCGCACCACGACGAGGCCGCCGCCCCGCGGTTTGGGGAAGCGCCATCGTCTGACCGACAGGGCGATACATCGCTCAGAAGCAGGATTATGGAGCGTGGTGGATGCGATTCGAGCGGTCCGGACCCGGCCATTCGAACCGATCGCGAACTGGACCGTCACCAGTCCCGACGCATGAGGATTGCGGGCCAGAGCCCTGGACTCGTAGCAGTAGCGGACCTGGTTGATATGGCGTAAAATGATGCGTCGAATGATGCCTTTGTCCAGCGATCCGGAGACCCTGGCCCGCCCGCCTGTGACCTTGGGCCTCTTGTTGCCGGTGATGGCAAAGCCGTCGCCCGCTGCTGCGGCGCGATCGCCATGGCGGGTGCGACCCTGTTCTGTCGACGCTAACTGGGCTCGGGCATCCAGCCCGTCCAGATTTGTTTGACTTCCCTGCTTGGCCAACGAAGCCGTGACGCCCGCTGTTTCGGCGGTATTCCGACGCCGGTGCCTCTGGCCTCCGTATCCGTGCCCGCTCCCGCCACCGCTGTCGCCCCTGGCGATGCCAGGGGTGGTTTCATTGACGACGAGGCCTGCCTCACTGCCACGTTTCGTGCCCTTCAATCTGAGCGTCATGGATCGGGCCCGAGGAGCCTTTTTTTGGGGGCGCGCGGTCGCAACCGGCGGTGCGGCTATGGGCCTGCCACTTGGCTTCGCTGCGCCTGTCGTCGCCGGCTGAGCCTTGGTCTCTTCTTTTTCGTCCGCAGGTTTTTCCGCTTTCGTCTCTTGGACGTTCTTTGCAGCCTGGTCGCGCTGCGTTTTGTCTTTGTTTAGATCCGCGAGGATCCGTTCCGCCTTTTTGCGTGCATCCTGGACTTTTTTCTTTTCCTCGCCGTCCTGGTCGAGCTGTCGCGTCGACGGGACGTAAAAGGACGTGTACGGAGTGATGAGCCCGAATCGTGTGCCCAGCTCCACCATTTCTTCACGCCCTGCGCCCCTGGTCAGGAGCTGAGCGAGCCGGTACGTGGCCCAGCGGAGCTTGAGATCGCCACCATCGTCCAGGCGTCGGTTGTCCACGGAGAATTGTTGCTTGACTTCCTTTCCGTTCACAAGGCCGACGAGGGTGATGGTCCCTGGCGCCTTGCCCTTGAGACGACCTGCCACCATCAAGGGGTGTCCGGCCACCACGGTGACGGGCCGTCGCGGGTAGACCTGCTCGACGGTCGGGCCCAGATCGACGGTCACCTTCTGCATCACGGGTCGTGCAAGGTGTTCGGCGATACGCAGAGCCGCGCGGCCCGCTCCCGCTTGGTCCGTGACCCTGAGCGCTCGTCCGCCTGATTCGGTCAGGCCAGCGAGGAGGTCCAGGTTCGCCTCCTGACCCACGGCCACTCCATAGAGTCGGATGGGAGTGGTCAGCCTGGATAGACGTTTTTTGAGGGACGCCAGGTCCAGTTCGCCCACCGTGGGCATGGCATCGCCCAGGTAAACAATGGCTCCGCGTCGGCCTGGTTGGAGCAGCCGGGCTGCCTGGGTGAGCACGGCGCCCATGTCCGTGGCGCCCCCTACCTTGGTTCGGACGAGTCGGTCCAAGAGTTTCGTCTTGTTCGCCGTGGTCGCCGCCACCAGGTGCAATGCTCCATGCGTGAGCGGATGCAAGGACAGGTCGCCTCCGAGCAGGGCGAGCCGATCCTTGGCGCCAAGGTGGGTGGTCAGGGCTTCGGCAATGGTCCTGGCGAGTTGGAGCCTGGTGGGGTCCGTGCCGGCCGATAGGTCCACCACGAGCACCAGATCCAAGGGACGGTCCTTGGTGGCTGGCGCAAGGGGCAGGGGCATGAGTCGGGCAAGGTAGTACGGCGTGCCCTTTTCCTGCTCTTTGGAAATGAGCCCCAGTGCGCTTTTTTTGCCGAGCGCTTTGCCGTGGATACTCACCACGAGGTCGGCCGGTGGGATGTAGTCCGAGCGCCGCAGGACCACGATGCCGCGATCGAGGCGGGCGCCCAGGGATGCATCGACCCGACTCGCCTTGGCATGGATGAGGTTCGCCTTGATTTCGAGTTCTCCGATGCGGATGCCTGCAGCACCGGCGTTGCCCATTGGATAGACCCAACGCCGAATTCCCGCCTGGCGTTCGATCCATTGGCTGTAGACGATGACCACCTTGCGCGTGCTGCCCGGGGCAATGGGATAGATGCGGGCGCGATAGACACCCGGCGCGTCCCATTCGAGCAGGGCCGGGTCGTCGGTGGACCCCTGATAGACCTGAGCCTGGTACTGGGCCCTCGCCCTGGACCGCTCCTTGATGTAGCCGTAGACCATTTTGCCGTTTCGGTCGATCCCGAAGCCGTGCAGGATGGCCCCTTTGGGCAGGCGGATACGATAGATGCCTTCCAATGTTTCCGACACCGGGTTGAAGAACTCCTGTTCGACCCGGACCAGGGCCAGGTCGCCTCGGATGGTGGCCTGCACCCGGAGGCTGCGGACTGACAGCGGGAAGCGGGCTTTGCCCGTAGACCCCGGCATCCTGGCGCCAACCTCGCCCAGTCCCGCCGGCGCCTTTTGCCAGCGAGGAGCCGGCCAGGCCAGTCCACCGGTCCAGTCGTCCCACATGGCCACCGGCTCGATCCTGACTTTGTCTCCTGCGAGCGTGAGTTGGTCACCGGGCTCCAGGTCGCCCGCCGAGTTCTTCGTTTCGTAATGGGCCGTCCCTCGTACCAGATAAATGCTCGGGCCAGCGCTCGTTTGGGTCAACTCGAAGGCCGCGCCGTCGGTTTTGACGGTCAGGCCTGCTGCCTGGACGAGGGGATGAAATCCTCTCGTGGTCTCCACCCAGGCTCGGCCAGCCAGGAGCTTGATGCCTGCATCGGTCAGCGTCACCTTGCTGTTTCGATCGAGCAGAACCCGAACGCCCTGGTCATGATCCACCAGGGCCCGGCCTACACAAGATACGGTTTCGCCCGTAAAAATCCGCTGTCCCGATCGGGCTGGCCGCACTTTTCCGTCAGGTTCCTGCATGGACACGGGAGCCCGCACCACGGTCAGGTTGCCGACCGTGTGGTCTCCTGCCTTGGGCAGGGACGCGCTCTTGTCCGAACCACAGCCCCCCATCATGCCCAACGTACCGACCAGAACGGCCGCTGTCGCCAGGGCGCAGACCGCATGCAGCCTGCGCCTGTTTTTCACCGGTGGGCCGCAACGGGCGCTTCGATGTCTTTCGGCCATCAGGTCGGCAGTGGCGTCAGACACCACGTTCATTTTCATCCGACTCGGTTGGTTCGATCCGGTCATGATGCCCTCCTGTATCCTTCTGGAATCCGAGCTTCGTTGCGTTCCGTGGCAGTCGTTGCGTTGCATGGAACCTGAGTGGCCTGGTCGGCGCTGGGCCTGCTTGGTGTCTTTCGACGGTCTGTCCATGCGATTCATTGGGTCAGCGTTCGTGTCCGATGGTTGTATGGTCATTGGTTCAGTGGGACCAGACGCCTGGAACTCGCAAAAGTTCTGTCGCGTCGTGGTCGTTGGTTTCCTGTTGGACCACGAGATCGAGTCCTGCATTGGGTGTCCTGGTTGCAATCCGATACCCGTTTCCCCGTCGATGCCCGTTTGTTCGAGTCTGTACGCAGCCGCTCCTTTTATGGGAGCATGGCGAAGTTTTGCCGGAAGATCAATCGATTTAGCGGTCAGACGATCGACGGGTGTGCCGCAGCGTGCGATTCAGCACGGGTCGTTTTCGAGCCATTTTGCGATCTGAGAGGCGACGCGTTTCGAGAAGAGCAGGCCGAGGTGGCCTCGGTCTGTCATGACCAGTTCGGTGCCTGCATTTTCCAAACCGGCGTTGTTCGGCGGCGCCACCACCGCGTCGGCCTCGGAGCGAACACCATAGTAGGATACAGACTCAGGCGGGCTGGGAGGCCAGAATTCTGCAACGAACACATTGTTTGGGCTCATGGCATGCGACGATCGTCCAGGTCCCAGTTTTGCCCACCAGGTCCCGCGATGGGGTGTGGCCACCATGACCAGGTTACGGACCGGCGAGGCATCGATGCGTTCCACCAGATATCGGGACACGATGCCGCCGTAGGAGTGGCAGACCAGGTCCACCTCGGCGGCCTCGTTCTGGCGTCGTACCCGTTCGACGAAGCGGGCGAGCCTGGCTGCGCAGCGATCCGGAGCCGAGAAGAACCAGTAGTCGAAGGCCCAGACCGGCCGGTGCAGTTCGTGCCTCAGCCGGAAGGCCAGGGCCATGAAATCGATGCTGGTCTGGCCGTAGCCGTGCACGAGGATGATGGGACGACCGCGGCCTTTTTTGTACCACCAGGGCCACCACAGAAGGGGAATCAGCAGCAGCCATTGGGTGGCCACGGCTGCTGACCATTCCCACAGAAAGGCGCGCAGGCGTTTTGCCCGGGGTGACCAGCGGCGGCCAGCAATGGGCATCAGGTAAAAGATCGTCAGGAACGCGGCGATCGCCGCCCCATACGCTCCAACGACGACCGCAACCCAGGTGATGATGGTGCTCATGTGTTTCGTTGCTGTCCGTGACCCATGTTTGCTGCACAAAGGATTGGCCCTTTGAATCATAGTGGTCATCAGGGGCGAGGGTCAAATTCGAAGTTTGAGACGTGCAGCACTCTATTCGGATGGTCGCCCTTGTTTCAGGTTGGACAGCGCCTTCGAAATCGAGTTTGGGATGACAATTGTCCTATTTGTCCTCATGTCAATCATGAAAAGTCCTTGAAACTGAAGGCAAAACTTTGGTGTGCTTGACTGTTGTTTGTGAGCGGGGGTATCATGAGATGCACAAACGATAGGGGTGGCACAAGTGGGTCGATGAGCTTAGAGTAACTGGAGCACAATGAGACACGGACCGACCAAGAAAGAGGGATGTGCCTGTCCAGGCCCCGGTTGATTGGACGGAAGGAGTCGACGATGAGAGGGTGGAAGAAGTTGGTGGTCGCGGTGGCGGCTGTGGCATCCAGTTTGCTCTGGAGCGCCTGTGGCAACGGGTGCAGCACGGTGGAGCCGGCTCCGGCGCCTATGCCTCCGAGCCAGACGATCGAGGGCGGGTTCCAGGTGCGGATCACGCCCCAGGGGCTCGATAAGCTCACGTCGGAGATTCCAGGGCTCGTGGCGGCAGCGGTTCAAAATTTGGCTGTGCCCGAGGACGTCCTCTACGATGGCGCCATTGGAACGTTGACCCTTTGTCGGGGCGGCTGTCCCATTCACATATCGATTCCGCAGGACGGCGTTCAGGTAAAGGTCAAGGATGTCCATACCATGGTCGTCGAAGTGTCCGTGGTGGCGGATACGGATTTGAAGTTCGAAGGGGAGCCTTTCGTGGGCAGTGATTTTAGTTGTTCCATGGCCATGACCACGGATGCGCCGGATCCGCTCCACGTGGAGGCGGATATTGGGTTCTTGATTCGGGACGAAGACGGCGAGATCCGCATCGAGGTGCAGGGCATCCACAACGTGTCCGTGTCGGGCCTGAACTTCCATGTTCACGACTGCGGATGGCTGGGTGACGTGTTGGACTGGTTTGCCGATGGCTTGAACAACTTGCTCGATTACTTGGATTCCTTCATCGGCAGCCGGATCGGCGATTGGCTCACGAACCATCTGCTGCTGCCTTGGTTGCAGTCTTACATCGACAGTCTGCTGCCCGACCCGATGGGTATCGAGGGTCAGATCGACCTCGGCTCCATGCTGTCGCAGTTCTCTCCTGGGGCAACGGGTAATTTGGAATTGCGCATCGTTCCGGGCGGTTACGTCAACCTGCTCCAGCACGGAATTTCCATGGGGGTGATCACGGGCCTGAACAGCGATTCGGATCCGAGCACGAGGGCCCACACGGCAGGTGCAGATGGCGTGATGGCGCACAGTGCGCCGGCCCGTTGTGTGCCCAGGTTCCCGACCTTCGACATGCAGCCCTTCGTCGTCGCTGGCGACATGACGAACGTAGCCGTGCGCAAGACGTTCGCCCTGAACGTGGTCCAGACCCTGGACGGCTCGCACGACACGGATCGACTCGTGTACGAGTCAGGGCCCAAGGCCGGTCAGCCCGCGGACGTGGGCATCGGCATCAGCCAGTACTTCCTGGATTTGGCTGGCTTCCATTCGATCAATTCGGGCGCTCTTTGTCTGACCATGGGCACGAAGCAGATGTCCATGCTGACCGTGGGTTTGTTCTCGATTCTTATCCAGTCCATGGGCGACCTCATCGATCCCGACGTGGGAGACGCGCCGGTCAGGTTGGTGATTCGGCCCCAATGGCCCATCGAGTTCAACATCGGTCAGGGCACCGAAGACAGTCCACTCGTGGACATGTTCCTCAAAGACTTCCAGGTCGACGTCTATCCCTTCGTGGAACAACGCTACACGCGGGCCTTGACTATGGCGTTGGACATGCACGTTGGTTTGAATTTGGACGCGGAGCCCAATTCGGATGGGACGGCCCTGATGGTCGTCCCGACCCTGCTCGGTATTTCCGAAGACAATGTGACGGTTCGTGTGCACAACTCGGAACTCATCGAAGAGGATCCCAAGGACCTCGAAGACATGCTGCCCGGCATCTTGAGCATGGTGACGCCCATGCTCACCTCGGCACTGGGTAGCGGGTTTCCGCTGCCGTCCTTGGGCAACGGCATGACCCTCGATTCGTTGGAGTTCCGCAGCAGCGACAACAATCAGATGTTGCTCGTGTTGGCCTCCATCAAGACCAGCAGCAACCCGGTGCCTCCGCTTCCTTTGGACACCCTGGCGAAGGTGGTTCAGGTCCATGTCCCGGCGGCGGATGTGATTCGAGAGGCGTTGCACGAGCATCGCAGCGCCGACCTTCCGTCCGTGCAGTTGAATCTTGGAGCCACCGTGGCGGGCCAGACGGCCCAGATAGACGATTTTGAATGGCAGTATCGGGTCGACGCCAACCTGTGGCATCCCTTTGCGGCGCAGGCCCAGATCGAGATTCGAGACCCGGCCTTCCTGATGCAGGGCTGGCATCGGATCGAAGTGCGGGCGCGGCGCAGGGGTGCGCCTTTGAGCGTGGATCGCACACCGGTGCGACTCAACGTGCTCATCGACTCGGTGCCTCCCAGAGTCAGTCTGAAGCGCGATGGAGACAGGGTCGTGGTCGAGGCGCTCGACTTCGTATCGCCTGCAAAGAACCTGGAGTATGCGGTGGCGCGCAGTCCGGGTCATTGGCGGACCCTGTCGGGCGACAGCCTGTCTCTTGCAGACGCCAAGGCGTTTGCGAATGCCTGTGGCGGGAAGCTCGGCGTTCGGGTCACCGACGAGGCAGGCAATCGAAGCGAAGGCTGGTATGACATGGGCCTGTGGGAGACGACAGGTTCGGTGGAGCAGGGACCTTCGATGTCTGCGGGTGGCTGCTCCCAAGCCGGCAATACGGGCGGACTCGCTCTGTTCCTGTTCCTGCTCGGACTGTGGTTTGTGCGGCGGATTCGGGCTCGGTCCCTGGTGCTTGCCGGGGCGCTTGTCGGTCTGCTGCTCGTCGGTGCGACCGGGTGCCACGACAAGGCGCCTGGCAACACGAATACGAATCAGACCTGTCAGGATGAGACCGACTGTCAGGACCTGGTCTGCCAGGACGGCCAGGTTGCTGATTGCATTGACGGAATCTGTCAGTGCATCAGTGACCTGCCTTTGGGAAACGTGGGCACCCATTCCTCCCTGGCGGTGGTAGCCGGTCCCGCGGTCTATGTGGCTGCGTACAATAGGACGTACGGGGACCTGATGGTGGCTCGGTTTTCTCCCCCAGGTGTGGTGCCGCATCGGCTCTACGAGAAGGGTGGCGACGGCTGGGAGTTCGTGGACGGCGTTCCCGACGGCCCCGTCTGGATTGCGGCAGGGACCGTGCGGGGTGGCGTGAAGGCGCATGGCGACGACGTGGGCACCTACACGTCCATCGGCGCGAATACGGACCGGCAGCCTGTGGTCGCCTATCATGACAAAACCCACGGATCCCTCAAGTTCGCCTGGTACGACGGATCCGACTGGCACATCCACGTCGTGGACGATGGAGGCAGCGACAACCCCGAAGAAGGAGATGCGGGCTGGTACAATGCAATGAGCGTGGAGACTGGGAACAACGCGCCAGGCATCGCCTACATGGCTCCGGTGATTCCAACGGGCAATGCTTCGGAGCCGTACGAGTGTCAGCTTCGTTTCGTCCAAGCCGACTCGGAGAACCCCACGTCGCCGGATCAGTGGACCATTTACGTGATCGACAACGTGGTGGTTCCGGCCCTTGGAAGCGATGCTCCCTTGGGAGACTGGCCCCGGGGTACAGGGTTGTTCGTGGCCATGACCAGGAAGACGGATGACACACCCGTGGTCGCCTACTACGACAGCCTACGTGGGAATCTGAAAATGAGTGAAATGGTCATCGACGACCAGGGACTCAGGCATTTTTCCGAGCCAGTGATCGTGGCTGGCGAGGACGATCAGGGACGCGACACGGGCAATGTGGGTGTGTTTCCTTCGGTATTGGTGAACGGCCAGCCCGAGGTGTATCGGTATGCGTACGCCGACGCCGACCTGAATCGCCTCTACTACTACGATAGCACCCTGACGGAGCCGGTCGTGGTGGATGATGGGTATCGCGTGGAGAAGAATGACACCACCGGTTTGGACATGCCCGTGTTCCATTACGTCGGGTGGGACACCCAGCTGATCGCCGACGGCGATTACGTGATCATTGCGTATCAGGACAGCACGAACCAGGAGCTACGGCTCGCCAGTTCCCAGGGCCAGGGTCAGAATTGGACCTTCGAGGTCCTGGCGGGCGACGAGGATCCTTTCGTCGGGGCCTACGGATTCTATACCGACGTGGCCGTGGATGGCGGGGATGCCTACATCTCGTCGTACGTCATCAATGAGCACGCAGAGCCGGACCTCCTCGGCAACCGGGCGGTGAAGTTTTTCGTGGAGATTTTCAAGCGGAGCCTGTGGCCTGAGTAGCCGTCCGATCCTGCGACGAGACCTGTGCAAACGAATCACCTGGAGGGGGCGGGTCCATGGGCGATCGCCGTCGCGCCCTCAACGTTTCGGCTTCGAGGCCTCGACCAGGAACAGGGGACTCGTCTGTGGCCCTGTGGCCCTCGTGGTCGTCACTTCGAAACCAACCGCACGAACGATCGGAATGGTGCGATCGAGGGTCAGGTTGCGGTAATGTTCGAACGTTGGAGGTCGGCCACCATGGTCGGTTTCCTGCCCGAGAACTCCAAAGGCCGTGTCCGAAATCACGATGAGTCGTCCCCCTGGATTGAGATGGTCGAATGCCTGGCTGAAGAAGCTGGCTGGATTGGGGAAATGGGGTAGGCTTCGTATGCAGAGGATCACGTCCTGGTCCGTTCGCTCGGCCAGGGCCGGATGGTCCCACGAATCCGCGTCCGCCGTGACGAAGGTGAGACCCGGGCCATGACGTCGATCGGTTGGCTGTGGGTCCACGCCCAGATAGTCCACCAGGCCAGCTTCGATGGCGGGCAGCAGGGCCTTGAGGTAGGGGGCCTGGCCGCAGCCCATGTCGATCACGTTGCCTCGGATGTCGGCCAGTATGTGTTCGATCCACTGTTCGTCGAGGGTCAGGACGTCTGGATGTGACGGAATGAACCAGCCTCCACAGGTGGGGCGCTGGTCGCAGGAGCGGCAGACGTCTGACAGGACCAACTTGTCGAGATGTGCGAAGAGGCCTTCTCGTCCCTTGGTAGGAGCCTCGGTGCGAAATCGATAGACCTGCTCGTCCCGTTGGACGGCGACAGCCAGTTCGCGTTTCGAAAAGTCGGCATTGTCGGTGCTCCACAGGAGCCATGTTTTTTCTTCGAAGGTGACGACTCGGCTGAAGGGATCGAGTTCATCGCGCAGGTTCGACGGCACCGGGCAGCCGGGCTGGTTCGAGAGGGCGTCCCCTGAATCGACGTTGTGGTAGACGAAGCTGTTGGAACGGAGTTGGACCTCGGGACGGACCTCGCGTCCCGAGCGGCGATCCAGGTAGGTGCGGTACAGGCCGGGGCAGGCGTCCCGGCTGCATGGAGCGCAGTCAGCGGGACGGGCACGGTTGCGATCGTCGATGGGATGCCACTCGTCCTCGAAGGCCTCCGACATGGCCAAGAATCCTTCGGTCCACAGGTCGGACAGGGGAAGTTTGGGAAGGAGGCAGGCGGGGAATCCCTCCTGGCACAGAGATACGCCCAACTCGCCGAGTTGGTCCGACCAGCGTTCGGCCGTGGCGGCAATGGCTGCAGTTGCCCGAGTGATGGCGGGTACCACGTCGTTGAAGTGGTCGAGCGCCCGGCCCTCGGGTTCGACGCAGGAGAATTTGAGTCGGAGGCCGATGTCGGCCTGTTCGGCCGTCTGCCCGATCGGTTGACGGATTGGCTGTGCCAGCCGGTTCATGAGGTCTGCCATGCCGTCCAACTCGGACAGGACAGTTTTCGTCACCACGCAGTTGACCGTGACCTGCAGACGTGCCCTTCGGTGATGGGCGTCGGCAAGGAGTCGAGTCAGGCCGGTGACCGTCTGATGCCAGGCGCCTTCGACACCCACCAAGGTGTCATGGATTGTGGCAGTCGCAGCTGGAATCGAAATCTGCAAATAAACGATCGGCGCATCGAGCAGTCGGGCACGAAGTCGTGCGTAGGTGAGCATGCGCCCGTTGGTGACGAGTCCCGCGGTCATGCCGTGATCGACGATTTGCTGGAGGATGTCGGGTAGGTCCTCCCGGATGGTGGGTTCGCCCCCAGACAGGACCAGGTTGCGGGCGCCCTGGGAGGCGGCGGCTGCAATGCGGCGTTCGAGATCCTCGCTCGTGGCATCGAATCCGCGATGAGGCGATGCGTGGCAGTACAGGCAGTTGTTGTTACACCGATATCCGGTCTTGAGCAGGAATCGTCTGGGATGGGTTGATGACACGGAGGGCCCCGATCAGGGTTGGTTCCTGACGCCAGGGGTCGCATTCACGGAGTGGAAGTCGTCTGCGTTGTGATTCGTATCCGTGGACTGGGCGTCACGAGCCAGTGCATATCCCGTGGCCAATGCGACCACGTCGTTCAAAGTGGTTTCCACCAGAGGCCATCCATCGGTTTTGTCCGTGGTGGACCAGAGCGCTCCGTAGCCGAGGGCATCGGCTGCCGTGGAGTCGGGAAGCAGGAGCTGGATGCCGCCGGCTTCGTCGGCGAGCCCCAGCACTGCCTGGTTATCCGCGTTGGCCACCAGGGTCTGCCCGCCGTTGTCATCCGCAAGGACCCAGTATCCGTCGTTCGGCATCCGATCGGCTAAGGTGAAGGATCCGACGACCGTGCCGTCCCCCGAGGCCCAGCGGATGCGGACGCCCGTTAGGTCGGCGCCTGCGGTGCCGTGCAACTCGACGAATTCGAGCCGGTCGTCTTGGGCACCCGGGTCGGGCATGGCCTCGTTGATCACCAAGTCTGCAAGGCAGGAAGGGTTGGCCGTTCCGGGAGTCGGCATGGCAGGGACACACCAGCATTTTGGCGAGTCGTTCGAGGCGGCGGTCAGGCAAGATGGGTCGAGCTGCGTGGACCGATCGGCGATTCCTGGGAACTCGGTGGCTCCGACTGTAGCGTTCGGGTCGGAGACGAGGGTCGAAATGCTCACCTGGTCCACGAGACCGGAGCCATCCGACAGGTCGAGTACGGCCCCTGTGTCGGGAATTTCCGGAGCGCTCCCCGGCTGGCCGTAGACGAACAGGGCGCTGCTGGGGATGTCGGTGGCCTGGGCTGGGTTGGGCACGCCGAAGGCCCATGCACCGGGCCCCAGATAGACCGGATCCTGGGTCAGATCGGCTGCCTGGACGTTGGCGGAGGTGGCGTCGATGGTGACCACCCAACCCGACAGGTCGTAGGTTTTGGGCCCTGGATTATAGACTTCGATCCATTCGCCTTGGATGCCGCCGCCCGAGGGCAGGGCGGAGAATTCAGTGAGTACGACGTCGCCCGGTGATGCCGTGGCGGCTGCCACTGTGACCTGGGCCTGGACCGAACTCGTGATCGTTGCGGTGACGGTTGCGTCTCCAGAAGCCAGCGCCGTGACGGGAAGCAAGGCTTGAGTCTGTCCTCCGGGAACGGTCACCGTGGCCGGGGCGGTCACCGGACCGGTCGGATTGGTCGAAACGGTTACCGTGACGCCGCCAGCTTGGGCCGGTCGGTCCAGATGCAGGGTCAGGTTCGCCTGGGCGCCCTCGGTGACGATGAGTTGGCTCGGGTCGATGGAGGCGATGTCTGCGGCTTCGGCCGCGTCTGCAGGTTGGGCGTCCGTCTGCGTGGCATCGCCTTGTGCATCCGTGCCGGCATCTTCGGCCGCGTCTGCAGGTTGGGCGTCCTCGGCCGGCGCGCAGTAGTCGGCCGGAACGTCAGGGCTTCCCTTGCGGTGACAGCAGCCGTCACTTCGGCATTCGTATCCACTTGGGCATTGACCCTGCGTGCCGCAACGAAAAGACACGTCAGGCAAACCGGGCTTGAAGCACGCCGGTTGGCCCAACATCAAGACGAAGAGTGCGAGGAGCCACGTCGTTCGTTTGGGAGTTTTCGATGGGGTGTGAAACGATTGAGAATCCATGGGACGCATCTCCTCGATACGACAAGACAAAGGGTCGGGTCGTCGGGTCAAAAGGCACCGCCCACAGCGACGCCGCCCGAGTGGGTGTCCAGAATAGGCGTGATACGAATCGACAGTTTCTCTTTTGGGTGTTTTCTGTGTCGGAAGTGGTCCACCGTGAACAGGATTGCTGCTGCGACGGCCGAGGCGCCTGATGCGGCCGCGAACCCCCATGTGAGCTTCTCGAAGAGTTTTCCCTGACGCTCATATCGCTCGAAGTCGCTCTTGAAGGCTCCTTCGTACGTCAGGCGCGTGTTCGTGTCCGGGTCGACGTAGATGGCCAGGCGGCGCATGTTGTCCTCGGCATCCTGGATTTTGAGCGCGCAAATTCCTGTGACCGTGAGCAGTAGGGCGGTTGCCCCCAACATGGCCCATGCGGCGGTGTTCATGGGGCGTCGAACCGTCTTTTTCCGTGAGGGTGGCATGGATAGAGCTGCGGGCGCCAATTCCGGTTTCCCCTTTGGTTGATGTGTGGCTGCTGTCGCAGGCTTGGTTTGCTCGTTGGTGCCCAGAGGTTGGAGGCGCGTGGTTTGGATCTTTTTGGTAGCGCCCGGGCGCGACGAAGCGGAAGATGTGCCTGCCATAGCAGTCGCCGAGGCGGTGGTGCGTGTTGGTGCAAGAGGCGCCTTGGCGCTGGCCCGGGACCGGTTTCCAGATGCCGGGGTGGTTGCGCTGGGATTTGCCGCGACCTTGGCTCGCAAGGTCTTGAGCTTTGCCTCGACCTGGCGACGATCATTCGCTTTGGGGCTGAGGCGGAGGTATTCTTCGTAAAAATGGACAGCGGATGCATATCGGCCGGCTCGTTCGTAGGAGTCGGCAGCGTTGTAGGCAAGGCCCGGGTCGGGAATGATGCGATAGGCGGAGACGAACTCAGGCGCTGCATTGCAAAAACGGCCTTGTCGGTATGCTCGTTGGGCCGCCGCGTAGTGTTTCTTGGCTTCTGTGGTTGCCTTGGATTTGCGAGTGTCGGAGGCGGATTTGGGTGGTCGCGTCGATCGGGCAGTCGGTCTGGGGCGGGTTGCGGCCCGTCTCTGGTTGCGGTCCGGCGCAGCCGCTGCTGCGGCTGGTTGGACCACGACGACGCACAGCGCCAATTCCATGGATCCTGGAAGCAGGAAAGAGCGTTTTCTATTCATGGAACGTCTCCGTGAGGGATTCAGACCTCAATCGCGATGCTGGTTTACGTGCCTGTTGCCCAACGGTTTTGGATTCCGTCCGTGTGGGACATGGACATAGTATATCGTCTCATATTACTTTATAGGTCAATTCCCTTTCCATTTGCCAGTGTTTCTTGGGGGAGCCGAGGTGCGCCGAAAAGGTGATTGGACAGACAGAACATGGGACGATACTATAGAAGAGCGAGATGAACGATGTTGGTGCGAGCCTGCGGGCCGTCTACCGCGCACGGCCATGGTGTCGAATTCGGATGCGACCTTTGATGTCGATGGATTGTTGTGCCATTTCGTTGTCGGAGTTTAGCCGCGAATGGTGGAGGTAGCTTTTGCCATCCAGCACAGAGGAAACAGTAGTCACCGGCCCCGATCAATCCCTGCTCCTATTGGGCAATCAGTCAGGAAACCAGAGGCTTGGTCGATTCGAACTCCTGATGGAGATCAGTCATGGGGGCATGGCGACCCTGTATCTTGCACGGATGAGTGGGCCACAGTCTTTCGAGAAGTTGGTGGCGGTCAAGCGGATTCACGATCATCTTGCCAAGGAACGACAGTTCGTGGAGATGTTTTTTGATGAGGCAAGGATCGCGGCTCGAATCGAGCATCCCAACGTGGCGAGCATTTTCGACCTGGGCGAAATGGACGGGATCTTTTACCTCGCCATGGAGTATGTCCATGGTGAAAATCTCAAGGACGTGATCCGAGAGTCCATTCGGCAGCACATCGCCATTCCTTGGACGATTATCGTTACGATCGTGGCCGAGGCGGCACGAGGGCTTCATGCAGCCCATGAGTTGAAGAATTCGGAAGGGCGCCTGCTCGGGGTCGTGCACCGAGACGTTTCGCCACAGAACATCGTTGTCAGCTACGACGGCCATGTCAAGGTCATCGATTTTGGAGTTGCCTACGCCGCAGAGAGGGTCACCCATACCGAGGAGGGATCGGTCAAGGGAAAGTTGGCCTACATGTCGCCCGAGCAGGTAGCAGGGGAGCCTGTCGACCGCAGGTCCGATATTTTTTCACTTGGGATCGTGCTTCACGAAGCCCTATGTTTTCGTCGGCTTTTCAAGCGTGATTCCCCAGCGGCCATCATGACCGCGGTGCAACGCGCCGAAGTTCCCCCGCCCTCGTCCATTCGGCCCTCCGTGCCGCGAGATTTAGATCGGATCGTGGCCAGGGCGCTCGCTCGGGACAGGGAGGGGCGATACCAGACCGCAGGCGAGTTCGCCGATGCCCTGGAGCGCCTCGTGGTTCTCCGTCGGGCGGTCGTCAATCAGGATACGCTCGGCAGTCAGATACAGAGACTGTTCGTCGAAAAAAAGAAGAAGAAGGATGCAGAGATTCGGGAGGCGCTTCATCGGCGGGTGCCCGGGCCACCCACGAAGTCGCATGATGCCTTTGTCGAGTCGGGTTCCACTACATTTGCAGCCGGTGCTTCATTGTTGGGCAAGGCCCGTTCTGGCGCAAAGCTTTGGGGCCTCGTCGTCCTTGGTTTGATCGTGGCGGCGGCGGTTGGGATCTGGTTCATGACTCGGCAGTCTGGTTCGGACGCACCGGCTTCCCCGCCGCAACGCGTGGCCGTTCGGTCGGATGCCGCCCTGGGCAGGACCGAGTCTGGCATGACGCAACCGGATGCTTCAGTGCGCGTTAGGCCGCGGCCGAAACCTATTCGTCTTCGTCTTGCGGTCAAGCCAGCCACGGTACATCCCACCATCGTTGTTGGTGGACATGAGTACAAAGCGGCCCTCCTGGATACGTTCTTGAAACGAGGTGACCAACCAGTGACGATCGAAGTTCGAGCCAAGGGATACCATGTAAAAAAGATCATCGTGGTTCCTCTGGGTGACATCGATCGCACCGTTCGGCTGGTTGCCAGATCCAGGCGCGTTCGATCGCGGACCAGGGGCCGGGAGGTCAAGGAGCAATGGTTCAAGGAGCCCAAGTGAGGAGACTTGCTGTTGGCGTGTCGGTGGTCATACTATGCTCGTTCGCGCCATTGCGGAGTCGTGCGCATCCTGGCCGGAACGCTTATCCTGCTGCATCATCCGGGGCTGCTCGTCCCTTGACGGCCAGACAGAAAAGGCTCGCCAGGCAGGCCGTCCGTCAGGCGATTCGCCTTTTGCGGCTCCATCGCTACGAGCGATCGATTGCGGTGTTGGAGGCGGCGTATCGACGGTGGCACCGGCCGAGTTTTTTGTTCAACATGGCGGTTGTCTTGGCGGTAAAAGGAGATGTGGTTGACGCGGTTCGGATGCTGCGTCGGTACCGTAAGCAGGTGCCCGGGCAGGATTCAAAACTGCCGGGGCCGCTTCGGGCGGCTCTTGGGCGCGTCGGAGTGCTCGTCGTTCGAGCGCCGTCTCGTCGGATTAGCATTTATCTCAATGGAAAGATGGTGGGAAAGGGATCGGTCGAGGTGGTGCTGCAGCCTGGGATCCGAACGGTCGAGTTGAGGCAGGGATCGGTGGTTCTGAAGCAGAAGGAGATCCACATCGAGGCAGGGAAGGCAGCCCTGTGGGAGGTCGATGTCCTTCCGCGTCATGCCACCACGACATCGGTGGGGGCAAGGAGCGCCTCGACAGGGTTGCAATCCAGCACTCGTTCTGGCCAAACGACGCACGTGGGTGTTACGTCTGGAAATAGTCCCTCGGCGCATCGCCCTTCGCGTTCCGGCCTGCACTGGGCCTATTTTGCATCAGTGGCCGGTCTTGCATTGGCCGGTTTGGGCGCCGCAATGGGCCTGTCGGTCAAGACACGGAGCCTGTATGGAACGTTTGGAAACGATCGCACGAATGAGGATCTGGCGGCTCGCGGGGCGAGGTATCAAAACGCGGCAAACGCCATGTGGGGCGTGACTGGGGCGTTGGCGATTGCAGCAGGTGTCCTGGCAGTGTTTACTCGTTGGAAACCAGATCGAAGGGAGCATTCCGTGACGTTGCAACCAACCGGTGGCGGAGCGCGATTGTCAGTGGCCTGGTAAGGGGCCGGCCATGAGTCAATGACTGTGGTATGATTGAGTTGTTGTAGGGCCAGTCGTGGCCCGGGGATAGCGATGGAGGTGAAGATGGTGCAGCGTTGGATACAGTGGTCGTTTTTTGGGGTTGTCCTGTTGGGGGGATGTCACTATTCGTTTGACGTGGTTCGCAGTGAGACGCTGTGCAGTGACAGCATCGACAACGATCATGACGGGTTGACCGACTGTTTGGATCCAGACTGCGCTGCGAAGTCCGAGTGCTCAGGCATCGAGGCCTGCGGCGACGGCATCGATAACGATCACGACGGCCTAACCGATTGCGACGACAACGACTGCTCTGAGTCGCCTGTTTGCGTTGGAAAGGAGAATTGCACAGATGGGGTGGACAACGACCATGACGGCCTAACCGACTGCGACGACGACGACTGCGCTGAGTCGCCTGTTTGCGTTGGAAAGGAGAATTGTACAGATGGGGTGGACAACGACGCAAACGGCAAGACGGATTGTGACGACGACGGCTGCAAACAGGACCTCGCTTGCCTGGGCCCCATGCCCTGCAACGACAACCAGGTGTGCGAGTCCGAATATGAAGATCGACGCTGGTGCGCAGACTGTGTGCCGACCTGTTCTCTGGATGACGGCGATCACTTTGACTACATCGTGTCCCATTTTTTGCTTCCGACATCGGCTGAGCAGGCGGCTCAGATCGGCTGGGATCTGGATGGTGATGGGGACGTGGACAACGGTCTGGGTGGCTTGATTGCTCTGGCTGGTTCGGGTGACGCCACGAAGATGCAGTCCGATGCGGATGAGATGGTCCAAAATGGAACCTACATTTTGCTGGGGCGCATCATCGTCAATCAGTGGCCGATAGACGATGTCGTGGCCGTGCAGATTTTCGACGGCAACACGGATGCCACAGCCGACGCCACCGAGGATAACCTGACGGGGTCTGGGCAGGCGCTCATTGCCGCCACAGCGCCTCGATTCGACAAGCTCTGTGGATCGCTGAGCGATGGGCGACTTCTGTCCGGTCCAGGGAATTTTCGGCTGCCCTTGCCACTGTTTCACGAAGTTCTCTACATGACGACTGAGTATGGTTGGATCGTGACCGCTCCTGGAGGGAGCGTTACGGAAACCAACTGGCAGCATGTGATTATTGCTGGAGGTTGGACGCAGGCGACGATTGACGCCGAGTTGCTTCCAGAAATGGCGCGGTATCTGTCTCTTCGGTACAAGAAGGATCCCCAGTCGAATCTTGCCGATACCATCCGCAATCAGATCGACGGCCGCTGTATCGATACGTTGCCGGGCTGCGAGAACGTGGTAAACGGCGAAGGCGATTGCATGATCTGGGATGAGAATCCGAATACGCCCGTGGTGACGACGACCGAGTTGAAATGCTCCTGGGTGTCGTCATTTTTTCGACCGACCGTGGACATGGACGGAGACGGAATTCCGGACATTTTTCCGATAGGCGTGGAGGTTTCTGCGGCGGTCCACGTGACCATCTCGAATTGAGGGCAGCGGATCCTGGCCGGCCCTCCACGTCTTTTGAGAAATGCTGATGCTACGGTGGGGGCTGCGTCTTGCCGACGGACCTCAATCGGTCGAGCGCAGCCGAGATACGCTTGCGTATGGCCGTCGTGTAGGTGTAGCCACGGATGGCATCCGTGTGGCCGCCGACCGCCGGGAATACAAGGTAACTGCAGGATCGATTGGTCAGGCCCAATCGATAGGCTTCCCTGGCATCCTCCTGGACGACCTTCATGGTAATGGATGCATGGAGGGCAGCCTGGGCTCTTGCAGGCACGAGGCCGGCATCGCGGGCCACCGCGAGGGCGGAACGGATCGTATAGGGTCTCGCAGCGGAGGCGAGCGTCGCAAAGGTCCAAAATCGACCTTCCCGGTATGCCTCAACGGCCAGGCGCGCAAGCGGTAGTTCAATGGGGCGCCGGGTGCCAGGCAGGTGCTTGAATACGAGTCGAACCAAGCCGTCATACGCCCTGGTCGCGTCGATCCAGCGTTGGAGATTCGAGTAGAACGCGTAGCAGCGAAGACTGGTGAACCAAAGGACCGTGATGGGCGCCCGGGGATTGCCCAGGATCGGACGATCGTCCACGACGATTCGGGAACTGGATCCCTTGGGTGCCCAGCGTCGGCCGGGAGGCCGCCGATGAATGGACACTATCCGAGAGCGGGTGGGGCGCGTGACGCCGTGTTTGATGAGTTCCGAATAGAGGTTCTTTCTCGTGATACCTCGTCGTTTGAGCGCGGCCCGCGCCCGTTTGGCTTGTGCCTGATAGACCGCCTCGAAGCGCGCTAATCGCCCTGCACCCACGATTTTGACGCCGTTGAAGAAGAACGTCGGGGTCCCTCGGACACCGAGCGTGTGGCCGAATTGGACGTCGGATGCAACAGCGGAGCGCATGCTGTGCCGTTGCATGGCCGCGGCAAAGGCTTTGGCTTTGAGGTGTGCCTGGAGGGCAAGGGTCCGCAGGGTCGCGGTGGTCAGGTTTCTCCGGTTTTGCCATAGCAGCGCCGCGTACGTCCAAAATTTCTTTTGGCGGTGGGCTTCAGCCGCCGCCTCGGCGGCGTCCTGAGCGAATCGGTGAAAGGCCAGAGGCATGTGCCGGAACACCAGACGGATTTCCTTGGGGTGTTTCTTCATCAGGGCTGGGATGGTCGTGGTGAGGGCTCGGGCACAGAAGGGGCATTGGAAGTCTGCAAAGACAACGATGGTCACCAGAGCACCCGATGGACCCAGGACAGGTGCCTTACCGACTGGTACTCGATAGACCGTTGAAGTGGGAGCGTAGGACCTCTGCGCCATGGCAGTCGAAGCGGCGAAGGAGACCGCTGCCACGGTGATTGCCGCAAGCGACACGACGCGCCATGGGCCTGCATGCAGGTTGGGTGCCTTCGACGATGGGGGATTCGAGGCGCTGCATCGGCCGTTGAATGCCGTGCTAGCCATTTTGAATTCTTTGGACCGAGTAGACCCCGGCGATTTTCTGGATGTGTTTGATGACTTTGCGGATCTGGTCCACGTTGGCCACCTGGAATTTGAACGTGTTCGTGGCTCGTTCCGGGTCCTGCGAGCGGCAGGTGGCTTCGGTGATGTTCAGTCCGTTTGATGAGAAGCACTTGCTCATTTCCGCCAGGAGTCCTGGCTTGTTGTCGGTGATCACCTTCAGCCCGACGGTGTAGAGGGTCTTGGATCGGTCGTCCCAGTCCACTTCGATTCTGCGTTCTGGATCCGCGTCCAGGACCTTCTTGCAGGTGGCCACATGCACCGTGACGCCCCGGCCTCTCGTGATGAAGCCCACGACGCGATCGCCGGGGACGGGGTTGCAGCAGCCGGCCAGGCGGACCATGACGTTGTCGATGCCCTGCACCTTCATTTTGTTCGGGTGGCTGAGTCGCGCCAAAATGCCGCCTTTATCCGGCTTGTCTTTGCTGCGGGGCTGCACCCTCTTGTCTTCTGGTACGAGTTCCAGGAGGACCTGTTCCAGGGAGATTTGGCCCATGCCGATCTGATAGAGGAGTTCGTCTTCGCCCGAAAGCTTGAAGGCCTTGGCCGCCTTGTCGAGTTCACCGGCTTTCTTGAGCTTCGGCAGCGAGTACTTGAATTTCCTTAGCCGTCGCTCCAGGAGGTCCCTTGCCAGGGTGCGGGCGCGCTGACGTTCCGTGGCCCGGACGTAGTGATTGATCTTGGCCCTGGCGCGTCCCGTGACCACGAATTTGAGCCAGTCCTTGTTGGGATGCTGGTGCACACTCGTGATGATTTCGACCGTATCGCCGCTGTTCAGTCGATACTTGAGGGGCACGATGACCCCATTGACCTTGGCTCCGCTGCAGTGATTGCCGACTTCGGAGTGGACGCTGAACGCGAAGTCTACGGGCGTTGCTCCTTTTGGCAAAGCCTTCACTTCGCCTTGGGGAGTGAAGACGAACACCTCGTCTTCGAAGAGGTCGATCTTGACGCTTTCGATGAATTCGCTCGGATCCGAAACCTCTCGCTGGACCTCCATGAGCTGTCGCAGCCAGCTATACTGACGCTCATCCTTTGGAGACAGAGGTTGGCCTTCCTTGTAGACCCAGTGGGCAGCGATGCCGTTTTCCGCCACGCGATGCATTTCTTCGGTGCGGATCTGGGTTTCGAGGTGACGGGCGGATTTGCCCTGCGTCCAGACAACGGATGTATGGAGCGACTGATATCCATTTTGTTTGGGCAGGGCCACGTAATCTTTGAATCGCCCAGGGACCGGCGTGAACATGGAGTGGACTCGACCCAGGGCTTCGTAACAGTGGCCCACGTTGTCGGTGATGATTCGAAAAGCCACCACGTCGTACACCTGGTCGAGTCGTTTGGACGTGGCCTGCATTTTCTGGAAGATGCCATAGAGATTCTTCTTGCGTCCCTGAATTTTGGCAGGAATGTTGGCAAGTTCCATTTCTTTTTGCAGCACGGTTTTGACTTCTGCGATAAATTTCTTTCGAGGCTTGTCTGCCTTTTCGATTTCCTTGGCCAGATTAGAAAACGCCGTTGGGTTGAGATGCTTGAAGGCCAGGTCCTCCATCTCGGTTTTGATCCATTGGATCCCCAGTCTGTTGGCGATGGGGGCATGGATGTCGAGCGTTTCCCTGGCGATTCGATCCTGGGCTGAGGGCTTCATGGCACCCAGGGTCCGCATGTTGTCGAGACGGTCGGCTAGTTTGATGATCACGACGCGGATGTCTCTTGCCATGGCAAGGAGCATTTTTCGGAAGTTCTCCGCCTGCTTTTCCTGCCGGTTGCGGTAGGGCAGATGACTCAACTTGGTCATTCCGTCCACCAGGAAGGCCACCTCGGGACCGAAGATGATGCGGACGTCCTCTGTTGTGGAATCCGTGTCTTCGACGCAGTCGTGAAGGAGCCCAGCAGCAATCGATGCCACGTCCATCTTGAGTTGGGTGAGCAGCACCGCCACGCCGATGGGATGTACCACGTAAGGCTCCCCGCTCTTGCGCTTTTGGTTTATGTGTTTCCGCATGGCGTAGGCGTAGGCCTTGCGGATGCGGGAGAGGTCTGCATCTGGCAGGTAGGTCCGCACGCTGGCGAGGAGACTTTCCAGGCTCAACATGATGCAGTACCCCCATGGACCACCGCCCAGTCTCGCTCCAATGAGACAGCGCGTTTATCATGATAGGGGATGGGACGGGTACAAACGGTTTCGAACATACTATTTAGCATATGCATTTGTCTTTAGGTGACAACGCAAAAGGACGGGCCGGAGGCAAAAAAAGCCCGAAGATCGACACGACGCCACTATCGGACGATGTTTCGTCGCAGCGTTCTGATGAAGCGACCGGTCTCTGAGATAGCGAATTGCCGGATGCCTTCCTGCAGGGATGCGATTTCCTCGGCCGGCAGGCTCACCTGGAAGAGCACGCCGCCGCCGGGGATTCCAGCGGTGGCCGACCGACCGAGAGGATGATCGGTATCCGGGGCCACGAGGTGGAGGGCGATCACCAGGATACGGTCTGTGGACGCCACCACGGACAGTTCGAGCCGATTCTTCGGCATGGGCCATGCCAACGGTATGCCCTTTCGTGCTTGAGCGGAGAACCGGAAGCTGACGGCCGGGCCGTCCAGGTACAGCAACGACGAAGGGAGGCGCCAGGGGGAGAGATCGTCAATCAGGGTTCTGGCCAGGTCTACGACTGGAAGATGATCCGCTGTGTCCCATCGTTTCGTGGGGCTCAAGACGAAATCGATCCCAGATGCTTCGGCCTGTTCTGACGCCCGGAACAAGGCAGTCCTCATGCTGTCCGATAGACCGTCCAGTACGTTGCGTCGTTCTGCGATGTCCGGTGCCTGCGTGTTTTCGGACTGGGAATAGAGCCGATTCAGGTCGGCCAGGGCACGGGCCAATTCGGCCTCATCTTTGGGAAGGGCCATGCCGAGGACGGCAATGACATGGTCCAGTGCTGAACGTTGTTGGACCGTCAGAGAGTCAGCCGATCGAAGACGGGCTACGTAGAGTTCGAGAGCGGTGATCCTCGCGTCTTCTCCCGATGTGAGGACCCGGCTGAACACTTGGTCCTGTTCGGACTGGATCGGCGCTGGCTGAGGTGCGTCCGTTGGTGTCGGTTCCTGTTTCACGCTCTCTTTTTTGACTTTCAGCGGAAGAACGGGTTCGTCCAGGAGGTGGTCGTCCATCAGGTCCACAGACTGGATCTCCACTTCGTGGGAGTCCTCGGAGAACACTTCTTCCGGTGGAGCGGTGGCGATCGCGTTTTCACCCGTTTCAACGAGTGCCACCGCATCATCGACGAGCCCATGATCGCGGGTGACGTCCATGGCGTCCTCATCCGATTCTTCGATCATTTGAATGTGTGGGTCGCTCAAAGACTGGAGTTCGTCGGTTGGTCCATCTTCGTCAGATGATACAGCATCGGTTTCGGCTAGATTCTGAGGGTTCCCTTCGTCCACGGCAGGCGAGTCGTCCGCGCCGGATTCATGTGGCGCGACCTCGTTCGTCGTGAGGATGTCGGCCGGAATTGGTTTGGAATCTTCGGCGGATTCGATGGGGTGTGTTGATCCTATTCCGGCTTCGTCCAGCGTATTCTGGTCCAAGTCCGCAGGTGCCGCGGCCGTCGTGGAAGCGGGCTGCGCCACTTCCATGGGCAGTGGCGGCGGTCCTGGCTTCTTTTTCGAGTCCTGGTCCGGCTCCGCGCCATTCGTATCCATCTCGGCAGCGACAGGTTCGGCCGGGGCCTTCTTGCCTTTTTTCGGTTTGCGAGGAGGCGGGAGGGTTCGCGCCTTCTTCCTTCGACGTGGCGGCGGCAGAGTGCGCGCCCGCTTTTGCCTTTTGCCTTTTTCGGCATCGTCGAGGGTTTCGAGAGCTGCAGGCCTGGGCGTGACCACTTCGGATGCATCCTTGGCCTTGCCCTGTTCCTCATCGGATTGGGCTTCGTCAGGAAGCTGCGTGGAGTCCTCGGTCGATTCCTTTGCATTATTCTTTGCTGTTCCAGGGTGTCCATCGGACGGCTTACCACGATCCGGCCCGAAGTCATCTCGATGGGCATCCTTGGCTGCTGTCGGAGCTTCTTGGCGTGCGTGCGTTTTTGTGGGCGTGCCGCCCGAGATTTTGCGGAGGGCCGTGGTGATTCGTTGCAGTTCTGCCTCGAGTTGGAGAAATTCCAAGGTTGCGTCGTCGAGTTGATCCCGCTTCGTGTCCAAACCTTTGGTCAGATCCACGATCGCAACCATGGCTTTGAGCATGCGTCCTCGCATGGTCGTGTTGCTCATCGAGGCTAGATGCTTGCGGCCTTTCGAGCCGAATGTCTCATGGACGGCTACCTTCCAGTCTTCGAAATGCTCAGTCAGGAAATCCTCTGCGGTCGATGCACTGGAACTCGCTTCTTGGAGCATGGTTTTCCATTTTTTGCAGATTGCAGTCGCTGTCCGGATCCACTGTTCCATTTGGGTTGCTTTCCTGTCTTGTGTGTTGGGTGACTGATCGCGTGTGAGTGGCAATATACCACGCGATTTTGGATTTTCTAGCAGTGCGTCACAGCGGCATCTGGTCGAGTCGACGTCCGTCCCTGCAGGCGCCTCCTGCGAAGGAAAGGTCAGTTTTTCGGGCTGTTACGCTCCACGTCATCGATGAGCTGAAGGAGGCGTTTCAGTTCATACACTTCGACGGGGGTCAGATTCCGGTATCGGCCTGGGGCCATGTCCTCGATGGTCAGCGATGCGAAACTGGTACGGATGAGCCTCGCGACCTGATGGCCCATGGCCTCGAAGATGCGCCGCACGATTCGGTTTCGGCCTTCGTGCAGGACGATCTCCACCCATGTGGATGCAGAGGTTCGATGCGTGACCAGGACCGAATCCGGTTGGATGGGACCGTCCTCCAATCGAATGCCCCGCTCGATTCGATGGATGTCGTCGGTCGACATCTGGCCGCGCACCCTTGCGAGATAGGTTCTCGGTATCTGATTGGATGGGTGGAGGAGACCAGCGGTCAGGGCTCCGTCGTTGGTGAGGATAAGGGCGCCTTCCGATTGGATATCGAGTCTTCCCACTGGATAGAGCCGGAGGTTCTTCTTGTTTCGGATGATGTCCACGACCGTCTGTTTGCCGTCCGGGTCGTTGGCTGCGCTCACCACCCCTCTGGGTTTGTTGAGGAGGTAATATACGTGGCGTTCCGGCCGGACCGGCACCCCATCCACCGCCACCTTGTCCTGTTGGGGATCGATGATCGTTCCCATCTGTCGAACTATCTTGCCGTTGATTGTGACGTGACCGGATTCGATGAGCCGATCCGATTTGCGACGAGATGCCACTCCGCAGTGGGCGAGGTGTGCGTTGAGGCGTACGGTGTGGGCCTTCTTGGTCATGATTCGGTAGGCCCTTCTGGTTGTTCGGAATCCGACTTCGTCTGATCGAGGTCGGCCAGTTTGCGCTTAGCCAGTTCATCGAGATCTTCAGCGGGTTTCTGTGGCTCGGTCCCCTCCGCCACGGCCTGGCTCGACTCCGTGGTCTGGGCCGTATCTGGTGGTTCCCCCTCGGATGCGATGGTGGGGGCGGGCTTGAGCGAGACCTCTCGTTCTTGAATCTTGCGGAACGTGCGTCTGGCCGATGTCGCTGCGGACATGGCCTCTTCGAGGGCTGTTTCGAGTTCTGGATCGTCTTTTTGGACGGGCTCGGCCTGGGCCAGCAATTCCTCGAGCCCATCGGCCACAGCCACCGAACGGTCGACCGCAGCATTTCGAGGCGGAGGCTGGAGACCGGCGGCCTCCAACTCCAGGTCGTCCAGGTCGCGCAAGGAAGGAAGCTCCTTGAGGTTCTTGAGACCGAAGAATGTCAAAAAATCTCGAGATGTTCCATATAAAATGGGCCGCCCGGGCTCATCCTTTCTGCCGAGGATGCGGATGAGGGACCGTTCCAGGAGCATCCGCAGGACACCGCCGCAATCCACCCCTCTGATGTCTTCGACTTCCATGCGTGTCACGGGTTGGCGATAGGCCACCACCGCCAGGATCTCCAGGGCCGCCCGACTGAGTCTGGTGGGCTTTTCACGGGTCATGCGTCGGATCCACCGGGCATGCTCCTGATTCGTCCGGAGTTGATACCCTCCAGCAACCTGCACCAGTTGAATACCGCTTGTCCGTCGGATTTCCGTCAGGGCTGCGAGTCCGCGCTTCAGGATTTGCGTGTCTGGGTCGTCCAAGATCTTTTTGAGCGCGGCGATGGTGAGCGGCTTGTCTGCGACGAAGAGGATGGACTCGAGGATCGAGGCGAACGTCGACGACACATCTTCGAAACCGGCCGCAGCCAGTGCGTTTTCCAGGGGGTCGTCAGACAGACCGTCGTCTCGTTGTTCGGAGTCGTTCTGCTCGCTTGGATCATCCGACTCGTCCGATTCTTTCGGGGCGTCTTGGTCGTCCTGCTCGCCCAGTTCGTTTTGCTCGTCCGATTTTTTCGGGGCGTCTTGGTCCTGATGGCTGGCCACATTTTCTTGGGGCGAGGTCGGATCGTCCAACACGGCTTTTGGGTTTGGGATCGACTCGGGGTCGCTTTCGTCCACGTTTTTGTGGAGCTGTTTGGCATCCACGTCCGAGGCAAGACGTTCTTCGTCGTGCTTTTGGTCGTGCTTTGTCTCTCGATCCGAGTCCATGTGAGATTCCTACTCGCCTCCGTGCGATGCCGCCGACTTCGATTGCATGGTCGAGACCGTCTGGATGGCTGCGGTCCTGGGTGGGGCTACGCTCCCACGGTCAAGGGCTGCTTTTACTCGTACGATTCGTCCACGTCAAGGGAGTCTGCGGGTGCAGCGCCGGTTGCCTGGACGTAGATCTCTCCACGTTCCGTGGCCTGACGGATCCGGATGAGTCTGAGCCGAGCCATTTCGAGGATGGCCAGAAAGGTGACGACCAGTTCCGACTCGATGGTGCGACCCTCCTCGGTGGACCCGGCCAACACGGTTTTGAGGCAGTTGGAAAAGGTCATGTTTTCGTTTTTGCGAATGACATCGAGAAGTTCGTTGAGCCTCGCCGCGACGGTGATCCGGTCCAGGAGGATTTCGTGCTTGATGTCCACCTTGGCCTTGGACATGAGAGCGGAGAACACCTCGATGAGCTTGAACAGGCCGACCTCGGCCAGGGGCGCCTGGCCGTCGTTGGCGGCCTGCTGGACGGGGACTCCTCGGGTGAAGACG
Organism: Deltaproteobacteria bacterium; assembly: GCA_021162935.1. Lineage (GTDB taxonomy): Bacteria > Myxococcota_A > Polyangia > HGW-17 > SLPX01 > JAGGXR01. The sequence goes on from JAGGXR010000082.1 coordinate 33,946, forward strand.
CGGGAACCGAGGTGGGGGCGTTCGCCGAGGTTGAGGGCCGCCTCCTTGAACCGTTGGTACTCGATGAGCTGCCGCACGAGCCTGGCCTTGGGATCCTCTCCGTCGGGTGCTTGCTCCTCTTCGGATTCATCGTCGGGCAGCATTTCGCGGCTCTTGATATGCGCCAGGGTTGCCGCCATGAGCAGGAATTCACTTGCAACGTCCAGGTTCAGGGTCTGCATCAGGTCCAGGTACTTGAGGTACTCGTCGGCAATGAAGGCGATGGGGATATCGAAGATGTTCAGTTCGTGCTTGGTCACCAGGTGGAGGAGGAGATCGAGCGGGCCTTCGAAGAAGTCCAGTCGGATCTGATAGGTGCTATCGCCCCTTTCTACCGTGTCATTGGTCAAGGGATCCATTCCTTTCATGCAGTGACGACGCCCCTTACGAAACGATCGTACCCAGCCACCCCAGCCACGCTAGGGCGAGTCGTTCCACCGGTTCGAAGATGACGCCCAGAATGCCGGTCATCAGGACGGCGAGCAGGATCCACATGCCGTATTGTTCGATGAATTCCGCGATCTTGCGATGATGGGCCGGAATGGCGTTCAACAAGACGTGGCCGCCGTCCAGGGGTGGGATGGGCAGGAGATTGAACGCCGCCAGGATGAAGTTTAGCATGATGACACCCCTGAGCCCAAAGAATGGGTAGGGTTGTCCATGATAGGCTCCCAGGATGGGACTGGCCGGATCCATGCCCGCCGCTATGGCACCCACCAAAATGCCGCTGAGGATCATGGCCATGACCAGGTTCATGGCCGGCCCGGCTAGGGCCACCAGCGTGTCTCCCATGCGCATGCTGACCCGATGTGTGAACCGACCCGGATTGATCTGGACCGGGCGGCCCCATCCGAAGAAAATGGACCCGGGCAGGACGAACAGGAACAGGATCGGGGCCAAGAGGGTGCCGATGGGGTCCATGTGTGCAATAGGATTGAGGGTCACGCGGCCCTGAACGCCTGGCGTGTCGTCTCCCAGTTTGGTCGCGGCGATGGCATGACCGAACTCGTGGACGGCGATGGACAGGATGAGCCCGATTAACAGAACCAATTTTTCGCGGATGGCTAGGGCGCTCATGACACCTCATCGATGTTCGAGGACTTCGGCTTTTATGACACGGCCGCCTGGCCTGTCAAGCAGACAGTCGGATGACGCCGCTGGTGATGGGCATGTCGAGCGCTCGTTGCGTGGCGCGATAGGCCCTGTCGAGCGCAGCGGCTCCGTGTTCCAGGTGGAAGGGGCCCACTCGGGGCAGATCGTCGAGGACCAGGGCAACCAAGTGCGGCCCGGAAGGCGCCTGAGGTGCACGGAGCCGCCAGGGAGATTTGGAAGCGAGATGGTGTGCCAGTATTCTGGCTCCCTTGGGAGCACCGGCCAGGCCGGGACGATCCAGCACCCCGCCGTCCACCAGGAGTCTGCCTTGGATACGGACCGGATGGAACATGCCCGGGACGGCGCAGGATGCATGGATGGCGGCAGCCAGATCTCCATGATCGAGAACCTGGACGGTTCGGGCCTTCAGGTCCACGGCGGACATGGCCAGCGAATGATCACAGGCATCGAATGTGGCGACAGGCAGGATGGCTTCCAGGAGAGCACGGAAGGCGTCACCGCGCAGCAACCCGGGACCGAGTCGTGGGTCCCAGAAGTCTGCGCGCTTCAGGTCGCACAGGATGCGCGTGATCTCGTCGGCATCGAGGCCTGCAGACCAACTGCCCGCCACGAGGGCGCCGGCGCTCGATCCGCACGCCCTTTCGGGGAGCAGGCCTCGTTCCTCGATGGCTTTGAGGAATCCTGTATGGGCGTAGAAGCCGAAAAAACCAGAGGACATGGCAAGCGTGTAGGGTCCTTGGGCCAGCCATTGTGTCAGTGTTTGTCCTTCGGCAGATGGATGTGTTTCAGTCATGGTGGATGGCCCGTTGTCGGTCATGGGAACGTCCATGTGTCGCTGATTCCGGATGCGACTGGTTCCGTCGCAGGGGATGGCAGGTCGTTTTTTTTGTCATTCCACGAGGCAACAATCCAGATGGAGCAACCGCACGTCCGTGTTCCCTCCGCCCCAGACCACGGCGAAACCATGATCGGGCGTGGTGCACGTCCGGACTCTCCAACTGTCAATGCCTGGACCCTGGACGAGGTGCTTGATGTCCACCAGGGGTGAGTCGTCTCGTTCCAGGTCCAGCCTGGCCATGGCGAGGCCGCCGTCTCCGTGCCAGCCTTCACCGACGAATACGAGGTCGTCTCCGACCACGGTCAAAGAGGCGCCCCAGACATATCCCAGGTTGAGGTCCCAGACGACTGGCGGTTCCATTTGGACGAGCCAGGGTCCCTGCAGACTCTGGCCCCGGTATACCCATAAGCCATAGACCTTGCCCTGGTAAATGACGAGGCTTGTCATCGAGCTGGGTTCGGCTGGGACGGTCAGATCGGCGACGTGGGTCAGGCTCGATGCGCCAGTGCTCCACAGCCCTGCGTTGCCTCCGAACCATTGATTCGAAGCGAACCATTGGGCCATGCCATTGGCGTCTTCTGCACAGGCGAACACGTTCCATGGCTCATCGTCGTCGGTGAGTTTTTGCCAGGAAAAGGTCTGCGGTGTGGGGCCCAGAAAAGTAAATCCGGTGATGGGCCGGCTGCCCTCTTCATAGCCGTTGACCGGCGCTACGACCACGAAACCGTCTGCGGTCGGCGAGATGGTCGGCGCCGCTTGGTTGCCGAACACCGGAACATCGATGAAGTCGCCCACGGGATGCCCGGTGGAATCGAGCCAACGGACGCCGCTGTCAGCGGCGATCGCTCCAACGCCTAGGGCGCGATTCCAGGCGATGGAGGGGTTGTTGATGCCGCCGATATGGTTTTCGGCAAAGAGTTGATTGCCCATCCGATCGAAACCGACGAGTGCTGCGCTGGATACGTTGGGGTTGTAGTCTTGGTAGGTCACGAGGATCTGGTCGTTGCCGTAGGCGACGTCGGGATCCTGGCTGTCGGGGCCGCCGAACAGGACGGGCTGCTTCGACGGGAACGAGATCCGGCAGGCGCCGTAGGTCGGCTTGCATGGAGATGGCCCGCCATCGGGTGGTCGTGCGTCCGTCTGTCCATCTGCGCCCTGCCCGTCCTGGCGGAGCGCATCCAGGGTGGAACCTGCGTCGTGTCGAAGCAGGGTCGGAGCTGGCCGCATGCAGCCGGCAATGGCGGCCATGGCGATGAGGCCTGGCAAGCCGATGAGGCCCAAGAGACCAAACGGGACCGCCCTGCTCGGCGTCGGTGGTGGCACGGCTGGTCCAGATAATTCATGTCTGGCAATGTCGGCTGTGCGATCATGCTGTCTTGCGACCGGCCTTTCCTTCTCTTTGTGTCTTTCGTGGTTTCGTCCCTGTCCCATTTTTCGCTCACGATTGGCTATGGCTATGAATGGATGTTGCAATTCGGCTTATAGCACGAAGCCGGAGCTTCTTTCCAGATGTGATTGGGACGCGATGGGGTTGTCATTTCGCTCGCTCCATGTAAAAAGTTTCACGACTGATCCTGATTTGATGGTTCAATGCCATCTTTCTCGATGTGCTTCTACGATGTGCTTCGGCGCTAGGTGTGGCGTTTCGCTCGATGGCTGGTGAACGGAGGTTGCATGGAAGCGACGTTGATGTTCGGCGTGATCCTGTTCGTGGGATTCTTCGTCGGGGAGCTGCTGTTTCGGGTTGGGTTCCCTAGGGTGACGGGCTATATCCTGGCCGGGATCGCCCTGAATCCTCGATTGAATGGGTACGTGCCGGCGTCGGTGGTGAACCAGAGCAACGTCATCACGAACTTTTCTCTGGCCTTCATTACGTTTTCCGTTGGAGGGACGTTATTGATTTCCAAGATTCGGGCTCTTGGGAAGTCGATCCTGACTATCACCGTCTTCGAGGGGGAATTTGCCTTTTTGTTCGTGACGCTCGTGTTTGCTCTTGTGACGCCTCTTGTCATGGACGTTCCAGGTGGTTGGTTGGCCGGTGCGTTGCCCATGGCTTTGCTGATAGGGGCTCTGGGGTCTCCGACCGACCCGTCGGCGACTTTGGCGGTGGTGCACGAGTACCATGCCAAGGGGCCTGTGACCGACACGATCATGGGCGTGGCGGCCTTCGATGACGGTTTGGGAATCTTGAACTATAGCCTCGGCCTTGTCGTGGCCATGGTTCTCGTGACCCATCAGTCCTTTTCATTTTCTGCGTCCATCGGCGAGCCCCTGCTCAAAATAGCGGGTGCGCTGGGGTTGGGCGCCGCGTTTGCCGCTAGCCTTGCGCTGCTGATTCGAACGGTTCTGCGCAGAGAGACCGAGGGGGCGCTCATCGTCGTGGTGCTTGGCCTGCTTGGGACCTGTTTTGGCGTGGCAAAGTTGGCTGGTTTGGACGAGTTGCTGACCACGATGGTCATGGGCGCTGTGTACGTGAACATTGCAGCCAAGGGTGATGCGGTTTTTTCCATGTTGGAACGCTACACCGAGGAATTGGTGTTCGTGCTGTTTTTCACCATCAGCGGCATGCATCTCGATCCGGAGGTGTTGGCCTCCTCGTGGATTTTGGTCATCATGTTCGTGGCGGCGAGGGCTGCTGGGAAAATATCCGGATCGATGACAGGTGCGGTCCTTTCACACGCGTCGCCGAAGGTCCGTCGCTATGTGGTAGGTGGCTTGATTCCCCAGGGTGGCATCGTGATCGGGTTGGCACTGGTGACCGTGCAGAATCCGCATTTTGCCCCGTTTTCGAATATCTTGCTGAACGTCATTTTAGGTGCGACGGTCGTCCATGAGTTGGCTGGACCTCTTTTTGCAAAATTGGTTCTCAAGGCGGCTGGAGAAATCAAGAAGGCATGATTGGCCGTTTGGAGATCGCACCCTGCGGATGATAGGGAGGTGTCCATGCAGGATTTCATTTTGAACGTGACGAGGCAGGCCCTGTTTTTGGTTCTGGCAGTCAGCGCGCCCGTGCTGCTGGCTGCCCTCGTGGTGGGACTCCTCATCAGCGTGCTGCAGGCCGCGACGCAGATTCAGGAGCAGACGCTCAGTTTCGTCCCCAAGGTGGTGGCCGTTGCTCTGGCCCTTGCCGTCAGTGCATCCTGGATGGGGGGGCAGTTGACCCGATTCACCACCGCACTTTGGGCGTCGATCCCGCTGGTGGGACGCTAGGGCGGTTGCCCACATACCGGATTGGGCGGCCCCTGTCGAGGGCAACGCGTCGTGAAACAGCCTGCCGATTCCCCATGTGGGGCGGCAGGCGGAGGACCGAGGAGAGAACAAGGTCGTGGAACTCGCCCTTTGGTTCCAGAGTTTGCCTCTGGATCGTATTCTGACCACCACGTTTTTGGTGTTGGCTCGGCTGGCCCCCGTGGTGTTTCTCGTGCCATTCTTGGGGGGGCCGAAAATGTCCACCACGGCGCGTTTGGTCGTGGCTGCTGCGTTGGGGATCGTATGCTGGCCGTCCGCCTGGTTGACTCTTGGGCCGTCCGCTACGGGAAATTGGGTGGTCGAGGCCTTGCTCGTGCTCAAGGAAACCCTGGTGGGGACGACCCTTGCGCTCATGGTCTGGACTCTGTTCGCTGCGTTTCAATCAGCCGGCAAGATCATCGATTTGGTGCGTGGTTCCCAGATGGCCTCATCTTCGTCGGTCCAGACGCAGGACCCCAGTTCGCCCGTCGGTCTGTTCCTGCTCATGTTCGCGGTGGTCATCTTCGTGAGTATCGGAGGGCATGACCTGGTGATCGCGGCATTGGCCCATAGTTACGACGTGGTCCCGGCGGGGCGCTGGCCCACGATTCACGGCTGGCGCCAAACCGCCTGGTGGGCCATTTGGGTGGGGCGTGAGTTTTTCTACATTGCCGTGGGGCTGGCCACTCCGGTGCTCGCTGCCGGTTTCTTGGTGGACTTGGCTTTTGGGTTGCTCGGTCGCCTGGCGCCCCAATTGCCGTCCTACTTCATGAGTCTGCCCGTCAAGGCCTGGACGGGAGTCTTGATTCTGCTCCTGGCCTTCCCATTGATCATCCACGAGATCTGGGAATTGTCGGAGGAAACGGCGGCTTTGCTCACCAGAGTCGTCGGTGCTCTTGCCGCCGGAATGGGATGAGACCCAGCAAAGCGACGGGGACATCCTTGTTTGTCATTGGATCAAAGTGCTGGAAATTCAAGGTGGAATCCGTATAGTAGGTCGGTTCATTTCGATGGTATCAGGTGCAACGAGCCGGTGCGGGCCGGCAGGCTCACAGGGGAGGATAGACTCTTGGAGCCCAAACAGCATAGGTGAGGTAGAATGATGAGCAGATTCGTGTCCGTGGTGATTGCTGCAGCATTGGGATTCCTTGGAGGGCCGCTGTGGGCAGGTCCGGCAGCACGTTCGGCAGCACGACGGCCGGCGAGATCTGTTGCCAGGCCGGCAGCGCGACCAACCGCCAGGCCGGCAGCGCGACCAACCGCCAGGCCGGCAGCGCGACCAACCGCCAGGCCGGCGGCACGACCAACCTTCAGGCCGGTTGCACGACCAACCGCCAGGCCGGCGGCAGGCGGCTGCACTGTCGTCTTAATCAAGCGCATCCGAGCCCTGAACATCAAGGCGCAGGGCGAGTACGATAACTATGATTTCGAAGCGGCCGGCCAGGACCTCAAGGACGCCATCACGCTGGCCAAAAAAACGGGCTGCACCGGTCAGATGGACGTGGCCAAGTCCTATCTCTATCTTGGTGTGGTGCACGTAGAGGGGTTCAAGGACTTTCAGTCGGGCAAACAGGCCTGGTTCAACGCGTTCTCCATCGTTCCCGGTATCCAGATTCCTCGGCGAATGGCGACCCCGAGGTTACTGCGTTCGTTCCGTCTGGCCAAGCGGATGTACAAGGTCCAGGCCCCCAGGTCGGGCGGAGCGCAGGTCCGCAAGCAGCCTCCCGTTCCACAAGGGCCGCCCAAGGGGCTGGAACATCTGCCCGCGACCGAGGCTGTCGAGACCCAAGATTTGACCATTACCTGTCGAGTCGCTGATGCCCTGGGCGCGAGTCGGGTGACCCTCTACTATCGACCTGCTTTTGCCGCTTCCTATCGAACCGTGAACATGACGAAGCAGGGGAAGTGGTCGTGGAAGGGGACGGTGCCGGGCAAGGACGTCCGTGGCCGATCCCTGGGATATTATCTGGTGGTTTGGAACGCCCAGAACAAAGCCATTGCAGCATCGGGCAATGCGGCGAGCCCGAACATGGTGAGCCTCAAGGTTGCCAGTGCGGCCTCCGGCCAGGGACCCGCGGTACCGACCGAAGAGAATCCGTTAATGGGGCGACACGGCCACCACCATCGAGCGCGTCACGTTGCGTCGACCGAAGTGGAGATTCCTGGAGCCAGAAAGGGGCGGACCTTTGGCAGTGGCGGCGTTTCGGCCGGCCCGGTCGGATCGAATGGGGGCCCTTCCCAGGAAAAGGGAGCGCACCATCCTCGTCGCCCCGCGGTGATCATGGTGACGGCCGGCCTCGGGATGGGGTTGGGCCTGCTCAATGGCACCACGGAAGTGGCCCGCAACGGGTACGATTTTTCCGTGCACCAGAAGGTGCCCACCTCCTTGTCCATGGGCACGCTCTACGGTCAGTTCGGATTGGCCTATATCCTGGCTCCTTGGGGGCGCCTTGGGATCGTGGCTCGGGTCGGTAAGACCTTCATATCCAAGGCAGTTTACGACGCCGCCCAGGGGAACACGTATGATTGGCTCGTTCTGGGGCGGTTTCGGTACACCGCTCCAGTCATGAAAGCGGTCAAAAACGTCATGGGATGGCGCTGGTATGCCGGAGGCGGTCTAGGCTATGGCGTCTTTCGTCATCACGTTCGGGCCAAGGACGTCCAGGTCGAGGAGGGCAAGAAGGTGGACGTAACGGACACCGACCTTGCCAAGGGCGTGGTGCCCAACGGATTCGCCGGGGTGGAGCTCAATTTCCTCCATGGGTATCTGAACGTTTTTTTGGAACTGAACTACATGGCAGCCTTTGCTTCGGTTCCCGAAGATAATCTCTACTTCCACATGGATCTCACTCTTGGCCTGACGAGCGAGTTCTGATCCGTCCAAGGCCGCTGTCAGTCGCTCAGTTTTCCACGAGAGAACCAACAGCAGGGCAGAAGGCCCGGCACTGAGATAGAATGTGTCAGGGGGGGATGGAGCGTCCGGTCGGCGATAGCGTTTGTCAGCGATGGTGCGTTGGTCAGGAAAAGGAGCCCTTCAGGACAGAGCTGCCCGGAGGATTTCAGCGGCTCGATCGAGCGCCTTGGGCAGATTGTCCACGTCCTTGCCTCCGCCCTTGGCAAAGTCGGGCCGGCCGCCACCGCGACCGGCGACGAGCGTCGCCGCCTCGCCAACGAGTTTGCCTGCGTGCACTTTGGTTGTGAGATCCTTGGACGCAAAAGCCACGAGCATGACCTTGTCGCCGTTGGCCCCTGCCAGGAGCCCCGCAACCTGTTGGGTTCCCCCTCGGATGGCATCGGCCAGGTCTCCGATCTGTTTCGGGTTGAGGTCCGAGACATCGGCCACGATGATTTTGGTTTGGCCCACGGGCTCGGCTTTTTCCAGCAAGGCCTTGCGCCTCGTCTGGGCGTCGAAGGCCTGGGCCTTGGTGCCCGCTTTTTTGAGGTCTGAGAGCTTCTTTTGGATCTGATCGAGACGACGGGGCAGGTCGGAGACGGATGTGTTCAGTTTTTTGGCCAGGTCTGCCAGGAGCGCCCGATGCTCGATGGAGGCCAGGACCGACGCCTGTCGGGTCTTGGCCACGATGCGTCGGACCCCGGCACTGACGGCTCGTTCCGTGACGATCTGGAAGAATCCGATTTGGCCCGTGCGTTGGCAGTGGGTGCCCCCGCACAATTCCGCCGAATAATCTCCTGCACGCACGACCCGGACGCGATCTCCGTATTTTTCACCGAACAGGGCGGTTACACCATCCTTGACGGCTTCGTCGTAGTCCTGGATGCGGATATCCAAGGCGTCGTCTTCTGCGATTTTCTCGTTGACGTCCAGTTCGATCCGTCTGATTTCCTGGTCGGTCAGGGCCTTGTCGTGGGTGAAGTCAAACCTCAGATATTCGGGATGTACGAGCGAGCCCTGTTGGTTCGCCTGTTTGGACACGTTGCGGTGCAGGGCCCAATGGAGCAGGTGCGTGGCCGTATGGTTGGCCATGATTGCCAGCCGACGGTCCCGGTCCACTCGGGCGATCACGGTTTCGGGCAGAGCGCTCAGATTCGCTTCTTCCAGGTTGCCTCGGTGGATCCAGATGTCCCCCATTCGGCCGGTGTCCGTGACGCGAAAGCGAAAACCAGGTGCCTCGATGAGCCCCAGGTCTCCCACCTGGCCGCCGGATTCCGCGTAGAAGGGGGTCCGGTCCAGGATGAGGAATTCGTTGCCGATGAGTTTGACGAGACGGGCCTTGGACGTGACGCCCAGGTCGTCCGAGCCGTCTTGGTCCCAGTAACCGACGAAGGTGGTCGGAGGGAGTCCTTCGAGTTCAGCCGGGTCGAAGAGTTGCTGCTTGGTGCTCGACGATGCCTTCTTGTGCTCCTCGGCGGCCCGCTGCCAGGATGTTTCGTCGAGGGCGAGTCGTCGTTCGCGGGCCATGAGTTCGATGAGGTCCTTGGGGAATCCATAGGTGCTGTACAGGTCGAAGGCCACCTGCCCGTCGATGCTCGTCTTTTTGTCTGCTTCGAGCGAGGTGGCGATGGTCTCGAATCGTTGCACGCCGCGTTCCAGGGTGCGCAGGAAGGATTCTTCCTCGCTGAGCACCACGCGTTCGATGTGGTCCGCCCGAGCAACGATTTCCGGAAAGGTCTCGCCGAGAACCTCGCATACCGTGGGAACCAACTCGTGGATGAACGGTTCCTTCTTTCCCAGCACCTGGTAGCCGAATCGCAGGGCGCGGCGCAGGAGGCGGCGCAGGACGTAGCCCCGATCCTTGTTGCCTGGAAGGGCTCCGTCGGCGATGGCCATGGTCAGTGCCCGGATGTGGTCCGCCACCACCCTCATGGCAACGTCCTCTTTGTGACGTTCGCCGTAGACATGTCCGGTTCGTTCGCCGATGCGTTTGAGCAGCGGCTGGAATAGGTCGGTGTCGTAGTTCGACGTGACTCCCTGAGCCACGGCGCAGAGCCGCTCGAACCCCATACCTGTATCCACGTGCCGTGCGGGCAGTGGCTTGAGCGTGGTCGCATCGATACGGTTGTACTGGATGAAGACCAGGTTCCAGATTTCGATGAATCGGCCACAGTCTCCATTGACGCCGCATTGGTGGCCGGGTATGTCCTTCATGTCGCAGGCATCTGGGCCGAGATCGAGGTGTACCTCCGAACAGGGGCCACAGGGGCCCACGTCAGCCATTTCCCAGAAGTTGTCCTTGGTTCCAAATCGTAGGACGCGTTCGGGAGGAATGCCGGTCACCTCGGGCCACAGGTCTTCTGCCTCTTTGTCCGCGTCCAGGCCGAGCGTCTTCTCTCCTCCGAAAACGGTCGCCCAGAGACGTTCGGCGGGCAGTCCCATCTCGTCCACCAGGAATTGCCAGGACCAGGTGATGGCCTCCTTTTTGAAGTAGTCGCCGAAGGACCAGTTGCCGAGCATTTCGAAGAACGTGTGGTGGTAGGTGTCCACCCCAACCTCTTCGATGTCGTTGTGTTTTCCCGAGACCCGGATGCATTTCTGGGTATCCGCAGCCCGACTGTAAGGTCTGGTGCCCGTTCCCAGGAACACGTCTTTGAACTGGTTCATCCCCGCGTTTGCGAACATCAACGTTGGGTCGCCTTGGGGGACGACCGGGGCGGATGGCACGATTTTGTGTCCGCGTTCGGCGAAGAAATCCAAGAACGCCTGCCTGATTTCTTTGGAAGTTTTCATGAACCGACTACTTGATGCGCTTGAAAACGTAGAATCCGTCCGGGCCCTCGACTGGCTGGGAAACCTGTCCCACCTGGAGTCCGAAAACGGGAGTGAAGATCTTGGAGGCTTCTTTTTGGGTCATGGCCGGCGTCTTGCCGCCGTTCGCCTTCGGCCCATCCGAGTACGTCTTGACGAGTGAGCCGAAGGGCTTGCTGGCCGCCAGATGGACCACCTTGGTTGCCAGGGCCTTGGCCTGCTCCTTCGTGCGCTTCGCACCATCCCGCACGCCCTTCCAGCCGATGATGAGCATCTGCGCCTGGACCGCCCCGGCTGGGACCTTTTCGGTGGCCGCAGTGGGCTGCGTCCCGGCTGGTTGGCCCGCCGGGGCCGCCATGGCCGCCTGGTCTGGTTGCATGCCCTGGTCGGTGGCCGTGTCCACCGGAGCCTGCGGCGCTGGAGTGCCGGCAGACTTGTCAGGCTGGTTCGCCTTGGTGCCTTTCTTGCCGCAACCGCTCGATGCGACCATGGCGATCACCACGAAAAAAACCGCACCCATTCCCAGTCCACGTCGAATGTTTTGAAACATGATCGTCCTCCAATGATGGCAACGACGGCAGAGAAGAAGAGGGGGTTGGTCCTCGTCTGGTCCAACCGTCCGTTGATCCATTGCGGACCGTCGTCGGTCCGTTCGTGATTTCCGGTTGGCCGGTCTGCCTGTCCTTGTGCGCTGTGGCGCGAGGCAGGGGGCCACTCATCCAACGCCTCCGCATGTACCACGACCGAAGACGTCTCGCAACGCAGGATTGTCCTTCCTCAATCGTCGGATCGTCGGATCATGCGGTAAACAGATAGGGGGCAAAGAATGCAAGAAGTGTCCATGTGTGGGGAAAATACTTGTATGTCAGAAAGGTTATGCCGGGTCCGGTTCCGTTGGACACCCGTTTTGGGTAGGACCAAAGAAAACAGGACAGAGAGCCTACTGGTCCGTTTTGGTGATGGTCAGGCTCCAGCCTTCCATTGTCCCGGGATCGGGTTTCATGTTGTCGACCAAGGTCAAAGTCCACTGACCGGCGGCGTCCATGTCGGAGAAGGCGTCCACCGTGAATGTCTCGTGGAGGTCAGTACCCAAGTCTCCGCCTCCGGCGCTGGTGCCGTCCCATAGCACGATCTCCACTCCGTTGTGGGCCAACTTGATGGTCAGGTCGCTAATCCAGGGGTGGGTCACATCCACAGAACAGCTCAAGACCCCGACTGAGATGTTCTGTGAAACGTCAATACTGCTTTCCACGCCGTGAGGATCCCCGTCTGGAATCGGAGTGCTGTCCTGGTTGCTGTAGGTGCTCGTGTCATCACACAGACTGCCTTCGGGGGAAAAACAGTTGGTCCTGGCACCGGATACTCCGTAGATAGAGTTGTAAGTGTAGGCAGAGATGGCATGGAGTATGCCGTTGAAATTAACGGTGCCGTTTTTTTCCGCGCCCTGGAACAGAGCAGCTATGAACGCGGCGAGTACTTTTGGTTGCGGTGCAGCAGGAGTCTCTTTCACATTGGAAATCACGTCAGTGTGTTCCCAGCTTCCCTTCCCATCCAAGATGGCGCCCACGTAATATTCGTAGCCCAAACAGCCGTTGAAAAAGAAAATTTGGTAAAAGTCTGGATAGATGTCCCGTTTCCACAGGTTGCTCGTACCGAAAATCGAGTGCCCGTTATAGATGACGACCTCGTGGGTTTTGATTCCCTGGTCGAAAACAGCGGTGTGTTCGTAGTCGTCGAGGCCATAGAAATCCTTCGGCGTTGAGACGTCCACCACGAGCTCAAGCCCGTTTTCTGTAGTTCTTGAATAGCGGATGAGACCATCGGGAGAGGTGCCCCGTTCGAAACCGGCTGCTTCGATCTTCTTACAGAAGGACTCCATACCGCGATAGCCGCGATCGTTTTCCATGGGGTCAGTGGAACTGTCGAAAGCTCCGAAAAAGGCGATGACAGTGATTGTACCGTCTTTGAGGAGTTGGTCGTATTCCGGGTACCTGACTCCGGCGCTTTCGATCTTCTTGACGACAGTGGCAGTAAGCGTGCTCTTTTCCAGTTCGCATTCCCGGCGATCCGGGTCCCAAAAATACCAGTAGTCGTCGTCCCAGAGCGCATGGGACGTGTTCGTGGCACAGGTGGCGCCTGCATGGGTCATGATGAAATAGGGATACCGGGGTACCACTGCTTCGTATACCTTCCCCACCAGAGCCGCAGGGTCCTCCGGCTTGTAGACAATCGCGTTGATGCCGACGATGCGGTAGTGGGAAAGAGTCGTCACATCCACGTCGCTGCCAACCTGGCTTGCTGGAACCCATTGGCCGTCTATGAGCCACTCCACGGTCCGGCGGTGATCCGGGACCACGAACTGGGATTCCATGAAGACCTTGAAGTGCCCACGGAGATAAGTAAGCGCGAATTGGGACTGATCCACCGGCCCTTGGAGAAACTGCCACTTTCCTGGGACCTTGATATCACCTTCAAGGACCAATTCCACTTCGGGAGCATCCGCAATGGTGAGCCAGCCAGAATCCGCCTTCCCCAGGTTTGTGAAGTCATCCAGAAACGGATTGTCCTCGCCGGTCGGCCCCTGATTCGAGCAACTGCCGAGTACAAGAAGGGGAAATATGAAAAACGAAATCTTACTCAATTTCCAATTCCTTGGCATGACGGTCTTTCCCTCTCATCGAAAAATTAAACCCAAATTACGATTCATTGAGTCGTATGCAACACAAAAAGAGAATATGGTTCCGAACTGATTCTGTCAAGGAGCAGGCAGGAACCTCAATCGTCGGGTCGTCGGGTAATCGGGTAACCAGATAGGGGACAAAGAAGCAAAAAGTGTCCATACAGCCGTCTTCGAGATGGCTGCTGTCTCGAAACCAATCTGAGAAATGTCTCAATGATGAGTGGCACTTCTGCATATGCAGTGGATGTCGGTTCAGATTCGATAGACTCGACTTGGTAAAATAAAAAGTTGTTCATGTATGGTTTTTTGCTTGCAATCGTTATGTCTCAACGATGAGCATGGAGGGATGGCACCGGATTCACCGGATTGGTCCGGTGATCCGCTCGTATCGGACCAGATGCGTTCGTGGGGGCGGTCGGTTCCATTGTCATATCAGGGAAAGGTGAGGAACAGGAACCATGAAGCGCATTCGCCTCGTTTTGATGATTGTCGTTGCAATGGTCATGCACGGACCCCTGGCAAGGGCCACGACGTGGGTCTATCTCCAACAGGGCAGCGCCTTGTCCTATCGACCAGGAACCTCGGCGCCGCCGTCCGATTGGACGTCGGTGGGTTTTCAGGAGGATGCGAGCTGGACTGAGTCGTCGCAGGGGTTTGGGATTGGGTACGGCGATGGAGATGACCGGACGGTCCTGTCGGACATGAGCGGCAACTACCTGACCGTATACGTCCGTGCCCATTTCCACGTGGGCTCCGAGTCGCCAACGTCCCTGAAGCTCCAGATGTCGTTCGACGATGGTTTCGTGGCCTACCTGAACGGCATCGAGGTGGGGCGTTCGCACGTTCCGAACGGTTCGATTGGACCCGATGATGCAGCTTCGTCGCATGAAGTGACCGATGGCGACGAGGTCTTCGACGTGGATCCGAGACTGCTGCAGGCTGGAGACAACGTGTTCGCCGTGGAGGCGCACAATACGGATGTGTCCAGCTCCGACCTGTCGTGCCTGCCCGTTCTGTGGGGCTATGACAGCCCGCCCGTCTCAGCACAGATTGTTTACGGGCCGTTCCTTCAGCAGGTCGGCCGTCATTCTTCATTGGTGGTTTGGGAGACGGACCAGGCTGCACCCACGACGCTCATCTATGGAGCGGATCCGGATGTTTTGGACCAGACCGTTTCGGCTACGGACGAGACGCTCCATCACGTGGCGAAACTCGATGGGCTCAGTGGGGATTCGGTCTACCACTACCAGGTCCAGTCGGCCAAGTGGCCTTCGCAGGTGGCTCGGATCCAGACCGAAAAGGATCGATCCGAAGCGGTTCGTGTCGGGGTCTATGGAGACAATCGGAGTGACAGTGACGCGCACCGTCAGGTCGTCGAAGGCCTGATTTCCGCATCGGTGGATTTTGCGTTCGACACGGGCGACCTCGTGGCGGATGGTTCCAATGCAGATTTATGGAAAACATTCTTCCAGATCGAGGGAGATTTTCTTCGTGATGTCTGCTTGTATCCCATTTTGGGGAACCACGAAGGTCAGGGCGACCTGTATTTGGACATTTTCGATCTTCCCGAAAACTCACCGGCCCCGGAACGGTACTACACGGTGCGCTACGGCGTCTCGCTGTTCGTCGTGCTCGACCTGTACGGCAGCGATGTCGGTACGGGAAGTGCGCAGGTCAACTGGCTGCAACAGACCTTGTCCGACGCGCAGTCCGACTCGGACGTGCGGCACGTGTTCGTGTTCCTCCATCATGGCCCCTATGATTCTGGGGCCCACGGACCGAATACCGAGGCCCAGGATGTGCTCGTTCCGTTCTTCGAACAATATGGAGTGGATATCGTGTTTTCCGGTCACGACCACGACTATGAACGATCCACGGTCCAAGGCGTCAAATACGTGGTGACCGGCGGCGGTGGCGCGCCCCTCTACACGGTGGACGGCGACTGGTGGACTGAGGTGTCCGAATCCGTGTACCACTATTGTATCCTGGACATTGCGGGCCCCAGGGTCGACTTTACCGCAAAGCGGGTGGATGGCTCTGTTCTGGATCAGTTCAGCCTCGGGACGGACGCGTCCGAATGCAGCAGTGCGAGCGACTGCGACGGCGGAACCCATGGTGACTGCCCGGCGAGCGAAGAGGGCGCCTGGGCCTGTGTGCAGGGAGGGTGTCTGTGGAACTGCCACGACCCGTCGGCGAACCAGCAAGAGGACGGTGGCATGGATGGCGGCCTGGAAGATGGCACAGCACCAGCCGACGGCGCTACCCTGTCCGACGGTGGCCCTTCGACCGTCGATGCGTCGGGCAGTGAGGAGCATGGATCGTCGGGTGGGTGCGGCTGCCGTGCCGGGTCGGACTCGGGCCTGCCGTCCGGCCTCGCCTGGATCGTCGCTCTCCTGTTCGTGGGTTGGCTCCGCCGGTCCCGGAGCCGAATCCGTTCGTGATCCAGAGAAGATATGTTGGTATGATAAGAAGGAGTACTGGGATGTGCCCCAGATGGTAGGGGGCTGGTCTTGGAGGGCCTGGTGAATTCAGAGCGAAACCTACGGACGAAACAATATCCGACCTGTCTGGTGGTGGTTGGACTTGTGTCGGCTGTGGCATTGTGTGGCTGTCGATTCGACCCGAGGGCTCGTGTCGGGGATTTCCCAGGACTTGATGGACAGGTGGATGCGGCGTTCGGGGACGCTGCGCATGGCGACGGGGCGGTCGTGGATGGCCGCGTCGATGCCTTGGTGGACGCCGGTCCATGCGAGGATGGGCAGAAACGTTGCTCGAACGGGACGTTGGAAATTTGTCGTTCGGGCTCATGGGACCTGGTGACCACCTGTCTCCTCGGTTGCCGTGCCAATGGCCTGTCATGCAAGCAGATTCTACCCAGCAACGGCCTGGACCCGCGATGGATGGCGGACCCGAACGTCGGTGACGTGACCTTCGACCAGAACGTGGTGCTCAACAGCGACGATGGGACCATCCGGGCTGGCGGGGTGGTGGTCGGAGGCCTTCGGTACGTGTTCCATTCGACTTCTCAGTCGGGGGATTGCGGGGGAAGTCCGCCTCCTGGCATCGGGGGCTTCGTATTTGGCAGCCTGACGGTCAACGAGGGGGTGACCGTCAGGATCGTTGGTGGAAACGTTGTGGCCTTGATGGCCCGAGACAGCGTGGAGATTCACGGAACCGTGGACGTTTCCGGGGGCGTCTCGGCCTGTCCGGATCACGAACCTTGGTGCGGAGGCCCGGGAGGCTTTGCAGGCGGACGGAGCGCCACCGTGGACCCACAACCCGGCTTGGGGCCGGGAGCCGGTGGACCGGGGCACAGTGAGAGTCTGGGTTGGGGAGACGAGACCGGTGGCGGTGGCGGCGGGTACGGTGGCGGTGGGGGAC
>JAGGXR010000141.1 GCA_021162935.1 Deltaproteobacteria bacterium
ATATCAATGGTCAACCCATTCAAACGGACCTGAACCATCCGAGCCGAACGGCCGTTGACTTCAATTTCGATGTGTGGGTGGCCAATCGGGCCTTTGGCGGCCAGGCATCTGCAACCAAGATCGCAAATAGCATCGATGACTGCATCGACCGGAACGGCATTCCGGGGATCGACACGTCTCAGGACCAGGATGGCGACGGCCAGATCACGTTGGACTGTGACGGAGATGGACACCCGGACGACCTGAGTACGGTCTGCACGAACGGGCTGCCGCCGGAGTTTCTTGGTCTCGATGACGAATGCGTGTTGTTCACCGTGAACTACGGTTCGAACGATGCGGTGGGCAGGTCCATTTGCCTCGACGCCGGCGACCCGTACAGCGGAGGCAATGGGAATGCGTGGGTTGGAACGTTCAGCCTGAGCCCAAACGTGTTCTACAAGTTGGACGGGACCACGGGAGCCATTTTGGACCAGGTCACGTTGTCAGCGGGAATGAATGTCTACGGCTGCACGGTGGACCGACAGGGCATTTTGTGGGCGACCGACATCGACAGAGCGCATATTACTTACTTTGATACGGGCAACACCACTCAGAAGGGGCCGCTGTTGTCGCCACCGTGGAGTTCCAGCGGGGCCTTTTACGGAATTTGCACTGATGGAGAGGCCAATATTTGGCTTGGAGGGTGGAGTACCTATAACGCATTCCGGTACCGACCGAACCGAACGAGTTTCGATTCGCTCGACGACGGCGTCTGGACCAGGATCCGTACGAGCGAAGAGGGAATGATTAGCCACACGAGAGGCATCGCCGCCGACCTGCGCGGGTGGGTGTGGGTGGCTTCGAACAACGGGTACATCGTTCGTCTGCCCGGCGGTATCCAAGATGGTGATTGGACCTGGGCTCAGGTTGCGGCTCAGGGAGCCATGCGGATCAATTTGAATCTTGGCGGTGGCATGATTGGCGTCGGCCTGGACTTCGACGGGAACGTGTGGGGCATGAGCTACGATGCCTCGACCGCGACCAAGATCGACCTGGATCCCGCCGGGAATCCGGTGGATCTGACCAACAACGTCTATGTCGTACCAGTAGGGCTGAATCCATACACCTATTCGGACTTTACGGGATACGGTCTGCGGAACTTTACGAGACCGAGAGGCACGTATCGGTACATCATGGAAGGCTGCGGCGACAGTCAAGAAACCCACTGGATCAAGGTCGAATGGAATGCCACCACGCCACCTGGCACCTCGGTTCGGGTGCGGGTGCGGGTGGGAGACGACACGCAGACCTTCGGTGCCTGGTTCGGACCCTGGGACCAGTCTCCCGCCGTGCTGACGGATCCGCCAGAGGGACCGGTGCTTCCGGACCCAGCTCCGTACATTCAGGTGGAATTCGAACTCATGTCCGACGACCAGGAAACCACGCCCGTCGTCCATGACTACAAGGTCGTATGGGACTGCGGCAGCGACATTCCTGGATAGTTGTCTCGGTCTGTGATTCTGTGCTAGTGCTTTTTTGTGTGAACGAACCGGTGGGTCGATGTCTGTCGGTGCGACGGACTCGATGGACTCCATTGACTCGGAGGCTGCGGTGGAGATGCCATGGAGAATTTGAAAGAATATTCGCCTAATGATGCCGAACGTTTTCTGACTCTGCTTCGCAAGGTTCCGTTGCTTCCGCCCCAAGAGGTGGACAGACGGCTGACGCGGCACGGCTATCGTGGACAGAAAGACGCGAGGCGGGCGGCCTGTCTGATGGCCTATCGGCATGTGGCGCGTCTGAGGCGTCTGTATCTGGAGCGCCGTCCCAGGGCCAAGGTGATGCCCAAGAGTAACTATCTGTTCGTTGGGCCGACGGGCTGTGGCAAGACGTTTCTCATCGAATTGTTGTTCCAAAGAATCCTGAAGCTGCCGACCGTGATCGTGGACGTGACCTCGTACAGCGAAACCGGCTACGTGGGCCAGGATACGAATTCGATTCTGACGCGGCTCCTGCGGGCGGCGAACGACAATCCCTTGTGGGCGTCGGTGGGCATCGTCTGTCTCGACGAGTTCGATAAATTGGCCTCTGGTCGGAACAACGCAGTGTTCGCCGGGGCCGGCACGACCAAGGACGTGACCGGTCTGGGAGTCCAGCGTGAGCTGCTCAAGCTCCTGGAGGCCGCTGATGTGGTCGTTCCACTCGAACTCGGCCATTCGTCATACGGTGACTTTATCAACATGGACACAGCGGATGTGGCCTTCGTGGCCAGTGGCGCCTTTTCGGGCCTGCACGAGGTGGTTCGACAGAGCCAGTCCGAACAGTCCATCGGGTTCGGAAGTGACCTCGGATCGGACGTCGAAGAAAGTTTCGGCATGGGGTTTAGTCAGAGCCAGGTGGACAACATCGACCATTTCTACAAGTACGGTTTTTTGCCTGAGTTGATTGCTCGGTTCACGCGCATCGTGCCGTTTGTCTCCCTGGCGGCGGACACCCTCAAGGAGATTTTGGTGCATGACGTGGTGGACAAGATGATCGACGAGTTTGCGGACGAGGGACTCGAATTGTCCGTGGAACCGAGTGTTTTGGATTATGTGGTCCATTCGGCGATCAAGCGAAAGACGGGGGCCAGGGGCCTTGCCGCTCTGCTCACGCAGCACCTCGAAGGGGCCGCGTTCCAGAGTTTCGGACTGGGAAAGTCCGGTCGCGTGACGGTTCGTGTGGAGGCGGGGGAGATTCGGGTCGATGGACCGTAGCCGGGACGGATTGCATCGCATTGTTTTTTGGGCGGCAGCGTTTGCGGTCGTCACGGGGGCCTGTGTTCCGAAAATGGTCCTGCGCAAGTCGTCCGATCCCCTTTTGGCAGCGGAGCAGACCCTCGCCGCCAAGGTGGCGGATTGTGCAGGGTCCTGTGCGAACGCCGGTCGATTGGCCAGGCGACTGGAGCGGTTTCATTTTCAGATGGCCAAGCGGGCCGATACTGTGTCTGGTTGGAAGTGGTTCCTGCGGCGGCATCCAAGGGGGCTGTTTGCTGGTGAGGCCCGACGTGCTCTGGCCGATAAGCGATTTGTCCGGGCCAAGTCCGTCGGGACTTGGTGGATGTGGCAGTGGTTCCTGCTCCAGCATCCAGCATCGGCGCACGGCACAGAGGCAGAAATACACCTCCATCGGTCGCTTTCGAGCCGGCTCCTGAAGCATCCCAGCGTAGAGGCGCTCAGAGCGTTTCTGCGCCGGTACCCGACCGCTGTCCAACGGAAGACGGTTCGCGCCGCATTGTCCCGTCTCGAATTCTCCCATCTGTCCCGGACCTCGCCTGTCTGGATGCTGGAAGCCTATCTGCTCGAGTTTTCCGGTTCCGATCATGCTGCGGTGGTACGTGGTTGGCTGGAGGGCCGTTGGCGATCCAGGGTCCAAGTCTTGGGAACTTGGCGGGCCATGGATGCGTATCGGAGGCGATATCCTGCGAGTAGGCATCTTTTGTCACTTCGCCTGGTCGTGGGTAGAGCCGTGATGGATCGGGCGGTGGCAGAGTTCGATCCGACGGCCTTGCGACGTCTGGCCGGACGGTTGTCGGGCGGTGCCATGGCTGGGCGGACGGGCATTGGGCGGTCCCGCAAGAGGCAAGACGATGCAGCGGGGCAAGTCGCTGTGGCCGGCATGGCCCGTGAGGCCTTGAGGGTGGCGGAGCAAATCGAGCGGGATCGGGCGTTGGCCGATCGGTTGCGGCGCCTCAGTCGGATGGTCCGTCCCTTCGACCCGCGGGCTGGGTTGGTAGGCCTGGTGACGGCTGCAACCGGAGGAGATGCGGCGGCGTCGGTGGCGGCGATTCATACCCTGTCATTCAAGAATGCGGTGACGATTCCCGGTGTCCTCTTGGACCTGTCGGTGGCCGGCGCCATGCCTTCGGTGGCCTGGCTTTCTCTACGGCGCTGGTACCGCCGTGCTCCGGCGGCCCTGGCACGTCTCGTCACTTCGGACCTGGAGGTCCGATACCGGGGAGATGCGAGTTTGGTTGCCGCGCGGAAGCTGATTCTGTTTTTGTCCGTGGTGCATCCCGAGAATCCCAGGATTCGAAGTTTGGTCAAGCGACTGCCTCGTCCCGGCACGTTGACCCTCTGCGCCGTGGCCTTCGCTGGGATCGCTCAGTCTCGTTCTCCGAAGGGATGGCCCGCGGGCGCCGGGAAACGGTGGCTGCGTCGCTGCCGACGATCGTTGCAGCAGACCGTCAAGAACCTGTCAGGCCAGATTCCGACCGAATTGGCCCGGCAGAATGTTCCTTCCGCCGTGAGCCTGCTGCTGCGCCTGGACGGATTAGCTGGTCTTTTGGCCCTGGTGGACGCCACTGGTTCCAGTCGACCGTCCGGCACATGGACTGGTTTTCGGGCCCGCCTGGCGGAGGCGAGGCAGCGGTTGGCCGCGAAGATCGGCGAGACCGCTCCGACGATGGACCTGACGGTGCCCTATTCGGTGAGCAAGAGGGCGAGACGGCATGCAGGGGCACGGATGGTTGGTTGGAAAATGTTGCTCCGCGATCGGTCGAATTTGGCTCGTATTCTACGCGGGGTCCTCTGTCGCCATCGAGGCTGGACGCCTGCTGCGTGCCCGTCGTATCCAGGAATTCGCAAGGGACGGCCGCAAAAGTAGGTCGGCGACCGTCGCGGTTGCACTTTGCCGGGGTGCTGGCTATATTCCATACAACGTTTTGCGAAACAGCTCGGTCACGGACCGGGTGCCTTGTTCGTCGTATTTCGAAAGGAGCTGCCATCATGAAAATATTAGTGTGTGACCCGATTGCCGATTCAGCCGTCGAGAAGATGCGTGCCGCCGGCCTCGATGTGACCGTCAAGACCGGGATGTCCCCCGACGAACTCATTGCCGAGGTCTCTGCGTACCACGGTGCCGTGGTACGGTCGGCCACGAAGTTCAGAAAGCCCATCATCGATGCAGCCAAGGCGATGAAGATCATCGTCCGGGGAGGCGTGGGGATCGACAATATCGACGTGGCTGATGCGGAAGCCGCCGGGATTGCGGTGCGCAATACGCCATCTGCTTCCTCGGAGAGCGTGGCTGAGTTGGCGTTGGCCCACATGTTTTCCGTGGCTCGGTTCATTTGTGACGCCAATGTGAGCATGCGTCAAGGTCAATGGAATAAGAAGGCGTATAAGGGGATTGAGCTGTCGGGCAAGACCCTGGGTATCATTGGTATCGGTCGCATTGGGCAGCACCTGGCCCGCAAGGCGATGGGCATTGGTATGACCGTGGTGGCGCACAATAAGCTTATGTCGGACAGCCCGGTGGATGGCGTGCCCATGCTGCCCATGGACGAGCTGCTCGCAAAGGCCGACTTCGTGAGCCTGCACGTTCCCTTCATAAAGGCGAAAGGCGCCGTGATCGGAAAGGCGGAATTCGCCAAGATGAAGAAAGGTGCGGTTCTCATCAATTGCGCCCGGGGTGGTGTGGTGGACGAGACTGCGTTGATCGAGTCACTGGATTCCGGGCACATCCTGGGCGCCGGTGTCGACGTGTTCGAGACCGAGCCAGAGCCCAATGCGGACCTCGTCAATCATCCCCGCGTTTCGGTGACGCCGCACGTGGGCGCTTCGACCGTCGAGGCGCAGGCCCGGGTCGGCACCGAGGTCGCCGACATTTTGATTGCCTTTGCAAAGGAAAAGGGCCTCTAGGTCAGACCGGGTGAAGGGAGTGGATGTGGAGGGCGAACGGACAGAGCCGCCTGCAGCAGGAAAGAAGCCGGGAGAATCTGTTCATGGTGTGGTACAGCACCTGTTTTTCGATGCGCCGGACAAGACGCGCATTGCCTATCAAAAAGTCGGGAAAGGGCCGGTCCTCGTGCTCGCGAATGGCCTCGGTGGGACGTTTGCGGCATGGAAGTACGTCTACGGTCGGCTGGCCGACCGCTATCGCATTTTGTGTTGGGACTATCGGGGCCTGTACGGCTCCGGGCCGCCGCCCGACCCGACGAACGTGGGGGTGGCCACGCACTGCTCGGATTTGGAGCGTCTGCTGGAGATAGAAGGGGTCGAACGTGCCGTGTTCCTTGGGTGGAGCATGGGCACGCAGGTGAACCTCGAATTTTATCGGACGCACGCCGATCGATTCGCCGGCCTCGTGTTCTTGAATGGCACATCGGGCAGACCATTCCAAACAGCGTTCGGGGTCCAACTCATGGATCGCGTCATTCCCATGCTGCTCAAGGTCATGGATGCCGCGGCTCCAGCCGTTTCAGCCGCGACCAAGCGACTGACCCAGTTGCCCGCCCTGGTGCCCCTGCTGCAGACGCTCGGGTTGGTGGGAAAGTCTTTGGATCGAAGTATTTTCGACGAACTCGCGTCCGAGTTTGCCCGGCTCGATTTTCGGCTCTATGCAAAGACCCTCGCTGCCCTGGGACAACACGACGCAACGGATGTGCTGTCCGAGGTGTCCTGTCCGACTCTGGTGGTGACCGGCGACCGAGACGTGATGACGCCTTCGGCCACGGCGCGCCGCATCTGTGACCGCATCGCTGATTGTCGCTTCCGTCTCATTTCCGGGGCGAGCCACTATGCGGCCGTGGAGTTTCCAGCCCAGGTGAGCGGAGCCATCGAAGATTTCCTTGTGGAGATTGGGTATCATGCGTCGTCCCCGGATTGGGAGTCGTCCTCGAATAACGAAATGTCCTCGACGAGAGAATAGCAGCGCCCATGCCGATTTTTTGTCCCAACTGTGGAAAAGAAAACCAGGATGCCGCCAAAGTTTGTTTTTCCTGCGGCACACCTTTAGCAGGGGAAGGTCCCGAATCCCTGCTCGGGCGAGTCGCGTTCGGAGCTTATGAGTTGGTGGAGTTGATCGGTGAGGGGGGGATGGCGGCTGTCTACAAGGGCCGCCATCAGCTTACCGGGCAGGTCGTGGCGGTGAAGATGTTGCCCCCGGAATTGGCGGTTTATCCCGAGGTCCGTGCCCGTTTCGTGGACGAGGCTCGGACTCTGGCCCGACTGGAGCATCCCAACATCGTCCACCTGATTACCTTTGCCGAAGACCTGGGACGCATGAGCCTGGTGATGCAGTATGCCGAGGGCCAAACCCTCGAAGATATTTTGGACGAATCGGGGCGG
Organism: Deltaproteobacteria bacterium; assembly: GCA_021162935.1. Classification (GTDB taxonomy): domain Bacteria; phylum Myxococcota_A; class Polyangia; order HGW-17; family SLPX01; genus JAGGXR01. The sequence continues at coordinate 7,089 of JAGGXR010000141.1, forward strand.
ATCACGGCCGTCGAGTTGGTGCGGATCACCAGGGAAGTGCTCGCCGCACTGGAGCATGCGCACAGCCAAGGTGTCGTGCATCGGGACATCAAACCGTCGAATATCATCGTGCGTCCGGATCGCTCGGTCAAGGTGACGGACTTCGGGATTGCCAAGATCACCAGGGACACGAAACTGACCCAGACGGGGCAGACCATGGGCACGGTTCGGTACATGTCCCCAGAACAGGTCCAAGGCAGCGACGTGGATGGTCGTTCGGACCTCTATTCCCTCGCCGTGAGCATGTACGAGGCGGTCGTGGGGCACACGCCTTTCGACGGGGAAACCCACTTCGCCATCATGAGCCAGCACCTGTCCGCCACGCCCAAGTCGCCGCTCGAGGCCGGTGCCAGAGTCAGTGAAGCGCTCAACGCCGTGATCATGAAAGGGTTGAGCAAGAAGCCCGAGGATCGCTATGCCGACGCCAAGGAGATGGCGCGTGCCCTGGAGCGTTGTCCAGAGGCGAAGACCACGCGGGATGCCAGTCGTCTGACCGGGGCTCAGCGGGCCTCTGGGACGGGCAGCCGGAAGAAGCTTTGGGTCGTGGTCGCAGTGGGCGTCTTGGCTGCGGTGTTGGCCGCCGTGGGCGTGTTCTTGCTGCCTGGAGGCGACCATTCGGAGTCAGGCAGCCAGGCGGCCGGGCATCAAGCGAAGCATCCGGCGGCACGATCGACCACAAAGACAGCGGTTCAGGTCGAATTGGAACGGTGGAAGACCCAGATGCACCCCAAGCTCCAGGCGATTTCCAAGAAGGTCTCGTGGGTGGTCCAGGCCGAACGCAACGAAACGCCCTACGTTCGGGTCTGGAGTGACGTAAAGGTGGACGCGGATGGAGTGGAAAAGCTCTACTTGAGCAGCATCGACCGCTATCGTGCGCTCCTCGGGGCCGAACGAATCTCCGGCTCCGTCGAGCCTCGACCACTCGTCATCGTGTTGCTCGATTCCAAGAATTTCGTTGACAAGGCTTTTTGGGGACCACAGGCGGATGCTGACGTGCGGTACTATCCTCTGCCGGTGGCGACTCTGTTCATTCCTTTAACAGGAAGCACGTTCGACCGGTCTGCGTTGCTTTTCGGGGTGGCGAGCCACCTCTGTCCGGCGCGACTGCCCGCTTCGAAATGTCAGAGTCTGGCCAATCGTTTCGAGACGTTCGTTCAACAGAGAGGGAATCGGTGAGTTCATCCAAATCTGGTCGCCGCGTTTGGCTCGGCGGAATCTCGTTGAGTCGTCTTGGGCTCGTGGCGCCGTTGTTCTTTCTGTCCGGAGCATCGAGCCTCGTGTTCGAGACTCTCTGGACCAGGGCGCTCGTTCGCGTGTTCGGTGCCACCCATTTCGCCGTCACCACGGTTCTTGCCACTTACATGGGTGGGTTGGCCCTGGGCAGTTTTCTGGCTGGTAGGATGGCGGATCGGATGGCGCGGCCCGAGTACCTCCTGCGTACGTATGGATTGGTCGAGGGGGGGGTGGGGTTGTACGCTCTGGCCCTGCCGCTGATTCTGGCCCTGGTCGAACGGTTCAACGTGGCCATGTGGCTTTGGATCCATCCATCGTTCTATACGTTTAGTCTGCTTCGATTCCTGCTCGTGGGGGTTCTGCTCCTTGTGCCGACGACTCTGATGGGGGCGAGTCTGCCTCTGTTGGGTCGGTACGTCACGCGCAGCCATTGGGAATTGGGCCGCCAGGCGGGCACCCTCTACGCCGTCAACACGTTCGGGGCCTTGCTGGGCGCCTTTGTCGCCGGGTTCTTGTTGCTGCCCATGTTGGGAACCTCCTGGACGAATTGGTTGGCCTGCGGGACGAACCTGCTCATCCTCGCCGTGGCCGTCACCCTTGCGCGTCGGACGGCCGGCGACTCGAAGACGGATGCGTCGGCTCCTGCCGAGGTGGCCGTTTCTGGTCGCCTGTCGTTTCAGGCTCGGATCGCCGTGATCGGGATCGGGGTGAGCGGGGCCGTGGCCATGGTGTATCAGGTGGCCTGGAATCGAATCTTGTCTTTGGTGTTGGGATCTTCGGTCTACGCGTTTACGTTGATCCTGCTCTGTTTCTTGTTGGGCCTTGCCGCCGGCGGCGCCCTGTACGCGCGCAGGAACGCGGACCAACCAAGACAGATGGCGAATCTGTCCGTGACCCACATCCTGATCGCGGTCACCGTCATCCTGGGCATGATGGTGATGGATCGGCTGCCCGCCGCCTTCGTGATGCTCATCAAGGTGCTGACTCTGACCACCCTGTCGGCCTTCGTGGTGAAGTTCGTCTTGGCCGCGGTGGTGGTCCTTCTGCCTACCTTTTTCATGGGCATGATTTTTCCCGCCACGATTCGGTTGGCGTCCGAGGCGGAGGCGAAGACGGGTTGGACCGTTGGGTACGTGTACGGGATCAACACGGTCGGAGCGATCGTCGGGTCGGTGGTAGGAGGGTTCATTTTGGTTCCGTACCTGGGTCTCCAGGTCACCGTTGCAGTCATGGCCCTGTCGAATCTCTTGCTGGCCGCTGTCTTTGGGTCGGTGGGGCGTGGAACGAGGTTCATGCGCTGGAGTCGGATTGGGGCCGCGTTGTTGGTGGCCGTGGGCCTCGTGGCATTCTACCGGCCGTGGAATCTGAGTTCCATGGTGTCGGGTGTGTTTCGCGTGTCCGTCTATGACATGGCGCATATGAAACTGGCGAAATCCAGCGTACGCATCCCGGATTTCGTCGAATGGCCCGAATGGAAACAGGCTCGTGCCAGGGCCACCCATCATCTTGCCGGGCTGGCAGGACACGACACCTGGCTCGAACCCATCGTGGACCATCGGCTCGTCTTCTATCGCGAAGGTCTGGTGACCACCGTCTCGGTGGAACGGATCATTATGGAAGGCTTGGCTGGGCAGTACTGTTGGGAGCACCTCGCGTTGCAGGTGAACGGCAAGACCGACGCTTCGGCATCCGGGCGGTTTGCGCGGCCCAAGGGTCGGGATTGCCGTGAGTTGGCCATGCATCCTGCGGCGTTCGGCCCCATGGTGGCGATTTCCAGGTTCGGTGACATGCAGACGGAGATGGAAAGTGGGCTGCTGGGTGCCGTCTTGTTGCCTCCCGGCAGGCCGCCGGATCGCGCCCTTGTCGTGGGGTGGGGTTCCGGTCTGACCGTGGGCAGCTTGCTGACCACCGGAGTCCGTCGTGTGGATGCCGTGGAGTTGGAACGAGAGGTCATTACTGGTGCGAGGTGGTTCCTGCGGTACAACCACTGGGCCACGCAGGATCCCAGGGTGCATCTGGTGGAAGGGGACGGCCGGACTTTCTTGGCTGCTGCAGGTAAGCCGTATGACCTGATCGTATCGGAGCCATCGAATCCCTGGATCACGGGCTGTTCGAACCTCTTCACTGTCGAGTATTTTCGTCTCGTGGCGAGGCATCTCGCGAACTCGGGGACGTTCGTGCAGTGGCTGCAAATTTATGAGATTTCGCCGCAGAACGTCCGGGTCATCCTCGCGACCCTTGCCGCAGTGTTTCCATACGTGTATGTCTTTCGGTCGGCTCCAAGCGTTACGGATTTGTTGCTCGTGGCGTCCAAGCGTCCCCTTGCCTTGGACTACCGGTGGCTCGAAAAATGGCTGGCCGTCGGCCCCGTGGCGAAGGAGTTCGGGCGTATCCAGATCCACGGCCCGGCGGATCTGGCCGTTCGGTTCATCATGGGCGGCGAGGACGTGCGTCGCTTCGTTGCCGGTGTCGGTCTCAATACGGACGACAATGCCCGCGTGGAGTTTTCCGCACCCAAGGACCTGATCAATTACTATCGATTCGACCCCAAGCGGATCGCCCGGCACATGGAGCAGGCCGCTCGTCCCTTGCGGTCCCTGGTTCGCAACGCGCCATCCGGGTTTGAGTTGGAGTTGGCCAGGGCATGGATCAAGGCGGGTCGTCTGGATCGGGCTCGTGCATGCCTGGCGGATGCGCCACCCAACCGTGTGGGCCCCATGTTGGCGACCCTTTCCGCCATGAAGGGCGGCCCGGATGCCTGTGGCCGGCTTCTCGGCTCTTTGGGTGAGTTTGGTGCCCGCAAATGGAAGGGAGCTTCGGGGCGACGCTCCTGGGAGCGGGTGGTGGACAGGGTGCTGCGGGGAGATTGGGTCGGCAGAAGCGAATCCGTCACGGATTTGCTGTTGTCCTGTGCCCTGTCCAAGATGGAATGGGACACGGACGCACTCATTTTCGGTTGGGCGGGCAAGAATCTTGCGGACGATGCCCTGCGCCCCACTGCCTGTCAGGTGGTGTACGGGATTTTGATGCACAATGGCATTTTCGGCCTGGGGGCCCACGTATTCGATGATTGCAGGGCTCGGCGAACGGCTGGTCGTTGAGGCGGCTGGTCAGAATCAATCTGCCATCTGGAACGCCGATTCATTCCGCCTGGCTTTGTCGCTCCTCGGTTGCCGACCACCCAGAACCAGTCATCCAGGCGGGCGTTTTGTCTTGTCATCGTTTGCCATTCCAAGTAAAAAGGCCAAGTTATTGTACCAATCACGAGATGAGCCATCATCGGGGACAAGTCCTCGTGATAGGCGACTGGGAGTTAGGGGGCGTATGCGATGCGAATCAAGATGACAATCTTTGCTCTGGTGGCCATGGGGCTCGTGACCGGAGGGACCTTTTTTCTGGTTCGTTCGAGCACCATGAAAAAGATCCGGAAGTCCGAGCATCGGGCATTGGAAGGGTCTTTTGCTTCAGCCTGGGTCCGCTTGGAAATGGACGGCCACGAGGTGGTCCGCAGGGCGGACGGTTTTGCCCGGATGGCTCGTGAGCGGGTTCTGGATTTTCGAGAGGGGCAGGATGAACTGTCCGAATATTTGGCAACGAAGGTTGCTGCGGTTCCTGCTGCCGATCGGCCGGACATGGCCCTCGTGATCGTTCGTGGCCGGATCCTCGGTGCATACGTGGCTCCCTCCCTTGCCGGCAAGGGTGGCTCCTCCCACTGGTTCAATCGAAATTTCGAGTCTGATCTGAGTAAGAAGATATTCGCCACGGAATTGAAGAAGAAGTCCGGCGCGCCGGCATCGCAGTTGGTTCCAGCGGGCTGGGCGGCACCCGATGTGTACGTGGGTTCCATCAAGAAAGTGGGGCCTTTGGGCAAGCCGCTGGCGACCGGGGTAGCCGCGCCGATGATCGTACCGCTCGTCAAGAAGTCGATTCCGTCTCCAACGGGACGTCCAGAGCGGCTGGGAGCTTTGGTTCTTGGTTGGACGACCAAGCACGATTCCGTCAAAGCTCAAGCGCTTGCCACTCAAATGGCAGCGGATTCCACCTTGAGGATGAAGCGGTTCTGGCGGGCATACGTGGCCCTTCGGGTGCGGATCGGGGTCGAACTGGTGCCCAGGATCGAAGGTGACCTCATCGCCGTGGGACGGGTTCCCGACCTGGTCGCCATGGTGGACGGCGACGGGGTCGTGCTGATCCGTAACAAGAATACCGAATATTTGGTGGGGCAGAGCCTAACGGACCGGTATCTGTCCCTCAAGGGGGTGTTGGCCAAGGGAATGAGCCAGTCGGACATCTGGGTGAATCGCGACCTCATTTCTCCTGAGATGATCAAAGGAAAGGCCAAGAAGCAAGCTGTCCATTCGAATGAGCGGAATACGCTCCTGCGAATCGGCATGGCGCCTATTTTGGGCAGAGACGGGAACACGGCTGCATGTCTCATCATCGGTTGGGCTCTCAGTGACAAGGCGGCGACCCTGCTCGCCCATAATTTGGGTACGAGCATCGTGTTCCTGGAGGGGGACCGCTATGCTGCATCGTCCGCCGATCTTCCCGTGGTGCCCCAGGGTATTATCAAGAAGATCAAAAGCCATCGGGTTGAGGCAAAGAAGATTTCGGCTGCCGATGGAACGGTGGAATGGGAGAACTTCAAGGGAATCCCCGTGGTCGTGGATGGAAAACGGTATTTGGCGGCCGCCGGGGTGATTGCCGGCTCCTACAAGCCGGGCGCTTACAGTTTCCTCGTCTTCGTGCACACGGACGAGGTCGAGGCCCCCTTCAAGATCGTGCCCTGGGCGATTTGGGGTCTGGGTCTGTTGGCCTTGGTGATCGTATTGGTCGTGATGCAGATTATGTGGATGCGTTTCGTTCGGCCCATCGACGAGATTTACAACGGGGTCAACGAGGTGATTTCCGGGGACCTCGAGTATAGCTTCGGCGTGCCTTCTGTGGAGACCGAAGGCCTGTGTTATTCATTGAATGGAATGCTCGCCAAGCTATTGGGTCGTCCTGAGGACGAAGAAGAAGAGGAAGAAGGCGGCGAACAGGATCAGGCCACCATCAAGGTGAAACTCGGCCCCTTGCCTCCCTCGGTGGTGAACGCATCGGACCCGTCGGTTGCACCGCTTGCGGCCGAAAGTGACGAGGACCATGTCAGACGAATCTATAAGGAGTACATGGCCGCCCTGGATGCCGAGGGAGAGGACCTCGAAGGCTTTACCCTGGAAGATTTCAAAGCGAAAGTCCAGGTGAACGAGCGTCTGCTCATCAGTCGCTACAAGTGCAGCAAGGTCCGATTTCGAGTGGAGACCGTGGACGACGAAGTCGTGTTGTCCCCTGTCCCCATTGCCTGAGGTTGGGTGGTGTCGGTTCGCACTGGGCTCGATAGGCTAATTGCGGACCCGGATCATTGGCTGCGCGGCAGAAAGATTGGCTTCCTCGGTCATGCCGCCAGCGTGGATCGAGAGCTTCGACTCGCCTCTTCGTTTCTTCGACACTATTCTGGGGAGAACTTCCTTTTCTTGTTTGGGCCCGAGCACGGGTTCTATGGCCAGGCCCAGGACATGGAAGGGGTGGATGGGAGCCGGGATCCTCTCACCGGGTTGCCTGTTTTGAGCCTCTATGGTTCCGCAGAGGAGCAGCTTTGGCCAGCCCAAGAGGCTCTGTCCCAGGTTGACCTCTTGGTGATCGACCTCCAAGACGTCGGGACACGCTACTACACGTTTGCCTGGACCGCCCTGGCGAGCCTCGAGACCGCAGCCAGGACCAACACCCAGGTTTTGGTCTGTGACCGACCGAATCCCATCGATGGAGTCACGGTCGAAGGGGGAGGGATCACCTCTGGGTACGAGTCGTTCGTGGGGCGGCACGACGTGGCCGTGCGGCACGGCATGACCATTGCGGAACTGTTGACCCTGTGCGTCTCCGAGTTGTCGTTGGACGTGGACCTCCATGTCCTTCCCATGGAAGGTTGGCGTCGGACCATGCATTTTGGCGACACGGCGCTTCCCTGGGTGCTGCCCTCTCCCAACATGCCGTCCGAGCAGACGGCAGCCGTCTACCCAGGCATGTGCCTCGTGGAGGGGACCCGGCTCAGTGAGGGGCGGGGAACCACCAGACCCTTCGAGTGGTTCGGGGCGCCGTATATCGATCCGGGCCGGCTCGCGAGGGCCATGGATGCGGCTGCCTTGCCTGGCGTCGCCTTCAGACCGACGTTCTTCAAGCCCAGCTTCCACAAGCATGCGAACAGGACCTGTGGAGGGGTCCAGATCCACGTCCGAGACCGGTTGCGGTTTCAACCCTATCGAACAGCGGTCGCCTTGCTGATGGCGGTGCGGCGTCTCTGGCCCCAGCATTTTGCATGGCGCACCGAGCCCTACGAGTTCGTGTCGGATCGCCTCGCCATCGATCTCCTTAGTGGGTCGGACGTTCTGCGTCGCACCATCGAGGAGGGTGGCACCCTGGCCGATTTGGTGCCGACCTGGAGCAGCCATGAGGCGGAGTTTCGTCTCAGGCGTCGGCCGCATCTGCTCTATTCAGAGGAGTGACGGGAATGGCATCCACTGACCGGCTTGAGCGTGCGTCCCCTGCAGATTCGTCGAACAGCGAACATCGAGCCAGGCGGATCGGCCTCTTTGGTGGCAGTTTCGACCCTCCCCACGTGGCCCATGTCATGGCAGCAGCCTATGCGCTCGCCGTGGCGCGGCTGGATGCGTTGTGGGTCCTGCCCTGTCCGGAGCACCCTTTGGGAAAGGATCTGACGCCCTGGTTGCATCGGTTCGTCATGAGTCGGCTCGCGTTTTCGGACCTATCCCGAGTGGTCGTCTCGGACCTTGAACAGGAGTTGGGACCGCCCACCAGGACCCTGAGGACCATCGAGCATATGCTGGGAGAGGATTCAGAGAGGGAAATCGTGCTCGTGGTGGGAGGCGACATTCTCGGCGAAACCCACAAGTGGTACGGATGGAAACGGATCCGGGAACTGGCCGAGGTGCTGGTGATCGGTCGAGCGGGCGAAGGAGAGGGTGCCGCAGGCTGTCCCTCCGGCCTATGCCTGCCGGCCATTGCATCCAGTGACATTCGCAATCGGCTTCGAAGGGGGGGGGCGGTCGATGCTTTGGTTCCAGCTCGGGTGCTCGACTACATCAGCAGGCATGGACTGTACGGTGTGGATCGACCCTGACGTTTGTGCCTGACGTTTGTGGGAGGTTCGTTACTGGCTGGCCCCTTGGAGGAGCTGTTCGAGTTCCTGATACCGCAGGTCTAGTTCGTGGTGCAGGTCACGGATTTCAGCCAAGACGGCGTTGATACGGCGTTCCTGTTCCTGGTAGATGATCCGAAACCGCTGGCTGGTCGATGGGTTTGACACCCGATTCGGCTGCGGTCGGATCTGGGGCATGGTCGCGGTCCGAAAGAGGAGCCCTTCGATGCGGATCCAGGTTTTTGCGTCCATGTTCAGGTACCGCAGTCCAATGCCAATTTCCTCGTCACTGCCGATTTTGGGCTCGATTCGCGATACCTGTGCCCGGATGGTGGCAATGACGTCACCGGCGTGGCTGAATTCGATTTCCACTTCTGCGCCCAGTTTGAGGAGGAGCCCGGTCTTGAGGAATACGCCTCCCGATGAGACGCTCAGGACTTCGGCGGGGCTGCGCACGTCTTCATAGGTGATGGTGATGGTAACGGGATTTTGGATATCCACGTTTTCTTGCAGGTCGAAGGGTTCTGGACTCATTGTCTGACCGATACCTTGAGGAGGTTGAACGTTTGCTGCTAAAGAATAAAAACTAGTATGCGTAGGGGGTGAATGCAAGCCAAAATACGATTTTTTGTGCAAACGGCGCAGGGAAGTCCAGCTTCGTGTGGCTTTTTACTTTCCTGCAGAAAATCGTCAAAATGAACCTTCAGGCAACCGTCGCGCCGTGGGGAGGAGGGAACAGGCTTCTCCATGATGGGCGCAAGGTCACAGAGAGCGTGGAGGGAGAACGTTCGTTCGCAGAGCAGGCAACCACGGATCCCAAACCGGCAAATGGCCACGAATGCCTGAAAGCCGGTGGCTCGAACTTGGGCAATAGCCCGGACACTTTCCCTGAGCGACCACAAGGCGCCGAGCTTGGATTGACAGGGACAGGTGGCGAGGCTAGGCTGCCAGGCCGTGGAATGACCGAGGAATCGATTCGTTGCAGTGGGCCGCGCTGCGGTGACTGGTTCGGCGGCACTGCGGCGACCATTCATGAACAGGAGGAAATCATGGCGTACATTCACCCGTTTCGCGGAGTCAGACCGAGACCGGACGTGGCGGCCCAGGTGGCCAGTCCACCGTATGATGTACTCGATTCTGAGGAGGCGCGTGCTCTGGCGGCGGACAACCCGCATAGCTTCATGCATGTGGTCAAGCCGGAGATCGACCTGGACCCGTCGGTGGGACTCTATGACGAGGCGGTGTACAAGAAGGGTGCCGAAAACCTGAATCGGTTGCGTGGCGACGGTGTGCTCATCCAGGACGAGGCTCCCTGTCTGTATCTGTATCGCCAGATCATGGGGGATCACACCCAGACGGGTCTGGTCGCCGGGGCGAGTGTCGAGGAGTACGAAAACGACCGGATCAAGAAGCACGAATCCACGAGGACCGACAAGGAGCAGGATCGGATTCGGCACATCGAGACCCAGAACGCCCAATCCGGGCCCGTGTTTTTGACCTATCGGAGTCGCCCCGAGATCAAGCAGCAGGTTGAACGACTGCAGCAGGCCGACCCGACCTATGATTTCGTGGCGGACGACGGTATTCGGCACACCCTGTGGGTCGTATCCGAACCCTCGGACGTTGCAGCGCTGCAGGAGGCCTTTGGACGCGTGGACACGCTCTACGTGGCCGATGGCCACCATCGGTCCGCCGCCGCCACGGCGGTTTGCCGCAAGAGGCGGGAGTCGAATCCGAGTCACGATGGGACCGAGGAGTACAACTTTTTCTTGTCCGTGATTTTTCCACACGACGAGATGCAGATTTTGCCCTACAATCGCGTGGTTCGCGACTTGGCGGGCTATAGCGTCTCGTCGCTCATCGACGCGCTCCATCCGAATTTTTCAGTCGGTGAGGCTGAAGCGGCCGCGCCGACTGTGCCCCACCAGTTTGGTATGTATCTCGATGGCCGTTGGCACCGATTGTCGGCGGCTCGTGGCAGTTATGACGCGTCGGATCCCGTGGGAAGCCTCGATGTGAGCATCCTGCAGGAAGGGTTGCTTCGTCCCCTGTTGGGGATCCAGAATCCGAGGACGGACAAGCGGATCGACTTCGTAGGCGGCATCCGGGGCACCGGGGAACTCGAGCGGCGTTGCCAGGATGGATGGAAGATCGCCTTTGCTCTGTATCCGACGACCGTGGACCAATTGCTGTCGGTGGCGGACGCTGGTGACACCATGCCGCCCAAGTCTACCTGGTTCGAACCAAAACTTCGCTCCGGGTTGGTGGTTCACGTTTTGGATTGACCAACGGTTGAATACCTGGCCCGGCTCTTGCAATGAATTTGCCTTGGTCTCTCGTGAACAGCGTCTTCGTGAGGGCTTCGGGCAGGAACCACGAGCCGGAAGGATGTCATGAACCAGCCACGCTCCGATGATGGTCGTCGGTCCAAATCAATGGGGACCCGTTCGGCGACGAGCATCGGATCCCCGAAGCGCTCTTTTCATGGATACGTTCGTGGTTACGGTCGTGGCCATGGAAACACTCGTCGTTCGAATCGTCGCCCTCGTTTTTCCTTGTATTGGTCCGTGGGGTTGCTCGTGGTGGCGTGGCTGCTTGGGGCTGTGTTGGCTTTGCTTGGATATGCGAATCGCAGGGCGGTCGATGCCATCGGCGGTGAAGCGCTTGAGGGCCGCGCCCTGGATATGGCGCTGAATACGGTGTCGACCATCGTGCTTTTGCGTCCCGATGGCTTGCAACGTCTTCAGGAGACGGTCGAAGCGGTTGCAACGGCGCCGGTTCTGTCGGTCGCCGTGGTGGGCCCTTGGGGCAAGGTCGTGGCCTGTTCCAATCCCGATTCGATCGGGACGAGGCCCTGGCCTCGGTTGACGCGTCGTATGCGCGTGGATCGTCAGAGCCATATGGTGCGTCGCGTCCCGGGTCGGTCGGGGGCGTTCGAGGTGTGGTTGCCCCTTCGGGGTCCGGGGCGCGGGAAGCGGCTGTGGCGTATGTGGAGGCGATGGCATCCGGGGGGTGCCATGCCGGACGGCCACTGCAATGACGCTGGTTGCGCTGGCTCGAATTCCTTGGACCCTTCGGCGGATTCGGGGTGGGACGCGACGGATGAGGCGGCGCCGGATCGTGACGTTGCACCGCCTTTCAGGAACGATGGTCCAAAGGGACCACGTCGATTTGGCCGCGGAGGACCTGGGATGGGACGTGGTAGGAGGGCGGGACGCATGTGGCCCGGAGCGATGGTTCGTGCAGGGCTGCGGCCGTTCATGCGCCTGGTGGTGGACGTGGACACGCCGTCTGTTCGTCGGGCCATGATGCGGGCGCGCTCGATTCAGTTCTTCACGTTTCTTGGAGCGCTCGTGCTCGTGCTCATTTCGTCGGTCATGTTTGCAGCGGACCTTCGGTCGAGCCGCTTTGCCCGAGAAATGGAGCAGAAGGCTCGCCTTGCAGAGATGGGAGAGATGGCTGCCGTGTTGGCCCACGAGATCAGAAATCCTTTGGGCGTCATCAAGGGCAACGCACAGCTTGCCATGGAGCGGGATTCGTCGTCGCAATCGATCTCTGAGCTGGAAATCGTGGTGAACCAGGCGGGACGGCTCGAGCGGCTCGTCAACGCACTGCTGAACTATGCGGGCCCCCTGCCTCCCCACAAGGTATCCGTAGACCTGACGGAACTCGTGGACGAAACATGCCAACTCGTCGTGCCCCTGGCGGCGGAAGGCAACGTTGCCATCATGCGAGAACTCGAATCGGTGCGTGGGCACGTGGAGCGGGATCAGATTCAGCAGGTCCTGCTCAACGTGCTTCGCAACGCCGTGGAGGCGAGTCCCAAGGACGGGGTAGTGACCGTGTCTTTGGCCTGTCGCGGTCGCCATGCCGTCATCACGATAACCGACTCGGGCCCTGGGTTTCGCGATGAGGTTCTGGCAAAGTTGTTTCGTCCCTTCGTCACGACGAAAGTCACCGGGACCGGGTTGGGCCTGGCCCTGTCCCGCAGGATCGTGGAGCAGCATGGAGGCGTCATCCGTGCAGAGAATATTGAAGACCGGGGCGCGCGCGTGACGGTGGATCTACCTGGCTGCAACAGCGTGTAATCAGTTATGACATCCTGGACAGCACGGTGGGGGATTGGTAGCCTCTGTAGGTTTGGCCCGTGGCGAGACGGCCAGGAGCATTGGGTATGGTGAAGGGTAGCGGTACCAACAAACGAAATCGGGCGTCCGATGTCTTGGTGGTCGAGGACGATCCCGGGATGCAGGATCTGCTCAAGCGGATTTTGGAGGGAGCCGGTTACGTCGTGGCCACGGCTGATGACGGCGTCGAGGCGCTCGACGTGCTGTCTGTCCTGTCAACGAAGGTCGTGATCACTGATCTGAAGATGCCGCGAATGGGCGGCATGGACTTGCTGATGCGCCTTTGCGACGAGAGACCCGATGTGCCGGTCGTAGTGCTCACCGCCTTTGGGACTGTGCCCGGGGCGGTGGATGCCATGAAATTGGGTGCCTTCGATTTCATGACGAAGCCGCTCCCTGATCCGGAGCATCTGCGCCAGGCGGTCGCTCGTGCCATGGACGAGGCTCATCGGCGGGCGAACGATTCCGCTTCAGGCAGGTCCGTGATTTCTGCGTCAGTGGCCAAGGCTCCATCGGTCCGACCGGGACCTGACGACGAACCAGTGGCCGAGGATCCAGCCTTCGAGCGAGTGCTGGAGATGGCATCCATGGTGGCGCAGCGGGATACGACGGTTCTTCTCACTGGGGAATCGGGTACGGGCAAGGAGGTCGTTGCGCGCTTCATTCATAGAATGAGCCCGAGAGGAAGCGGGCCGTTTGTGGCTGTCAACTGTGCCGCCATTCCGGAAAACCTCATGGAGAGTGAACTGTTTGGACATGAAAAGGGTGCGTTTACCGGTGCCGTCAAGATGCATCGGGGCGTTTTCGAACAGGGGGGTGGTGGCACGCTGCTTCTCGACGAGGTGGGCGAGCTTCCTTTGGCGATTCAGGCCAAGTTTCTTCGTGTTCTCGAAGATCGTCGGGTGACCAGAGTCGGAGGAACGGCGTCTTCGTTGGTCGATGTCCGGATCGTGGCCGCCACGAATCGAAATCTGGAAGAGGAGGCTCAGGCTCATCGTTTTCGCGAGGACCTGTTTTTTCGCCTCAACGTGTTTCCGATCGTGCTTCCTCCGCTTCGGGAGCGACCTGCAGACATCGTGGCGCTGGCCCGTAGGTTCCTGGCGATTTTGGGCCGTGCTCCAGGCAGAACGAGTCTCACCATGACTCCCGAGGCGGTCCGTGTCCTGCAGGCCCATCGATGGCCGGGCAATGTCCGCGAGCTACAGAACGTCATCGAGCGGGCCGTGATCATGGCTGGCCCCGGGCCCATTTTGCCCGAGCACTTCGGCCTGACGAGCCTCGGTACATCGCTCGGTTCCGTGCCTGAGGCCCAGATGACCCTGAAGGAAATGGAGCGGCAGGCCATCGTGGCTGCGCTGCAGGCTTGCGACGGGAACAGGAAGGCGGCGGCCAAGAAGTTGGGGATTGCTCTGAGGACCCTGCAGTACAAGATTCGAGACTACGGGCTGAAGGAAAAGTGGTGAAACGACTGGGCGAGGCAGAAACCAGAAGCTGATGACGGGGGGGTCGGTTGTTTTGGCCGCATGACACGATTTTTGGGCGCGACCTGCAATCTTTGCATGGTTCGCATGGTTCAGGTCATGCAAGAATTGCATGTGGGAGGATGGATTCTGGTCGGCAGGGCGGTATACGAGCCCTGGAATCACGCCGAAAGGGTTTGGCCCGATCGTTGCAAGATGTTTCAAGCTACGAGCTCCGCGTGACGGGCACGCGGGTCGGAACGGATCACAGTGACCAGCTCCGTGGGCCGGTCAAGGAAATGGAGGCAGTCATGAAATCAGGATGGAAGAAAACAACGATGGTGGCGATAGTGATGGCGACGCTGGCGGTGCCGGCAGTGGCCAGTGCCTGGCCTGGCCGTGGCATGGGGCGCGGCCGTGGCATGGGGGGCGGCGGCCGTGGCATGGGGTACGGCCGTGGCATGGGGGGCGGCGGGATGGGCATGATGGGCGGCATGGGTAGGCGTGCTCGGTTCATGATGAACGCTCCGGCCGCGATACTCCAAAATGTCCTCGGGATCAACGCGGGCCAGGCGGCCCAGATCGTCAAGGCTCGGGAGGGCTTCAAGACGAACGCGAGCGCGATTCATCTCAAGATGACGCGTATCGATAACTGGATGCAGAACCAGTGGTTCGCGGATCGACCGGATTACAACAAGATCCGGGCCCTCCATCGTCAGATGATCGGCCAGCGGGTCAAGTTGGCCAAGCTCCGTCTGGAACTGCGGATCAAGGTGCTCCAGATTTTGGGACCGGCAAAGCGCAAGCAGTTGATGCTCCGTGGCTTTGGTGGCCCAGGCTGGGGATACTACCATTGGTTCGGCCCTGGTGCTGCTCCTGCCCGCAATCGATAGATGGTTCCACGGGGCGATTCGGCAGGCTGCCGAGTCGCCCCGGTTTTTTGCCTCGCCCTTTTCTTCGTTTCGTCTCTCTTTTTTTCGATGCCTCTCTAACGCCTTTCTCATTTTTCCGTTTTTTTCCCTGCATTGGCAATTGGTTTAGGCCTCCAGGCTCGCGTCTGTGGCTGGTGGCCCATCCCGACCTGCCGCAGACGGCGGCCGAACTGGTGGAACTGTACCAGCAGAAGGACGCGATGGAGAAGGACTTTGAGACCATGGTGCCGCCCAGGGTGATCGCAAAGTCGTCGGGCCGGAAACTTGCCGGTGAGCTCATGACGTAGCTGACGTTCGCCCCCGGTGCGAATCCTGAGCCCGAGGCTTGACTTCAGTCATCGAAAGAAAACGACTGCCGTTCATTTCAGCTCTTCGGCCCGGTTTCGGGGCACGTGCCCGGTCCGTTGTGAGGGAAAAGGCGGATCTCATGTAAGCCAACGAACTGGACCAACGAATTCCTGTTTGCGACGAGATCCTGTTCAGACGCTGGCCATCGAGCGCAGGACCCGCTC
>JAGGXR010000128.1 GCA_021162935.1 Deltaproteobacteria bacterium
GGCGATGGCAGTCGATCGTCGTTGGGCGGGAAGGAAACGGTAGCTACGCGTCCTTGGCGCCGTTTCCGTCGGCGTTTTTGCTGGCCTTTTCGGCCTGAGCGGTCTTCCAAATGGGGTCATCTTCCTGGAGGATACGCCGCAAGACCTTGCCAACGAGGCTTTTGGGCAATTCGTCGCGGAACTCGATCTGGCGCGGAACCTTGTAGTGGGTCATGCTCTTCTTGGCCCAGGCCAGCAATTCTTCTTCGGTGATTTTGCCCTTGCTCGATTCCTTGAGCACGACCCACGCCTTGATGATCTCACCGGTCTCCTTGTCCGGCAGGCCGGCCACGGCGACTTCTGATACATGCTCGTTCATCCCGATGAAGCTCTCGACCTCCTTGGGAAACACGCTGTAGCCCTTGTACTTGATGAGCTGCTTCTTGCGGTCCAAAATCGTGACCTGGCCCGACTCGTCCATGAAGCCGATATCACCAGTGAGCAACCACTTCTTGCCGTCCATCTCCACGATGGTTTCGGCCGTCTCGTCCGGCTTGTTCAGATAGCCCTTCATGACCTGAGGTCCAGCCACGGCGATCTCGCCGATGTGTTCCGTGTCCTCGGGCCCGGAACCGACGCCAAGATCATTGGAGGAATCGGTCTTGTCCACGATCCGCCACTCGGTGCCGGGAAAAGGAAGGCCAATGGTGCCGGTGCGGCGTTCGCCCTTTGGCCAGAACGGAGATGCAGAGACCACGGGAGTGGATTCCGTCAGGCCATAGCCCTCCACCAACCTGGCCCCGGTCACTTTCTCGAACTTCTCCTGGACATGGCGGTGCAGCGGTCCTGCGCCCGAGACGCACAGGCTCAGCTTGTTCGTAATCTTGTACTCAGGATGCTCCTCGAGGTAGTCCGCCATCTTCTGGAACAGGATCTCGGCTCCAGGCATGGCAGACCCCTTTTCCGGGCCGACTCTGAGCAGCGTCGGAATGTACTCATCCATCTTCGGAGGTCGTGGAAACAGGATCATCATGGTGCCGATCGCCACGCTCAAATTCATGACCGTCGTCATGGCAAACGAATGGAACAAAGGGAGGATCCCGACGTCGCCCGAACCAGGCTCCACCTTGTACAGCCACGTCCTGGCCTGGATGGCATTCGACACACAGTTGAAGTGGGTGAGCACCGCCGCCTTGGGCACTCCGGTGGTACCGCCCGTCATGATATAGGTGGCAGGATCCACGACCGGATCGATGTCCACCTTGGGCGGCGCAATGGGCCCGGCAAGGAGGTCTTTGAGTTGCAACGCATCGCCGGGCAAATTCCCCTTGGGAACTTTACCCAGCAGCTTTCCAAGAGTCCGCTTGACCCAGGGAAGGAAGTCGGCCACGTTCGTGCCGATGATCAGACGGATATCCGTCTTGTCCCGGATGGGCGCCACCATTTCTTCATACAGGGCATCGAGCACGATCAGACCCGTGGCGCCGATCGTCTTGAGTTGATGAAGGATCTCGTTCGGCTTGTAGGTCGGATTCATACCCGAAACGATCCCCCCCATGCGCGTGATGCCGTAGTAGCCGATCACGTACTGAAAGCTGTTCGGCAGCAGCATGGCGATCACGTCGCCCTTTTTGAATCCCAATTCGGTCAGGGCGGTAGCCAATGCGTCGACATGTCGATCGAGTTCCCTGAAGGTCATGGTTTGATTGAGGAACCACATGGCCTTGGCGTCCGGCCATTTCTGCGCCGCCTCACGGAGCTGCTCCCCCAAAGTCCGATGCGGAAAATCAATGTTTTTCGGAACCTCGTCCGGCCACCCGGACTTCGGACCAAACCAAATCTTGGATTCATCTACTTGATACTCGCCCATTTCCTACTCCTTCTCCCATTTTCTTGTATCAACCCACTCGTCGGATCGCTCTTGGCGCCCACCCACTCGAACAAACAGCCTCCTTAGTTGGAAGGCATGTTACGATATCTGCACCAAAATCGAAACAGTCATTTTGCCGATAATTGCAACTTGGCTCCCGCTGTGATTGCGACGTCGGTTGACCCGAAATTGCAGCTTCGGCTGACCTGTCATCTCGACTTCGAAAAGCCCCGCATTCCCAAAGTCGACGCCGTCACAACACTGCAAACTCCACGCAAGGAGGCGGAGTCGGAGACCCGAACTCCAGGGCAGCCTGCCTTGTGGTCAGATGCATCGGTTCCTTGCCGCCCGCATCGATGTCCAATTCGGCGAATGCAATCATCGAGTTGGAGCAGTAAGTGACGGTGCCATCGGGGTTTCGGTAGGGAAGGCCCACGAATGCCTCGGGCGGAGCCCAGACGCGGCCCTTCATCCGGGCCCCTGGTCCACGCGCCTCGAACCCCCATGACATCCCACTCACCCAGGTACGATTCGTCATCCCCTGCAGCAACCCGTTGAAGCGGTATCGGACCCCGCCCACATCTGCCAAGGCAAGGCATACAGGAGGGGAAAGATACCGTCCGATACGCGCCCGGGCCGCCACGGCCTCCACCACGACCGACTCACCGCCATGCCACTGGTTGGCGTGGAACCAGACGTACGACGGCGTATGGGCAACACCCCAGTTGTGCCCCTGCATCCCGGTCCACCCATCCACATCCGTGCGAACGCCGTCCAACTCATAGAAACCGGACATGCGCAGCATGGGATTCGGACTTGCCAATTTGAAACGGGGCCAGGAGAAACGATCCCCCATCAGACCGGCCAACAGGACCATTGGGGCGGAATCACCGTCGTAGCTCAGGTCCACGACCAACTCGTGGCCACCCGATCGGACTCGTCCCTCGATTCGGCCCTGACTGAAATGCAGGTCGGCAACCCGCACATCGAGCCCTGTCCGGGAAAAGGATGCCTCACAAAACGGTGTCGTCTCACGCAGGACTGGGTTCTCACCGCCACGCTCGAACAGGGTTACCCAGGCGCTCGCCGTCGCCTGATCCGCATAGTGCTTCGGCGACAGGACCGTCGCCTTGAACCAAAGAGCACGACGTCCCTCGGAATCGTTCACCTTGAAAAACAGGCTCTCCACGTGTCCCGAGCGCCGATCCGGATCGAACCGAACCGCATTGAACGCGTCCGCCGAGTGACTGCCCCCCTGCGTTGTTGATCCCACCGTCATCCCCTCCTCCTCTGCCAGCCGCCCATCCATCCTGGCGGCTTTCGCCACCTCGCCCAAAGGGCAGCCACACAAGGCATCCATCGCCTCGTCCGGCCACCGTCCGAATCGAGGCTCAATCTGCTCTTCTCACCTCGAAAACGGCGACCGGCCCTGCGGGCAATTGTACAGATCTATGTATACCATGAATGTCTTGCCCGGACATGGCACTCGATACAGGTCGATCACGGTCGTGCCGCACCTGCCTCCCGAACCGACATTTCCCAATCGCGAATGATGCGCCTGCCGAACCCCCTTGAACGGGTGGCTTCCATCGGGACACACCGCTGTCATCAGCCAACGAAGTTGCTCCACCACACCGCAGACCTCTACTGGCTGCGCCTTGCTCGTCTTGACCCGGGTCAGGTCGGTCTCGGTCCAGTATCTGCGCTGATCCTCATGGTTCGAATCCCACACGATTGGCTGCATGAACGCATTCTTGGCAGGACATCGATACCATTGTCCCGAGGCGGAACTGCCCTGGGATACGGAACCCTGTCCAGGCGATCGGGCGCTTGAATCCAAAGCGTTGCCAGGGGTCGATGCCTCGCCGCCGGTCTTCTGGTGCGCCGCCGCACCATTACCCGACGACCGCGGCACGACGCGCCCCGATGGGCGTGCCGTCGTCTGCGCCGATCGTTTCGGCCCCGACGTAGCACAACCAGCGACCGCCACCATCACTGCCAGCCACCATGGACGACGCATTGTGCAGCCTCCTCGACAAAGAAAAAGCAGGCCCCGCACTCCTTCTGCAGACCACGCACCACCAACACCACGCAGATCGGATCGGGCAGATTCGAGCATATCGACGTCGGCCTTCGTTGTAAAGAACCCAACGCAGTCCAAGGCCCAACGAAATCCACACAGGCGCCGAGGAAAGGACAGGCACGTGGGTCAAAAGGTTCCTCCTTGAGGTAGGAACAGGCAACAGGTGAGCAGCAACCGAAAAAAGACGACTGCACAACCACCCGATCCGCATGCACTCCAGAGAGCAACGGATGCGGACGACCATTTCGCGTCTTGATGATACTGGCCGGTTCGTCGAAAAATGGGAGGGTTTTCCGTTCTTTCGAGACGGGTTACTGCGCCCCTTCAAGATTTCAGACTACAACAAACAGTAAAAACAGTGTACATTCGATCCAAAATGACACCTTTGGAGGAACTTGATCATGACGAGACATCCACGAGCATTCCTTCAGGCCCGATTGACTGGACTGACCTTCCTCATGGGCAGCCTGCTGCCCGCTCTGCCGTTGATCGGCTGCAGCGACGACTCGGGAACCGGGCAGAGGGACGCGGCCGTACAGGATGCGGCACGGCAAGACGCCGCGCTCCACAACGATGCGGCGCAGCAAGACGCCGCCGTAGACCAGGACGCTTTCCAACCAAAGGATGGAAATGTGGACGACGGCGGCGGCGGTGACGGCGGAAACGAACACTGTCCGATGAGCAGTCTCCAGATGTATCAGGTCCACCCAAACGGCCCCTTCACCATGGGAAGTCCTGTCGGAGAATTGGGCCGCGAGGACGAAATCGGAAAATTGGGCGACGAGATCCAGCATCAGGTCACCTTGACCCACAACTACGAAATCGGAATCTACGAGATCACCCGAACCATCTTCGTCGCCTTCATGGGCTATAACCCGAGTACCGAACAACTCAATTGCATGGACTGTCCAGTGGACGAATTGACCTGGTGCGAGGCTGCCGCGTTCACCAACGCGGTCTCTACCTGCGCAAACCTGACTCCTTGCTACAACTGCAACCAGGACAACGACGGGGAATGGACCTGCTCGGCGACAGGGTCGCCCTACGATTGCGATGGCTACCGTCTGCCCACCGAGGCGGAATGGGAATACGCCGCCAGGGCGGGCGTCTCGGCCGCCTACACGAACGGGGGCAACCTGGTCAACGCAGCGGACGAACTGGACCTGGACGGCAACGTACCACTGGACAACTCGACGCTGCTCGACGACATCTGCTGGTTCCATGGCAACGCAGGCTTCCTCCTCCACCCCGTGGGCACGAAACCGCCCAACGCATGGGGGCTGTACAACGTCATCGGCAACGCTACGGAATGGTGTCACGACTGGGTGGCCCGCTACACAGCGGACCCAGTCACCAATCCTTGGGGTCCGACCACTGGCACGGATCACATCACCCGTGGCGGCAACTTCTCGTCGTCACCCGCCTACCACCGTCTCGCCTACCGAAATTGGTACGACAACTCGCTCCATATCATCGGCGGCACGGTCCGCCTGGCGCGCACGGTCCAATAGAGCCTGTAGAGCCTGCAAGGCGGTACAACTTCTCCTTGCACGAGCCGCCGGCCCGTGGTTTTCTCATTGGATCGAAGAGGAAAACGACGTTCGTCCAAGTCCGCCCTACGTCCCCCGTTGCGGGATCAGGCGGCAAAAATGGAGGATCCCATGCTGAACCGTCCCCAGAGCACGACTCGACACAGGTTGTCTCACATCTCGTACGGCCTCGGCCTGACGGCGATGGCGGTCGTCGGCCTGACCGGCAGCGGCTGCCCGGCACCTACTCCAGTCAAGCACGCCGCGCCGGCTCATCGCAATGAACAGTTTCCATGGCGATTGTGGAGCCGTCGGGTGGATGCTCCGATGCTGGTGGCCGTGACCACGAAACGACGCCTCGTGGCGGTCCAGTACGACCGACTGCCGACCGAGGCCAAGGCAAAACCAGTGGCACTGGTGGGCCTCGCCCCGGACACGGGCGATGTGCTGTGGACCCGAAAACTTAACCTGAAACTCGAAGACCCCCAAGTGCCATGGAGCTATGAACTCGCTCACAAAGGCCGGGTCCTGGCGGTTTGGTTGGAAGGCAACAAGATCCTGGGCATCGACATCTACACCGGACAGGATTTCTGGGACGAGGCGCGACCCAACAGTATCGGGGTCGAAGCGCTCGGCTTCGGATTCGTAACGGTCTGGAAGAACAAGGTGTATTTCCTCAAGCCCCAATCGGGAAAGACGATGCACGCCTTCAGCGTACCAGCCGTCCTGACCGGGCCTGCCCGCATCACGCCAGAGGGCGCGCTCATCCTCATGGCCGGAACAAACTTCATGGAAATGAATCTGGACGACGGCCGAATCGAATGGGGGCACCAGCTCAATCTCCCCGACGTGGACCTCCCAGTCGGGATGAAAACGGTCGGAGACAAAATCGTCCTGTCCTACCGCACGGTGCCGCTCGTGGAGACCACCCAGGTCACCCGCGCCGACTCGACCAACCTGAAACAACGGTGGAGCATGGTGCTGCCGGGCCGCGTCCGGACCCACCATGCCGTCGTCCTCAGGGGCAACCAGGCCATGGTGCTCCTCTCGGGCCGAAACGGCGAGGAGCGTTGGGCCACCATCGACACACAGAAAGGCACGATCCTAGGCTGGGCTCCCGGCCGGTCGCTCAAGGCCTGCATTGCTTCGCCCTCCTTGCTGTTTTGCCCCTACGCGAACAAGTCCGGCAACGGCGTGGCTGCCCTGGACGCCAAAACTTTGAAATCCCAATGGAAATGGGAAACGGTCGACGACATCTCCAATCGACAGCACTTCTGGTACCGAGGAGTCCTCTACCTCGCGCAGCAGGGAGAGGTGGTTGGCCTGGACGTATCTGGTAAGGCCGTCTTTCGTGCCAAGGTGGTCTGGCCGGGCGCCACCCTCCAGGTGAGCAAAATACTCGGTCAGTACAAGGGCACGCTCGTCGTCACCGCAGCCGACTGGACCAAGAGGAACGGCATCGGCGAACTGTGGGGCATCGACATGAAGACAGGAGCGCGAAAATGGCGCAAACGCCTCCACAGCCCTCTGTACGCCGCTGAATCGGCCATCCTGGCCCAGAGCCGAGTCTTCTATTTCGACAACAAGACCATCCATCTTCTTCGTGCCACGAACGGCCGTGAGTCGGATTCATGGCCACACCGCCTGGCTGGACGGCCCACGGATCCCCCAAAAGCAACCGTGGAGGGCTCGATGATCGGGGCTCTCCGCTCTGGGAACTTTGCAGCCTACCGACTCAAGGACGGCCGCCCCATGTGGGTGACGAAGATGCCAGTCGGAGGCCGGGTGCTGGCCACGAAAGCCGGAGTCCTGATCGTCCGCACACCGGACAGGGTGCTCCATGCCCACGCATTGAAGGACGGTAAAGAAATCTGGACCATGGCCTGGCCCGAACTGGCCGACCCGGTCCTGGCCGCCGTGAACAAACACACACAGCTCTTCGTGGGAGGCCGCCAGGGCTCGGTCCTGGTAGACCCGAAAACCGGCAAGAAACTCGGGCCGGCATATGCCGTGCGCCACATGCTCTCCCTGACAGGCGGCGACCTCCTGGCCCTGCAGGTCCATCGGCGCATCCCCAAGACCGCCCAGGTCATCATCGCCCTTGGCGTCACTCATCGGCGCAATGGCGTGAAACTGACGGAACTGTGGCATAAGGAATTCGTGCGGGCCGCCCAGGCAGACCAACGCACCGGAGCCCTGTGGCAATCGGCAACCCCGGACCTCTTCCTGTACAAGGATGCCCAGGACGCCTGTGTCCATGCGCTCTCGGCAGACGACGGCAAGCCTCGATGGAAGGACTGCCGACACACAGCCGTCCTGCCAGCCGCACCCTATCGTGAAACCTTGTACATGGGCTCGGGACCATTCAATCCCAAGCTGAGCGGCGCGGCACAAGGACTGCTCGCCATCGATCCCGACCAGGGCAAAGAAACCCAGGTGATCAAGCTGTTCGGTCGCTCCTCGAACGCGACTCGCTTCACCATCCACAGTCCTGCGACCATCCACGACGGCGTGGTCTACATCCTGACCCAGGGCCCACGCCTACGGGCCATCAAGGTGGCCAAGTAAGTCGGCTGATCAGAATACGTCTACCATCTGGAACCGCGATCCATCCCGAAATGGCCAAGGAGGGTCAACGACACACACGACGGATCTTCCACCGGAGCCACTGGCTCAAATCCTGATAATTCTCGGAAAGGTCAAACACAAGACCATCGCCAATCTTTCTCATTGACGTCACGGCGATAACAAAACCGCAGATACGCAAGATGCTCGCCCTGCTCTTGCAACGCGAACTGGAGCGTTGCTGGACCGAGTTCGACATCACGGTCCACGAAGGGCTCGACGAACTCGCGGCCATCGCGCTGCAGGAGATCCGCCTGGGTGACGCGCGACTCCAAAACATCCCGACTCCGAACAAGATTGCCAAGCAACTGCTGAAGAAAGCGAACATCAACCTCCCGTCCGTGCTCCCTTCACGACAGGTGTGTGTACACAGTAAGAAAAAACTCCGCTGATAGCACATATCCCTTTCATATCACCAGATTCCATGGTCTATCGCGTCTGTTTTTCAGGGGAAGATCCGTTGTAGAGCCAGAACATACGCCATCGATTGCGCTCTAGTCGATGCTTCGGGCAACAGCGGCTCCCGCCTCCAGTGGGGCTGCGATCGCCGCGGGCCTGGCAGCAGAGCCGCCGTGCCAGCCCCCCGGCAGGGAAGCCGGGCCCACCACGGCGGCAAGGCATGCATCCAAACTGACTGGCCCCAACACCTTGGAACCAGTTCCGAATCAGTACCATCTCGGCTCGCAGTCATCCCAACAGCTCGTGGCATCCTCTTTGGTCGGGTCGCAGAT
Organism: Deltaproteobacteria bacterium; assembly: GCA_021162935.1. Lineage (GTDB taxonomy): Bacteria > Myxococcota_A > Polyangia > HGW-17 > SLPX01 > JAGGXR01. Next base: position 8,818 of record JAGGXR010000128.1, read on the forward strand.
TCCGTCCCCGCACCGGCTCTCCCCGCACGTGCCGCAAAGAAGATCCGGGCCGTCTCCCACGTCGCGTACGTGCCGGCTGAGGTTCGGAGGGCTGGCGTCAGTCGATACGGCGGCTCCGACACTGCCGCACAAGATGGAATACGGGGGGGAGGCGCTCTGCCTCACATTAGGACCGGTACCGAACCAGAGGGTCGCATCCTGGACCGGGATAGCAAGGAGGTCGGAGAACGGGTCGTGGACCGCCTTGACGTACTCCTGATCGAACTGCTCTTCAGTGATGGGCGAAGCATCAACGTATTGGACAGCATCGCCCACATGCACCACTCCGAAGGGCTTGTCCAAGTCCAGGGTCACGGGGATTTCGTGAACGACCCGAAGCGGCCCCTTTGGATCCGCACAGTTGGAGACGGGGTACAGTGGCTTGTACACTCCCTGAATCCGAAGCACCCCTGCGTCCTGGTCGTAGGAAATCTTCGTTGTCCCATACCGGACCTTGTACGGCCAGTCGTTCGAGTTGGACTGCGGGTTGTAGTCGTAGTACTTCGGGTCGCTCGAGCAGGCTGAGAGCACAAAAGCGAGACATGCAACGGCGGCAAGAACGGCACCTGGGCCCCACAGAAAGCGCGTCACCGAATGTTTCACCATCATAATAGGTTCTCCTTTGCGTTACCAAGTTAGTTGTAAAGCCAGAACATACGCCATCGATTGCTCTCGAAGACGTACATCACATGCCCCCACTGAAGCAGATCCACCCCCATTGTCACATTTGAGTTGATGGATGCGAACGGGAGCATCCTCGTGCGGTGCTGTTTCAGCCCGGCACTTGGATCCGGCGCGAACCGGGTGATGGCGTAGCGCGTGCTGCTCGAGGGGAAGGCCACGAAAATGCGCTCGGCATCCTGGCGATCCGTGGGCAGGATCGAGAAGAGGATGTCCGGCGTCCTGGGCTCGTCCATCGCGGCGGCGTAGCACGCGGCAGCTCCGTCCACGTAGCAGTCGTCCCAGCATTTGAGCTCGGTGCCGCACTTGGTACCCTGCAAGTTCATGGGCATGGTCATGTCCGGATCCCAGACCATGACGTCGGCCAGGAACTCGCCTGAGAGCTTCTTGACCCAGGAAACGTAGATGTGGCCGTCGCCGACAGGGTGGATTGCGGGGCGGCGGCTGCCTCGCCCTCCATGGCTTCCACCACGCCACCGACCCGCGCCTGCCGAGCCTCCCGCCGCGCGGAAAGCTCAGAGGCTAATGTCTGGGGGGGGGGCGGAAAAGACGAGAGCCAACAAGACTGGTAGCATTCCGAACTTCCTTTCTTCCGGCTCCAGCCGGCAAGAAAAAGAAACCGCAACACACGGTTTCGCTGCATCGCACGTGGGTGCACCAGACGGAACAACCCAACTCGGCCGCGGCGGGGCCCGGTCCTGGTCGAGCCCGAGAACCAGGGCCGAAAGTCGCCTTGCATGGCGTACCCGAACGGCAGCATGACAACCCTCAGTCGAGTCCAACGCTTGGAACACACCCTGTATGAAATTTTGGATCACTACAACTGCAGGTGTCAATACTGTAACGGATCTCTCGTGGGGGATCGCGGGATGCTGAAAGGCCCGCAAATAGAGGCGTTGCCGGATGATTTCCGCTACGTCACGGCGATAACAAAACCGCATCAAAAGCAACGTTCCGAAAAAAGCGGCAACCGCGCAAACCCTCCACGACCGCTCCTGCGACCTGGAAAACGTGGAGCGGACCTTTCGTACGATGCCCCCCCCCTCATCTGGAGATGCGGCCGGTTTACGTGCGCAAAGAAAGGAAGAAAGCGCACATCAACCTCCCGTCCGTGCTCCCTTCACGACAGGTGTGTGTACACAGTAAGAAAAAACTCCGCTGATGGCACATATCGCTTGCATATCATCGGCTTCCTCCCGTGAAAAGGCAATCACACTGGGAAAGGTACAAGGGGAGAAAAAAGCAAGCGGCAGGAAAAACCGAAAACGAGCTATCGCAGGTAGAACGGATAGACGAACTGGATCTCACTCCGCTTAAACCTCGGGAAAATGAGATTGCGCACCTTGTCCAGGATGCACTTGCCAGTCGGCGTGCCAGCAAACTTTCCCTGAACCACGGCTCGCGTCACGGTCCCGTCGTTCTTGACGCGCACCTTGACCTGAGCGAGTCCCTGAATCTGGTAGGTGTCGTAGCACTCCCGAATGGCCGGATTCGCAGAGGCCATCACGGATCGGATCACGTGCGCCGCCGGTTCTTCGGGGATGATCTTCCGGTGCGACTGCTGGGCCACCACCGGAGCCACGGGGCCACGGCAGGTCTGATTCGCGTGCTTCGGGGCAAGCCCTGTCGAGGCGGGCACAGACGCCAGGATGCGGCCGTTGCACTGGTCGAAGAGCCGGTATCCGCGGAGGTGTACGACCATGCCATTCCCCAGCCGGTTCGGCCATCGGTCGCCCGAAACGGTAAAGAGAAACTGGACTCTCAGGTTCGGCTGAGTCGAATGGGTCCATTTTTCCGTCTCGGATGGGCCGACGGCAACGGTCAGATGCGCCTGCCCACGGCCCAAATGCTGTTTGAGCACGAGCCCCTTCCACTGCAGCACGTGTCCCGCCTTGTGCTGGATACTGCCAGGCACCGAGGTGGTCACGTACCAATGTTTCTTGCCTCCATACAGGCCCCACTTGAGCTTGATGGGGTCTTTGCAGGTCAGACAGCCCATGACATCGATGGGGAAGGTCAGATGCACCCCATCGTATCGGCCCACACGAACGGCACGAACTTCGTACGCATAGAGCTTCCCAACCACCTTGCGCTGCATCCTGCGACGGATGGCCCGACATTGGACATCACGCAGCGAGCCCGTCTTGCCGCACACCTGAACGAACGGCCCGATGACCTGCTCCAGATCCGTGACAGCCTGGGCCCTGCGGGCCAAGGATTCGAATGAGCCCGTTGCCCTTCTGGCAACAGGGGCCTTCGCCCCGGTTCTTCGATGTCGTCGCGGACCAGCGCCTGCAGAGAACGACCAGGACCATGCAGCACAAAAACCAACTGCTGTGAGCAAAACCCTATTGACCGTAAACCGTCTCATCAATCGTCCTCCTCATCCTGGTCGGCCCGCTGCATGATCACGAATTCGACGCGTCGGTTCCGGGACCAACAGGACTCCGTGTGCCGCCCGCACACGGGCTTGGTCTCCCCGTACCCCTTTGCAAGGAGTCTGCCGGCTGCCACGCCCTGGTTGATCATGTACCTCCGAACCGCGTTGGCCCGATCATCGGAGAGCCGCAGGTTGTAACTGTCCGAACCTCGCTCGTCCGTATGGCCCTGCACCTCGATGAGCTTAATGGCGGGGTTCCCTTTGAGCGTCGCAGCCACGGCGTTCAAAATATTGTACGAAACCGGCTTGATGATGGCTTTGTTCGTCTCGAAGTAGACCTTCTCCATGATCAGAATCTTGCCCTTTTGGACCACTACTTTGCCCTTGTCGGGGCAGCCGTCCTCATCCTGATATCCGTTGTAGGTCTCTGGCTCGTTGGGACACTTGTCCAAACCCTTGCACTTGTCCTCCCACAGCTTAAGATGGCCCTGGATGGTGCTATTCGGGTCGCAGATCCGGTCGTGATCATTGTCTGGGTCGGGACAGCCGTCGTCGTCCTTGTACCCATCCATGTCTTCTTTGGTACGAGCGAAGTGGTTCGCCTTGTCCTCGTCGGTTCCGGCGCAGGCATCCTGCTTGTCCGGAATGCCGTCCTGATCGTTGTCGGTCTCCGGGCACCCATCGCTGTCCTCGAACCCGTCGTAGTCTTCGGGATCGTCTGGACACTTGTCCAGGCTATCGGGAATATGGTCGCCGTCACGATCGAGCATCTCGTGCACAGGACAGCCGTCCTTGGTTCCTGGTGCCGGTTCGTTGGGACACTTGTCCGTTCGGTCCGGGATTCCGTCCTTGTCGTTGTCCAAGTCGGGACAGCCGTCGTCGTCCTCGAAGTCATCAAAGTCTTCGGGGTCGTCCGGGCACTTATCCACGTCGTCTTTGTATCCGTCTCCGTCCCGGTCCCCGATGAGCGGCTCGAACACGAAGGAGCCGATGACGCGAAAATCCGGAGCCGTGGCGGCGTCGAGCGAACCGATGCCGGTCAGGCCGATACCGCCTGCCACGGCAAAAAATGAATTCGTGGCCAGATAGACCTTCAATCCGGTCAAGGCCTCCACAGGATAAACCCGCTTCCAGTACGAATCATCCTTACTCATGGAGGTAAACTCGAAGCTGCCGAATACCTCGGTGATCCAGTCGATCCGGCGGGGTACCAGGTTCCAGGCAATGCCGAACCCCACGGTCAGGTCGTGCTGCCACAGGAGCTTCTTGACGTTCGCATTGTCCTCCTGACCATCGAACTCACAGGTGGTGCCAGACGTCTGCCCAGCCTGACAGGTGCCCCAACCGGGATTCGGGGTCAACTCGCCGGTGGTGCCGAATCGGAGCCTGGCTCCGACGTTGAGGGCAAACGTCACCCGACGGGCCTTGTCCAAAAAAGCATCCAAAACGAACCTGGGCCAAATCGTGTATCCGCCGCTGCCAAGAAAATGGTCGTCGCCATTCTTGATCTTGGACGCCGGGAATCCAACCGACAGGATGAATCCCAGGCCGAACCGGGCACGCGTGGAGGGGATCAATCGGCTCTTGAGGTTCAGGTAAATGTCACCGACCCCCTGCGCCCCGAAGTTGCCGTTGTACTCGTAACCCAAAGGAGCCATCTTCTTGGATGCCTCCGTCGCCTGGTTCCACGGGTAGTCGTTGTCACCGGTGATGTAGGGACTCGCTCGCCCCGTCAGGATGGTGATGGGCACGCTGAAGCCGAGTTCCATCATGGGAACCCGCTTGATCCGAAACAGGCCGATGGCGAACTGGATGTCCGCGGTGGTCAGGTGGGTCACCTGGAACACACGATCGCCCGCCCCCTTGAGCACCAACGGCTTGTGGGAATAGTTGACGACCAATCCAATGGAGAACATGCCAGGGCTTAGAATCTGGGTGGACTCGACTCCGATAAGCCCCTTCGAGTCCATGGCCGGCCTGAAATTCTGCACATCAATGGGCCCCCCCTGTGCCAGGGCGCGTCGCCCTCCGAGCAGAACCACCACCGAGAGCAGACCAACGACCAGACTGCGGCTCGTCTTCAACCTCATGGAATACCTCCCTCCACCAGGATTCCTTCAGGACAATCCTCGTGCTTCCACGTGCTTCCACGCGCAAAACTATCCGGTTCATGGATCGAGATAGCGACTTTCCCAATACAACACGCCTGCTTGAACTGTCAAGTTGACAACGGACGAACCGCAGAACGAAAATGGTCGCAAAAAAAGAGACCACCATCATCCTGCCGGCGCCGATCATCGTCCGCGGTGCCCCTACAAAATGGACCCCACGGCCGCGGCAGACGAACTATGACGAGAGGCAAATACCAAAATCTCCATAGTCTGTCTGCCACTCTGCCTTCTGGAAGCATGTATCGGTTCCAGGACAGATGCCACTCGACGGCGCGCATCGACTCGTACAAAACTTCCCATTTTGAAACTGCGCACAACTCCCCTTACACTGGTCGTCCCGGTCACAGGGTTGCCCGTTTTCCCGCCCACTTTCCGGATCGTTGCAGAAACCGGTCCATTCGTTGCAAGAGCCGGACAGGGGACATTGACTGTCCGCCGTGCAGGTGGGAAGACACAGCCGGCCAAACTGCTGGGCATCGGGGCTTTCGAAACAACTGTACCCGGTCCGGCAGTCGTTCGTGCTGTCACAATTCACCATACAGGCAGCGCCGCCCCCACTGAATGTGACACAAACCTCACCGGCCGCACATATGGTGGGATTGTCGTGGCAATCCGTGACACAAAAACCCCGTGGATACCCAGTCTGAGACTCGCCGAAGCAGACCCCGCCCATACATTCGGACCCACTCGTGCAGGGACGACCGTCGGGCCGGAGACAAGCGGACCGATCGAATCCACGACAGTCCCGATTGCAGGCGAGGCCCGTTCCTCCCATACCGAAACTTGCGCAGGTTTTTTCGTTGAGGTCCATCGTGTCACAGGCCTCACCCGAATCTGCCACGCCATCTCCGCACCAGGGTAGGGTGCAATCGGCTCGACAGGCATCTGGATTGGTGTTCGAATTGTTTGAGCCTTCGTCGCACTCCTCGTTACCCTCGACCACGCCGTTTCCGCAAATCGGCTGCTTGGCACAGCCCGACGTATCCAACTCCAGGCAGTTGGTCTGGCAGGTCAATGTTCCCGACCCGAGATTCAGCGAATCACAGGTCATGCCGCCGAGATCCGATCCATCGCATTCTTCGGCCGGCGCGTCGAGCGTTCCGTCTCCACAGGTCGCCGGCTTGCAATGCGAGGTGTCGAACCGACACATGGCGCCACAAAACAACGGACCATCCACAAAGCCGTCGAGCGACGCGCAGGTCTTGCCGTCGAGGTTCTGCAAATCGCACTCCTCTGTGCCCTCGATGATGCTGTTTCCACAACGGGAATAGGAGCAATTCGTGGTGTCGAAACCTCCACAATCCAAACGGCACGCCAGGGAGCCCCCGGCAAACCCAATAGACTGACAGGTCTGCCCGTTGAGCACCAATCCGTCGCATGCCTCACCGGGATCCAACACCCCGTTTCCACAGGTCTGCCCCCCAATGGTGACTCTTGGGTCGAATCGACAGCCAAAAAGAACCAATGCGGCAAGCACAGCCCCACAGAACCATCGTCTGCCACGACGCCGCATCCCGCCCTCGTCTGTTCCCTTCTGTTCCAAAGCCAAAAACCTCTTGGGCTCCCCAATCGCCAGGATCGAATCCCGTCTCGATCCAGGCACCGGTCCTGATAACACCTAGACAATAGCCAAAGATTCTCCATTGCACAACCGGCGTCTCGTCGATATACCCATGAAGACACCTTTGCTGGTGGTTTCAAACTTCTCGTCGAAAAGTGAGCGAAACCATAACCAGAAAGACATCGGGCCACGACACGGCAAGCAACAGGGCCGAAGCCAACACAGCGGAGGGCCGAAGCCAACACAGCGGACAAGACAAGAAAGGATCGAACGATGCACCAACCCCCTATCCGCCTGGCTGTCACCACCATATGGGCAGCACTCCTCGTGGGTGGCTGTCGTCCCCAAAAGCCAGTGCAACACGCGACTCCGCAGGCAACCAAGCACAAAATTGCGCCCCCGTCCCGAACGACTTCGAAGCCACGGCCAGCAACGGGACCGGCGCAGGAGGACGTTCCGCCTGCTGGTCCCGACCTGTCTCGGGCCGCCACGGTCGTCATCACATGGAGTCAACTCCAACAGGGTTTTTCCACTATCATCGGCCACTTGGCACAACCAATGCTCCCCATGATCACGAAAAAAGCCCACGTTCCCCCATCGACCCAAAAATTGATGCTCACGATGGTCACACTGAAAATATCACGCAAACTGTCCCGCAAGGCGGTGCAGGGGATCGTCTCCCTCATGAACGAACGCCTGGGCGGGCTGATTCCGGCGAGCGCCAAGGGCGCCGTGGCCCTAGTGGACGAACAAACCATCCACCCAGACCGCAGCGTGGCAGCCGGCTTTCGGTGGAACGCCGTCGGAATGCTCAAAATGACCCTCAAGGACCGTGTCGCCCTGATCGACAGGCTGCAGACCGCTGCCACCAGAAGTGAACGCACCGGGTGGGGCGCGTTCGGATACCGGATCCACGGCCACACCATATGGGTCTGGCCCCTATCGGGCAGGATCCTGTTTGCAGAATCGCCCGAAAAGCTCGCTGCAGCCAGAAAATTACTGACTCCCATCATCACGGCGGCGCAACCAGGCCTGACCGCAGACATCGACTGGACCCACGTGATCCCGGCTCTCAACGCCCTGGTGCAACGAAACAACCGCATACACCAGGCACCAAAGACGGCCAAGGAACGAGCGTTCAAAACATTCAGCAACGATCTCCTGGCCAAGTTGCTCGACCTGGCAACCGGCATCGAACACATCCATTTCCGTATCCAGGTGGACCAGACGGCCGGACTGACTGCTGACCTGATGATCCGCCCCAAGCAAGGCAGCACCTTTGCCGGATGGCTCAATCAGACGCAGGCCATGCAGCCGAACCTCCTAGCCCGTCTGCCACGCAAGGGCTGGTATGCTTCCGCATCGGGCCATAACCCTGCCGTCGCGACCGACCTTCTCAAGGTCCTGATGCCGACCTTGCGTACGGCGATCCATACCGTGTTGCCTTTTTTCAAACCCGGACCCAAAAAACGGAACTTCAAGACCGTCCTCCAGATCCTCGATGCCCTGGACCAACTGGCCAGCAACGTCACCACGGCCAGCGCCTCGGTGGGCACCATGGACCCCAAACAAGGCATACGTCTTTTTTCTTGGGTGAATCAGACCGGCAATCCTCGCACCACCCGCAGCGCAACCATCAGGTTGGTCTCCGGCGTGAACTCCCTCGTGGCCGCCTGGATCGCGAGCAAGCACCGTGTCAAAGCGACGCAGGCACGAAAAACCAGCATCATGCGCGTCAAATCCATCACCATCTCCGGCCATCCCGCGCTCTGGAGCACCGTCAACCTGGCCGGCCTGCTACCCAAAAGGCACGTCGGCGCCAAGGCAAGAAAACGAAAAGCTCTGGTGAAGAAAATCATGTCCATGTTCTGGAAGCCGGGACAGGTCACCGTGTTCGACAAAACGCGCGCTGTCTCCTGCTCGGGCGGACGCAATCCGCGCCGCTGCGCCGCAAAGCTCCTGAGAACGAAACGATCCAACCTGGCCGCGTCGGCCTGGGGCGGCGCATTTGTGAACCGGCCCGGCGTCAGGCTCCATTCGGTTACCCTCATGAGCCTCTCCAAGCTGCTTCGTGGCCTGGTCGACGCAGCCATGGTTCACCGAAGATCCCTGATGAAAGCGACGGCCTCCCTCGATGCCGAAAAGGCTCAGATCCTGACCAAAGCCATGCCTTCAATCAAAGATGTGATCAAGCAATGGCCTACCGGGAGCGCAATGACCATGCGAACGGGCATGACGGGGCAAGCCTGGCATGGAACCATGACCATCCCATTCGACGAGTTGATCTCGGCAAGCTATCCGTTGGTCGCTCTTGGCATATGGGGATGGAAGAGCATCAAGCCCCCCAGGCCCGCTACCGCCTCAAAACCCGGTCGTCCCCGGCACATGAAAAGGCACAGGCGACGTCATCATCACTAGCGGCTCCGTCGCTCTTGCGTCGCAGGCCGCCTCGTCCGCCACCACCCCACGCATCGCCGACCACAGGAGACACGTGCTGCCTGCCAACGGATTTTCCCATTGCGCAAACCGTCCGCAATTCCCTATGATGGCCCACGAGCAGGAGGTGAATGCGGATCCATGTGCGCCCTGTGGCACCTTTCATTCGGTGGCCGGTCCGGCAGGGCCCTGCGATGTACTGTGGCGGCCCCAACGGTCAGGCCGCGCGCCGCAGCCATCCTGCTGTGGAATCACGACCTCTTCATGGAACAGGAATGGCTCACGATCCTGGCCGACCATGGAGTGCTGTGTTACCAAATGGGCCTGTCCCGCAGCAATAGCACGGACGCAACCACGACGCCCGGTGTCATCGAGACGCCCCGCACAGAGACGCCCCGCACAGAGACGCCCGACACGGAGACGCCCCGTACGGAGAGGCCCGACACGGAGAGGCCCCACAACGCTGACATGGTCCGCATGGATCTCGACGACCTCATGCTACGCGCCGAAGACGACATCGCAGACCTGCCCCTGTTCCTCGTGGCCGCCGGGTTGTCCCGAACGACCCTGGCAGCCCTGGTCGATGGAACCGGCGACCAGACCGGATCACATCGGACGCCTAAATGGACAGGATTGGCTGTTTTCTCACCACGAACGGAGACACCCGCCGAAAACGAGCCTCTTGAATCGGTGAGCACAGCCATGATCCAGACCATCGGCGAACCGGCCGCTCTGCAGACCTGGCTCGACGAAACGGTTCCTGCGTGGCTGTGGACACAGGTCGGACAGACTCATGGTCTGCACGCCTGAAGCAGCGGCCGGCCGCCGCGATGAAATGCTGGTCAGGTCCAGCCGCAGACCCTTCGTACGCCTCATCGTGACTGTTGGCATCCTAGCCCTCGTCCAAGCGACCGCGGCCCGAGCAGGCGATCCGCACCTCAAGTGGCGCACCCTGACCACAAGACACTTCATCATCCATTACTATCGCAGAGAACGATCCGTGGCCCTCCGCCTGGCCGTGGTGGCCGAGCGAGTCCACAAGAAACTCAAGCCTCTGCTCAAATGGACGCTGAGACGCAAGACCCATATCGTGCTCAGTGACGACACGGACAGCGCCAACGGCCTGGCCCAAATCGTACCCAGAAACGTGGTCCGGCTCTATGCGACCGCACCGGAAGACATCGAGACCCTGACCGACTACGATGACTGGCTCACCGAATTGTTCACCCACGAGTACACCCATATCTTGCACCTGAGCATCCGCGGCGGGGTCAGCGACGTGATCAACGCCATCTTCGGCCTGGGACGCGGCCTGCTCTACACCCCCAACCTCATCCAACCACGCTGGTTCGTCGAAGGAATGGCCGTGCTGGACGAAACCGTACGGACCACTGGCGGCAGAATCCGGTCGTCCCTGTTTCGAATGATGCTCCGAGCCGCCGTGCTGGAACACAAGACCCTCAGCATCGCCCAGATCAGCTCGAACACCATCGTCTATCCGCACGGACGGGCCGCGTACCTGTACGGAGCCTTCTTCCTCCATTACCTCTACCAAAAATTCGGCTGGCGGGCCTTGGTGGGAATCAGCTATGACTACGGCTCGCAGCCCATCCCGTTCGGCCTCAACGTGGTGGCGAGGAGGCACCTCAAGGGCCAAGACTATGTTTCCGCCTACCGTCACTGGATGACGCGATTGCAGCGCAAGGCGCACCTGACGCTGCAGTTCGTGACACGTCGAGGTCTGCGTCAGGGCACGGCCATCACGCGCAGCGGCGAGAGCACCAGTTCGCCCAGAAGCTCACCCACCAACGATCTGGTCGCCTACGTCGAGTCGGATGGCCATTCGGAGCGCAGCCTGACCCTCTACGACTTGAAAACGAAACGATCCAAACGCATCACCCGCGTCGAGGGAGGCACGACCCTTGCGTGGCACCCAGACGGCCGCCGCATCTTTCTATCCCAGCCCGAAAGCTACAAGGCGGTCTACTCGTACCGCGACCTGTTCGTGTGGGATTTGAACCGACGCCGCCTCAAGAGGCTGACCCGAGGCCTGCGAGCAGCCGACGTGGATGTCTCGCCCGACGGGACCACCCTGGCCTTTTCGGTCAATGGAAACGGCCGCCGCTGCCTGGCCACCATGCCCTCGGGCGGCGGCCCGGTCACGACCCTGTGGTGTGGCGCCTCACAGGACCAGGTCTACACCCCGGCCTTCAGCCCGGACGGCCGCACCATCGCGTTTTCCGCCTGGACGGCGGGAGGCTTCAGAGACCTCTACCTCTACGACCTTGCAACCCACAAGACCCGCCCGGTCACTCACGATCGCGCCCTGGACACGGGCCCAACCTGGAGCCCCGACGGCCGATACCTCTTCTTCTCGTCCGACCGGACGGGCATCTTCGACATCTACGCCTTGCGCCTGGCCGACAACGCCCTGTTCATGGTCACCAATCTGGCCACGGGCGCCTTCCAACCCACTGTTTCTCGCGACGGCAAAACCCTGGTCTACCTCGGCTTCCACGCATCTGGGTTCGACCTCTACCGCATGCCCATCGACCCGAGCCGATGGCTCAAGGCCCAGCCCTTCGTCCGCCTCAGGCCCATCCCCGACTGGCGACGCAACCGTGCCGACCACCAAAAGCATCCATCGCCAAAGACGCAGGGAAGGCCCCACGGAAAGACCCAGGGAACGATGCAGGAAAAGACCCAGGGAACGATGCAGGGAAAGACCCAAGAAAGAGCCCAGGGGAAGACCCAAGACTGGAGAAAAGTCGTCCTGTCCGACAAAACCTACAACCCGCTTTGGACCTTGGCGCCCGAAACCTGGTGGGCGAGTTACGATAGCTCCTCGCGCAATCTCTCCCTCGTGCTGAATGGCAACGACGTGGTGGGATACCATAGCTGGGCGCTCACCACGAACTACGCAATCGGCTCAAAAAACTGGAGCATCGGCGCCGCCTACAACTACAGCCAGCTCTGGGCCGGTCTGCATTGCGGTTTTTCGCACAGCGAATACGAGGCCGACAACTGGAAGATAGACGGTAACCCGACCGCCTACATCGCCATGACCAGCACGTTCAACCTGGGCACCGACCTGCCCATCCTGCGGTCCTACCGATATGGAAGCGGCACCCTCCGCCTCCGCTACCGGTTTCAGCATCGCTCCTGTCGATCCTGCCCCACAGCGCCCCTCGACCCAGGTCAGACCATCCCCCAACCGCCACCATTCTACCGGCTCTCCGGATTCTCTGCTTCCTGGACATACAGCAAAATCCGGGGATACACCTATTCGGTCAGCCCGGAAAAGGGCCACAGCATGGCCATCACCGCCTCAGCTTACAACCCGCAGATCGGCAGCGACAGCACCCTGACCACCCTGACCTGGCGATGGACCGAGTACGTGCCCATGCCCTACCTACGCCACCACGTCCTCGTCCTGCGCATCACCGGCGGCATCGGTTGGGGCGACGCATCCAACCGAACCCTGTTCGCCATCGGAGGCTTCGGCCAGCAGGACTACATCTCCGCCCTCATCGACCAAACCATGGTCGTGGGCGCCTCCCTGCGAGGCTATGCGCCCAACGTCGCCGTCGGTGACCACTACTACCTCCTCAACGCCGAGTACCGGTTTCCTATCTGTTGGATCGATTGGGCCCCCTGGACCCTGCCGCTCTTCTTCCGCCGCCTCTGGGGAACCGTGTTCACCGACTGGGGCCATGCCTTCTTCGGAGACATCACCACCGACACGCTCCACGAATCCCGCGTGGGCACCGGTGCCGAACTCCTCTTCGAACTCGTCATGGGCTACGAACTGCCGCTCACCCTCCGCTTCGGCTACGCCTACGGATTCGGCACCAAGGGCGGCCACCGCTACTACATCTTCTTCGGCATCCCACTTGGCTGATCGAACACCCGACTGGACCAATCCAGCTCGCCACTTGGCTGATCGAACACCCGATCGCGCGGAACACCAACCAAGCACGCACCGCACAGAAGAGACATACGAGGAACCGGGAACGACGAATGATAAACGATAGAACAGCACAGCATGAACGAGTGCATGCACGACAGCGACTGCGAGAGGTGGTCCGATAACATCGTGTACGATGTCTTCACAGGGGTCTGCAACGGCAGCGGCTACTGCCGGCCCATCGGTTATATTTGGGGATACCCCCAAGAAGAGTATGACGGAGACGTGGTTTGCCACAACCTGTCCGTCGGCGCGCTCTGCATGAATCCGGACGGCTACGGGACGGGGACGAGGAGGACTACTGGACGCAGACGGCTACCAGACACGTCAGGCTACCGGACGCATCAGGCTACTGGACGCCAGCTGGGTGGAAAATGAAGGGATAGAGGACCTGCACCACTGAAACGTTCGCTCCGAGCTTGGGGAAGTGCCATCGTCGGATGGCGGCCAGGATGCAACGCTCGGTGCCTCGGCTGTGCAGGCTGGAACTCGCAATGGCGCTGCCCAGGACCCGGCCGCTGCGGTCGATGATGAATCGA
>JAGGXR010000022.1 GCA_021162935.1 Deltaproteobacteria bacterium
CTTGATTGGGATGGCGTGCCGTTGAGATGTCCCGCTCGATACGTTTGGAGACCAGGCGCAGAACCTCGGGATGCAAGCCTTCCTGGCGAGCGAGTCGTTCCAGGATTGGGATTCGACGTTTGAGCAACTCGGCGCTGCGTTGGAAGGCGGGGGTTATGGGGTTTGGGCTGTAGCAACTGAACGTGCGCATTCAGTTGACCTGTATGATGATACTTTTGCCGTGAGCAGGTCCAACTCATTCTTGATGAGTTCTGCCTCGGCTTTGGTGATGAGGCCGGTGGTGGCCAGGTTGTCTGCCGTGGTGGCGGCCTTGGTCAGGTCCGACAGGAGCTTGTGCCTCGTGGCTCTGTTGAATGGGTAGGAGCCTTCGGGTTCATTGGCTATCTTTTCGGCGCGCCTCGGCGCGCCGAGGCGCGCCGATACAGGCGGCGCAGCCATTTCCAATCGCGGTTGTGGGCCAGCTTGATCCGGCTGCGACGGGAGAGGTGATGGGATGGACCCACTGCGTCGACCGAGTGGAACCCGAGGGCTGCCAGCAGGAGCAGGCCTGCGGTCACGAGTCGCCGCCTCCACGAGGGCCCCGTGATGGCCGTCGTTCGAGGCTGCGTCCGATGAACAGCATCAGGGCGACGGTCAGCAGGCCAGCGAGTCCGTACCACAAAGCAATGGTGCGATGGGACATGGGTGAACCTTTCCTTCCGTTCTCGATTTCGGACCATGTTACATGACGCCTAATGTACGGGAAAGATGTCTCTTTTCTTTCTGTATTTTCTTCCCTTTTCTCATTTTTGGGATTGGGGACGGGGGCGAATGGATTTTGGCCGGATCGTCGTGTCAGGGTCCTTGACAGGCGTCGGGCGTTGCCCAAAAGATGTGAGTGGTCGAAGAGGGCGGTGCCCGGTCGGCTGGGCGGGACGAACATAACAACATTTTTGTCGAGAGGACACATGACGATGGAACAGCATGATGGAAATGGGATCTGGACATGGACGTTGGCCGTTGGGGCTTGGGCCCTCGTGTCGGTAGCAGCGGTCGGCTGTGGGACCACGAGTGCCCGTCACCATGAGATGGGTTGGACCAAGGGCCGGGTCCGTTTCGCTCCGTCGTCGCATCGGTTCTACGCGGAACGCTGGTCCACGGTGTACAAGGCGACTCAGACGCCGCTCTGTGCGGGCTTCGTCCACAAGAAGACCTTTGGCCGATACCTGGCTTATGGAGACTTCGTGCTCCACATGAAGATGGAGGTGTTCAAGGGAGGAACCCCGGTCATTCAAAACGGAGAAATGGTGGATTGGACGGGCGGACGGTTGCTCAGAACGCTGGAAAAGACGCGTCCCATTCGAGAGAAGCAGGACGCCTACCTGTGGTGTGCCAAGTTGCGTGACGGTGGTAGATGGAAGGTGGGAGGCATGCGATTCACCTTCTTTCTGCGTCGGAAGGACCCACCCATGGATGTGCCTTTGGCCAAGGGGATCGTCCGGATCGTTCCGTAGCCTGCGAATCGTCGAGGGGTGGGGGTCGGTACAGGGGACAGGTGGCTGCGATGAAGATTGTGCCCGAAGACGTCGAGAATCAGTTGCAGGTGGGCCGGCTTGGAACCGGATCCACGGGGTCGGCCACGGGCAGGATGGTCCTGAGGTACTCGTAGTTTTCTTTGCAGAAGACTTCGGGACCTCCGCCCAGCAGTTCGGCCCGTTCGTTGAACGGTCGTTTGCCTCCAGCGTCCATGAGGCGGTTCGGTTGTTCGCCCGCATTGTGGAATCGCTCACCGCCCGGGTCCGCAAGACCCAGGCTATGGCCCAATTCGTGCGCCATGGTTGCACCAAGGATGTTGCCGAGGACGAACACGGCACAGGCAATCTGCATGGGGCGGTCACCCGAATTCGCAGGACAGGTGGCGCTGCCAGCCTGTGGCAGGTTTGCGACTTCTTCGGGACGGGCGGGATGGCCACGATCCGGTCGAACCGGGTCGAAGATGGCGTCGAAGAGGCCATCGGCTGCCGGGTGCTGCTCGAGGGCGATGGGCGGGTGGAGTGAAAAGGCGAAGAAGGACTCTACAAATACGCCGCCGTAGCCCAAAAAACCATCCTGCTGGGTCTTGGCGTTGACGCCTCCGACACAATCGTAGAGGCGCATGTTGCCCACGTCTTTGCCGGGCGTGTTGTCGTAGCCCATGAGACCGAGGTTGTTCGGGTCCGCACCCGTGACGTCCACCTGTGCGTAGAGAAGATAGTCTTTGGGGGGTTCCTGGCGGAATTCCACGTTGAGGCCTCGATATGTCCACTTGGCCTTTTCGATGATGCGTTTTCGAATCAGCGGATCCGCAGCGCGCAGGCCAAAGGTTTCGAGGGCGTCGATGTACCCTTGCATGAAGTTCACGTAGACCACCTGTTTGACGCGTTGGATGCGGAAACTTCCTTGAATGGCATCGCCGGTGACCGATTCGGACCCGAGGGTGAAGGTCGGGGTGAACGTCCCTTGGATGAGGCCTGATTCTTTGCGCATGTCGATGGTCTTGCCGAGGCTGTCTTTTTCGTCCAAGATGTAGCGGGCCGTTTCGCCGGATTCGAATCCAGCAACGAGAATGAGGTCCACCGATGTGCTTTGATTGTCCAGGTCGGAGGTGAACTGGCCGCTGAGATGGATGGTGGTGGATGCTTCGGCCGCCTGGCCCACGAAGCCCTGGCCCGAGAGCTTGACGAAACCGCCGAGCGACGAGCCCTGTTCATCGATGGACAGGAGCTGTGAAGGTTCGAGGGAAAGGGTCCAGGACATCGTATTCGAAGTGGATTCCGTCTGACTCGGCCCATGTGCATCGACCAGTTGGACCGTGGCCGTGAAGGTGCCTGGAGACAGGCCCAGGAGGTCCGGCGGGAGAATGAACGAGCCGTCGCGACGCAGCTCTGGCTGAGCCACGGTCAGGGGGATCCGGCGCTGGGGAATCATACGGCCGTTCGTCTCGCAGGGGGCTCCCTTGCCACGAGGAAGGAAGCACCCTTGCAGGCTCACCATGGTGGTGCCCTCGTCGTCTCCCAGTAAGAGGTTGTCGGCCGTCACCGGGATCTTGGCATTGACGCTCGCTTTTGTCATGGTGATGGAATCGATGGCCGGGGTCAGACTGGTCCTGCAGTGGAACCCCATGGGGACCACTTCGGTTTTGTGGACCTTGCCGGTTGCGACCGAAGCTACTTCCACCACGGCGGTTCCCACGAAATCACCGGGCGCGCCTGGGCAGAGTCTGGAAAACCCGTCACCAGCGAGGCTCACGGACAGTTCCTCTTCCGAAACGAGCGAGGCGGGCCAAGAGACGTTCAGGTCCCAGGCCTTTCCCTGGTCCGAATTGAAGGTGCCCTTGAGCACGAGTCGGGAGTGACCCAACGAGTCGCCCACGAACCCCTCCCCGACGATGTGGAGGGTCGTTCCCGGCAAGACGGTGATGGGATCGATCCGGCTCAGGTGGATCTGAGACGGCCAGACTTCGGGCGGATACTTTTTTCCGGTCTTGGCGCAACCGGACAGGACGAGCGCCAGACCGGCGATGGCGAGCCAGGAGAGACGTTGTTCGACGATTCCATGTGGGCTCATTCCGATTGGCCTGTCCTGGCCACGTCTTCGCTCATTTGCATGTTTTCGTGGCATCCTATGTTCCATGCTGGACCTCGAATCCAATCATGTAGGTGTTTTGAGCGTCCTGGAACGGGTGCACCACGACGAAATAGGTTCCGGCCTGGTCCACTGTGTACTCCAGATGCTCGTCGCTCGTCGCGGACTGACCGTTGTCCAGGAAGCAGGGAGGACAGGGGGTGAGGTCGGTCCATCCGTCCCGGTCGTAGAAATGGATGTCCAGGTCGCCCAGTTCATCAGCCTGGTCGAACAGGAGGTCCACCACAACTTTGTCGCCGGGCTGAAGGGCGATCGAGTACCAGTCGTCGTCGTCGCAGATGCTCATGTTGTCGAAGGAGTCGCCCGATTGCACGCTATGAGCCTGGGCTGGTTGATCATCGTCCTCCTTGTCGTCATCGATGCAGCAGCCGCCGGGCTTGAGGTCCACGATCAGGTTGTACGGAGCGTTCACGTACGTGCTGTAGCTCATGACGTCGACATAGTACTGGTCGGGCTGGAGACAGAGATTGACCTCTTCGTTGTCCGTGATGCTGGAACTTTCTGCCACCGATTTTCCCTGATGGTCGAGCAGTTCGAGGTCGATGTCACCGTCTGAGTCCGAGAATACCAGGGTGACGGTCGCCTGAGTCTGCTGATTCACCGTGAAGGTGAAGTAGTCCTCGTCCATGCCGGTCGCGCCGCTTCCGCACAGGTGCAGGTTGTCGATTTCTTGGGAGGAAACGTCCTTGGCCTGGCTCATGTCATCGTTGTCTTCGTAGCTGTCGTCCGTGCAGGGCTCCTGGCATGAGCCAGAGTCCGGCGTGCAGACCTTGTCTGAGACTTCGTCGATGCTCTCCAGGGCCGAATCCGTGCAGGTCGTGTCCGTCGGACAACTCTGGCCATTTCCGCATCGAGGCAGGCAGAAGCCGTCGCCGCCTCCCATGATGATGCACAGGCCTTGGTCGCCGCACTGCACGTCGGACCAGCAGGTGCGACAAAGTTTGAACTGAGAGGAGCCGGCGGGTCTTGTAACCGCAACTTGGTACACGTTGCCGTCGGGTGAAGTGGTGCGGTGGTCGCAGTCGCCCTTCTCGTCGTCGTCGTCGGTGGCTTCGATGAAATAATAGAGGGTCTTGGTGGTGCCAGTCGGGTCCGAGACCACGGGATTGGGAATGATGCCTTCGTACTGGCCGTTCGTCGGGTCCCCAGAGGTGCGCGACATGATCACCTGGACGAACTTGGTAAAATCCGGATGGGCCTGGTCTGCGGGCTGTTCGGTGCTGTAGTAGAGCACCGGTGCATTGGCCACCCCCTTGTCATCCTTGACTTGGGCCTGGATCACGATGTCGTCCAGGGTCTCTGCGTCCGCCGGAGGTACGTGGGTCACCTGAGGTGCCTCACCTGGACAGTTCGTGTCCAGGTCCTTGCGGAGCACGATGACGTATTTTTTCGTTGTGACGTGTCCGTCTCGATCATTGGCGGCGAGATTGAGGGTGTAGCGGCTTGCCGCGTCCACCTGATCCGCCTCTGGACACCAGGAGAAGGTGCCGGCGAGCGGATCGTCCTGGGTGAAGTCGTAGCCCGTCTCGATGGGATCCTGGAGAGAGATGTCCACCTCGGGACTGTCCGCGTCTTCAACCACGATGTCCACGTCCAGACATTGTTGATGGGACAGATCCAAGGTCGTACCGGACCCGGTGGGTTCCCGGAAGACGGGAACCGCATTGCCCGACTTGACGGTCACCGTGAACGTGATCGTGGTTTTGGCCTGACCATCCGATGCTGTCACCTCGAATTGGTGCAGGCCCACGTCTGATGCCACGGGCGTCCAGAGCAGGTATGCCGCATTGGGGCCGAAGCTTTCGAATCGCGGAGGATGCGTGCGCTGATTAATGTCATGGATCGAGGGCACCGACAGACTGAAAACGAGTGCATCCCCGTCCGGGTCACGGCCCTGAATCAGGAGGTTCATCTGGACGCCCACGGTCGCCGTCTGATCCCCGACCGGGTCGAGACTCGGTCGGGCATTCCCCCCGCACGCCTGGTTCGTCAGGGCCACGAGCGCCATTGCGAGAAAGGCAACTGACGCATACCGTGCTGGCAGGGGCCGTCCGCTGTGCTGGGTGTCTCGTCTGCCGACACATGAGCAGGGGGGCCCTGCATGGGACGAAACCGACCCGTCTTTGGGTCGGTCGGATGCTCGCTGTGTCGCTTGGTGGGCCATGGTCTGTTTCGTCGTGGTCATCATGGTTGTGCTCTTCGTGATGGGCTATTGCAATCCTTCGGATCGTTGTTCATCCAGCCGTCGAATTCTCATTTTACCTGCATCGGCATGCCGACACAATGAATTATGCGGATCGTGGATGGACGTGGCTGGAAGAGTCTAGGGGGGCCGTATTTCCTGCTTGAAGGCAAAAAGGAGTTCTTGTAAGTTGGCTACAGGATAACCATTGAACGTGTCTCAGAAATGAGTTACTAATCTGCACATCCGCGGTTTTCTGCTCAGGAGTCGCATGGCATCTGCGCTGTGCGGTGCGCGGGCCTCGAAGTGGCTCGACCAGAGACACGTTTTGTTCCAGGAGGCATGACCATGTTTGGCGCAGACGATTTTGGCAAGGATGGCGGGGACCGAAGCGACGAGGCGGACGAGATGCGACCGGACAACGGTGACCAGTCGGGAGCGGGTGACGGGAATCGGGACGCTGGAGCCGGTGGGCCGAAGGGCAAGGGTATCATGGATGGCATCCTGCCCGACGTCATCAAACGCCTGTTCGTGGCTGGGATCGGAGCTGTGGCGGTCAGTGAGGAGGGGCTCCGTCGTCTGGCAACCGAGTTTTCCCTGCCCAAGGACGTGGCCCAGTTCATGATGAGCCAGGTGCAGACGACGAAGAGCGAGTTGTTTCGCATCATCGCTGGCGAGATCCGAGACTTTCTGGAACATGCGAATCTGGGCGGGGAACTGCAGCGGGTTCTGACGAGCCTGACCTTTGAAATCAAGATGCAGGTACGGCTGCGACCGTCGGACGACGATACTGTCCGGCCCCAGGTCAAGGGGGGCGTCAAGGTTTTCAGAAACGGTAAACAGACGGAAATATCCGACGATGCGGCGGACTCCGGTTCTGGGAAGCGGGGGCGCAGCAAGGGAGCGAAACCGGGGGGGACGCCAAAAGGGGCGGAGTCAGCCGATGACGGCCCGGTGGCGGAATAGTCGAGAGCCTGTTGGGACGGGCCACATGGAGAAGGGTATGACGAAACGATGCATGGTGGTGGCCTTCTTGGCCTGGGGGACGGTCATGCTTGGGCTGCCCGCAAGGGCGGCCGCTCAGATGGGGCCAGTTCCGTCCACGGGGGATGCA
>JAGGXR010000077.1 GCA_021162935.1 Deltaproteobacteria bacterium
CCATCGCATCTACTGCGATAGCATGAGCATGCAGAAGAGGTCTGCAGCGGGGATCGGATGGGTTCTCCACACCGCGAACAGGGAGCCTGGACCGGCGATGGGTGGCAAGGGGCGACGGATGGCAGGGACCGGCGACGGAGGGCAGGGACCGGCGATGGGTGGCAAGGGGCGACGGGTGGCAGGGACCGGCGACGGATGGCAGGGACCGGCGATGGGCGGCAAGGGGCGACGGATGGCAGGGGCGATGGATGGGAGGGTGATGTTGTTTGGGCCTTCCGTGTTGGTTTCGGCCGTGTTGGTTTCGGTGGGGGAGCAAACGCGTCGGTGCCTCTATTCTTTGTCCGTTTCGTCGGGTCGGAGGGCCACGTGGATCTGGTGCTGCGATTTCGTCCATTGATACGGGTCGTCCGAAAAGGATCCAAAGATGAGGTCCGGTGTGAAACCTGCCGCGTGGAGCATTCTCGTGACTTCGTGCGGTTGGTAGGCGCGTACGGAACTCACGGGCAGGTTGAGTTTGTCGCCTGCTTTGCGAAACAGGGTGCGCTCCGTGTGGAGGAATCCGGTGGTGGCGTCGTAGCGGTGCTGTTCCTTCGTAACTCCGGTGGAGGTTTCACGCCAGATGGCCGTTTCGTCTTGGCAAATTTGGAGGAGATAGTTTGAGAGGTCCAACATGAGCCTGCCGCCGGGGCGAAGGACATGGTGGATGTGTTCGAGGACGTTGGCGTCTCCCTCGTCGCCGTAGTAGCCCCAGACGGTGAACAGACAGACGACGGCGTCGAAGGGGCCGAGGCCATCGAGTTCTTCCATGCGACGTTGTACCCACTCGACCCGAACGTTACGATCGTGGGCGAATCGTTGGGCACGATGGAGCATGGTCTCACTGAGGTCCAGGCCCGTGACCCGATATCCGCGTTCGGCAAGCGGGATGGCATGGCGGCCTTGGCCGCAGCCCAGGTCCAAGATGGCCATGCCAGGTTCCAGGTCCAGGGCCCGTTCGATGAAGTCCACGTCTCGGTCGGCGGTGGCGCCCGATCGAAGCACGTCGTAGAACTCCACGTAGCGTTCGTCGAAGATGGTTTCGTACCACGTGCTCATGACTTGGTTCTCCGCTGTGAAAGCCGATTCGACTCATTGTGCGAGGCACTGTCCTCCAAAGGAGATCCGTTGCCTTTCTGGGTCTGCGTCTGTCCTGACGGTGCGTAGTGAACCGCAAGGAACACGAGCGCCATCAGACCATACGCCAGCACGATCGGATGCCAGTGCAGGCCGAGACCGGCGGTGTGGATCAGACCGAAGAAGGCGAGCGCCGCTGCGGTCAGGGAAAAGGCGGCCGCCTGGAGGTTTTTGCCGTCGATGGCGAACGCTGTGATGGCACCCCAGAGCAGACCGGTGATGATGGCGCCTCGGGATAGGATGGCGAGCCCTGCTACGTGGATGCCGGCCTGGTCCACCAAGGTGGCCTTCAAGGCGGAAACCGATTCAGGGTGCAGGTGGAGAGACGCCAGGCGCGCCTTGAGCGCGGTGGGCAGGGTGGCCCCCGAGCCGCTGGCCAGATAGGTCGCTGTGGCGTCCAGGCCGCCGCTGAGCTTCTTGTACAGCAGGTCGCCGATGTGGGGCACGATGGCCAGGGCGACCGCTGGGACATGCCTCTTTGGGATGGCCGTGTGGGCTTGGGTCATGATGGCCATGGCCACGAAGATGAGCAGGGGGGCCACGGCTGCCACCGGGACGAGCTTGTGCAGGAGCGCGAGCATGCCGAACAGGGCGCCGACGAAGAACACGATACCGACCCCGAGGGCGTATCCGGATCGGGCGCCGAGCCGCTTGTAGGCCGGGTGCCCGATGTAGACCGTGGTGGGAAAGGGGCTGCCGAAGCAGGAACCGATGATGGTTCCCGCGCCATCGGCGGCCTGGCACACGGACACGTTGTACGCGTCGCCTGCCGCCTCGGCGGACTCCACGTTGTTCATGGTCTCGATGAAGTTGTAGATTTCCATGGGGGCCACGATGAACAGAATCTTTGGGTGCGAGAACACGTAGGTCAGTCCCGCCCATAGGTCTCCGAGTACGGGGATGGGCGGGTAGAATCCCATGCCTTTCGTGGTTACGGTGGCGTCGCCCGTGCCCAGGGCGATGACCGTTCCCACGACGATGGCTGCCAGTCCTGCCGGGACACCCCAGGGTAGGCGTTTTCGGCCCACGAGCCCCACCAGGATGATGGCCAGGGCCGGCAAGCCGATTTGGGGTTGTTCGAGGAGTTCCGCCATGGGAGCCGCAGCAATCCAGACAATCGCGATACCCGCCAGGGTTCCCAACATCCCGGCTCGCGGTGTGATGCGTTTGAGGATCGGGCCCAGCAGACTACCCGATGCCTCGATGATGCCTCCGATGAACGCAGCCGCCACGCCCACCTGCCAGGCCACAAGTGGTTTTCCAGTGGCCATCTTGACGGGAAGGATGATGGCGAACATGTAGACAAAAAGCACGGGGGTCGAAATGCCGTAGGGAAGGGCGGTCACGTCCGAGCGGCGCTGTCGGTTCGCAAGACGGTGGGCCATCCAGGAATAGAAGCTCAAGCCTGCCAGTAGTGCCACACCCAGCCCCGGCAGGATCCTGCCGAATACGATGGCCGGAGGGATTTGGACCACCGTGGTGCAGAGGATGGCCACCAGGACCATGTTCGCCAGATTGTCTGCGAACAACGCCCAGAAGCCGCTGAGGTCATCCTTGGAAAACAGTTGGTAGTGGAAGTCCTGCGACGCTGATTCGGCCATGAGGGTTCCTGTTCACTGCTGTTGATTCATTGCTGTTGATGTTGCTCTTGGCTGTTGATGTTGCTCTTGAAGGTCGTGTTCATTTTTCGTTTGCCGATTGGTCCATCTGGACCATTCTTCAATTCTCCACCTCTGCAATGCCGTTATGATAGGGGGCCTCGTCGGGTTGAGTCAAGCGCGGCCGTCATCGCGGGATATTTGACAGGCGTAGCACGTTTCTCTGGGCATTTCCGAACCCCCTTCATGGATTCTACGCCACTGATTCTGTTGATGACCGTGTTGTGTTCCTGTCTCGATGTGTTGTATCATCGTTCCATTGGATGGAGTCGAGATTCTTCTCGTGGGCGATGTCGCTCGCGTGGGCGATGACGATTGATGCCTTGGCGGTTGGGGCGTCAAGGGAGAGCGAAACCATGGCTTTCGCGATGGCAAGAGGACGTTCGATGGGCGTGGGAGCCCTGGCCTTTTTTGTAGGGGTGTTCGCGTGGAACGTCGGCTGCACCGTGCGGTTCGAGCAGCCGTCCGGAACGTCCGACGCAGGCACGAACAGCGACGGGCAGGTGTCCCAGGACGCTGCTCCAGGCTGTGGCGATGGGATCCTGCAGACGGGCGAGGTCTGTGATGGCACGGATCTGGGTGGGCAGACCTGCCAAACGGCTGCTGGATATGAGTCGGGCGAGTTGCTTTGTCGCGACACCTGCCAGCTCGATTTGTCCGATTGCCACACCTGCGGCGACGGCCATCTCCAGGGGCCGGAGACCTGTGACGACGAGAACCTTGGGGCTGGTGACGGCTGTGACGCCGACTGCAAAGCCGAGCCTGGTTGGGTGTGCCAGGGGGAGCCCAGTCGCTGCGTGGAGAGTTGTGGCAATGGACAGTTGGATTCGGGTGAGGCCTGCGACGACGAAAATCTGGCGTTCGACGACGGCTGCACGCCGAACTGCCAGATCGAGCATGGCTGGATCTGTGACGGAGAGCCGAGTCAGTGTCACACGCTGTGCGGTGACGGGCTCGTGGCTGGAGACGAGGCCTGCGACGACGGGAACACAGGCGAAGGAGATGGCTGCTCGGGGGCGTGTCAGGTGGAGCATGGCTGGTCCTGCGATGGGGAGCCGAGCATTTGCGAGACGACCTGCGGTGACGGGGTGCGGGCCGCCACAGAAGACTGCGACGACGGGAACCTGACCAGTGGGGATGGCTGTTCCGCTCAGTGCCAACACGAGGACGGCTGGGCCTGTCAGGGAGAACCGAGTCTGTGTGACACTGTGTGCGGCGACGGTGTGATCGTTGGCAATGAGGACTGCGACGATGGGAACAGGCACGGAGGCGACGGCTGTTTATCGAGTTGTCACGTGCAGGACTATTTTACCTGCGATGGTCAGCCGAGTCATTGTGTCTGCGTGGTGTTCGTGGATGTCCATTCGTCATCCCCCAGTTCGAGCGGTGCGAGTTGGCAGGACGCCTATCGGGAAGTTCAAGATGGCGTGGATCGTGTTGCGAACATGATGTCGTCGACCTGTTCGGTCTGGGTGGCAGGCGGAACCTACAATTGGAGTGGCGGCTTGACATCCGGCACACTGAGCATTCAGCAAGAAGGCATGTCGGTCTACGGTGGGTTCGCTGGGACCGAGACGGCCCTGTCCCAACGAAACTTGGGAAGCCATCCGACGATTTTGGATATGACTGGAGGGTCTCAATCAGTCGTCCATGTACAGTTTGCGAACAATGTGGTTCTGGACGGTCTGACCATGACCGGGGCGGACGTCTCGACGACCTCCGGTGGCGGGCTGTGGGCAACCAATTCGTCCATCACTGTGTCCAACTGCACGTTTTCCGGGAACCAGGCCAAGGAAGGCGGCGGTGCCTATCTTTCCAACACGGACGCGACCTTCGACAATTGCGTGTTCTCCGGCAACACGGCGACTGACGACTCGGGTGGCGGGCTGGATGTGAGGAATCATGACTCGTACACGGTGCAGTTGACCCACTGCGAATTCACATCGAACCAGGCACAAAGCGGGGGGGGAGGTGCTGCCTACTTCGACCATGGTGTCGTCCGCATCGAGGACTGCTCGATTCAGGGAAATTGGTCTTATGCTTCGGGTGGAGGACTGTATTTTCACTATGTGCATTCCGGTTCGGAAGTCAGTCGCTGCTTTCTTATTGACAACAGCACAGATCCTGGCAACCAGCAAGGGCGTGGCGGAGGCCTGCGAGCGGTATCGTCGGAGGTATTGGTCCACGACAGCGTATTGGCCGGAAATCAATCCTGCGATGGCAGTGCTGCATACACTGATAACGGCGGCGTGAGCTTTATAAACGACACCATCGTGTCGAACCGTTTCGGCCAGTCCTGTTCGTCGACCTCGCAAGCGACGCTGGATCTAAGGTCCAATGACGTGGTGAAAAATTGCATATTTTGGGACAACGACCCTGGAACATCAATGATCGATGGCACCCAGAATGTTACCTATTCCCTGAATGCTTATCCGTTTGGCGGATCGGGGAACATCACTGGCGATCCGTTTTTTGTGGCCCCGCAGGGTGGCGACTACCATCTCGCGTCCAATTCCCCCGGCATTGATTCAGGAAGCGGTGACGGCGCGTCCACCAGCGACATGGACGGGCACAGCCGATACGATGCTCCAAACATCGCAAACACGGGCTCTGGCAATCCGAACTACGTGGACATGGGGGCGTACGAGTACCATCCGTGACGTTGACGATGAAGAACGAGTCATCGGCCGACAGACCGATGCGTCCTGTCGGTCCGCCTCGGTCATCGACCTGATCGATGAGGTTTCGTGGATCGCGCTGGCTTCGTGGACCGACCTGGCCCCGTTGATGGATGGATCGGCGCCGACCGAGGCGACTGTGTTGATCGCATCGATCGGGGTGAACGTCGGGCCCGACGCCGCCCCAGCACCGCTCGTCCCGGCCTCACACGACTTCGGTGACGCCATTTTCGATGTTTGCGCCTCCGGCGTCTGGCCAATGCCTTCTGCCGACGAATCTTTGCGAGCCACATGCGCCACAGGGCCCTGCGGGCCGAAGCCATTCGGCCGTGTCCGCCGTGGCACTTGCACAGTTTCGTCAGCAGCCAGGATGCGTTGAATCCCATGTGATCGTGTCGGCCCGTCATGGCCACCAGCGTACTCAGGGCTCGTAGGCTCGTCAGTCGCCTTAGGCTTCGCCTCAAGGAACGAAAGCGCATCATCTCAGTGAGCACGAGTTTCCTGCGGGACCAGTTTCTTCTGGGGCGGTACCAGCGGCGCCACCGCAGCATCGCCCGCCGACGCGAGCGCGGTGAGCGCATGGCGGCCCATCGGTATCCGAAGGTTCGATTCGTGATACGACGGAGCGCTCGGATGGAGGCCACCCGCGCGCCCGGCGAGGGCGAATCCAGGGCGGCAATGAGCGAGGGGATGAGTCGGATGTCCACGATGGACAGACTTGCCCTGGCTGCGAGGAGGGCTTCGGGTAGGCTCTGACCGGTCACCGACCGGAAGACTCGTTTCGAACGGAGGGCGCGCGCCAGGAAGGGGACCGACTCACTCGATCCGATGTGCGCCAAGGCGTAGAATCCCTTCATGGCGATGTCCAGGTCCACGGGGCAGCGCAGGGGCTTGGACGGTGTAACGTGTCTGGACGGTGTAACGTGTCTGGACGGGGCAACGTGTCTGGACGGTGTAACGTGTCTGGACGAGGCAACGTGTCTGGACGAGGGAACGTGTCTGGACGAGGTGACGTGTCCACCTGGCCGGCCGCGGCGTTTCATTGCCCGATTTGGATTGGTCCTTGGGGCGGATGTCGCGCTTCCGGGCCTCACCGGCCGGGAACGGGAGCAGAGACACCGTCCCGACAGACGTCGGATGAGAGCTTCGAGGACCGCATGCTTGCGCACCTTCCATCTGGCCAGGAGGTCCATGGTCGCCAGGACTATTTTTTTCTCATGGTCTGCGAGGCCGATCGCGGCGATGCCACGAGCCGCCGAGGTGGCATGGAGCCGTTCGAGGAATGCCAGGCAGCCCAGGCGGACTCGAACCTGTGGGTCTGAAAGGCCAGCCAACAGGGTCGCGATGCGTGCGTTTCTTTCCCTGTCGAACGTCTGGATCCAGGACCAAGTCGGGCCGAAGTTGCGGCAGCCTTCCAGGCTGTCCTGTTTGCTGCAGTAGAGTCGGATGTGAAAGTGATCATCATGGCTGAGACTGTCAGATGGCTGATGGAGAACGTGTGCCGCTCGCAGTACGAGGTCATGGTCCTTTTCGTGGGCCAATGCCCAATCCAAAAGCGCGCGTTTGAGGAAGTGCGCCGCGAAGATCCACTGCACCTGAATCGTCGGATGTGTCAGCAACGCCCGGACCAGGGCCCAGTTTCTGGGCAGGTCGAACCGATAGCCACCAGGTGCAGAAAGGTGTTGGTCGAAGCGCCGCAGACCGGGAGAAACAGCCGGTTTTCCGTGTCGGGTTACGTAGAACGCCAGGTCGGCATCGCGACCGTTTTGGTGGGACCGACTCCAGGGGAGCCGGCCTCCGTGTTGTCTGGCCATGTTGCAGACTGCGAGACGGCTTCCTGGAAATCGGCTGTGCACCTGCTGGGCCGCCCATTTGATAATGGTGACCAACTCGGTCGTCCCAAAGTTCGTGTTCCGCTTGCGGCAGGCGGGAAAAATGAACAGACTCGTCGTTTTGGCCGGCATGGTGACCGCGCCCAAGAGACTCCCCGATGCAGGGGTTCCAAGACTCGTAGACCCAGCCACCTTCCTTCCGGGACGTACCAGGGTGAGATAGCCGCCAAGCGGCGCGGCGGTGCCTACGGGCCGGTTGGCCGCCGCCTGTCCACTGCTTGTGACGAGGCCATGGCCGACCGTGCTTCGTTTTCCTGCTGCCCGTGATTTCGGGGCTGGCGGCGGCACCACGACTGAACCGCTTCGAGTGCGGGCCCCGTTGCTGAAGCCGGTGCTGCGTCCTTGTTGTCCGTGGCCCAACGCTGGCCGGCCGGCTTGGACCGTCTGTGCCGGTCGGTCGGTTCGTCGCGATCCTGCGGAGTCACTCACGGAAGTTCCTGCGGAAGGAACAGTGGATCGGACTCGCGTTCGTGCCGCGCGGTTTCGTGCCCGCACGTCCTCGCCGCGTCTTTGTGCGCTGTAGCTTCGCGCCGGTCGGGCGTGAAGCGGTGGACAGGCAGACAGCAGCGGCATCACAAGGAAACAGATCCACAGACCGCGTTTTCGAATTCGGGCAGATACCAGACGTTCCTTGTTGCGTTCACGGTACGAACGATCAGGTGTCTGCCGATCGTCCCATTGGTTGAAACGTTCGTCCATCAAGCATCTTTTCCGTGGATCCATGCCGTTGTTCTTTGTCTCAGCTACCAGAAAACTCGATTCTACGATCATGTCTGTTGTGCCTTTGCATCCGTGACCAGACAAGAGGACATTTGACAGTCTTTCGTCAATCGTCAAATTCACCAGCCCATGCAGGGGCAATAGGCGGATCTACGACTGAGGGTTGGTTGTTTCCTCGACCGGTTGGTTGGGTAGGACAATGCCCTGTTGGGTGGCTCGTTCCATGACCTGATGAACAAAGGTTTCGAGCCGGATCCGTTGGGACGGACCCTCGGATCCTCCGTAGGTCAGGGTGACGAGGGGCACTTCGGGATGGTCCCTGCGGATGGCCTGGAGGGCGGCTTCGGTGGTGATTCCAACCATGCAGTTCAAACCGATGGCGTTGATGACGCCGACGGCGCCGCGATCCATGAAGTCGATCATTTTTCCGACGTTGATCTGGAGGATGGTGTTCGCCCACTGGCCGATATAGGGAGTGGCGAGGGCCCGGAGACGCTCGGGCGTTGGTTCCACGCAGACCTGTTGGAGCTCGGGGTCGAGCGTGTTTCGGAGCTTCTGTGCGAGGTGTTCAGAGGCACCGGCAAAGATGAGCTTCCACATGGCCAGGCCGACTTCCTTGCGTGCGAGATGGCGGACGGACTCGGTATGAGAGGTGATGTCTTCGTAGCCGGCGAAGTACGGGTTGAGCCAGACCTCGCAACCCATGTGTTCGAGCCGATTGAATAGGTCGGCGTTGCCCGTGGTGTTGACGCGAGTATACAGGTCGCCCACGATGCCGACAACCGGGCGCCTGGGGCCCGACTTGAGCGGGACGGCCCGGAGACGCTTGATCGCACCGGCCATGGCTTCGGCCACGTCGGCCCGCCTGCGCACGGCATCGGCGATTTCGAGGATGTTGGCTTCGTGGGCCTGCGTCATGCTGCCTGGGTGCAATTCGTAGGGACGAAGTCGGTAGTAGGCAATGATGAGCATGTCGATGGCAAGGAACCCGGCGTAAAGACCGATGAGCCCAGGGACGCCGATGAGCGGTTCCATGTCCGAGACCCGGGGGTCCCAGATTTGGAGGGTCGTCTCGCCGAGCCGACGCAGGAGGTACCGGTATCCGTCGCCGTATTGGGTGAGCAGGCATGGATTGGCCAGGCCTTGGGCGTAGAAGGCGTCACCTTCGTTGAAGGTGCGTTCCTTGACGAGCTTGATCAGGTCGGCTCCGACGAGATTGTAGGGGTGGCACTCGCGGCCCGTGCCCACCTTGTCCGCGAGTTGGACCACGTCCTGGTCGGCGTAGGGCAGGATTTCCGCCTCGACGCCCACTGCCTCCACGAGTGCGGCGATGATGTGGGCATGTTCCGAGAAGTACGGGATGTACAGCTTTCTGAAGTTGCGCGGGATAGGGAGCCGGTGCACTGGGTTGCGCGGATGGACGAACTGGTTCTTTCGGTGCAGGTGCTCATCGATTTCGTCGGCAAAAGCCTCCAGCCTGGTCACCATGCCCGCTTCGCCTCGATGGGCGTCGAATTCGAGGACCATGTGCGGCTTGTGGGCCATGATTTCCTGGACGTGTTTCAAGGTGAACGCGTCCGGCCCGCATCCGTAGTTCGACACGATCAGGGGAAACAGCTTGTGGTCTCTACGGCAAAATTCCATGGCTCGGAGTTGGTCGCGATTGAACCGCCAGGGCAGGACGTTCCAACGCTCATCGAGTTCCACTTCTTCGAGGGGCAGCACATCGAAGGGAATGGCCGGAATGCCCAGACGGTCCAGATGGCGAGCCAGGTCCAGGTTCAAAAAGGGGTCGTGGGTGTTGTAGGGCTTGCCGATGACCACGACGGCCCGATCGAAGTCTCCAATGAGCGCCTCCCGCCCTACGGCCACGCGACACGTGTGGAAACTGAGTTGCACCTCCATGGCGCGATGCAGGGCCTTGCGGACGACCCGAACCGGACGGTCGATGGCCTCGGCAAGGGTGCGGGCAGACTCTTCGATACCGCCCTCGTCGGCCAGGCAAACTTCCGGGGCCAGGATTCTGGATCCTCGGTACATCCGCACCATTTGAGGGAGGAGCTGGGCGAACATGCAGCCTGCCGACACGTCAGTGGGCCCGCGGCTTGGCAGCTCCTGGATGGACGGCATGAAGACCCGCTCCAAACCGGATTCGAGCAGCTTGGCCACATGGCCCGCTGCTAACTTTAGCGGGAGGCAGACCTCGGCAGGCAGGCCCTGGCCGCCCATTTCGAGCATTTCGGGCGTGGTCGGGCCCGAGAGGACCGGCGTGAAGCCGAGTTCGTCCAGGAACGTGGCCCACATGGGGACGAATTCGTGGTTCAAGGAGGCGACGGGAATGCCCAGCTTGGGTTGGGGCTCCATGCGTGCTGGCGGCATGTGCTCGGCAAACAACTCGGCCCGCCGCTCGAACAGGTGGAGACTGGGACGGCCGGTTTCTTCCTGTTCGCGATCCTGACCCGAGTAGCGGTCGCAGGCATCACCGAAGTGGGCGACACGGTTGCCGACCTTGACCCGATTGACCTGGCACAGGTTCGGACAGCGTCGGCATTCGAATGTTCTGATGGAGTAGTCGCGGATGGCGTCCAGGCCCATGAATCGGCTCGTCATGTGCCCCGATTCGTGTTTGTATCGCCTCTGGGCCAGGAGCGCGGCCCCCATGGCTCCTGCGATGCGGTTGAAGGGGTGCACCTGGACAGGCTTGTCCAGAAGTTGGCTGAAGGCGGCGACCACCGACTGATTCGACGCGGTGCCGCCTGAGAACACGATTCGATTGCCGACTGGGCGGCCCGTCACTACGCGTTCCAGATAATTTTTGGCGATCGAATAGGCCAGCCCCGCGCAGAGATCTTCGACCGATACGCCTTCCTGCATGGCCTGCACGAGCGCCGTGTCCATGAACACGGTGCATTGGCTGCCCAGGTCGTAGGGGGCGTCGGATTGGAAGGCGCGATCAGCGAATTCGCCGATGATGTTGACGCCCAGGCGTTCGGCCTGCTCTTCGAGGAAGGAGCCGGTTCCCGCCGCGCAGATTTTGTTCATTTCGAACGACGAAAGATGCCCACCCTCGGCGCCGATGTACTTGGAGTCTTGACCGCCGATTTCGAAGATCGTGTCCACGTCGGGCACGTACCGAGCCGCCGAGACCATCTGGGCCGTGATTTCGTTGTGGACTACGTCCATGCCCATGAGGCGCTCGGCGAGATGCCGACCGCTGCCCGTCGCGCCGGCGGAGAGGACTTTGAGACGGTCACCGAATCGCTCGCGGACTTGGGCCAGGCCGTTCGACAGGACATCCACCGGGCGGCCTTTGGTGGCCAGATAAATGCCTTGGAGAACCTTTCCGTCCGGGGTGAGCACCACGAGGTTCGTGCTCACCGATCCCACGTCCACCCCGAGGAACGCCTCGATGGGGCCTGTTCCGGCCAGTGCCTCGTCGCCTGGGTCTTCGATGCCGCGGTCGCCGACCTCATCGGGACGACGCAGAGGTTCGAGTTGTTCCGCCTGGTTGCCGCTGCCGCGCGTCCCTTCCAGGGCCGCTGTCAGCCCGGGAGTGGGCAGCTTGGTTCGAACGCGAGTCTGTTCGCCGACGAAGCAGGGCGCCTTGGGCATCTTGGTTGGGAGCATCGATGGATGTTCGTCCGACTTGACTGCGTTGCGGCCGCCTTGCGGGCTTGGAGACGCGTTTGGCTCAAGCGCCGCATCGCTGGAGCGTCTCGATTCGTGGGTCGGGCCGTGTTTGTGTCCCGCTGCGTCGCGTACCGAGGCGACGAGATCCGACAGGGCCCAGATGCGAGAAGGTACCGCTACGAGACAGGCGCCGAGGGCACCCATGGTGTCGGGTTGCTCCGGAACCGTCAGGTCCGAAGATTCCTCCATTTTCAAGACGTGTCGGAAGGCGCGCAGGAGGCCCGGATTGCGGGCACCTCCCCCCACGAGAATGACGGGAGGGCGCGCTTCTTTGCCCGACATGACCGTGGCCACGAAGGTGCGGGCCAGGGCCAGGCACAGGCCGTAGGCGATTTCTTCGGGCGGCGTGCCCTTTTGCTGTAAGTGGATCATGTCGGACTTGGCGAACACGGAGCAGCGGCCCGCGATAGTTGCGCCGCGTTTGGCGGCCAGGGCCAGGTCCGACAGCTCAGAGAGCGAGATGTGCAGGCGGCTTGCCTGCTGTTCGAGGAAGGCTCCGGATCCTGCGGCACACAGGCCATTGAGGGAAAATTCCGCCACGAGCCCTTCGTCTTTTCGATCCGACAACCGAATCCATTTGGTGAATTGGCCCCCGAGGTCCAACACGGTGCGCGCCTCGGGGTAGAGGGCGCGCACGCCTGTCGCCGTGGACACCACCTCGTTCGTGGCCGAACAGTCCACCGAGGTGGTCAGCAGGTCCTGGCCGGTTCCCGTGACGGCCAGCATGACCTCGTGCAGGGCGGCTGATTCGAGCTGAGGAGCCACCTCCTGTTCGAGGGTGTCCGCCAGAATCTTGACGGGTTGGCCCCGCGAAGGCTTGGAGATGCGCAGCAGAGGAGCGACCGATTCCATCGGTACGTCCTGCCGTTTCTGGGACGGTAGGAGCACGATGTTGACGCTCGATGACCCAAGGTCCACGCCCAGTCGAGCGACTGGACCGTGGGCGGTCTGGTTGGTTGCGTTTTGGTGCCTTTGCGTCTTGTCTGTTTTGGCCATGAGTACGACTCCGAACATCTATTTATTGATATGGACTGACACTACAGACCACCCAAAAAGTCAAGACAGGGCCATTTTGGGTGCGATGTTTCAGCTTGACCGGTACGATTTTGGCCCAATACTGTCGTCTGCAACCATATCGTTGCCCGGGACGCTGTCCGGTGTCGCTTCGGCCAGCCGACGAAGTCTACTCAAGCAA
>JAGGXR010000154.1 GCA_021162935.1 Deltaproteobacteria bacterium
CCCCCGGATGAGATGGTTAGCGAAATTTCGGCTTGGCCGTCTGCCTTGCGTACAGGTTACGACGCATTGCGTTACGACGGAGAATCCCACGACTGGTTCCTTCTGTCAAGCATTGGATTAGCAGATGGGGCGAGGGTTGGTGCCGCTTGTTGAAATATTTTTTACGAGTCGTTCGTCTCAAGAGAAGATTTTGCGGCCAGACTGCGTATCTTGGGTTGTATTGTGGATGTCGGTCGGGTGAGCGCGTCTGGCTGTCGTCTCGGGTATGTGAGGAACGTGAGGCCGGGAAAGCGGCGGACTGTGGCGAGGCGAACGACAGGAAAAGTGTTGACCGGCAGGGCAAAAAAGAGGTATACATAAAATCTGGTTCTAGGAACCGACCAAGAGGGTGATGGCTCACAGGGCAAGAAAATGGCAAGGATTTAGGTGATCGTAGGTGAGCATTGTGGATTTTGAAAGAAAGAGGTGTGTCATGGACCGACGGAATTTTCTGAAGAAGTTGGGAGGCTTTTCCGCAGTGGTCGGTGGCCTGGCGCTTTTCGGCGCAACAGCGTCGAGTGGTTGCTACGATGACTATGCCGACTACAGCGACGCCTATGGCGACTACGGCGACGCCTACTCGGACTACAGCGACTACAGTGACTACAGCGACTACAGCGACTACGCCGACTACGCTGACTACGCTGACTGAGCGTCTCTTCCCAATTTTTGGTCGATCACTGACCGGCCGTCTTCCGTGGGCCGAATCCGGCCAGGAGCGCGTTCGTGCTCTTTATCGTCAAGCCTACAGCTGCCTGTAACGGCGCCTGCATCTATTGTAGTGCGTACAAGGATGATCCATCCAAGCTGAGAAAAATGAGCATGGAGGAACTCCGGTTCCTGTATGGTCGATTGACCGAGTACGTCGAGGCGACCGGTCTGAAGAAGATGTCCATTCTGTGGCATGGCGGGGAACCCCTATTGATGGGGCCGAAGTTTTTCGCTGAGGCTGCGGATTTGTCCGACGAATTGAAGAAACGAACCGGGGTGGCCGTTGGGCACCTGATTCAGTCGAACATTACTCTTGTGTCGGACGCGCTCGTTTCGGTTCTACGCAGGCTCCTCGGGGATCGCCGTCTGGGTACCTCTTATGATCCCATAGCCGGTATCCGGTTACTCAAAGGCAATCGATCGTACGAGGCCATGTGGCATGCCGGCCTGGACAAGTTGCAGGCTGGTGGCCTCAACGTGGGCGTCGTTTACGTGGTGCATGCCCTGAGCCTCAATAAGGCTCGCGACATCTATCAGCAGTTCAAGGCCATGGATTTGAGGGGCGGTCTGAGATTCAATCCGCTCTATTCCGAGGGACTGGCCAAGCGTTCCGAGCATCTCCATATTTCTCCGCAGCAGTGGGGTGAGTTCCTTTTGGATCTCAGGGAGGCCTGGGACGAGGACGGCCGTACCATTCCCGTGGCTCCCCTCGATGGATGGGAGGCGTTGGCCGAGGGTCGGAAAGCCCGCTTGTCCTGCGCCTTTTCGGGAACCTGCACGAGGGGGTTCACCGGGATCGAGGCAGACGGCACCGTGTATTCATGCGGTCGTTCTCTGGACGGAGAACTGAAGCCGTTCGGCAACATCCACGATGCTCCGCTTGCCGACATCCTTGGAGGTGACGCGAGGCGCGCCTTTTTGAATCGCCAGGAGTGGTTGCTGATGGGGGAGTGCGCCGGATGCCGTTGGTGGAACTTCTGTCATGGCGGATGCCCGAACGATGCCTACCTGGCCTTCGGGGACATGATGCGAAAGACGTACTGGTGTGAGGGGCGTAAGCTGTTTCTGGACCGGGTATACGGGGAGCGCGCCGGAATCGCGATCGCCCCTGAGCAAACTCACGAGGAAGCCGGGTACGAATTCGACCTGCCCGATCCGGAGGTGACACGGTGACGGCTCATTTGGTGGACTGTTCCTGCATGGAACCGGATGCATCATGGGGGCAGGTCGCGTTGCGGATACCCTGGTCCGAGGTGGGGGCAGTCCAGTCGTTTGCCGTTCCGGTTCGGCTCGTCCGACTCTCCGGAGAACTGCCGACTGGACATCGGGACGGCGATGATTCGTCCGAGATGAGTCGTTTGCTCGGCCAATTGCCTGCTGGGATTCGAATTATCGTGACCGGGGAGCATCCTGCCGGGTTGGTTTCAGAATTGCCTCGCGCGATGGAATCAGAGCACAAGAATCTTTGGTTCGAGGTGTCAGGTGAGGCGAAGGACCTAGTGGCAACTGTGCGCCAAGCGGGCCTTTCTGGATGGCCGGTGCTGCTCCCTAGGGATTCGGCGGCATTGTGGCAGTCACCTGACTTGCTCGACTTGCTTGACTTGTATCTGTTCGAGGAAACCCTGCAGGTTCCGATCGAGCCGTTCCATTCCATGCTCGTGTCTTTGTTGTCCCGGTCCGGACGCACCCTGTGGAACATGTGGTTTGGCTGGCCTCTGGATTTCTTTTTCATAGACGAGGACCATCACGTGAGCCTCTGTGCTTCTTGGGCATCGGATTCGAATCGATGCTATGGTTCGGCGACGGATTCCGTTTCGGTATGGCGAGCCTCGGAGGCGCACGATTCACTGGCCGCGATGCTCGATGAGCGGAAATCTTGCTCGGACTGTGAGTCCTGTCCAATTCGACATCTGTGCGGCGGTGCGCTGCGTGCGGTGCACTCCGATGTGGATTGTTCGACCTGGGTCGAGATCGTGGAACGGTTGCGGCTCGCGGCAGCAGCCCTTGGTCGAACGGCGGGTGATCGGAACCATGGGAATCAAAGCTGAGGTTGCCAAGAACGGCGTGATGGGCCGGCAGGAGGTGGATGAGCCTCCTTGGGGGAGCTATCATCCCTATCTGGCAGCCCTGTCAGTATGGATGTGGATCGAGGCCCTCAGGGCTGGAATCGGAGGGGGCATTGCGGGGCATGGACTGTTTGGGAGCCGCGTGGTGGTGTTTGCCTTGTTCTGTGACGCTGCGATTGCAGGGGTGGGAGCGGTCCTGGTTCTTTGTTCGGGGCAATGGACGAGATGGGCGGCCTCGGCCGTCCTGTTTGCAGGCTTGGTGGTTCGCGCCATTTTGGGATTCATGCTGGCCTCTTCGCATCGTCTTGTCGAGACGGCGGTGTTTCTAAGCCTGGGCCTTGCCATCCTGTCTCAGGTTTGGTCCATGTCCGACGAGGACAAGGGTTTTTCGGCGATCGGCATCCCCAGATACGTTGCTGCGCTTCATGTGCTGCTGACCGCAATCGGCTTGGCGACCCTGTCCGCGCTCCTGTTGATTCTCGTAGAGCCCTACCTACCCGCTTTCTTGACGTAGGCCTGGAGCCGACTGCAGGTGGGGTCCATGGGGACGGTGATGGTCATATGGTGGGACGATGCGACGATTTTGCCGCGGTTCAGGAAAAAATGGAGACCAGCCTTTCTGGCCCACAGGGAGTCGCGCAGTTCCTTGAGACATTGGTTGACGTGCCGGCGCCAAGTGGAGAATCGGTTTCCTCCTGAGAGCCGCGCCTTCAAAGTGACGGTTTTTTGTTGGGTATGCAGCCCGATCTTGAAAATGGTCTGATTGCTGCCGGCGCCCGAGCGGAGTTCTGCAAGAAATGGTTCGGATTGATGGGACATGGCCATGGTTTTGCCGGTGATGTAGGGTGCAATGGGCGTCTGATACGCAGCGAGCACCAGTCCCGGCCCAAGGAGAGCCAGGCTCGTTCCGTCATCGCGTCGGTAGATGAGCACCCCGTGGATGGAGACCTGTGCGATCGTTCCTCGCAGCGCATAGCGCTTCAAGATAGACAGGAGTGACTGACGAGTTTTTGCGAGGATGACCGTCTTGGGCCCAAAGACCCGACGATATCGCGTCACCATGCGCCAGAGGGGGAAGGAATCCCAGTCCTGCAGGTCATGTCCGGCCATTGCAGCTTCGACCTCGACCGCTTTCGTCTCATCGATGCCGAAGTGGGACAGCGCTGGGTCCACGAGTTTTTTCTTCAGAATCGGCCAGATGTTTCCAACACACGGGATTGCCTTGAGTCGAGACACATTTATCTGAAACAGGACCCATGACCCAGGGGGAAGTTTGGGTGCAAGGGAACGGATGGACAGTGTGTTGTGCCGTGGAGTCGGGGGCCTCAAATTCTTTGGAATCGGGTCGAAATCTCCGTCCGTGTTTACGATGGGGCCATCGATGGGAGGGTAACGGACCACGGTCGTGCCATCGGGGCGCATGGGGCGGGTTTGATCCACGATGCGACGCGCAGCCATGCTTCGATTGGCATGTCTGGGACCGGAACTGAACAGATACCAATAGGCGCCAGCGACGACGGCAATCCAGATAGCGATGCTCCAGGATCGTCCCTGCTGTCTTGATGGATGGTGCGGTCGATCGTCGTGACTCATGTGCTTTTTTCGTATCGGGATTTCGATGCCAAAGCCAACGAGCATCGTTTCCGACGCTTCTACCGTACTTGTTTACCGTACCTGTGTGCGACATGCAAGAATCGCCCGGCCGACTCTGACGCCCGGAGCAGAGGCCTGCGTCCTGTCACGTGGTTCGATCGGCGGGGCGCGAAGCCTGTTTCCCTAGTGCTTCAGTTCCCTATGTCGCATGAGCAGGATGATCGTGAATGGACCGCCGATGAGCGCGGTGAGGACGCCGACCGGGAGTTCTGCTGGTGCGAAAACAGTTCGTGCCAGGGTGTCGCATGCGATCAAAAAGACGCCGCCCGCCCCGGAGGCGGCGGGGAGGAGAATCCGATGGTCCGGCCCGGTGATGGATCGGACCACATGTGGAACGATGAGGCCGACGAACCCAATGGGCCCGACGACCGCAACCACGGCGGCGGTCGCGAGCGATGCTCCGAAATAGGCGATTTTTTGGGTCCAGGCGACATCGACCCCCCTTGTCCGCGCCAGGTCCTCGCCACCTGCCAACACGTTCAGGTCTGCGGTGATCACGAACTGGAATGCCAAGCCCGTGGCTGCAAAGGGAAGGATCTGGAACAAGGAGCGGTAGCCCGTGACGCCCAGTCCTCCCATGAGCCACCGCAGCATGCGGTAGCTGTTGCCGAAGTCTGCAATGTAATGAGCGAGTAGGATCAGGGCGTGGAAGGTCAAAGCGAGACAGATTCCTGCCAGGAGCAAGGTCGTGGAATCGATGCCCCGACTGGCTCGGGACAGGGATTTGGCCAACAGGTACACCACGCCAATGGCAATCAGGGCGCCGGCCAGGGCGAATAAGGGCACCGAACTCATACCGAACACGGTGACATTGGCACCGGTCAGGATGGCCAGGACAGCGCCGGCCGACGCACCGGACGAGACGCCGAGCGTGTACGGTTCAGCGAGGGGATTGCGCAGAAGTCCCTGGAGGACGACCCCGGATGCGGCCAGGACGACTCCGGTCAGGCCGGCCATGATGGCCCTGGGCAGACGGGCGGCGAACAAAATCCTTCGGGCGATCGGGTCGGAGCCGGACAAGGCGCCGGCCAAGTCGAGATGGTATGGTCCAATGAGCGAAGCGCCCAGGATGGCCACGACCAGAGATACGAGACTGACCAGGGTTGCCAAGACGACTTTGGTCGCGACCCTTGGTCGGCGAGGAATCTGCGATGTCCTGTCATGCGTCCTACGATCGGTCATGTCAGCTCCTGCCTGCGATGGGGAGGACCAACGGGGCCTCATCGAGGAACGATGTGGATACGTCCTGGCCGAAGAGGGTTTCGATCAGCGAAGCCGTCACGACGTGAGCGGGTTTTCCCTGTGCAAGAAAGGCACCCTTGTCAATGACCCAGATGTGTTGGGCCCACCGAATGGCGAGGTTCCAGTCGTGGAGTGCTATGATGGCGGCGATTTGCCTACGGGCGCAGGTGTCCCGTAGGATCCGCATGACCGCAACCTGATGCGACATGTCGAGATTCGAAGTGGGCTCGTCCAGGACGAGGAGCTTGGGCTGTTGGGTCAGTGCGGCGGCCAGCATGACGCGTTGGCGCTCTCCCCCTGACAGGGCTATGTAGGGTCGTTGAGAGAGATGGGAGATGGACGTTGCGTCCATAACCGTCCTGGCGATGTCGAGGTCTCTGTCCGAAGCGAATGCAAGGGGCCCCTGATGGGGGCGGCGGCCGGTCAGAACGACTTCCTCGACGGAAAATGGCAGGTTCACCGGGATGTCCTGGGGAACGTACGCCACCAGCCTGGCCAGTCGTCTCGTTCCCAATTCGTCCAGGGGCTGGCCGTCCACGAGGAGGGTTCCAGCATCGGGTTTTTCCAGTCCACAGATGAGTTTGAGCAGGGTGGATTTTCCCGCGCCGTTCGGGCCCACCAGACCCACGACCTGTCCGGGAAACAATGAAAAGTCCAGATGATCGATCACCCGATGATCGGAATACCCGAAATCCAGAGATCGGGCCTGCACGATGGAGACCGGCGAATCGGATTCCCCGGAAGTTTGGGTAGCTTGCCGATTTTTGTTTCGCGGCGGCTCATGCATCGGCGACTTGGTGGCGTCGTTCATGGTACAGGCCTCACGGGACACTTTGTGGAGACGTTGGATTCCGAAGCCGTTCGGCGACTTCGGGATGGATCCAGACCGCCAGTTGCCTCGCCGCATCGACGAGCCTCGGTCCTGGGACCAACCAGTAGGTTTGCCTGGACACGTGGAGTCGACAGGCCAAAGATCCTGTTTCGAAGAACCCTCGCCAGCTTTTTTCGACGTCTGCGATGGACCAAGGGCTTGGCGGCGCCGAGATTTCGATGACGACCTTAGGTTTGTTGTGTAACAAGGCCTCCTTGTTGATGACAGGGTAGGAGACAGGGGCTTGGGCGAGCACGTTGCGTCCGCCGGCAAGGGTGATGAGTCGGTCTAAGACGGTGTGTCTACCCACACCATACAGGGAACGGAGGGTTGCGTCCGCTCGACCCACGATGATGAGGGTGGGCACCAACGGGCGTTTGGAAACGAGCCGTCGTATTTGGTTGAGCTCTGCGCGCATTCGGTCGGAAAGTGCTTTTGCTCGGCGTGACTGTCCCACGCTGGATCCGATGATGATGATGGACGTCAACACGTCGGCCAGAGACTTGTCCGGGACCCTGAGTACGGACAGGCCACTGTCTCGAAGTTTTTCTGCGAGTTCACGTTGGTCCGATCGGCAGACGACAAGATCGGGATCCAGGGTCAAGATGCGCTCGAAGCTGGGGGAGAAGAAGCCTCCGATTCTGGTTTTGTGTACGATGGCCCTTGGGGGATAGGTGGTGTTATCGGTAATGCCGGCGACTTGGGGCCCCATCTGCAAGGCGAAGAGGATTTCAGCAATGCCTGGAGACATGGCCACGATTCGCGTAGGCCTGCCATGATGCAGGGATTTGGGACGTGCGTGCATGAAATGGAGGCCGAGCACGGCGATCACGGTGGACAGGATTGCTGTGGCGATCGGCGCCGCAAGGATGTGTGATTGCTGCTGCTGCCCAGGTGAGGTCACGCCGCCTCTTTTTGCCCATTCCATTAGAAAATAAACCCAAAATTGAAGTGGATCCTGCCGCTGCGCGAGGTGCCATATGATGGCTCGAACGGGACGCCATAGGCGACGCTGATGGCTCCGACAGGCGTCACCAGGCGCAGGGCGAGCCCCATCGAATGTTTGAATCCGGTGATGAAATGGACGAAGCCCTTGCCACCGAATGTGTTCACGATGGAACCGGCATCGAAGAATATAGCGCCCCAGATGGGCAGACCAGCCAGAATGGATCGCTTCCAAATGGGGAACTGGATTTCCAGATTGTAGATCATTCGGATGTTGCCCCCCTGGGGGACCACTCGGTAGACGAGCGGCCCCTTGGTTCCCGGAACCAGGGGGAGGGTCTCGACCGCGGTGAAGAGTTGGTCTCGTTCGTAACCGCGAACCGTCGTATCACCGCCAGCGTAGAACCGTTCCGTATCGGGCAGCATCACGGTTTGTCCCAGTGGAAATCCGTGATCGTAACGGACCCCTTGTGCGATGACCAAGCCGAAGGGCAAAGGGATGAAGGCCTGGGCTGCCAGACGGAGGTGGATGAACCGGGCTGCCGGCAGAAGGTCTGCAAGGAGATAGCGGGACGACCACAGGACCGAG
This sequence comes from Deltaproteobacteria bacterium, assembly GCA_021162935.1. Classification (GTDB taxonomy): domain Bacteria; phylum Myxococcota_A; class Polyangia; order HGW-17; family SLPX01; genus JAGGXR01. The sequence continues at coordinate 8,117 of JAGGXR010000154.1, forward strand.
GCGGTCAGTTGGAAGCCCTTGCGGGGCACCAGGGGGTTATCGCGGTGGTCCCAGATGATGGTCGGCCCCAGGGACGCCGTGTTCGTGTAGATGTCCACCGAATTCGCTTCATCCATTGCGGCCGCTGTGCGGTAGAGGGGTTCTCGGTGCCTGGCTCTCTTGAGAATGTAACGACCAAACAGTTGGATCCGTTCGGTGAAGCGCTTGATGACGCTGATCGAGAGGCCATAGGTCAACAGGGGCCCAAGCCGGGCTGTGTCTTCGTTGCGAACGAAGCCAGTCAGGTCGAAAATGAGGTGTGTGCGGATGAACCGGGGGTCTCGGAACGTTAACCGAGCCTTTTGGATCCGCTCGCCGTATTCACCTGTCAGTTCGAATTGCTTCGCCCAACCGAAGAGATTTCTGTTTCGGTACATGAGACTGACGAACCACAGGTTGTCCGTGGAGGCGCCGACGCCCACCTCGATGGTGCCGCGATCATTGAATCGCTCGGAAACCTGGACGATGACATGGACGGTCTTCTGTTTGCTCCTCAGGCCCATCAGGCCGATGGATGCACTCTTGAAGACACCGAGGCTGGCCAGGTTCCTGCGGGACCGTTGTATCTTGGCGAGGCTGAATCGTTGCCCGGTTTTGAAAACCAACTCGTGCAGGATCGTGCTCTTGGACGTCTTGAGGTTTCCCTTGACGAAAATTTGGCCGAAGCGAACCACCGGGCCAAGTTTGACCCGATAGGTCATATCGACGCCGGTCCGGTCCCTGGACGGTTTGGCCTCGTACGCCACCTGGACGTAGGGATGGCCTCGGTCCGCACACAAACGCTTCATGCGAGCCAGGTCTTTGGCCATGGCGGATTCAGTGAAGGGTTTTCCTTTCTTGAGAGAGATCTTGTTCAGCAAGGCCTTACGAAAGTGGGGATCGTCCACAACGAGTTTGACGGATACGACCCGTACCTGCCGGCCTTCGTCAACCTGAAATTGGATCCAGATCCATCCCTTGAGGCCGCGAGGCAACCCGAGCGCTTCGGTGAGGGCAATAGCCGCCGGATGCTCGAGTGTCTTTGGATGCCGTGCGACGGACGCCCAGACACGTGCATATCGATAGCCCTTCGACCGATAGTAGGTGCGGATCCGTCCGATATCCTGCGCCAACTGGACCGAGGTGACGTATCCGCCCGATCCGAGTCCGATGTATCCAAGCAATGGATAAGGCTTGGTCTTGATGACCTTGCGGAGACGGGCCGACGAGATGAATCGGTTTCCTTTGAAAAGAACCTCACGAATTTTGAGGCGGGGTCCCTCGAAGATATGGAACGTCATGACGTTGTCGAGGCGACTCTTACGCTGACTGTCCACGTAGACACGTGCTTCGAGGTATCCCTTTTTTTGGTAGGCTCGCTGCAGGGACGTGACCGACTGGGCAACTTCATAGTCATCGCACGAGCCCTGACGGTAGATGGTCAAGAATTTGGTGAGATCCTTTTTCCCCAGGCCATGGTGGCCCAACAGTCGAATCTGGTACCTGCGTCCTTCTCGAACCACGAGATGGATATTCACACGGCGACGCTTTCGATCGAGACTGGAAGCCGGATGAAAGTCGCTTCTGATACGGACCTCGATGTAGCCGAGGTTTTGGTATTTCTTTCGAAGTCGCTTCAGATCCGTGCGGAACAACTTGATGGAAAACGGCCTGTGATAGAAGAGTAACTTGTGGGTAAACAGCCGCTGGATAGCCCTGTTGGAGAGTGCCCTGTTTCCTTCTGCCGTGACTTTGCCGATTCGGTATAGGTAGGGATTCCAGATGAAGAGCGGGCTGATTTTCCACAGAGGACGCAGCAGGATCAAAATGTCCACGACGTGGCGTTTCTTGGTCTTTTCCACAACGATTTCGAGATCACCGTCAAAGTAGCCTTCCCGTTGGAGGTACTTCAAAATACGCTTCTTTTGTCGGTCGAACTCTTTTTTTCGGATTTCAGGGGGCGGCAGACGCGAGCCGTTTCGGTAACGAAAGTGGCGGAGGATCTCTTCCTCGAACAGGGGCCAATTTCCACGCACGTAGACGTATCGAACCACGGGAATGGGTTTGAGGGTCACTTTCACCACGATGGATGTGCCGTGCCATTTTTCATGGACCGAGACGTAGTATCCGAGACGATCGAGATCCTGTTTGAGTAGGTCCAGGGCTTTGAGGAGCTGCGCAGCACGCCACCGACTGCCCTTCCGCACCGGCAGGGTCGCCATGATGTGCTTGTGTTTGTCCTCGATTCGACCGGAAACCGTGATGGCGGAGACGGTCACGATGGTATTTTCCGTGATCATGTGCTGAACGGCTGGTCGCTTGGACAGCGCCCCATGAGGAGGTGTGCCTCCAGGCGGGACGTGCGCCGTTCCGGTTGTTTGAGAGTTTGTGGTCGTGCGCTCCAGTCGAACCGAAGGAGACACCAATGGGGCACCTGTCGATCCATCGGTTCGAGGGGCCGGTTTGCTGATTCGGCGAGGTGCCGAAGACATGGCCTCAGGAGGCCGAGGACCGGCGGATGGACGCTGGGCGGACAGGGACGGCGACCAGACGCTGCTGACCAGTGCAACGAGGACAATGGCCCTGACAGGCCCTTGTCGTTGTTTCCATTGTATCGACTTTGACCGTTTCATGAATCCGGGATGATACCGATGGTCACCGATGCCAATATTGTGAGCCAGTGTACTTGGACGGTCGAAAGCGCGCAAGTTGAGTGAGGGCTTGCGCCCCATCTGATGTTCGCGTCGGTCTGCTGCGGCAAGTGGGATCCGCGGCGCTACGAACAGGGGGCAGTTCTTCATTCGGCCATTCGTTGTGACGCCCTGCGGGACGGCACATCCAAAGGGTATCCAGATGGCTGTCTGCTGGTCCTGCGTGGACTGACGACCGTACGAATGCCCAGACGCGCCAGATGGATCCATGTGGCGGTCATCTCTTCTTTTTCATGCTCGCTGAACACCCGATGCAAAATCGACTGTTTGGGACCATTTGGCGCCCACAGATTCGGGGCGTACGGGGAGACGACGGTCAGGTGATGGCCTCGGGATTGGAGGTGCCTGATGGCGTTGTCGAGGTTCCTGTTCATTTCGATCCCCATCAGGTCGCTGACGAAGATCACGGACATGGCCGGCCTCCTGGTGGCGAGGATGCGTAGTGCGGACGTGACGCCTTGGGTCTTCGCATCCGGCAACAGAGCCGTTCGGTATGGGAGTGCGATGCCCACGGTCCGGCAGCATTGGCGAATTTCTCGCTCGAGGAAGCTGGTGATCGTCGGCGGATACGACGTTCTGTCCTGCGATGCGTCTTTGATTCGTTCGACCGAGATTTCTGACTTGGGGGCGGGGCTCATCGGGCGTGGATCACGCCCTCCCTCCGCCTTGATTTTCGCCTGTCTGGAGGGCGATGGAATCCGTCCCGGTCCCGGCACCGTCCATGCCGCGCGAGCGCTCCTCTTGATCTGCTGGTTCCTGCAGCGTTCCATCCAGGATTCCAGGATGGCTCGGGAGTACAGCCTTCCTGTCGCACCGGCCACGAGAGCAGGATCCAGCGGGTCGGCAGCGACCACGACACGGCAATCGAGGCCCTTTTGGAATCGAAGGTACTCGGCAAGGGCGTCGATGAGCTCCGGGAGCGTGGCATCCACGTACCCCTCTTCGACCACCGAATGGAGGCCCGCCAGGAGTTCGGTGATGCGCATGAGTTGCTTGCGTCCTTCGTCCGGGCCGAGGTGCTGGTAGACCGCATGGTCGACCGACATATATCCTACGCGGAATCCGGATCGGATGGCTTGAGCCGCGTACCAAGATACCCAGTCGATGCCGTGGTCCAGCTTGGCGAATCCAGGTGGCCCGTCGCGCATGGAAGGAGAGATGTCCAGCAGCAGATAAAATGTACTGCTCGATGAGTCCTCCAGGTCTCTCAGCATGAGACGTCCCGTGCGGGCCGTGGCCTTCCAGGCGATTCTCTTGAATGGATCTCCGGGATGGTACTGTCGAATTTCTCTGAGATCCCCGCCTGGACCAGGGCTCCGAAGCCGTCTTGGGCGCACGTCGAGGTCGGGAGAGCCCATGACGTTCGAAGCGACGACCTGGGCCTGCACCGATGACTTGGGAAGGACCCGCAAAGGCGTTGGTGAGGGGAAGTAAGCCTGGTGCGTAAACAGTGTTCCCCGTAATGTCATGCTCAGTCCGTGGATGAACCAGGTTCCCACCGCCAGTGTCTTGATCCGCAGGTGCGTCTCCACCGTGGATCCGGCGAATATTTGGAGCAGGAGTCCATTCGTGGCGGTCAGTCCATCCGACAGAATGGGATGCAACTCTACCTGGCCCACGTCATAGACGGACGCGTTTCGAATCACGACGTGCAGTGGAAGGTCCAGGTCGGGAACGAGTGCGCCACGGTGGGTCGTGGGATGCCCGGGCCAGAGGGCCACGCGGATGAGGTGGCGACGGACTGCCCCCGCCGCTTTCCAGGCATGGATCCAGGCCGCCAGGACGACGGCCAAGACGATGACCCCGCACAGGACGAGTGCCGGATGGACGGTCACGACGCCAGCCATGGACAAGGAGCCGGCCGTAATGACGATCCACAGACCGTTTCGCGTCAGGGTCGGGTGCACGGCGTCCTCGTTCTCATCCACGCCTCGTTCGTGCGAAGACCGGAACAGTCTGCAGCCCCTCGGAGACCACGTGGGCGCCGTTGATGCCCTCGAGTTCCGCTTCGGGTACCAGGATGATGCGATGCGCCAGCACAGGGATGGCCAGACTTTTGACGTCGTCGGGAAGAACGTGGTCTCGTCCCTGGAGCAGGGCCAGGGCTCTGGATGCAAATAAAAGGTTGAGTCCGGCCCTGGGTGAACAACCCAGGTACACGTGCCGACTCGATCGCGTGTGTTGGACGAGGCTCAACAGATAGGTGCGCAGCTCGTCGGAGACATGGACCTTCTCTGCGGTCCGTTGGAGCCAGATGATGTCGTCGGGGTTGCAAATCGCTTCCGTCGGGGCGATGGGCGACCCGTAGGTCGTGATCATCCTCTCTTCTTCCTGCGGGGTGGGGTAGCCGAGAAGGAGTTTTGCCAGAAATCGATCGATCTGTGCCTCGGGCAAAGGATAGGTGCCTTCCTGCTCGATGGGGTTCTGCGTCGCGAGCACCATGAAAGGCGAGGGCAGGGGGCGCGTGTCCCCTTCGACCGTCACCTGCTGCTCCTGCATGGCCTCCAGCAGGGCGGATTGGGTTTTTGCCGGTGCCCGGTTGATTTCGTCCGCCAGGACGATCTGGGCGAACACGGGCCCTTCATGGAGTTCAAACTGGTTCTTTGCCGCGTTCCAAACATGGGTGCCGGTGATATCCGTCGGAAGTAGGTCCGGCGTGAACTGGACGCGGCTGAAGCGGCAACCAGCCGCTGCTGCGAAGGTCTTGATGAGCGTGGTCTTGGCAATCCCCGGAATGCCCTCCACGAGCACGTGTCCTCGTGCTGCCAGGGCGGCCAGGAGCAACCGCGTATTGTCCGTGGGCCCGATGTACCGTTTGGCGACTTCGCGGCACAGGGCATCGCCCAGCCTGGATGAGCGTTCCAGGTCGTCGCGACCCAACGAAGGGGATTGCTGTCCCTGTGATGACGTTCCCGTGGATTCCATGCCACGTTCTGCGGGCATCGACTGCCTCCTTGCTGCTTCTACGCTTCTACCGAAGGCGTGGCCTGGCATATCCGATTGTATCGCCAAGCCACGCTTGCTCTCACTGCACGACAAAGTTCTTTTGCGCTTGGATTCCTATCGAAGAATCATTTCGTGACTATACCTGCCTGTCAGTGGTTTGACAAACCTCCATCGTTTGGAGACGAGGGGCGAACATCATTCGTATCGATTCGTGGCAGTTTCTGCCAATGCGACGATGTTTGTGAGGGTGCTCGACGGAATTTCTCTTCTTCTGGTGTTGGTCGCTCTTTTCATCCGACGTTCGTCAATGAGGGGGGACACGTTGGTGGCCCTCTTGGTGCAACAGAGCCTTTGGGATGACTGATTCGTTTCGCGTCAGGGTATGGGCCGTGAGGCCTGTTGGACGGACAGGGCGCCCTCATGGAAATTGTAGCGCGAGGAACCGGTTGGTTGGACGCCAAACTCTTGATCAGCGCAGCCCGGCGGCGATGGAGAAGAGCCTCCGTCGCAGATTGGAAAGGCTGTCTTCCAGATATTCGGTGTCTCGGGTCACCGATGCGTCCATGGCGATAGTTTCGAGCTTGGACGGATCCAGGTCCGGCTCTTCGAGCGCCTGGAGCGCTTTGACCAAGAACGATTCGATGTCCCCGAGTACTTGGGCCGTCTCGCGGAGGTCGTCGTCGGCCAGCAATACGTGATTGCGGAGCCTCCCGTTGCTCATCAATGTTTCGTTGTCCGTGCCTTCTCGGGAAATGAGCCGGTCACGGATCCTTCTTTTGGCAGGAACACGGGAAGAGGGGTTACTGTCTGATGGTTGCATGTTCGTTGCCTCCTGGTTCGGGATTCGATGTTCCCGTATCATCAACTGTAGGCAGGGGGCGAAGACCTGTCAAAAAAAGTTCCCATCCGGGCGTCGCACTGTTATGTTCAAAGCGCAATAGGGATTCGACCGACTTTCCGAAATGGAGTGTTTCCATGCCTGGTTTCACCGAACTCTTTCTTATTTTGGCCATCGTTCTCGTTGTGTTCGGGGCTCGGCGAGTGCCTGAAATTTTCGAGGCGCTCGGTCGCGGCGTGCGCAGTTTCAAGCGAGCCGTCCATGAAGACGAGCAGATTGACGTGACGCCTGGAGATCAGGCGAAGCTGGACAACAAGGGGGAAGGCGCGAAACCGGCCGAGACGGTCCAGGTCAAAGAGAAAACGGTCGATGCCTCGAACGACGCGTCCCAGGCCAAGACGGACAAGAAGGAAGACTAGCCGGGAGAAGTTGGACGCCGCGCGCGTGCAATCGGTGCTCCGGGGCAGGGATGATCCTTTTCATGTTTGATCGGGGGGTGACGTTTCAGGATTTTTCCGACATTCCTCAGTGTCTGCGGCGCTGCCCCGCAATTCTTCGCGTGCGGTATCATCGAGCCCCATGGCTCGGATCATGGCCGTCAGTTCTCGATCCGTTGCGTCCACGAGTTCCGCGATGTCCTGACGGCGGAGGTGGGGCAGAAGGCGCATTTTGCTTTCGGCCGGGGTGTTTGGGTTGAAGAGGAGGGCGCGGATCACGGCATGCCGATTCTTCCAGCGAGATGATCTGGCGATTTCGGACAAGACGGCAGGGGCTGCGTTGCGGCTCGCGGCAATGCGTATCACGTCGCGTTCCACGGTCTTCGGATTCGTCAGAACGATGCGGACCACCCTGGGATCCGGGTCCTGGGCCAGTCGATCCAGGAGTCGCCGATCGGTTTTGCGGGCGAGTGCTTTGCGTTCTCCAAGGGTCAGCATGCGGCCTCCAGGCGTAATGGGACGCATCTGGCCACGCCCCTTCCACGATTCTTGGACGAACATCCGAGCGAGATGGGACAAGCCCTGGTGTCGAAGTCGTTCCGTAGCCGCGTCCAGAAGCGCGTGGTCCAGGAGGTCATCGTCCAGGATTCGGCAGAAGGCACTCCACAGTTCGTGAAAATGCGGGTGGGAGGACCGATGCTCATAGAGCACCTGAACGAAATGGCTCAACATATCAGGAGATGCCTGCTGCAGACGTTCGCGAAGGATGGCTGCGCGCATCTGGACTTCCGGGTATCGGTGGAGGCTCCTGGCGAGTCGTGCGAAATCATCATCGGGCGCAGGTTGAAGGTTTGGGGCTGACGGAGAAGGAGCACGGGAAACCCGGTCGGTGACATCGACCGTTGGCTGTTCGTTTGGAGCATTTGGCGTTCGATGTGGATCGTTGGCCATGGGCTGGTTGGTTGGCGTTGCCTCCTAATTGACCGGGACCAGAATGGTCTTGTCCTGGTCAATGTTCAATTCAATCCTGTAATGGGACTTGTCCGTGCGTGACGATGGGCCGAATAGGACAATCTGACAGACAATGCTTGCGTTGGGCGACAGGGTTTTGGGGTTCTGTTGCCGCTTGAGTCGTTCTGCGATGCTCATGTCCACGCCTTGCCTGCCGCGGAGTCGTACGACGTTGGCAATTTCATGCTTCGATAGGACCCAGCCACAGGGGGCGAGGCCGCTGTCCATCTGATTGGCGCCGACGTACAGGGCACCCCGGATATATGGGTTGTTGAACTGATACTGCTTGAGTGGATTCGTCAGGGTGGCTTGAATCACCACGATGCTGGGGGCATCCGCTCGGGGCAGGACGGTCACCTTGTCTTTATGGATGGTCAGTTTCGACCAGACATTTTCCGTGGCGGGCTTCGTCGACTTTGTCTTGTGGTCGGTTCCCGTCGAACGGCGAATGAACACGTAGCCTCCGGCGATTCCGCCGACGACCACGACAGCCAGAAGGAGCCACATCACCCAATGCGTGTTGGATGTAAACGGATCATGCTTCTGCGGCTCATCGTCTGACCCGAGGGCGGGTTGATTCCACCCGCCCCCCTGTCTCGCCATTGACGGTGCCATGCGCCCAGCCATGCCCGCGGCATTCGACTGCGCCTGGGCCGCCATTTGCTGTGCCTGGACGAATTTGGCCTGAGCAGCCTGGTATTGAGCCATGGCAACCTGCAATTCCGTCTGGGCCGATGCAAGGTGTGCCTGGTATTGGGCGGCGTCGGCTTGTGCCGCTTTGGCCTGCTCGAACGCTGCCTGAGCCGATTCGGCCCTGCGTTGGGCCGCCTGGAGCTTCATGTTCTGGAGTTGGTCCTCAGGGGTCTTGGCTTGCTTGTCGATCACCTGCGGATCGACCAGGACCTGCACCTTCATCGTGGACTTGCGTCCGAAAGACGTCAGTGCAGGAGCGGCATCGTCGGTTTCATCCTCCTTCTGGTCCCCCTCTTGGGGGGAGAGCGTGTCGTCCACGATGATGCTGGGCCACTGTCCGGCAGCTTCGGCTTCCGCCCTGGGGGAGGAATGGTCCACGGCTTCGGTTTCTCCAGCCGTTTCCGAGACTTGAGCCAAATCGTCAGCGTCGATGATCTCGATGTCCTTGAGTTTGGCAAGTTCTTCCGGCGACAGGATCTTGGCATCCGGTTCCACTTCGTTGAGTTCGATACCCAACTCGGCGGCGGTGGTGGGAGCATTCTGAATGGCTTCTTTCCGGATCTGCTCCGCAAGGTTGGGGTCGATATCCACGTCTGTGGAATCGGGGCTGTCTGCAGCGGCTTCCTCCTGCATCAAAGCGGCCACGTTGGCCGAGATGGCGGGATCCGTGTCCGAGGGAGAATCGGTTTGTTGCTGCTGCTCTTCGTTGGTTTGTGGACGAATGATGAAGGTGAAACGGCACTTGGGACAACGAATTTTAGTGGCTGGTCCCTTGATTTGTTCGTCGGGAACGCTGAACCTGGCCTGACAAAGTGGGCAAGGCAAGATCATGGTGTGCGTCGTTTCCGTTTCTTCAGCGCCGAAGACCCTGTCTCGTCGCGTGATTTCTTCGTCTCGTTTCGTCAGTGAGGTATTATGCCGTCACAAGTTGCAATAATCAAGGTTTCTGATCGGGATCAGCGGACAGGTGATCGAAAACTCGCTGGTGATTTTTTCCAGGAGAGGCGGGCACGCACGGACCCTGGTTTGGGGCTTGGGTGGAGTGGTCGTGCTTGCACGAATCCATGGAAGATCATTTGAAATTTCGGCTGACGGGCTTGGCGCCGACCAGCCAGGTCGGCTTCCAGACGGATTCGGCCAGGAGGCTGACGGCGCCGTCGAAATGTTGAAGAATGCCTGAAATTCCCAAGATGGGACTCATCCGGATGAGGTATTGATATTTTTGATAGACATCTGGGACGAAAACCACGTCGACGAATCCGGTTTCATCCTCCAAGGTCGCAAAGACCATTCCAGAGGCGGTCGAAGGACGTTGGCGGCAGATGACGAGGCCCACGTATCGGATGTGTGAGCCCGGCCGAGTCGCTTTGGCCGTGGCAGCGTCGGGCAAGCCGGCCCGTGCGAGCTCACCTCGCAGTGGGACCAGCAGGTGGCCCTGCGGACTGTGGGCCGTGGCCAGGTGATCCCACAGGATCGTTTCGGCGGCGGTGAGCGGGGTGAATCGCGGTGACTGCGAGGCGAGTGGCAGGCGGCTCGTGGATGCATCGAACCGGCTGGTTGCCTCCCACAGGGCCGTTCGGCGGTTTTCCTTCAACCCGGATAGCGCTCCTGATTGCGCCAAAGCAGCCAGCTCTTTTCGGTCGAGCCGGCAGCGTTGGGCCAGATTTTCGATCGATGCAAATGGGTGGGACTTCCGCTCACGAGCCATGTTCCGGCCCGTTGTCGCGGACAGCCCCTTGATGCTCCGCAGCCCCATTCGGAGGGCGAACAAACGGTGCGCGGGCCGTGGGCGACTCGTTGCCGACGATGTCGGATTCGAGGCGGGCCGTGGGCCAGTCCATGCCTCCGAGATGGGCTCCAAGGTGGCGTCCCAGTCGCTGTATCGGACATCGACGCCCAAAATGGTCACGTCATGGCGTCTGGCATCTTCGACGATGGTGGCAATCGAGTAGAATCCAAGGGGTTGGGCGTTGAGCAGGGCGCAGGCGAACAGGGCGGGATAGTGACACTTGATCCAGGCAGTTGCATAGCTGATCAAAGCGAAGCTGGCCGCATGGCTCTCCGGGAAGCCGTATTCTCCGAATCCTTGAATTTGCTCGAAGACCTGGAGGGCGAATTCTGTGGGAATACCCTTGGCCATCATGCCGGAAACGAGCCGTTCACGGTGCCGGTCCATGGATCCTTGCTTGCGCCATGCCGCCATGTCCCGACGGAGTTGGTCCGCCTCTCCAGGCGTGTAGTCGGCCGCCACCATGGCAAGGCGCATGACCTGCTCCTGGAACAGGGGGACCCCTAGGGTCTTCGACAGCACTGGTTCCAAGTCGGGGTGCGGATATCGGACCTGTTCCAACCCGGCCCTCCGGCGCAGGTATGGATGGACCATCTGCCCCGCGATGGGGCCTGGGCGCACCAGGCTGATCTCGATGACCAGGTCATAGAACCGACGCGGCTTGAGGCGGGGCAGCATGGCCATCTGGGCTCGGCTCTCCACCTGGAACACGCCCACCGTGTCGGCGCGGCAGAGCATGTCGAACGTTCGTGGATCTTCGGCGGGAATCCGGGCCATGTCCAACTCGATGTCGTACTTTGCACCGAGCAGCGCAAAACTCTTGGACAGAAGGGTCAAGGCGCCGAGTCCCAGCAGGTCCACCTTGAACAGCCCCATGGCCTCCACGTCGTACTTGTCCCACTGGATGATGGTTCGGCCCTCCATGGCCGCGGTCTGGGTTGGGACCAATCGGTCGAGGGGAGCGGCACCGAGCAGGAAACCTCCTGGGTGGGTCGAAAGATGCCTGGGCGTGCCCAGAATTTCGGCGGCCAGACGGAGCAAGAGCTTCGTGCTGTGGGCTTCGGTGGGCAGACCGGCTCGTTGTAGGGCCTCGTCGTCGGGCAGGTCGTGATGCCCTGTGAGTTTTGCGAGATGTTCCAGGGCCAAGATCGGGATCCCCAGAGCCTTGCCCACGTCTCGAATCGCCGATCTGGGCCGGTACCGGATGACCGAAGCCACCATGGCGGCACGTTTGCGGCCGAATCGCTCATAGACGTGTTGGATCACCTCTTCGCGACGCTCATGGCTGATGTCTAAGTCGATATCCGGTGGCTCCTGACGTTCCTTGGACAAGAAGCGCTCGAAGAGCAGGTTGGATCGAACGGGATCGACCGCCGTGATCCCCAGACAGTAGCAGACGGCCGAGTTGGCCGCAGACCCTCTGCCCTGGCACAGGATGTCTTCTTTGCGGCAGAACTCGACGATTTCGTACATGGTCAAAAAATACCCTTCGTATTCGAGTTCGGTGATGAGCCGTAGTTCTCGATCGAGTTGTCGGAGCACGTCCGGCGGGATGGTGCCCTGGTAGCGTCCCTTCGCTCCCTCGATGGTCAGCGCACGGAGCCATGTTTTCGCGTCGCGACCGTCCGGTCCCCGTTCCACTGGATAACGGTAATGGAGTTGGGACAGACGGAACCGGCAACGGTGGGCGACCTCCAACGTACGGGCCAACGAGTCGGGATCGTCTGCGTAGAGCGCTTGGATCGCCTGAGGCGAGGGCAGGACATAGCGATCGTTCGCCTTGGTGTATGCCGAGGCCTCGAACAGAGGGACGCCGTGGCGGATGCAAGTCAGCACATCCTGGAGTGGTCGCTTGGAAGCATCGTGGTAGAGAACCTCGATGGCCGCCACCGTGGCAATGCCCAGTCGCTTCGCCGCGGAGCGGACCAGGTATTCCTGCTCGGGATCCCGGTCGAGGAGATGGCGGGTAATCATGGCGTAGAGGCGGCCTGCGAAGCGGCGGGCGAGTCGATCCAGGTGGCCCTTCGACCAGAGGACGGGATTCCACCACAGGGCGATGAGTCCGTCGGCGAGTTTATCCAGGTCGCTCCATGCGAGATGAAAATTCCCATGGGGGCCGCTGTGCCCCAGGCTCAGAAGTCGGCAGAGATTTTGGTACCCATCGAGGCTTTGGACCAGCAGGAGCAGATCGCGATCCTCGATGCGCACCTGGCTGCCCACGATGACTCGGGTTTCGGACTCCTGAGCGGCCACGTGGGCCCGCACCACGCCGTAGAGCCCGTTTCGATCGGTCAGGGCGAGAGCGGGATACTTGTATGTGCAGGCCTGTTCGACCAGTTCTTCGGGATGGCTCGCCCCCTCTAGGAACGAGTAGTTGCTTTTACACCACAGGGGAACGAACGGAACCATCGGTGTGCCTCGTCGTCCAGTCAATGGCCACTACTCGACCCAACCGATGATTCTGGGAACATGGTCGTCCTCGCGGTCGATCGGACCGTCGGCCACGACCCATAAGATTGCGTCGCGATCCGTCTCAACGAAAAAATAGCGCCGTTGGCGCTCGTGGCTCCACCAGCCTCCAGAGACCAGGTAGGGGCCATGCAGATCGTCTGTTCGTCCATGACGTTCGTTGCGTCCGACCTGCAGGTCATGTCCACCACGTCCAGCATATGCGTAGGGATGATGGATGCGCAGCATGGAACGCCATCGCTCAAGGGATATGGGCAGAACCACGGGATCGCTCGTGACCCGGCGCACGAGGCCGGGTCGCATCAGCGATTCGGGCTGCGCCGGTTCGAGCCGACGGAGACGTTGCCACTCGAATCGGTATTCGGGCAGATGGGCGGCCTTCGGTTCGGCCCGTACCACGGCGTCGTTTCCGAGTTCCGCCCGGATCCTAGCGAGGGCGGCGTTGCTCCGGTCCAGGTCGCGTTGCCAGCCGCTTCGCAGCAACGGAGGTTGGTGCGGCGTGACCGATTCGGGCTGAACCACGATAGTCACGGTGCGCAGCGGTCCTTGGAACGTGATGTGTTCCAGACGCAGACGAACGAGATCGAGCAACACGGACACGGATCTGGTGGGCCTGGCAGGACGGATGGTCTCGACCTGCGCATTGCCTCCGTCGAAGAGCAGGGTCACCTCGACGGCACCGATCTCCTTGCCCTGGAGGGCTCGTCCGAAAAGAAGGCCGTGGAGCAGTCGCTTGACGAGGAAGAGCGTGGCGGTGACGGACACCTCCTCGGCATCCACCTCGATGGAGGCCGAGGGCGGCACCACGGGACGATACATGGAGATGGGCCGGTCATCGATGCGTGCGAGTAGTGGGGCCTCGTCCATGGAGAGACAGTGACGCGCCTGATGGTGGAGGGTTTGGCAGGTCGTGTCGAATCGGGCGGCGACTTCCGCCGCTGGGAGACGCGCGAGGTCGTCCAAGGTTTGGACCTGGAGGGCATCGAGGAGCGGGTCTGGGACTGGGAGGAGCCTGGAGACGGCAATACGCCGGCAGGTGGTGATTTCATCGATTTGGGATTCGAATACGCAGATCCGTCGCGTCTGGGTCATGGCCAGGGCGAAGGTGGAAAACCGGTGCGATCCGAGGACGATTCGAACCAGGTACCCCATTGGCTCGATGGCTTGGTAGATGGCTTGGGCCAGCCGTTCGTCGGGCGGATCCCGCAGACCGTCCAGACCGATCCAGAACAGCCCCGGCATGTCTGGGTGCGGTTCGATCTGTGGTGAGATCGTATCGAGTATGGCGAGGAGGCGCTCGATGACTTGATGGATGGCGGCGTCGGGGACCACGTCCACCCGGAGTTCGGGCGTCAGTCGCAACGCTGCATGGTAGGACATGCCGGGGCGGATCGACTGATCGGCCGCCCTTCGATTGACCCACGAAAGGGGCGCGCCCGGATCGATGTGCGCCAGAACACCCACTGGAAGCGAGTGCCAGTCTTCGTCGGCGTGCATGGTCAGCAGGATCTGGAGGGGCAGGGCGGGAAGATGCACGCAGGCGATGTGCGCCTGATGCGTCGGTGGCCCGGTGTTGTTGTTCCGTGGTGCCATCAATGCCGCCCTCGTCATGAAGTTTTGGACATTTGCCCTCGGGGCGGCCCTTGGAGGCCGGGAACCAGGGCGAGCGAGAGGCCGTGATTCCAAGTCGGTGCCTGGCGGCGATCCCTAAGGGGGCGAATCACGACGGACCAGGATCGGAGCGTTCGTTGCTCGACGTGACTGGAGACCCGCAGCGAAATGGGGGCGTCGGGCAGGGCACGACGGCTCGTGTGATCTCGATCGGCGTTCCGTCGACCATCGGTGCTTTTGCCAGCGTTGTTTCGGCTGGCGAGACGTTGGTCATCCGTCAAGAGGACCACGGCGGTTCCGTGTCGGCGGGCATAGCCTTGGAGCCGCTGGAGGGAGGCGGCGCCCCGGTATCCGGTCTCGAAGGTGGCCTGGCCCAGGTCCAGAACGACCAGACCGAACCCTCCTGATTCCGACAGAATCTCGGCAGCCCGGAAGGCCGCAGGGATCGTCTGTGCCCGAATCACTGCTAGGGCGCGCAGATCGACGCCCACGGCCGCCGCGTCCGGCGGGTAGAAGGAGGTTGCCCCGCAGGTGACCCACCCGACGGGTTCGCTGTGGGTTTGAGCCTCGAAGACCAGGCTCATGGCCAGGGCGAGCCGGGCCGTATGCCCCGTGATCTCGACGAGCCTGCCTTCCAAGGCGTCCAGGCCCCACCGCGGTCTGGCGGACTGGGACAGGTTGGATGCCACCTGGAGCAGCGACGGCTTCAGGTGCTTCGCTCTGGCCTGAGCGAGCAGGCGACGGATGGGATCCGATGGCATGACGTTCTCCGTTTTTCGATCAATCAGCCGAGAGGTCCGCCAGCCATGGGGGCGTTGCATCCAGGAATCGTCGGACCTCGATGACTTTGCCTAGGATGGTCACGGACTGGGGGTCGGGCCGCAAGATCGCGAATTGTTGGTTTTCGGGATGGAGTTCCACCCTGCCGTGGCGCAGGCGGAGGCGTTTGATCGTGGCCTCGTCATCGACCAGGGCCACCACGATATCACCCGAGTTCGCCGTGGCCTGGCGTTGGACCACCACGATGTCGCCTGGCATGATGCCGACGCCCTCCATGCTTTCGCCTTGGACGCGCAGGGCGAAGTATTCGCGATCCTCGCTGCGTACCTGGATGGGCAGGGTGCCTTCGTGCTGCTGGATGGCCGTGGTGAAGTCGCCGGCCTGGACCCGGCCGAGCAGGGGCACCAGCACCGTGGGTCCGACGCCGGGCAGGCTGTATCCGCGGGCCTTGCCGGACGTCTTCACGAGGCGGCCTTCTGCGACGAGGGTTTCGAGGTGCTGCATGGCGGTTTGGACCGCCGAAAAGCCCATGGCCCGTTGCACCTCGCGCACCGTGGGCGGCATGCCGGCTACGATGCGTTGTTGGACGAAGCGAAACACACGCTCTTTCGTTTGGCCTGGAGGGGTGGGACCCATGGCGCGACTCCTATCGACAGGGGTGGTCGTCCGGACGAGTGGCCCAGGCGGTTCGATCGAGGCTCGTTTCAGGGGCCTGTTTTTTGTTTGCCTGCGATCGGACCTCGATTCGTTTGGTTCATTTGGAAGCGTACCAGACAAATGTCTGTCACGTCAAGGGCGAATTGGTCGTTTCGACTCGAAATTTGTGTCTGACGACTTCTTCGGTGGGGCCATTGTGAGACCGCCCCTCGCAACTTGGTCGATCGACTCACGATCTTGCTTCAGTTTCGCCGCTTTTTTCAGTACGATTGTCGCGTTTTCTGCCTCCATACGCGAACGCGCAGGGAGGATGCCCACTGAGGAGGTCTCGTCATGGCACAGGCCAACCAGATCCAGGTGAAGTTTTCCTTGCTCAATTCTGGCAACATTCGTTCCTTCGAGCGATTCTTGCAGTCTTCGGGGCGCTTTCGATTGGTGGACATGCCCGTGACCTTCGGGCTCATCGAGCACCCGGTCCATGGGGTTGGCCTGTTTGATACGGGCATGACCGCTCGGTTCAACTATCTCACCCAGGGGCTGCAGCCTCGGCGGTTGTATCGGTTGGTGACGCCCATGAAGTTCAATCCCGAGTGGTCGCCCGTGAACCAACTCAGGAAACGAGGCATCGAACCCGAGCAGGTGGACTGGATCGTGCTGTCGCACTTCGACTACGACCATATCTGCGGCCTGCCGGATTTTCCCAGGGCGCGAATCTTTTGCCACGACGAAGGATGGCGTGCGGTACGCGGAAAAACCGGTTGGGATGCCGTCAAGGTTCGGGTCCTCCCGGAGATGCTTCCTTGGAACATGGCGGCTCGGATCGAGCCAATCGCCCATTTTTCGACTCCGCTACTCGACGAGTTGCCTCCGGGACACGACCTCTTCGGTGACGGTTCGGTCGTCCTGGTTCCGCTCTTGGGCCATGCGGCTGGACACATCGGGGCGTTGCTCGCCACGGACCAGGGCCCCGTGCTCCTGGTCGGCGACGCCTGCTGGAATCTCGAAGGCCTGCGCAACGGGGACAGCACGCCCCACCAGATGATTGCCTGGAATCGCGAGGACCAGCATCAGACGAGCGTGTTGCTCCAAAAATTGATAGAGCAAAGGCCCGATTTGCCCGTTATTCCCACCCATTGCATTGAGGCCTGGACGAGGTGGGGGCAGCTCTGATCGATTTTTCTTAAGGGGGCATCTTGACATTGTGGTTATATAGGCCATGTTAAAAATGAACTATCAAGATAAACAAAGAGTAATCACTCTTCATGGACGAATCGAGAAAAGGAATGGTGCCCGATGACAGAGGAAACCAAACAGGAGCATGGAACGCATGAGGCCACGGCGGTGCCCGAGGGCATCCACGACAAGGTGGAGTTCATCCTGGAGCGGGTGCGTCCTGGGTTGCGGATGGACGGTGGCGACGTGGAACTGGTGGACGTTACGGACGATGGGACGGTCAAGCTTCGTCTCCAGGGGGCCTGCCATGGCTGTCCCATGGCCGTGATGACACTGCACGGCTGGATCGAGAAGGAACTCAAGGCGAACATTCCAGAGGTCAAGAACGTGGAGGCGGTGCCCGACGGGATGTGAGAAGCGGGGGGAGCCTCCTTGGGCTGGGGATTCTTATAGGGAGAGATGTAGAGAGAGATGGGGGGCCGGCTGTCAGGGCTTTTGCTGCTGGCCGTTGCCACCCTGGCCGGTCTCTTCCTGCTGATCTTTGGTGGGATGACGAGAGATCGACTGGATCAAGGGGTTCACTGTCGGTTCGTGGGTCGTCATGCTTGCAACGAGCTTGCGGCCTTCTTTGAGCTGACCTAGGACCGACTTGTCCATGACCACGAGGCAGAGGTTGCCGTACACCTCGGTCTTGTTCAACGCCCACAAGATGCTGTGGCTCGAACCTTCCCATTCCACATGATGCAGCTTGTTGATGCCTGCTGCATCGGGCAAAAAGACTGGTTTGCCCTGGCCATAGGCCTGGATCAAGACGGAGACGAACTTCGGAAAGGTCAGCCCCTTGTACTTGGGATGATCGTTGTTGAAGGCGATCATCACCTTGTACAGGCGGTCGTGGAAAAAGAAGAAAAAGCGCTGTTGGTCCCGGTCCAGGACCACCAGCATGGACTCGTTGTTCTTGTGCACGAACTGATCGTCCACGATGGACCCATCCCAGTTGGACTTGCGGCCGTCGAAGCGGATGAAGCTCTTCCTCATACTTCGGATGTCTTTGGTCAGTTCGTTGCGGAGCCGGTCCTGGCGCAGGCTGTTGCCATGTGCCTTGTGAATCAACGGGTAGTACCGCTTACGGAGCTGCTTGATGAGGAGATTTTCGACCCGACTGTGGGACATCCCCCACTTAAAGGGAAGTACGAGCTTCTTGATGGCCGCGTTCGCCCGCGGCTGGGGTGCCTGTCGGGCGGCGTGACGCCTCCGATGCCTGTGCCGTGCAGACGCTGGGAGAGCGACGAGAAGCGCACAGAGGGCCATGAACCCCTTGTACCGAAATGCGATGTGTGCGGTCCTGCCGAGCATGAGGGCCTCCTTCCTGAGCCTATGGACACCATGTGATGAGCATGTTTGCTTGCGCCTTTTTTCTACCTGCGCCTTCTCGCTAAAACAAGCAAAAAGAAACGACTCTTTGCAATTCAGATCGGTCGTTCGGTCGATGATTCGGATGCGTCATCGATCGCGCCAAGGGCGGCAGCGCCCAATAATTGAGGGGGTGTCCGCCATGTACCCAGTCAGACTGACCGACCCATCGTCCTATTCAATCGAAAAAATGGCTCTGGCTGGCATGGCGTCGCCATCCAGATATTTGAGATTTCGCTTGACACACTTGCCATGATCTTACAAGTTTTCGTACATGACGTATTTTCCGTCACGACGGGTTTCTTTGTCCATGTCGATCTATGCTGCTCTGACCCTCTGGGTCGCTGGCTGCAGTGACGGCACGACGAACGTGCGTTATTCCAAGAAGCTCTATTGGCTGGGCCAGGATTATTATTCGAAGGCGCTCAAGGCGAAGACCCAGGCGGAACGAACCAAGTTTCTCGATGAGGCGTTGTCCAATTTGAAGCGAGCAGTCCATCAGAATCCGAAGAATTACTTGGCGCGGAATCTCTTGGGATATCTGTATCTGAATCGAGCGGACTTGGAATTGGGCCTCGTCGAGGTGGCGCAATGCATCAAGGGTCCCGATAGCACCGAGAGCCGGCACAGTGCGGACCAACTGTTCCACATGGCGAAAGAGCAGTTTGTGGCGGTGACCCATATCGAGCGGCGCTGCACCAATGCCTGGCTGGGCCTGGTGAGCATTTCGATGCATTTCGAGCGATACGATGAGGCCATAGCCCTGTCGCGCAAGGTGATCGACCTCATGGTGACCGAACCCGTCAAGACGAGTTGCAGTTCTCAGGGCGACAAGGCCGTTGCCTGGGCGAACATGGGGTGGGCCACGTTTCGAAAGCGAAAGCCACAGACAGCACTCAAGAATTTGAAGCAGGCCTTGTTTTTGGCCCCCAAGCTCTATTTGGCTCGCTACTGGCTGGGGCGGGTCTGGTATAATCTCGGCCATTACGCCGAGGCCGTGCGTGAGTTGAGGAGGACGACACGTCGTTTCGGGCTTCCGCAGGCCGCTTTTCAGTACTTGGGGCTGGCCTACCTGCGAATCGGCAGGAAAGCGGACGCGCTGGTTGCCATGCAGCAGTGCCTGAAGTTGGCACCGGCAAGCTGCGCCGCCCAGGAGTGTCGTCGTTATGTCAAGTTGATGACGGGCAAAAAGTCGCCCACCGTGGAGGCACGATGAAAGGGAAACGATCGCGGAATCAGAAAGCTCGCAAGCAGACGCCCCCCGCTGAGTTTGGAGCCTATCTTCGCGCAGCCCGACTGGAGCGGAACCTGGCCGTGGATGACCTCCACGTGAAAATCCGGGTTTCGATCACGATGATCGAGGCGCTCGAGAACGAGGATTTCGAGGCTCTGCCCGCGGATGTCTATGCCAAAGGATTCGTCAAGTCCTGCGCCTCGGCGCTGGAGCTGGACGATGTGGACCTGCTGCGCCGCTATGAGGCCGCCAGGGGCCGGCATGAGACGAAGCGACTCCAGTTGGCGATCGATGATCCACAGGAGGTCAAGCGGGGCGAGCCGCCGGTGACGCCTGAGGCTGCGGTGCAGGCTTGGAGCGCGGCGGCCGAACGCAAGGCAAGGGAAAGCGGTACCCCGGGCAAGGAGCGCCGTGCGGGCGCCATGAGGCAGATCTTTTCCGGTCAGCCTCGTCGGGTGAGCCTCGGGTTGGTGGTCCTGCTCATCATCATCGTTTTGACATTGACCTTGTCCTACGTGTTCAATAGACCTTCCTCTGCGAGTTCGCCGTCGTCAGGTCCCGCCGCAAACGAAACGGCGAACGTTGATTGGACCGGCTGACCCGTTCCTTTTTTCCATTACTTCTCGATTATTTGGTATGCATGGTTCAACTGTCTGCTAGGGAGTCGTGATGCTCACGCCTAGACTGCAACTCCTCTCCTCGACCGTCACTCGGCTGGTCCGCCGGGGGGCCAAGGCATCACTGACGAAAATCATGCGCAAGTATCGGCCCGAAGAATTGGCCGTCGCGTTTCTCCACCTGACCCTGGCAGAGCGGATGCAGCTCTTCCAAGCTTGTCCCGATGACGAGTATCAGACCGACCTCCTCTCGGAGTTGGAGGTCGACATCGCTGCGGAACTCATCTTGGGCATGCCGCCACAGGGCGCGGCTAAGTTTTTACAGCACATGGACCCGGATGACGCGGCGGACATCATCGGCGAACTGCCCGAGGAACGACAGACCGAACTGCTCCAATTGATGCAGTCCGGGGGGCAGGAGCACCTCGAAGAACTCCTTCGCTACGACGAATCCACGGCCGGCGGCATCATGAACCCCAACGTGTTCGCGCTGCCACGCGGCATGAAGGTCCATGAGGCGATCGAAGCGCTCCAGGATGCGGAAGATGCCGAGATCGTGTTTTACGTGTACGTGGTGAACGATCAGGAGCAGTTGGTGGGGGTCGTGCCCTTGCGACGACTGGTCACATCGAAACCGAACGTCGCTCTCGATGGCATCATGACGGCGGACGTCATTTCCGTGCAGCCCGAGGAGGACCAGGAAGAGGTGGCTAAGCTTGTGTCGCGGTATGGCTTCCTCTCCATTCCCGTCGTGGATCAGTCGCGGCGCCTCTTGGGGATCGTGACGGTCGACGACGTGATTGACGTCATCCGAGAAGAGGCGACCGAAGACATCTTGAAGATGGCAGGTGCCGGCCACGCCCTGATGGAGAGCCACTCCGTCTGGACGTCGGTGCGGGTGCGTCTTCCCTGGTTGCTCGCCACGGCGGTCACCGGCAGCGTCAACGCATTGGTCATCAGCCATTTCCAGGCGTCTCTGAGCCAGGTGCTGGCCTTGGCCTTCTTCATCCCAGTCGTCCTCGGGATGGGCGGCAACGTGGGCACCCAGTCCGCATCCATCGTGGTGCGAGGCCTGGCCATGGGGCGCATCAGCCTGGGCCAATTCTGGACGGTCCTCAAGCGGGAGATGTCGGTTGGATTTATCTTGGGGTTCATCTACGGCGCCATGGTGGGAGGATTCGGGATCCTCAAGCTCTCGTCGACCGGCTGGCACAACGCCCTGTTGGTGGGCGGTACGGTGGGGACTTCCATCGCCGCATCCATGACGCTCGGCTCCATGGTCGCCGCCATGTATCCCATGTTGTTCGAGCGGCTGAACGTGGATCCAGCAGCGGCATCCGGGCCCTTTGTGACCACGACGACGGACCTACTCGGCACCCTGACCTATTTCCTGGTGGCCAAACACATGCTGGGTCTGTAGAGACTGGTCGAGAATCTGCACGAACTGGAAGCGTGGGGGAAGACGGCGTCCTTTGGACGGCTCATGGAGAGGCGTGGCGTCAGACGACTCGATTGATGTCGCAGTACCTGGTGCCGCCGAACTCGGTCACGAGCACGTCGTCGTAGTAGTCAGCGTAGTGGCCCATGCGTTTGACCATGTCCCGAACCTCAGACAGGTCCAGATCCAGGGTGCTTCGCTCGGTCACCAGGACTACTTTGTCCTGGGCGATGCCAAAGGCGGCGCCGGCAATTTCGTTTTCATTGGCCTCCAAGAGGTGCCGAAAGAGCCGCATCTGGTTGCCGGGGTCAGCGGGGAGGGTGGACAGGTAGGCCCAGACGCGGATGAAGTTATTTCCGTCCTGGTTGCGCAGGGAGACGTGGACCTCGGCGGATCCCTTCATGAGTCCCCAGGCATAGGTGGCTCCGGGCCATTGCATGCGGGTTTCACCAGGATCCAGGTTCAGTTCCCTGATGATTGTTTCCACCATTTTTGCACTGGATTTGAGGTTGGCCTCTTGCTTATTTCCGAACAAGGTCATGGTGTCTCACTCCGTTCAACTCGACACTCATGCTATCCGACCCGCCTCGAACGGGCAACCCATTCGTTGCAGGCCTGCCGTACTCAGTGTCTGGTGGGAACCGGCTCGACCTGCGCCTGGGGCGAAACCTTCTCTTCGCCGCAGTCCGTCTTGTTGGAAAGGACCGTACGCCAGTCTACTGGATGACTCGGCTGGCGAAGCAGGAGCAACGCGTCGTTCGGATTCATGTCGAGGGCGGCCCGAAGGACGTCGTCCATGTGCTCGACAGGCTTGATTTCGAGCGCCTTCATCACTCGCTTGGGGACATCCTCCAGGTCCTTGAGGTTTTCTTGGGGGATGATCACCGTCTTGACGCGGGCGCGATGAGCGGCCAGGAGCTTTTCTTTGAGGCCACCGATGGGCAGGACGCGGCCGCGCAGTGTGATTTCCCCCGTCATGGCCACGTCCTTCCTGATGGGGATCCGACAAAGGGCCGACACGATAGACGATGCCATGGTGATGCCGGCCGAGGGGCCATCTTTCGGGATAGCGCCTTCGGGCAGGTGGATGTGGATATCCACTTTTTGGTAGAAGTCCCAGGTCAGGCCCAGATGTTCGACGCGTGATCGAACGTAGCTGATGGCCGCCTGGGCCGACTCCTGCATCACGTTGCCGAGTTGGCCCGTAAGGACCAATTTCCCCTTGCCCGGCAATACCGCCACCTCGGTGGGCAGTAGATCGCCTCCGTAGGAGGTGACTGCAAGGCCGTAGGTGAGACCAATCTCGCTCTGCTCTTCAGGGAGACCGATGCGGAAACGGTGGGGCCCCAGATATGCGATGATGGCCTTCGGGTCCACCTTGAACGACTTTGCGCGCTTGCGGGACACGGCTGTCTTGGCGATTTTACGGCAGATAGACGCAATCTCGCGTTCCAGGTTCCGGACGCCCGCTTCCTTGGTGTAGTAATTGATGAGCGAACGAACGGCCGATTCGGTGAACTGGACGGACAGGTCTTTGAGACCATTCGTTTCCATCTGCTTGGGCACCAGGAAGTGCTTTGCAATGGCCGCTTTGTCCCATTCGGAGTAACCTGGCAGTTCGATGATTTCCATCCTGTCGCGCAGGGCGGGTTGGATGGAGTGCATGGAGTTTGCCGTGGTGATGAACAGGACGTGGCTCAGGTCGTAGTCCAGGTCCAGATAATGGTCCTGGAAGGTGCCGTTCTGTTCCGGGTCGAGGACCTCGAGGAGCGCGGACGCTGGGTCCCCGCGGAAATCCGAGGCGAGCTTGTCGATCTCGTCCAGGAGGAAGACAGGATTCGTGGTGCCGGCCCGCTTCATCCCCTGGATGATTTTTCCCGGCATGGCGCCGATATAGGTTCGGCGGTGACCGCGGATCTCGGCCTCGTCACGCACGCCTCCCAGGCTGATACGCACGAACTGTCGGCCCGTGGAGCGCGCCACCGACTTGCCCAGCGAGGTCTTGCCCACGCCGGGAGGGCCCACGAGGCACAGAATTGGGCCTTTGACCGTGCCCACCAACGCCTGGACCGCCAGGTACTCGAGGATACGAGTCTTGGGTTTCTTCAGCCCGTAATGGTCCTCGTCCAGGATCCGGGCGGCCTCTGAAATATCCAACTTGTCGTCAGACCGTTCGCGCCATGGGATGTCGAGAATCCAATCGATGTAGTTGCGCACCACGGTCGCTTCCGCACTCATGGGCGGCATCATTTTGAGCTTGCGCAGTTCCGTGCGGACCCGCTCCTCGGCTTCGGCGGGCAACTTCTTGGAACGGATCCGTTCATCCAATTCGTTCATCTCGCCGCGCGGACTGTCCTTGCCACCCAGTTCTTTTTGGATGGCCTGCATCTGCTCGTTCAAATAATACTCGCGTTGACTTCGCTCCATCTGACGCTTGACCTGACGTCGGATCCGCTTTTCCATCTGGAGGATTTCGATCTCGCGGAGCATGCTTTCGTGCACGCTCTTGAGCCGCTTTTCCACCTCGAAGGTTTCTAGAAGTTCCTGCTTGTCCTTCAGTTTGAGGAACAGATGGGCGGCGATGGCGTCGGCCAGGTGTCCGGGTTCGTCGATGGTCTGGAGGGTCACGAGCATCTCGGCCGGGATGCGTTTGTTCAGCTTCGCATAGTTTTCGAACGTCGCCTTGACCAGCCGCATGGTCGCTTCCAGTTCGACGGACATGGTGGCATCGTCGTCGAGTGGTTCCACCTGAACCACCAAAGACGCGTCCGACTGGTGGATTTCATGGATACGGACACGGCGTCGGCCTTCGACGAGGACCTTGACGGCTCCGTCCTGGAGCCGAAGCATTTGGACGAGTTTGGCTTCCGTTCCCACTCGGAAGATTTCCTCGGAAGTCGGCTCATTGACCTTGGCATCCTTCTGGGCAGCCAGAATCAGGATCTTGTTGTTCGCCGAGACGTGGTTGAGCGCTGCAATGGATTTCTCTCTGCCCACGAAGAGGGGCACCACCATGTGCGGGAACACGACGATGTCGCGCAGGGGAAGCAGGGGCAGCATGGCATCATCGAGCCCGCCGGCTCCTCCTTCGGCATCTTTCGGAGCGTGCGAGTCTGCGGCTGCCTGGTCATCGACGGATGGCGAGGCGTCCGCAGCGACTTTGGAGTCCGTCGAGGCATGGGAGTCCTGCGACTCGGTCGGAGCCTCGGCATCGTCTTTTTTGGTCTTTGATTTTGCTTTGCGTTTCGTCTCGTCGTTCGTCATCTTTGTTCCGTTCTTTCTGAGTCCAACAGGGGGGCCGGTGGCTTCCATGCGCCCCATTTCTTATACATAGACGTCTTCTGTCCAGGCAGGCAAGTTTTGAACACCCGTCAGGCCGTTTTCGTGGCCACGTCGCCTTCGGTTTCCCTCATAACAGCAGGTGCCGCCGCGTCCACCACGTCTTCGGTGATGGTGACGTAATGGATTTTCGGATTCGAAGGAACCTCGAACATCACATCGAGCATGACCCGCTCCAGCACGGACCGGAGGCCTCTGGCTCCGGCCTTGAGTTTCTTCGCCTCGCGGGCGATAGCTCTCAACGCGCCCTCGGTGAACTCCAGTTCCACACCGTCCATTTCCATCAGATACTGATATTGGCGGGCCAGGGCGTTCTGCGGCTCGGTCAGGATCCGCACCATGTCGTCTTCGTCCAAATCATGGAGTGGCGCGACCACGGGCAGCCGACCCACGAATTCAGGAAGCATTCCGAACTTGAGCAGGTCCTCGGGCTCTACATCCTTCAGCAGTTCCCAGGAATCCGCTTCTTTGCGCGCCTTGACCGGCGCCCCGAAGCCGATGGCCTTGCGGCCGATTCGTTGCTCGATGATGTCTTCGAGCCCCACGAACGCACCGCCCACGATGAAGAGGATGTCCGTCGTGTCCACCTTGAGGAATTCCTGCTGGGGATGCTTGCGGCCGCCGCGTGGCGGCACATGGGCCACGGTCCCTTCGATGATTTTGAGCAACGCCTGCTGGACGCCCTCACCGGATACGTCTCTGGTGATGGACGGGCTCTCCGACTTTCTCGAAATCTTGTCGATCTCGTCGATGTAGATGATGCCGCGCTGGGCCTTTTCCACGTCCTGCTCCGCGTTGCTCAGGAGATTGACGAGCACGTTCTCCACGTCGTCTCCCACGTATCCGGCCTCGGTTAGGGTCGTGGCATCGGCCATGGCGAAAGGCACGTCCAGCATG
This sequence comes from Deltaproteobacteria bacterium, assembly GCA_021162935.1. GTDB lineage: Bacteria > Myxococcota_A > Polyangia > HGW-17 > SLPX01 > JAGGXR01. Next base: position 34,188 of record JAGGXR010000154.1, read on the forward strand.
CGCGCCAGAGTTTGGGCCAGCAGGGTCTTGCCGCAGCCGGTGGGCCCGAGCAGCAGGATGTTGGACTTCTGCAGTTCCACGTCTTCGTCTTCCACCTCGGCGTCGATGCGCTTGTAGTGGTTGTGGACCGCGACCGCGAGGACCCTCTTGGGGCGTCCCTGACCCACGACATGCAGGTCCAGGAATTCTTTGATCTCCTTGGGCTTGGGCAGTCCGGAAAATGCGGGTTGGGGCTGGTCGTCTGCGAGTTCCTCGGCAATGATGTCATTGCAGATGGCCACGCATTCGTCACAGATGTACACATCCGGGCCGGCGATGAGCTTGTGCACTTCGCTTTGGCTGCGGTCGCAAAAAGAGCAGTGGAGTTCATCCTTGCTCTTGTCTTTTCCCTTTTCGAGGTCCATACGTCGTTTCCGTTTCCGTCATCTATCGAGGGCCTCACAGCCCATGCGTTCTCCGCTTCTCGTTCTCGCCCAACCTATCGAGGGCTTTGCTCGGCCCTCTCGTTGTCGCCAAGTGTGTCACGACTTTTTCGTCTTCTTGGTCGCCTTGGCCGCCTTGGCGTTTTGGGGCGAGGCGGCTGGCTTTTCGTCTGTGTCTTCCCGTCGTTCGAGAACCGCATCCACGAGGCCATACTCCTTGGCTTCCAGCGAACTCATGAACCGGTCCCGGTCCGTGTCTTGGGCAATTTTTTCGATGGGCTGTCCCGTGTGCTTGGACAAAATCTCGTTCAGCCTTTGACGATTCTTGAGGATTTCGTTCGCCTGGATCTCAATGTCCGCCGCTGGCCCCACGGCACCGCCTCGCGGTTGATGAATCATGATTCTGGAGTGGGGCAGGGAATAGCGTTTGCCCTTGGCGCCCGCCGCCAGCAGGACAGCTCCCATGGAGGCTGCCTGCCCCATGCAGATTGTGGATACGTCGCAGCGGATGTACTGCATCGTGTCGTAGATCGCGAGGCCGGACGTGATCACGCCGCCCGGCGAGTTCACGTAAATCATGATGTCCTTTTCCGGGTCTTCCGACTCCAGGAAAAGGAGCTGCGCGATGACTGTGTTGGCCACGTGATCGTCGATCTCCGACCCTAAAAACACAATTCGGTCCTTGAGTAGTCGGGAGTAGATGTCCCAGCCGCGCTCGCCGCGGTGTGTCTGCTCGATGACCGTCGGGATGAGCAGACTCTTGGTCTCCATTTGGGTCACGACGCATCCTCCTCGTTCCTGCTCTTGGTCGCCTTTGTCTCTGCCGCCTTTGTCTTCGTGGTTGCGCTCTTGGTCTTCGTCGTCGTCTTCGTCTTAGTCGCCTTTGTCTTCATGGTTGCGCTCTTGGTCGTCTTCGCCTTACTTGCCTTGTCTTCGCTCTTGGCAGCCTTGGACTTTGTGGCCTTTGTCTTGGTCGTCTTTGCCTTGGTGGCTTTCTTGGCCGCCTTCTTTTCGGCTTTGGCGTCCTTCGTTCCTTCGGCACTGGACGCACCATCGGCATGCTTTGCCTTTGGTGTACCATGCGCATGTTCCATGAGCAAGTCGATGGTTTTGCGCTCGCGCAACTCACTGCGTAAACCGTCCAGGGACCCGGACTGGGCCGCCTGGGCCTTGAGACGTATTGGATTCGCATTCCGTTGCGCCGCCAGCTTCTCGAAGTGGGCGTCAATGTCCTCCTCGGTGACCTCCAACCGCTCCTTGTCCGCAATCGCATCCAGCACGAGGGCCCTGTGCACGCGCCGTATGGCCTGCTTGTCGAGGATATCCTTGGAAGAGGGCAGGGAGTCCACGTCCATGCCGAGCATCGACGAGAGGCTCTCTTTGAGCCGGGCCCGCTCCATGGCCACCACGTTTTCGGTGAGTTCCACTGGATTCCGCTCGCACACCTCGTCCAGGAGCTTCTCTTCCGCTTCCTGGCGATTGTTCCGCTCGCGCAGCTCCAACAGCTTGGTTTCCACCGCCTTGCGAAGATCTTTGACCGTGTCCGCCATGCCCGTGTCCTTGGCGAAGTCATCGTCGATTTCGGGCACCATGGCGCGACTCAGTTTCGTGACCGTGATCAGAATGCGCGCCGTCTTGCCCGCAATCGCCTGGTCCTGGTCCTCTCCGAAGGTGAGCTCGAGGCTGATATCCGCGTCCTTCGTGTCCTTGCCGAGCAACGCAGCCGCCAGGCCGGGCAGGGGCTCTGTCGCTTGGGCGCCCTCGCCTTCTGGGATGGTGATGCTCGTATCTTCCATGTCCAGCGGCTGGTCGCCCAGCTTACCCATGACGTCGCAGTTCACCACGTCTCCCGGCTCGATCACCGTCCGGTCCTCGACCGGCACGTATTGGGTCAACTGCTGCTGCTGGCGCTGGATGTACTCGTCGATTTCTTCCTCGCGGATCGAGGACACCTCCTGCTCCATCTCGATGCCGAAATAGTCTTTGGGCTCAATGTCGGGCAGCACCTCCACCGGAGAGCGGAACTTGAGGGGTTGGTCCTTTTCGATGGGCTCGGTGGTCACATCCCAGTCGGAGGGCGAGGCCACCACGCGCAGCTTGTGCTTGGTCACCGCCTCGGCCACCGCCTCGCGAGCAAGCTGCTTGGACACCTCCTCGTGCACCTGCTTGCCGAACATCTTGGCGAGCAGTCCGCGAGGCACCTTACCTCGGCGGAATCCCTTGAGGTTGACCTGCTTGGAGAGTTCCTTGTAGGTGCTGTCCAGTCGGGACTTCACCTCGTCCCACTGCACCTCGCCCTGGATCACCTTTTCGGTCGGTCCAGACGTTTCGACCTCGAACGAAAAGATCGATTTCGTCTCCGCCTCGTGCTCGGTCTCTGCCGCGTCCTGTGCCCCCTCGGCAGCGTGCCCATCGTGGGCGCCTTGCGCCTCAGCGACGTGCTTCGCCTCACGAGCCTTCTGTGCCTCGACGGCCTCTTGCGCCTGATTCGTGCTTTCCGCCTGGTCCATGATTTCTGCGCCTCCAGCAGGTTGTCCATGACGATGGCCGGCATCTGTGGCCACCGGATGATCTTCATGATTGTGTTGAATCATGAGCATTCAAAATCGGCTGTTTGATAGCATGGTAGGCTTCAAAGTCAACAATGATGGAACATCAGGCCATCGGTTTCATCTTTCATTGTAGGTGGTTTCACAAAGGCGTGGTTTGGTTTCACATTGCCCCAGTGTACCGCATCTGGCTGCATTTGCGCCAGCTCCGTCTGTCGCTGGAATTTGTGGTGCGTCCCGAAGTGGGCCTGTGTCGGTCGCTAGCAACGAAGGACTGCACGGGACGGCGAGAGACGCAGGATACGACTCAGGGGCGGAGGAACGCCAAGGCTGAACGGTTATGGCAGGACGCCCTGAACCACTTGGAAGGTGCGTTTCCTGGCTTTGATACGTGCATTGATCTCGTCGCGGATGGTGACGATGCGATCCATGCAGGAGGCGAGGGCTTCGATGGGGACCGAATCCAGTTTGCCGGCCTCGGCGTCTTTGCGGAGGAGGCCGATGACGTCTTGGTCGGGCATGGGACTCCGGTACGGGCGGTGCGCGGTGAGGGCATCAAAGATGTCGGCGACGGCCAGGATGCGGGCACCCATCGGAATATCGTCAGCGGTGAGGTGGTCGGGATAGCCTGAACCATCGAGTTTTTCGTGGTGGGCAGGGGCGAGGTCCACGGCTCGTCTGAGCCGTCTGGGAAAGAGGTGCTTGACGCCTTCGAGGATGACCTTGGTCTTGTAAGCGTGGGACCGCATGAGGGCGAATTCCCAGTTGGACAGGCGTCCGGGTTTGAGCAGGATGTCGTCGGAGATGCCCAGTTTGCCCTGGTCGTGCAGCAGGCCGGCGTAGCGCAGGATTTCCAGGTCCTGTTCAGACCAACCCATGGTGCGGCCGATTTCCACGGCGTAGGCGGTGACGCGCCAGGTGTGGCCGCCTGTGACGTGGTCCCTGGCGTCGATGGCGATGGCCTGTCCCGTGATGAGATCTTCGAAGGTCTGTTTCTGTGCCTCCAACCAGCGGGCGTTTTCCACGGCAATGGCGGCCATGGTGGAGAAGGCGAGCAGGAGTTGCTCGTCTTCTGCATCGAAGGGACCTCCGTCGAGCTTGTTGAGCACCTGGACCACACCCACGACTGTGCCGTCTGGGCTCGTCATTGGAGAGGCGAGCATGGACTTCGTGCGGTATCCCGAGGTTTGGTCCACTTCGGCATTGAACCGCTCGTCGTGGTACGGGTCTTCGACGTTGCAGATTTCACCGGACATGGCAGCGGTTCCGGCGATGGACGTCCGATCCAGAGGCAGGCGGATTCCGTCCATGCCCTGGGCGATCTTGCTGACCAGGTGCGGCCCGGCGTCTGAAGGATCGTCAATGAGGTACAGGGTGCTGCGGTCCGCGTCCAGCACCTGGTTCGTCCGGTTCAGTATCAGGTCGAGGAGCCGGTTTAGGTCGCGTTCCGATCCGAGCTCATGGCTGACCTGTTGGAGGAGTTCGAGACGCTGGACGCGCTTTTTCAGCCTCAAAAGCATTTGGTTCGTGTGATTCGTATTCGAATCCGAATCACTGGTGTCGTGAAACCCGATCGTGTTTCCAGTTTTCTCATTGTTGTTGGTCATCGTGTCCCTCCAGCTCTTCGACGAAAGCGCGTGCTTCCTGCCGCCATCTGGGCAGGTCGTCCCGGTGGGCCATCAGGACCTCGACGAGATGTGGATCGAACTTCGTGCCCGATTGCCGTTCGATGATGGTCAGGATCGCTGCGTCGTCGAGGGCCTCGGCCCCCCAGCGTGGGATGGCCATGGCAGACAGGACGTCGGCGAGGGCCACGATGCGGGCCTCGATGGGCAAATCGCGACCCGCGGGCAGGTCCTTTGGAAACCCGCCGTCTGTGAACCATCGATGGTGGGCTGCGGCGACGAGCGGCAGGTCGCGCAGGTCCCTGGCCAGGCCCATCTCTTCGAGGAGACCCTTGGTGTATCCTGCGTGGCGCTCGTACTCGACCCGCTCTTGGTCGTCGAGGGGCGCGTCCTTGTTCATGATGCTGTCCGAGATGGCCAGCTTGCCGATGTCGTGTAGCGCGCCCGCCCACTGGGCGAGACGAACGCGGTCTTCGTCCAGGTAGAGACATCGCGCCAGGTGCTCGGCCAAGGTCCGAACCTCGATGCTGTGGAGTTGCTCGGCGCGGAATCGCATGTCCAAGGTGGTCACCAAGGTCGTGATGACCGCTTCGATGGCCTCTTTCTGTTCTTCGACGAGTTGCAGGGTCTCGATGGCGACGCCGGCGATGGAGGAAAGGGCGTCGAGCAGATCCAGGTCCTGCTCGTCGAACGGTTTGCCGTCGCGACGGTTGAGTACTTGGGTGACGCCGATGCAGTCGCCCGACGAGTTTTTCAGCGGGGCCGACATGATGGATCGAGTCACGAATCCAGTTTTGCGATCAACCTCTTGGTTGAACCTCGTGTCCTTGTAGGCGTCCAGAACCAGCTCCGGTTTGCCCGATGACACGACCGATCCGGCGATGCCGCGGTCCTTGGGAAAACGGATCTCGTGCTCCTGCTGCGCGATCACCGAATAGAGTTCGTCGGTTTCGTCGTCGAGCAGGAACAGGGAACTCCGTTCTGCTTCGAGCACGTCGGTCAGCTTGGCCCAGACCTTGTCCAGGAGGCGTTGGAAGCTTCGTTCCGAATGAAATTCCGCTCCCAGATTCACGAGGAGCTCCAGTTTGCGGGCGCGTCGCTCCAGACGCTTCAGTTCATGCCTTGGGTCTTGGTTCATGGTTGGCTCCCGGTCGTTCGATGTTTTGCCTGGGGCGAGGCCGGTCTGTGCGTGCCGCGACTCTGTGTGGCGGGGTTGTTCGCGGCGCAGCGAAATCCGATATCCCCATCCCGGTAGGTGCGCGGAAGGGGCAGCCGATTGGCACAGCGCGGCAGCAGGAACACCGAGCAGCAGCTTCCACCCCGGGCCACGGCCAGGTCGGCCCTGAAGGTTTCCTGTTTGTCGTTGTCGTCGATTCGCTTGTCGTTGCCTTTGGCAACCACGGGCGTCGTCCATTCCCACACGTTGCCTGCCATGTCCATGATGCCGTAGGGACTGGCACCCTGCGGATAGGATTCGACCGGGGCGGGTCGCCCCGGGTTCTTGCCGTGGCAGGGACCTTGATCCTGGAAGTTGCCGTAATTGGCTTTCTTGCAGTCCGCCTTGTTGCCCCATGGGAAGCGCAGTCCCCTCGGGCCGGCGGCGGCCTTTTCCCATTCTCGTTCAGTAGGGAGCCGCATGTGGATGTGCCCGCAGTAGGCGGCTGCATCGTCGAAGGAGAGACCGGTGACCGGCAGGTTCGGCCCGATGGGGCCATGATGCGAGGGCGGCCTGCAGGCGTGGGCCTGCACGCAGGCGCAGTAGTCGGTCCAGGTGACCTCGTGGCGCTGCATCCAAAATTGCGGCAGGGACAGACGCTGGCGGGGTCGTTCGTCCCGTTGGTCCGTGTCGGAACCCATCCAGAACGGGCCGGCCGGGATTCGAATCAAGGGCGCGGATCCTTGGCCTCTGGCCTTCATGGTGGCGCAGGGACCGGCCTGGTTGGATCGCTTGGAAGATGCGGAGTGCGCCGCACGGCTGGAACGAGGTTGTTCGAAGCGGGCGGCCAATCCGGAAGTGCCCTGGCCTTGGGCGGTGCTGGCTCGATCGTTTCGGGACGTCCGTTTGCCGCAGCCCGGGGTGCCGATGACGAGCCAGGTCAGCGAAACAAATGCCACCATGGGGCGAGTCGCCGCGGGATGACTCGCCATGGAAAATGAGCGGACCCTGGAACGTCGAGTGTGTTGCATCTCTTTGTGTATAGATGAACCAATGGGACTGCGCAACTTGTGCCGATCACCGGGTGGAGGGGTGTCGCATGAACACGAAGGGGACTGGGTCACTCGTGCAGACGTCCGGATGGGTGGAATGTCGAAAGGGGATTGCGCAAGGAACGGCTCTGGGGCATGCTTTCGCCCTGCATGGGTCGTTCCCGTTGTCGTTCGGTTCGCGGACCAGACAGAGACATGGCGATGTTTGGAGGTTTTCGTGAGGGTTTGGGCAAAAAGTGGCGTGGCGTTCAATGGAGTGATCGCCGTGGTGGTCGGGTTGGGTTGTGCCCTGTTTGCGCTCATGGCCGGGCTCGCGTGGCCCGCCATTGTGGCCACGAGTGTCGCCTTGGCTGGGATTGCCTGGCTCATGACCATCCGTCAGGATATCCGGCGCCATTTCGTCGTGAAACATCCGTTTCCCGACGAGTGGCACGAGATCCTAAACCGTTCGGTTTCGTTCTACAGAAAGCTGGACGAACCGGCCAAGAGGCGGTTCGAGCGGGATGTGCAGATATTCTTGGGTGAGCAGCGCATCTACGGCGTCGAAGGGCAGGAGGTTCCCATCGAAACGAAGCTGCTCGTAGCTGCATCGGCAGCGACGTTGAGCCACGGGCGTCCTGATTGGGAGTGGGGGAGGACCAGGGACATCGTGGTGTATCCCAAAGCGTTCAACGACGAGTACGACGTGGCCGATGGCGCCAAAATTGCTGGCATGGTCCAGGAGCACGGACCCATCCTGTTTTCGGATCGAGACCTCAAGTACGGGTACCAGCGATCGGCCGATGGCTACAACGTGGGACTCCACGAACTGGCGCACGTTGTGGACCTCGAGGATGGCAGGGCGGACGGAATTCCAGGGGACCTGAATTGGATGGCCGCCATGCCCTGGACCGATCGCATCCACAAGGACCTGACGAACAAACACGGAAGACACCTCAAGCGTCTGCTCGGCAACTACGCATATACGAACGAGGCCGAGTTTTTTGCCGTGTCGGTGGAGGCGTTCTTCGAGCGCCCCAAGAAACTCGAACAGCGGGACCCGGAGCTCTACCGCCTTCTCTCTCACTATTTCAACGTGGATCCCAGGACGGGAAGGGTCATCGAACCGGTCGATTGACGGGGGGGGGCGGCTTCGCCTCTTCGGTGAAATGGCGATCCCAGTCGGGAAGGGAGTGCGAGGAAAGAGGGGCGGCGTTCAGTCGATGACCTGGTCGGCAAGGATGCAGGCTCGATTGTCACCCACGTCGAGGATGCCTCCGGTGATATCCAAAGAGTACTCGGTTCCGTCTTGGTCACGATACGCCACAGAGCTGTCCCGGAGTTGGGCAATCAGGGAGATGTGGTGAGCCAAGATGCCGAGTTGGCCCATCACGGTCGTGGTCGTCAGGAAGACCACATCCTGGTCCACGACCTGGCGTTCGGCAGTGGCGATGGTCAGGTGAAACGGGGTTGCCACGGGGCGCTCCTTCCTTCAGAGCATCATCAGGCGAAACAGGGCTGTCACGGGTTGCCCATTACTTCAAGTGTTTCTTGAAGAAGTCATTCGTTCTCTTTGATTCTTTTTGCATTTGCGTACACATCGTCAAGGCCTCCACACATGTAGAAGGCATCCTCGGGCAGGTCGTCCAGCTCGCCCGAGACGAGCTTTTCGAATCCAGCGATGGTGTCTTCGAGGCGCACGAATCGTCCCTCGCGCCCTGTGAACTGCTCCGCGGTGTGGAAGGGCTGGGATAGGAATTTTTGGATTTTGCGCGCCCGCTGGACGAGCACTTTGTCGTCGTCGCCCAGTTCGTCCATTCCAAGGATGGCAATGATATCCTGAAGGTCCTTGTAGCGCTGCAGGATCCTTTGGGATTCCTTGGCCACGTCGTAATGCCGTTTTCCTACGATCTTGGGGTCCAGGATCCGACTTGTGGAATCCAACGGGTCCACCGCCGGGTAGATGGCGAGTTCCGCGATGGATCTCGACAGGACCGTGGTGGCGTCCAGGTGCGAAAATGTCGTGGCCGGTGCCGGGTCCGTCAGATCGTCGGCAGGCACGTATACGGCCTGGACCGAAGTGATGGAGCCTCTAGGAGTGGTGGTGATCCGTTCCTGCAGGGCGCCCATTTCCGTGGCCAGGGTGGGCTGGTATCCCACCGCGGAAGGCATGCGGCCGAGTAGCGCCGACACCTCGGATCCTGCCTGGGTGAATCGAAAGATATTGTCGATGAACAGGAGCACGTCCTGACCGAGGGCGTCTCTGAAATGCTCCGCCATAGTCAGGGCGGTCAGAGCGACGCGTTGCCTGGCTCCGGGCGGTTCGTTCATCTGTCCGAAAACGAGGGTCGTATTCTTCAGGACGCCGGATTCAGTCATCTCCAGGTACAGGTCATTGCCCTCCCTCGTCCGCTCGCCCACGCCTGCAAAGACCGACATGCCCCCGTGTTCCGAGGCGATGTTGTGGATGAGTTCCATGATCACGACCGTCTTGCCCACGCCTGCGCCGCCAAACAAACCGATCTTGCCGCCTTTGGGATACGGGGCGATGAGGTCGACGACCTTGATGCCCGTGACGAACACGTCGCTGACCGGAAGCTGGTCCTTGAAATCAGGAGGCAGCCGGTGGATCGGTTCCCGCTGGTCCGGCTTGGGCAGCGCGGGGCCTTCGTCGATGGGGCGTCCAAGCAGGTTGAACATGCGCCCCAGGCACTGCTTGCCCACAGGCACCGTGATGGGGGCGTTCGTGTTGATGGCGGCCAGCCCACGGCGCAGGCCGTCCGTTGAGTCCATCGCCACGCAGCGGACCATGTTGTTCCCCATGTGCTGGGCCACCTCGGCCACCAAGGGTTCGTCGTGACCCTCTAAGGGAATCTCGACGGCGTTCATGATGCTTGGCAGGTGTTCCGCCTCGAACTCGATATCCAGGACCGGTCCGATGATCTGGCGTATCAGTCCTGTCCTATCACTGATAACCGCCTGCTGCGTCTGTTCGAGTCCGGATTTGATGGTGCTCATTGTTATCCCTTATGCACGCTGTCGCCAGGAGCGTCGTCTGTACTCCAAACGTCTGTTCGTCTCAAGTTCCGTGGGCCTTTCGCCTCATTGTTTCCACTCGTGCTCCTTGACGCCATCAGTCGTTCTTCGACCCCTTGAGGGCCTCGGCACCGGAGACGATTTCGAGCAGTTCCTTGGTGATGGATGCCTGACGCAGCTTGTTCAGTTGGATCGTCAGGCTATGCCGCAGGTCCATGCAGTTGTCGTAGGCGTCCGTCATGGCCACCATGCGAGCTGCGTGTTCGGCTGCAATCGCTTGGCTTACGGCCAGTTGTACGCGGGCGGACATATATCGATATAGGACAGCCAAAACCAGTTTCTGCGCCTCTGGTTCCACGATTGGCGACGTGGGGGGGGCCTGGCCCGACTCAGATGAAAGGGGCAGCAGTGGATAGGCGTCAGTGTCGTAGGTCATGGCGTTCACAAATCGATTCTGCACGAACACGATTTGATCCACGTGTCCTCGTTCGAGCAGATTCTGCAGGTGCGCCGAGAGGCTGCGACTCATTTCCCAGTCAGCGAGGCTGCCGATTTCTTCGGCAAAATCATGCAGCAGTTCGGGTGCATGGCGCTCCATTCGACGGAGGGCCTTGCGGCCCAAGGTGCAGACTTCTGCCACATCATGGCTGTCGATGTACGCATCCGCCAGGTCCAGGACTCGCTGGTTGTACGAACCGCAGAGGCCTCGATCGGCGGCCAACACCACCACGGCCGTGGGTACGTCTTCGCCTGGCGATTGGAGCAGCGGATGTGCGGATGTCTCGGGCAGAGCGCGGATCCTGGCGATCACATCCAGGAACGCATCGTGGTACGAGGTGGCAGCATCCAGGGCCTGCTCGGCCTTGCGCATTTTGGAAACGGACACTGCCTTCATGGCCTTGGCGACTTTGCCCGTATCCAGAACCGTCTTGAGGCGTCTTTGAATGGCGCGACTCGAGAGCATGGTGTCTCCTACTCGTCCGAGTCCAGACGGGACTCAAGTCCGTCGTGACCCATGTTCGGCGTGACGTCGCGGCCGCCCGGGTATCGCATATGAACGTCCATTTGATGAGGCTCTTCCTTGTGTGCCTCCACGAAGTCCTGCTTAGCCTTCTCGATGACTCCATTGAGTCGCTCCAGGAGTTCCTTGGAGAGTTTGTCGCCCTGCTGAAGGATCTCCACGAGTTCGGGATGGTCCTTTGTCATGGAATCGAACAGGCTGAGTTGGAACGGCTGGACCCAGGCCTGGTCCAGGTCGTCCAGGAAGCCGCCCACGCCCGTCTGGATACCCGCGATCTGCTGCCACAGGGCGAGCGGCTGGTACTGGTCCTGTTTGAGGAGTTCCACCATGCGTTCCCCGCGGGTCAGTTTGGCCTTGGTGGAAGCGTCCAGGTCGGCGCCGAACTGGGCGAAGGCTGCCAGTTCGCGGTACTGAGCCAGATCCAACCTGATGCGGCCGCCGATCTGTTTCATGGCCTTGGACTGGGCGTTTCCTCCAACCCGGGAAACCGAAAGTCCCACGTTCACTGCGGGTCGGACGCCTGCATAGAACAGATCGGGTTCCAGGTAGATCTGGCCGTCGGTGATGGAGATGACGTTCGTCGGGATGTAGGCGGATACGTCGCCTGACTGGGTCTCGATGATGGGCAGGGCGGTCAGGGACCCGCCTGTATCAGGAATTCTGCGGAGTTCCAGGTCGTCCTTGTCCGAGCGTTGCGCGAGCACCTCGGCAGCCTCGTCCTTACCGAGTTTTCCGCGGTAGACCTTGTCGTCGATGCCTTTCAAGTTCTCTTTGGACACGTCCTTCGAGAGGGTCTTCTTCACGATGACGTAATGCTCCTGCAGTTTGGACGCCCGCTCCAACAGGCGGCTGTGCAGATAGAACACGTCGCCCGGATAGGCCTCGCGGCCAGGAGGACGTCTCAACAGCAACGAGAGCTGACGATAGGCTGCCGCATGTTTGGACAGGTCATCATACACCACGAGCGCTGCCTCGCCCCGATCACGGAAGTATTCGGCCATGGTGCAGCCCGAATAGGGCGCAATGTACAGGAGCGAGGCCGACTTGTCGGCGGTAGCCGCCACCACCGTCGTGTATTCCATGGCGCCCTGCTCCCTGAGTCTTTCGACCACCATGGCCACACTGGAGGCCTTTTGACCCACGGCCACGTACACGCACCAAACACCTTTGCCCTTCTGATTCAAGATGGTGTCCACGGCGATGGCCGTCTTGCCGGTGCCACGGTCTCCGATGATGAGTTCACGCTGGCCACGGCCGATGGGAACCATCGAGTCAATGGCTTTGAGACCGGTCATCAATGGCTCGGTCACTGGTTGGCGGGCGAGTACGCCGGGCGCCTTGATGTCGAGCGGCATGCGAGGGCTCGCAATGTCCACCTCCGGGCCTCCGTCCAACGCTTGGCCGATAGGGTCCACGACGCGACCAACGAGGGCCGGTCCCACCGGAACACTTGCCACGAGGCCCGTTCGAGTGACCGGATCGCCTTCTTTGATATGGCGGTCCGACCCGAGTAGGGCGACTCCCACCGAGTGTTGTTCCAGATTGAGCACCAGCCCTTCAACGTTTCCTGGAAAGCGCAACAGTTCACCGGCCATGGCCCGTTCCAATCCGTAGACCAGAGCGATGCCGTCGCCGACCTGGATCACCGATCCTTCTTCTTCCAGTTCGACGGGTTTGTCGAAATGTTCGATTTCTTGCTCAACGATGGACGCGATTTCTTCCGGTCGTATTACCGACATGTTCTTCCTTCTGATCGGCTTTTACGCCGATTCTGGTTTTTGGGTACCCTGTGTCGAAGGGTTGCTCTCGCGAATTCTCGTGGCAATCTGATCGGACAGCAGATTGAGTCTGTGACGCAGGGTGGCATCCACGACCACGTCTCCAAAAGAGACGCGAATCCCTCCGATCAGGTTCTCGTCCGTTTCATAGTCCAAGTCCAGGTCCAGACCTGTCTTAGATTCGAGCACTCGTTCGAGGCGCATGCGTTCAGCTTTGGACAGGGGCAGGGCGGAGGACACCACGGCAGGAATCCGTCCCAGCGCTTCCTTGGCCATGTCTCGAAATTCATCGAGAATCCGACGCAGGTATTCGGCCCTGTGCCGCTCGATCAAGAGCAGGAGGAGATTCGTGAGCGAGAGCGGCAGGTAGGGAGCCAACGTCTTGCGAACGAGCGCTGCACGCTCGGCGACTCCAATGTGGGGTGCTGCCAGGAAGGGTTCGAATTTGGGTGCTCGGTCCAAGATCGTCATGAGGTCGCCTGCTGCCTCCAGCATGCGTTCGAGATTGTGCTCCGTCTTGCTCGCTTCGAGCAGTCCTTCCGCATAGGCCACTGCTACGGGAGACTCCCATCGGGCACGACTCATGATGGCGCTCCGAGGGGAGATTTTGCCTCAATCTCATCGAGGCTCTTGGCGACGAGTTTGCGGTGCAACGCCTGGTCCATGCTGTCGGCAAGCAGATGCTCGGCGGCGGCAAGGCTCAATTTGGCCACCTGTTGCTCCAACTCCTTGCTCATGCGTTCCTGCTCCACCTCGGCCTGTTCATGGGCATTGGTGAGGATCCGAGAGGCTTTTTGGCGGGCTTCCTGTTCGATCTGGTCGGCGAGGCGCCGCCCATCTTGCACCGCATTCCGGAGTCGATGCTCTTCGTCCGCTTTGATTTCAGCGAGTTTGTCCGCGAGTTCCTGCTCTCTGGTCCGGAAACGCTCGGTCGCCGCGCGCGCCTGGTCGATCTTTTCATCGATGATCTGGCGTCTGCGTTCCAACACAGCGATGATCGGGGTCCATGCGTACCGTTTGAGGATCCACACGAACAGCAGGAACGAGACCACGTGGGTCAGGGTTTCAGCCAAAAGCTCGTACATGAATCAATCCCCATCAAGTGAACAGTTTCCACAGAACAATGGACACCAGGGCGTAGATACAAAGCGATTCGATGAACGCCACGCCGATGACCATGGTCGTCCGGATCATGCCAGACGCCTCTGGCTGCCTCGCCATGGACTCCAGGGCGGATTCCACGGCCCGGCCCATGCCGATGCCGGTGCCCAGGGCTGCCAGACCAATTCCTAAGAAGTAGCCTAGTGCGATAAAGCTTTTTGCGTCGATGTGTTCCATATATCATCCTCCTTTACTTGGGCATTGGTTCCCATGCCTCATGGACGCGTCTTTTCGTCCGGTTCTTCGATGACGAGCGCCAGATAAATTGTTGCCAAAATCGAAAATACGAGGGCCTGCACCGATCCTGTGAGCAGAGCCAGGAACAGGAAGGGTAGTTCCAGGGGCACGCCCACGGGAAAATGCACGAACGCCACCATCATCAGCCCCATGACCATCATCACGCCCAGGAGCACGTGTTCGCCAAGCGTATTTCCATAGAGTCGAATGGCCAGGGTCAAGGGTCTGGTGAATTCTTCGATCAGGTGTATCGCAAACATAAGGGGGCTCAGCGCCCAGGTTACGGCGTCGACCGGCTCGCCAGCCAAGTGATACAGGGCGCCCCAGACCCCCAGCCTCGACCATGTGACGTACTGCACCATCAAGAATACGCAGATGGCCAATCCACCCGTCAGGGCGATGAAGGATGTCGATGGCATCACCAATGGAATGAGCCCCGAGATGTTGATGGTCAGAATGTACAAAAACAGGCCTCCCAGGAAGGGCGCGAACTTCATGGCTTCCTTGCGTGGCAGGATGCTCGTGATTTGGTCCAGGGTCCAACTCCCGATGAGTTCGATGGCGGATTGGAGCTTGTCGGGTCGGAGTGCAGCCCGTCGGGCCACGAAAGCGAAGAGAAAGGCGACGGCGAGGGTAAAAATGAGGGTAAACAGGCAACGCTGCACAGGTGGGCGAGCCAGGAACTTGGCCACCGGACTGTGGGGCGCCAGAGAAACGATCCAACCGCCCAGAGAGGGGAGTTCGACCTTTCGACCCTCCTTCTTTTTTTTGTTTTCTGCGTTCTTCTTTTCCTGGGGCGCATCGTGTGGCTGCGTTGCAACCCTGTGCTCGTCTGCAGCCCGGGTGGCGGCGGAAACAGACGATGCGGATCGGAGGCTGCCCGGCATTGTCGGCCGCCCGGTGGCCATTGCCTGACCAGACAAGAAAAGGACGCCAATCAGACTCAAGGTGACCAGCCTGCGCCTCGATGCGAACAGGGCCATTGCGAAAAGCACGACGGTAAAACCGGCGATGAGCCAGATGGCGAAAACGGGAGCAAACAAGCCCGACACGACCAAGGGCGTATAGATGAAAAGGAGCTTGGCTCCCACGATGGTCCAAACGAGCAGTGTGGCTGCGCTCTTGTTTCGACGCAGGCCTTCGGCCAGTACGCCCCACAGACCCACGTGTGCAGCTCCCATACCCACACCGAGGGCCAGGCCGAGGCCCCAGACCCAGTTGAGTGTAGCAGCAACTCCAATCGATAGGAGCAACCCGACGACGATCGGCCCTGCCAACAGATTTCGAAAGATGCGCTCAGATTTCGGCGTGGCCGCGCGTCTGTCAGCAGCACCCTGGACGACCGGTGCTGCGGGAAGCTCGGTTTGTATGTCTTCGCTGTTGTCTATCGCCGTTGTCATGGTGACGGACGACCTCCATCTGCTGTCGCCGTGAGAACCGAACGGTCCTTGTCTGCCCGCATGGCGAGCTGACCAAACAAACACTGTGTCCGCAGACTTAGTACCATCATTTCCGGCCTGCAACTGAAAATGGTCCCTGGTTGACCAGTGTCAAGCTCTGCCCAGCCGGTTCGTCCCGTCCAGTGGCCGCCAAATCCACGGATCGTTCACTTGAACGCACGGTAGACGCTGAGCCCTCCCGTGACAAAACCGAGCAGACCACCGACGACCATAAGCACCGGCCCTGTTCCTAAATGCTCATCGGCCAGGTAACCGAGATAGAATCCCAAAACAGGGCCGATGGCGAGTTCCATGGGAGCCACCAAGGCATGTGCCGCTTGGCGATACTCGCGGCGCGATTCTTTGCGCCGTTGTTCTCGTTCGTCGAACCAACGGACTGGATCGGCCTGAGGCTTCGTATCTGCACAGTGGCCTGGATTCGTCGAACTGTCCGTGGTTTCCTTCGTGTCCTTGACGTCACTGTCCGTCCGCACGCCGTTCGAGTCGTTTTCAGATGCTGACATCGCTGGTCCCGGTTGCTGTTTGTGATGGCCGACATCCTTGCCAGTTCCATGCAGAGTTGATAGCATATTTTGTGTTCGCTGGACATGAGGGATCACGGGGATGGGGAACGAGGAGATTTCTGAATGACAGATTCGAAGACCGCCAGAGGATATATGGTTTTTGGGGGAGGCTCCACGATGGGCATCGTGGGAGCCGGCCTGTTCCTGGTTTTTGCTGCCGCGTCGTGCTCCGACAACTCGGGCGACAAGGCGAACGCCTGCGAAGGCGTGACCTGCAGCAGCCATGGGACGTGCAAGACGGCTTCGTCCGGAGGCGCTTTTTGTTCCTGTGACCCAGGATACGAGGCGGTGGGACTGTCGTGCAGTTCCATCGGCGACGGCGGGCAGCCACAAACCTGCACGCAGGATGGTCATTGCGACATGGAAGGCGGCGAAACCGTCTCGAACTGTCCTGAAGATTGCGCCTGGGTGGAGGTGGCCTGCGGCAGGATGCACACCTGTGCGCGCCGCAAGGACGGGTCGGTCTGGTGCTGGGGCGATAACACCTCGATGCAATTGGGTCGAGACTCCAGTGCCACGCCGGGCAGCAATAGGCCCGTTCGCGTGGACCTTTCTCATGTGCTGAATGCAGGCGATGTGCCGGTGGGCATCCAGGCGGGAAACGATCATACTTGCGCGATCACGAGCGGAGAGCATGTCGTCTGTTGGGGGGATAACTCGTTTGGCCAACTCGGGACCGCCGACGGAGACGGAGCATCCTTGCCGTTGCAGGTCGCATTAGGGTTTCATGCCGGGAACGGGGCGGTCGGCGGAGACAATAGTTGCGCCGTGGATGTGAGCAGCGGCAGCTTGTATTGTTGGGGAAACAATGGGTCCAGCCAGGTGAGCGGGGATGGCAGCAACGCTGTCAACCCCGTCTACACACCATCCGTGGTACATGGTGTCGACTGGTCGCAGAACCGAGTAGACTTCATCACGATCGGGGTGGGACACATCTGCACGATCATGCAGGATGGTGGGCTCCTGTGTTGGGGGCACAATTCCTTCGGACAAAGCAATGGTGCAGGAAGCACGGCCCCTATCGTGCCCACGTGGGTGGCGGCACTCCCCGGGGGGAGAGTCACCTGGGCGGCGGCGGGAAACGGGTACACCTGCGCTGTGCTCGAGCAACGGGCACTCTATTGTTGGGGCGACAACTCGGATGGGCAATGTGGCAACACGGACCATTTGGCGACGACCTTACCTGCCGTGCTGGTCGCTCTATCGGGAAACAACATGGATCATGTGACCTCGGTCACCGCCGGTATGGCGCACGCCTGTGCCGTGGTCGGGCCGTCGGGCAACGACGGGCATGCCCACGGCAAGGTGTATTGTTGGGGTAGCAATGAGAATCATGCTTTGGGACGTGGTGAGGAGGAGGCCGGAGCCTGCGGGTCGACCGAGGTTGAGGCCGAAGACCCTGCGCCGATCCATGCACCGCCCGGTGATCCGGTCTTCGTCCAGGTGTCGGTTGGCTGGGTCCATACCTGCGCCGTGGACGACAAGGGCCAGATCTGGTGCTGGGGCTGCAACGACGCCGGAGAACTCGGATTTGGAGCGGTTGGAAGCATGTATGGCGTGCCGACGAAGATCGGCTCGCCAGCCACGGATGGTTCCTGAGGATCACGCAGACTCGGAGCGATTCGGGTTCTCTTGTGGCCCGGACCCACACAGACGAGATTATCGTCCACCCCACGTACGGATGGGGCCGCTGTCCAGGTGGAAAAATCCTGATGATGGGTAGCGGCCCACGCCTCCCACGTGAAGATGTCGCAGGTATCGATAGACCACAGACGGGGCAATGCCAGGCAGGATGAAATCGATGGCTCGGCCCTGCATGTGCATGCTGTGCCTGGCGACTTGGTGTCCCTTTTTGCGCAGACGATCGTTGAACTTGGGGTCTCGGTATCCCGAGACGATCAGGACGCGTCCGACCCGAAACGAGGCGGCGGCCGCCAACACGGCGCGAACGACCATACGGTCCATGTGGGTCGTGCGTCCCGTGTAGCGGCAGCGCAGGAAGTCATCCAGGATCCGACGGGGCGGAAGATGGTAGCCAAAGATGGGGAGTCGTTCCTTGGTGTGTCGATTGACGAATTGGATCAGGGGCGGCATGAACGCGGTTTCGATGGGCCGTGGGATCGGCTGGTGCGATCCGATCGCGGCTTTTGGACCGGCTGATTGGACCGAAGCGACCGTCTTGCCGCGTCGGTCGAGGATCCGAGCCCGGCGCCCAACGCCTTGGAGCAGGATACGACCTCCGGGACGCGCCGCGGCCACGCCTGGGGCGTAGCCGCGTGATCGTCTCCGGACGCGCCACCTTCTGCGGCGTTTCGTCCAGTTTCCCTTGGCCCAAGGGCGGAGTCGCTTCCAAACGTTCTTTCGATGCCACAGGCAGGGGCGGCGCCTTGCGCGTCGTTTCGACGATTTGGCCTGGCGCGCGTTTTTGAGACAGAGCATGCGCGCCTTTTTCAGAGCAAGTTTTCGGCAACTCCTGGCGGCCGGTGGGTCACGGACGAGACAGGAAAAACGGGGCAAGGGAGACAGGACCGGATTGCCGGGGCGGATTCTTGGTTTGACCTTCGTCGTGTGCCACACGGGCTGGCGCCGTTGTCGCATGCCGTCTACCGTCCACGGCGACGTCGTGACCCGGGCGGTTGGGTGGGGCGGAACCTTCGACCAAGGCTTCCGATCAGCAACCTCGATACCTCCCAGGGACAGAACAGACAGCAGAAGGAGACCGGACAGGGCCACAGACGCATCCATGCCAAGATGTCCGATCGGGTGATCCCGGCGATGCCTGGGTGAGCGTCGGAACCGAGGGGCATGCCTCATGAAGCGCCTCCCTGGGAGGACGGAGGACGCTCCGTGTCATCCGTGTCGTCGGATGGAGCGCCGTCGGTCGAGATTGGCACCTGACCGGCTTGCTGCGATGGGGCATTCGCACCTTTGTGGCCCTCGTCGCTCTGTTCCATGTTCGCCTTCATCTTGTCCAACTTGAGCTTTTCGATGAACAGGACGCTCTTGAGCGGGTGTCCCACGAGATCGAGGATTCGGTCCAACAGGGCCACGCGGAGCTGGCCGTTGACCGTTTCGGGCAGGTCCGGCCGCATGGTCGCCGCCTCGGCCATGGAGAGTCGATCGATGGACTGGAAGGCAAGGATCGCCTGGTCATCCAGCGGAATGCAGGGTTCGCGACGTGCACAATCGGGGCAGAGGAGTCCACCTCGGGCCGTGGAGAATCCGTATGGTCGAACGTCGGCAGATCCGCTTTGTTCAGGAGTAGAATATCCGGTGGGTTCTGTTTCACCGCCCGAAACGATGGGGCCGAGCAGGGCGCCGCAGGCCTGGTCGATGGTACCGACGCAATGGGTCACATTTGGGGCCAGGCCGAGGATTCGAAGGAGGGTCATCTCGAAAGCCCGTACCATGGCGCGCGTGGGTGTGCCCGTCTGCATGAGTTGGAACGACTGCCGAAGGAGTTGAAACACTTCTGGTTCAGGATGGTGCTCCGCCACGCTGTCGCGGCAGACCTCGGAAAAGTAACCTGCCAGAGCCAACTTGGGCAAAGACGCCTGGATGTTTGGGTAGGCCTCGATCGTGCGGCAGTCCCCCAGGTGCCACAGACGATTGTGCCCGACTCTGCCGGACAATCTGACCTTGAGCATGGAGTAGGGGGCGAGACAGCCCGCCTGCCGGCGTTTTGCCTTTCTAGCCCCACGTGCAATCACAGACACCTTGCCCAACGCGTTGGTGATCAGGGTGACGATTCGGTCCGAATCCCGGTAGTCCGTGCTCCGAACCACGAAGGCCTGCACGTCTACTGACGGAGCAGGCGCCTTTCCTGAGCGTCTCCTCCCGCCGCCGGGCTTCGTGGCCTTCTTGGAGCTGTTTCGTTCGCCCGTCATGCGTTGATCACGTTCGTGCCTCGGTCGTTCATCCTGGATTTTGTTCTGTGGCCTTTCGGCTCGTTTATACCTGTGTGACGAGTTCGATGCATCAGGAAAAAGCCCGGCAATTTATGGTGAGGAGGGACGAAGAAGCGCCCCATTGTGCTCTTGCCCCATGATATGGTATCTCCTTGGCCATGAAGCCAATCGATACGAAGACAGGAAACGGAACCATCAAGGGTACGACGAAGCCGAGTCCATCTCCGGCGGTGACGGATGGAGGTGCCATGCGGATTATCAAACGGTATTCGAATCGTAAATTGTACGACACCACCGAAAGCCGATACGTGACCCTGGACAACTTGGCGCAGATGGTCCGGGATGGCGTGGAGCTTCAGGTGCTGGACAACGCATCCAAAGACGACCTGACGTCGGTGACCCTGGCCCAGATCATCTTCGAGGAGGAGAAGAGGCGTCGGCTTCTTCCTTTGAGCGCTTTGAAGCGGATCATCCAGACGGGAGGCGAGTCCATCACTGGTCTCGTCTCGGCCATTGGCCGCGATTTGGACGAAACCGTGGGAAAAGTGCGTCGAGACCTCGATAAAACCGTTGGAAAGGTCCGTCGGGACCTGGACGAAACGGTGGGTCAGGTCTTGGGGCGGGCAGACGAGGAATCAGGTCATCGGGATCAGGCAGACGAGGAATCAGGTCATCGGGACCAAGCAGCCGAGGAAGGTCGTCAGGCCGAGGTGGTTTTCGATCCGGCTGCGGATGCGATGGACCAATCCAGCGACGAATCCGCTCCGGCGCTCCATGTTCTGCGCGAATGGCTTGCCGGCTCCCAGCAGGCTTTCGAGGAATGGCAGGGGCGCCTCGACGATCAGGTGAAAAAGGTGCTTGAAGGCTTGTCCCCGGTGACCAAGCTCCAACGTCAGGTGGCGGCACTCGAAGAACGGGTCCGGCGGCTGGAAGGCGGCGAAGAGGAAATAGGCAAGGACCGTTCTCAGTAGTCGAGTCCCACCGAAATGCCCCAGGTGTGCTGCATGGGCGCATCGTCCTTGAGAGGGAAGCTCGTTTGACCGATAGTCACCGAGTCGTTGGACAGCCCCTTGATGGTCATGCTGTATTCCGTGGTGAAGACCAACCTCAGTTTCGATGAGACAGTGAAGTAGAGGCGCATTCCAAAGAAGACTCGATGCCTCAAGATGGCCTTTTGGTCGAAGAATACATAATAGCCGTTGCAGTCTGGGTCTTCGGACGTGTTGCAATAGGCTCCACTGCCCAGGGGTTGCCCCCAGGGATCTCCGGTGCCGTCGCAACGACCGTCCGAGCATTGCAATGCATCGTGATTGGGTGTGCCGTCGATCACGCCTGATTTAGCGATGATCCACATGATGTTGTAGCCCACGTAGGGCGTCAGGTTGAAGCTGCCTGCAATGCCGAACGCCTTGGAGATAGAGACGTCCGTGCTCAAAATCGTGAAGTCGACCTGATGGGTTCCAACGATTCGCTGAAAGGTGCCTCGGACGGCGAGCGCAGGGGTGGGCCAATCCAAAAAACCTTCGTGGAGAGCGAACTTGGCGAAGAGGTTCACCGAAAACATATGGCTGTCGACCAGATGGGTGAATCCGCCGCCCAACTCGAAGCTGGGCAGGGGCATCCAAATGCCCTTTCGCACCTCGAACGAAACGGTCGATGCCACTGGCTGGGGCGACCCATCAACCCCGTACTTCCAATAGTTGGCTTTGCTGTCCAGGGTGGTCAGCCCGTACTTGAAATTGAAGACGAAGCCATTCCATCCCGTGGTTTCGGACGGAGCCAAAAACTGGGGAGCAAAGATAACGCCCATCTGCGACATGAGGCTCCGCCACGCCGAGTTCATCACCGCCTGGCATCGCGGATCCTGCCAGTTGCCGCCGCACCCCCCCAGTATGGGGCCGGTGAACATTTTCTGCAGCGCGAAATCATACCGGTATGGGTTCGCTGCCGCCGTCCGGCCAGCCAGCAGCGTGGCCGCCATGAGCAGGGCGGCCGTTAGTTGCGCAAGACGCTTGCACATATTGCCTACTCCTCGCTATAAACGCGTTTATATATCAAACTTCGACGTTGCAGGAGATTGGTTTTCTTGTCAACCCCATCCCAACGCAGCATTGGCTCACCATCGCCCCTTTTCGGGTCGAGGCACGGCCTGGATCTCGCAACCCGAGGGCCATTTTCCATCGTGTTGGTCGAGCCGAAAATCCCCCCGAATCTCGGCGCCGTGTCCAGAACCTGTGCCGCAACCGGGGCGCCTCTCTACATCGTCGGGCCGGTGACCTTCCGGGAGGATCATCCAGCGAGACGTCGTGCCGGGCTCGATTATTGGGATCTGGCGGAAAAGATCCGCGTGGACGATTGGCCCGCGTTCGTCCGCCTCGTTGCAGAAAATCCGAGCAACGGACGCCTCGTCCTGTTCACGAAGAAGGCGGACTCCAGCCTCTTTGAGTATCGCTTTCGTCACGGAGACTTCCTGGTCTTCGGCAGCGAGACCGACGGACTTTCGGATGAGGTTCTTGCGACCCCTGGAGTCGTGACCTGCCGCATCCCGATGCGGGAGGGGATTCGGAGTCTCAATTTGGCCACCGCGACGGGTATTGCGCTCTACGAGGCGATCCGCCAGGTCACGTTCGAAAACGGAGACGGCGAGGGGATGCCATGACGCGATTTCCGGTATCCAAGGGGCGACGCTCGAGCCTGGGACGGGCCTGTTCTTGGTTCGGGGCGTTTGTCCTGCTTCTTTCCGGCTTGGCTGGAATCTGGACAGCCTGCTCGCCGCATCGGTTGCCGGCAGAGTTTCGTCGCGGCATGGCGGCCGAAGAACATGGGCGCCTCGACGAGGCGCTCCGTCACTACGAACACGTTTTTCACTCTGGGAAACGTCTCGAGGATCGGGCGGCTGCAGGGATTCGTCGAGCCGGAATCTTGAGACGGATGGAGCGGTTTCGAAAGGCGGTGGATGCGTATCTCGCGGTGGAAGCCGGACCGGGACGTGGCACCAGGGACGGAGCCCGTGGGATGTATCGCGCAGCCGGTATCCTGGCAGGACCGCTCCATCAAGAGCGTCGCGCAATGCGTGTCTGGAAAAACGTCGTGGCGCGGTATCCCGATACGGTGTCCGCCGAGGACGCGCTTGCCAGGATCGTGGCCTGGTACCGAGGACACGACGCCGTACCCGCGCTCCTGTCCTACTTGCGTGCTACGCTGAGACGCTCGCCAGACAAGGCGGTCACCGTGCACGTGCTTTGGGAATCGGCCCGCATCGAGCAAAAGGTGCTCCATCGACCGGCAAGAGCGGTTCGTCTCTATGAACAGGTCTATCGTTTGCGCCCACGTGGTGCGCTGGCCGACGACGCCATGATAGCGGCGGCCAGAACATGGAGGAGACTGCAACGACCCGACCAGGCGCTCGTCTGGTACAAACGTCTGCTCGGCACGAAGACTGCCTCTTGGATCGTGGGTTCCTATCACTCGGAATGGCTCGACGATGCCCTGTTCGAGTTGGGCCAGACGTACCTCGATGATTTGGGACGCATCGGACGGGCCAAAGATGCATTTCGCAAGCTCGTGAAAGACTTTCCTGACTCGGTGCTCCGCGACGACGCCCTCTGGTGGGTCTGCCTCTGCGATCTGCGGCAGGGCCACGCCGCCTGGGCCCGCAAGGCGCTCGCAAACCTGGTGCGCCGATTTCCAGAGAGTCGATTCCGACTCGAAGCCAAAGCCTTGGATGACTGGGCTCCTGTGGCGCAAACCTTGGCGGGCAGGAATGCACATCAGATCTGCGCCGCCCTCGGCGAGCACGCCAAGCTCCATCCTTTTTCGTGGTTTCGTAAGCGACGCAAGGTGTTGTCCAAACGCTTCGGGTGCACACAACCATGAGCGACGGCCTGCATAAGCCGGGTCGGCGCCTGATCGGCATCGATGACGGTCCGTTCGACCGGAAGCGTGGCGCGAACGTGCTCGTGGTCGGGGTGGTGTGCCGAGGCGACCGACTCGATGGGGTGCTCACCACGCACGTGCGCAAAGACGGATGGAACGCCACGGATCGGCTCATCGCCATGATTCGGGATTCGAAGTTCAGCGCTCAGCTCCACGGAATCCTTCTCGACGGCATCACCCTCGGTGGCCTCAATATCGTGGACTTGCCCAAGCTGGCTCGAGATACGGGGTTGCCCGCCATCGCCGTCATTCGTCGCAAGCCGGACCGGCAGGGCATGGAGGATGCCTGTGGGCGTCTGCCGAATCAAGGACGACGCGTGGCCATGCTGCGGCGGGTAGGGGAGGTGCACGAGGCGGAGCACGTGTTTTTTCAGGTGCAGGGACTGAGTCCCGACGAGGCGAGGCGCGTCGTGGATTCTACGGCTATTTTCGGATACATTCCAGAACCGATCCGAATGGCGCATCTCATCGGCGGTGGGGTGATCACGGGTCAGAGCGGGCACCGGGCCTAATGGCTCGAGGGTGGGATGCTGCATCGATTGACCGGGATCAACGACCGCAAGGCAATCTTGTGAAAATGCTCAGTCATGCTCAGTACTGATACACATGACCGTGGAAGTTTGGACACAACGGTGAAAGCATGGACACGACCGTGGAAGTTTGGACACAACGGTGAAAGCATGGACACAACCGTGGAAGTTTGGACATGATCGTGGAAGTTGAAAAGACTCAGGCACGACCATGACGAGAACCGTGTTGCTGCACCATGGCCACGCGGGGCGCGGGGCGGACGGGGCGGACGGCT
This sequence comes from Deltaproteobacteria bacterium, assembly GCA_021162935.1. GTDB lineage: Bacteria > Myxococcota_A > Polyangia > HGW-17 > SLPX01 > JAGGXR01. The sequence continues at coordinate 58,876 of JAGGXR010000154.1, forward strand.
CGCACGGCGCGCCTCCCAGCACCGGCCGGATGCTCGGGGCCCTCCTGCTCAACGTGGGCATCACGGCGACCGAGTTCGTCGTGGGGCTCATCGTGGGTTCGTTGGCGTTGATTGCCGATGCCTTCCATAACCTGTCGGACGTGGTGGCCCTCGGGTTGAGCTACTTCGGCGTCCGGGCCGAACGCAAGCCGCCGGACATGAGGCACAGTTTCGGTTTCGGCCGTACTGAGGTCCTCGTTGGACTGGGCAACGCTCTGGCGCTCGTGGTCATCACGGCGTACATTTTCTACGAGGCGTATCGCCACATCCTACATCCCCCGGCCTTGCCAGGGGTGAGCCTGCTCATCGTCGGCGGGGTCGGGCTCGTGGGCAACGTGGCGTCGGTCTGGCTCCTGCACGGAGGCGGCGGACGCCAGAGCCTGAATGTGCGCAGCGCGATTCTCCACCTTGCCTTGGACGCGCTTTCGGCCATCGGCATCATGATCGCCGCCCTGTTCATCATGGTATGGGGCTGGTCCCTGGCGGACCCGGTCGTGAGTATTTTAATAGGCGTCCTGGTCCTTGCCGGCAGCGCTGGTCTGATTCGTGAGGGCATCCACATTCTCATGGAGGGAGTGCCCAAGGACTTCGATATCGAGGCGCTCGCTCGAACCATGGAAGGGGTCGAGGGGGTCTGCAGCGTCCATCACATCCATGTGTGGAACGTATCATCCACCTCGACGGTCATGTCCGCCCATGTGGTGATCGACGAGGCAAAGCGGGCCGACTTCCAGCCCGTGCTCGAGACGATTCGCCGGGCCCTGGCCGATACCCACCACATCCGTCACACGACATTGGAACCTGAAATCGAGGCCTGCCAGGTCGATGGCCTCCTCTGCATTCCGCCTGGTACGGACGCTCCCTAGTGGAGTGAGCGGGCCCTTGATACGTCGTCATTGATCGGGCCTTGAGCGGGCCTTGATACGTCGTCACGTCGTCATTGAGGCCCGACCTTAATCGTCGGGTCGATTTCAAAAAAAAACGACCAAGTGCGAGCAAGTGCTCGAAGGATGGGGGGCAAAGCCTCTGACGAGGCCAGGAAATCTTCAGTCAATGCAGGAAATCTTGACCCAATGGGTAAAAAATGAGTGACAGGCATGCCACGACGTTGCGTTTTGTCACAACTTCGCGCAACAACTTCCTATAACCTGGAACTTCCTACAACGTGGAACTTCGTATAGCCTACCAGCACCGCCTTCATTTGGTTGCGAACCCTGCCCATACTCTGCCTCGGGATCATGCGCAATCTCCATGACTACAGCAACCGTGATGCTATGTTTATCCATGGCCGCGATCCTGTCCAGGTGCCTTTCCCAGGGTGATCGCAAAGTCGCAGGACGCCGGGGTTGACGAGAGCGGTCGATCGTGATCTACGCTTCGTGTCGGGGCTTGCTGCTTCGACAGGAGGCGAAGGATGTCGAAGCCATCTGCAGTGGATGAGGCTGGCCCCCAGCAGGTAGCTTCTTCCGAGTCGTTGTTGAGGGCGCTGGTCCGAAGGCTCTCGATTGTCACCGAACCCCGCAAGGCCCGCGGAATCCGGCATCCCTTGGTCAACGTCCTGACCATCGCAGTGCTTGGCTGCATGTGCAGGTGCGACGATGCTGAAGCGTTGGAGGACTGGGGCCGAAAGGAGGCCGCTTGGCTCTCCGACTTCCTCGACATGCCTCATGGTGTACCCAGCCAGGACGTGTTTCTTCGCGTGTTGGCGGCTCTCGACCCGACCTGCTTCC